>BPGE01000001.1:1215934-1823901 GCA_026002875.1 Bryobacteraceae bacterium
CGGAGCTTCTTCGCTTGCCTCGAACATCGCCTGCAGGCCCAGGCAGATGCCCAGCAGCGGCGCGCCTGAGCGCGCCTTTGCAGTCAGAGCTTCCCTCAGGCGCAGCCGGTCCAGCGCCTCCATCATCTGCCCGAAATGCCCCACGCCCGGCAGGATCACCGCCCGCGCTGCTTCCACAGCCGCGGCGTCCTGCGTCACCTCGTACTGCGCCCCCAGCGCCTCCAGCGTGTTGGTCACCGAGCGCAGATTCCCCGCGCCGTAATTGACGACGGTGATCATAGCAGCCCCTTCGTGCTCGGCAGCTGATCCTTCAGCCGTGCGTCCTTCGAGCACGCATACCGCATGGCGCGCGCAAAACACTTGAACACGGCTTCCACCTTGTGATGGTTCGAGCGCCCGTACAGCACCTTCGCATGCAGGTTCGCCCCGGCGTGCACCGTGAAGCCGTGGAAGAAGTCCTCGAGCAGCTCCGCCTGCAGATCGCCCACCAGCCGCGTCCGCACCTTGTCCTCGTACACGAGATACGGCCGCCCGCCCAGATCCACCGCCACCACGGCCAGCGTCTCGTCCATCGGCAGCACAAAGTAGCCCGCGCGGTTGATGCCCTTGCGGTCGCCCAGCGCCTTGCCGAACAGTTGTCCGAGCACGATGCCCGCGTCTTCCACCGTGTGATGCTGATCGACGTCCAGATCCCCCTCAGCATGAAGCGTGAGGTCGAACCCGCCGTGCTTGGCGAACAGCTCCAGCATGTGGTCCAGAAACCGCACGCCCGTGCGCACGTCGTAACGCCCGCGCCCCTCGATCTTCAGCGAGCCGCGGATCTGCGTCTCGCGCGTGATCCGCTCGATCGATGCCGTTCTCACCGCGGAAGCACTCCTTCCAGTTCATTGACGTTTTCGATCACCGCCGCCGCGCCCGCTCCGCGCAGCGCTTCCACCAGCCGCTCCCGCATCGGCGCGCCCGCGGCAGCGACGCCGATAAACGGCACCCCCGCGGCGCGGGCGCTGCCCGCATCGTCGACGGTGTCGCCCAGAAACGCGGCGATTTCCGCGCCCGTGCGCCGCGCGATTTCGTACAGCCCGTCCGGCGCCGGCTTGCCGTTGTCGATGTCGTCCGTCGTGATGGTCACCTCGAACAGCGGTCCGCGCACAAAACGGTTCAGCGTCGCCTCCAGCTCCCGCCGGTTGCGCCCGGTGAAAATCGCCAGCCGGTAGCGCGCGGCCAGCCTCTCCAGCAGCCCGTCCTGCGGAACCCACCACTCGCGCGCGATCAGTCCGTCGTTGTTCCGGCCGAAGAAAATCTCGTTGAAGTAATCGACCACCGTTTCGTACTTCAGATCCACGCCCAGCTCGCGGCAGTAGTGATGGCACAGCACCCAGTCATTGTTGTACCCGCCGCGGTTCTTCCACTCCTGCACGGACTCCGCCGTCACCGTCACGCCCGTGAAGTGGCGGATCGTCTCGATGATCGCCGCCCGGTAGCTGGCCGTCACGTCCACCAGCACCCCGTCCATGTCGAACACGATCACCGGCCGGCTCATCGCCACACCTCGTCCAGCGCCGCGAAGAACCGCTCTGCCTGCTGCGGCGTTCCGGCGGTGACTCGCACCGTGCCCGCCAGCTCGTACGAGCGGTCGCGCACCAGCACGCCGCGCGCCCGCAGCGCATCGCGGATCTCGATCGAACGCGGTCCCGCCTCGAACAGCACGAAATTCCCCTGCGAGCGCCAGTAGCGGATGCCGCGCCGCTCGAACCCCTGGTACAGCAACTCTCTCGCCTCCAGTGCCTGCTTCACATAGTTCGCCAGATACTCGCGGTCCTCCACCGCCGCCCGCACCGCGATGGCCGCCACTGCGTTCACCGAATACGGCGACTGCGACTTCCGCAGATACGCCACGTTCTCCGCCCGCGAAAACAGCACGCCCGCGCGCAGCGCCGCCAGTCCGTGCGCTTTGGAAAACGTCCGGCTGACGAACAGGTTTGCATATTGCCCGATCAGCCCCAGCGCCGTCACCCCGTAGAAATCGTAATACGCTTCATCGATCAGCACGGCAGCGCCGGGCGCTGCTTCCAGAATCCGCACAACCTCGCCGACGCCGATGGCAGTGCCCGTCGGATTGTTCGGGTTCGAAATCAGCACCGCGCGCGTCGCCGGCGTGACCGCATCGATCAGCTCCTCCACGGGAAACGCCAGATCGCCCGCGCGGTAAGGAATCTCCCGCACGCGCGCCCCCGCCACTTCCGCATAGAAACGGTACATCGCGTAGGACGGGTGCAGCACCAGCACCTCGTCGCCTTCGCCCACGTAAGTATGCACCAGCACCTGGATCGCTTCATCGGTGCCGTTCGTGAAAGCGAACTGCGTTTCCGGCACCTGGAAGAACTCGCTCAGCGCGCGCCGCGTGGCTTCATACTCCGGATAGATCGAAAGCTGCTCCTGGCTGAGCTTCTCAATCAGCGCCGCAAGCACGCGCGGCGAGCAACCCAGCGTGTTTTCGTTGAAGTCCAGCCGCAGCTTGCCCTCGCGCCCCGAACTCGGCGGCGAGTAAGGCGCCATGTCGAGAATCGCTTTGCGCGGCGTCAGCATTGCCTGCCGCCTTTCTTCTCGAACCGCACCTCCACGCTCCGCGCGTGCGCCTCCAGCCCTTCGGCGCGCGCAAGCGCCGTGATGGACGGCGCCAGCCGGCGCAGCGCCTGCCCGCTCAGCTCCTGCACCGAAATCACCTTCACGAAATCCGCCGCCGACAGCCCGCCGCGCAGCCGCGCCGCGCCGGACGTCGGCAGCACGTGGTTCGGTCCCGAAGCATAGTCGCCCGCCGCCTCGGGGCTCCACGGACCCACAAACACGCTGCCCGCGTGCCGCACCTTCTTCAGCAGCGAAGCATCGGGAATCGACAGATGCTCGGGCGCGAAACGGTTCGACAGTTCGACTGCTTCCTCGAGGCTCGACACCACGAGAATCGCCGAGTTGCGCTTCAGCGCCGTCCGCGCCGTGGCCGCCGTGGGCAGCGTCTCCAGCTGCGATGCCACCTCCTTCGCCACGGCTTCGGCCAGCCGGCGCGACGGCGTCAGGAGAATCGCGGACGCGTCATCGTCGTGCTCCGCCTGCGCCAGCATGTCGGCCGCGATGGCGCGCGGATCGCCGTCCTCGGCGATCAGCAGGATCTCGCTCGGCCCGGCAACAAAATCGATGCCGACTTCTCCGGCCAGCAGCTTCTTGGCTGCGGCCACATAGATGTTGCCGGGTCCCACGATGCGGTCCGCGCGCGGCACGGTTTTCGTCCCGTACGCGAATGCCGCAATCGCGTGCGCTCCGCCCATCTGGAATACGTGCGTCGCCCCCAGCAGATGGGCCGCGCCCAGAATCTCCGGCGCCGGCTTCGGCGTGCACACGAGAATCGTCTCGACGCCCGCCACCCTCGCCGGAACCACGGTCATCACCACCGTTGACGGCAGCGGATAGCGGCCCGAAGGAATGTAGGCCGCCGCAGCATCCAGCGGCCGCACAATCTGGCTCAGCTTCAGTCCCGGCGCCGGCGCGATCCTGCGCGGCTGCGGCAACTGCATGCGCGCGAACGCGGCCACGTTCTTTTCGCTGACGCGCAGCGCCTGCCGGAATTCACGCGCAAGCCCGCGGGCAGCGGCCTCCAGCTCGCGCCCGGACACCCGCACGGAGCGGCCGTCGAATCCGTCGAACCGCTTTGCGTATTCGAGCACCGCCGGGTCGCCGCGCCGCTGCACGTCTTCGAGAATCGGCTTCACCACCGCTTCGGCTTCATCGAGCCGCGCTGCGCGGCGCTTCAGCAGCCGCCCGGCTTCTCTGGATGTCAGTATGCGCACCATGGCTACATCACGATCTTGTTCAGCGGATACTCGACAATGCCCTGCGCGCCCGCTTCCTTCAGCCGCGGGATGATCGTGCGCACGGTGGATTCATCGAGAATCGTGTTCACCGCCAGCCACTCGCCGTCGCTCAGCGGGCTCACCGTCGGGTTCTTCAGCGCCGGCAGCACCGACAGCACCTGCTGCAGATTGTCGCGGTGCACGTTCAGCATCAGCCCCACCTTGCCCAGGGCGCTGATGGCGCCTTCCAGCAGCAGCCGGATGTCTTCCAGCTTGCGCCGCTTCCAGGGATCTTCCCACGCCTGCCGGTTGGCCACCAGCTGCGTGTTCGACTCCATGATCACTTCCACAATCCGCAGCTTGTTGGCCCGCAGCGAAGAGCCTGTCTCGGTCACCTCGACGATCGCATCGGCCAGGTAGGGCGGCTTGACTTCCGTTGCGCCCCACGAGAACTCGACCTTCGCCTTCACTCCGTGCTGCGCCAGATAGCGCTTCGTCGCGCCCACCAGCTCCGTGGCGATGATTTTCCCTTCGAGATCCTTCACGCTCTGCACCGGCGACGACTCCGGCACCGCCAGCACCCAGCGCACCTTCCCGAAGCTTTGCTTGGCGTAGATGAGGTCCGCCACCGTCACCACATCGGCCTCGTTCTCCAGCACCCAGTCGCGGCCCGTCAGTCCCGCGTCCAGCACGCCGTCCTCGACATACCGCGCCATCTCCTGCGCGCGGATCATCATGCACTCGATCTCCGGATCGTCGATCGCCGGGAAATACGACCGCGACGACGTCGTGATCTGGAAGCCCGCCCGGCGGAACAGGTCGATCGTCGCGTTTTCCAGAGAGCCCTTCGGAATGCCCAGTTTCAGCTTCATCTCAGTACACCTTTCCAGGGTCGTACGTCTGCGGCTCGGTCACGCGCCAGCCGCCGTTGTCCCAAGTGCGGTAAAAGCACGACCGGTAGCCGTTGTGGCAGACCCCCGGTCCCAGCGCCTCCACTTGCAGCAGGACGGCGTCCTGGTCGCAATCGGTCTGCATGGCTTTCACCACCAGCCGGTGCCCGCTCGTCTCGCCCTTCATCCACAGCTTGTTGCGCGAGCGGCTGAAGAACGTCACGAACCCGGTCTCCACCGTCTTCTCGAACGCCTCGCGGTTCATGAAGCCCACCATCAGCACGCGCCCGTCGCGCCAGTCCTGTACGATGGCGGGCACCAGCCCGCCAGACTTGTCAAAGTCCAGTTCCATGAGTCGAATGCTCCCGAGAAACGAAAAGCCCGCCGGTTTGCCGGCGGGCGTTGCAAACTTGTTCCTGCACGCGGCTCAGAACAGGCTCCGCCCGCCCATCCCGTGATGATGATGGCGGACGCTGAAGAAGCGGTTCCGAACCTGCGTCATGGAAACTTCGACTATACCACGCTTGAACCGCGTTCTTCAAACTGCGGCGCTGGCCAGCCAGCCCGCGCCGCAGCGAGCTCCGCCGCCTGCGCCACTGCAAGCGCGAGCCGCTCCCGCAGCCGCACGACCTCGCCCACCACCATCACGGCCGGGTTCTCCACCTGCACGCGCTCCTGAGCCACCGCGCCCAGGTCCGTGACAATCACCCGCTCGCTCGCCAGCGTGGCGTTCTCTACAAATCCCACGGGCTCGCATGGCCTCCGCCCCGCCGAAATCAGCGCCCGCGCAATCTGTGCCCGCCGCGCCACGCCCATCAGGATGATCAGCGTGTCCACGGCTGCCAGTGCTTTCCAGTCCGGTTCCTGCTCGCCGCAGGCATGGCCCGTCACCACGGCAAAACTCCGCGCCACGCCGCGGAACGTCGGCGGAATGCCGGCCAGCGCCGGTGCCGCCAGCGCCGAAGTCACGCCTGGCACCAGCTCCACCTCCCAGCCGCGCCCGCGCAGCCACTGCCACTCTTCTGCGCCCCGCCCGAACACGCACGGGTCCCCGCCTTTCAGCCGCACCACGTGCCTGTAGCGTCTTGCGTAGAAATCAAGCTGCTCCAGAATCCTCTGCTGCGTCTCCTCCTGCCGCCCGTGCTCTTTGCCTGCGTCCACCAGCAGCGCCCCGGGCCGCGCCATCGCCAGCACCTCGGCCGAAACCAGCCGGTCGTACAGCACCACATCCGCCACTGCCAGCACCTGCGCCGCGCGCAGCGTCAGCAGATCCGCCCGCCCCGGTCCTGCGCCCACCAGATACACTGTCGAGCCCTGCTTCATCGCGCCAGACTCCTCACGCCTTCCCACAGCAGCCGCGATCCCAGCCCGAGCATCAGCAGCGTCAGCGCCGCGCGGAACGGCCGCGCCGGCAGGAACGTCGCCATCCAGGCTCCCGCGAGCGCCCCGGGAATTCCGCCCAGCCACAACTGCCGCAGCGCCTCGCCATCCACATGACCCGCGCTGAAATGCAGCGATCCCGCCGCCGCCGCCAGCGCCAGCCCGAACAGCAGGTCCGTCCCCACGACCACCGCCGGCGCCGACCGCGTGCAGTTCATCAGCGCCAGATTGCCCAGCGCGCCTGCGCCCGCCGACGAGAAGCCCACCTCCACCCCGATCGCCAGCCCGATCCACCCCAGCCAGCTGCGCCGTCCGCTACTCTCCGTCACGCTGCGGCCGCGCACCCACCGGCACATCTGAATCAGCGCCAGAGCCACGATCGTCAGTCCCACCAGCGCCAGCACCGCGCTGCGCAGATTGGCGTGCGCGAACCATCGATGCACGGCCACGCCGGCTGCCGCTCCCGGCAATCCTCCCAGCATCAACAATCCAGCCGCACCGTAATCCACCTGACGCCGCAGCACGTACACCGGCGCCGCCAGCAGCTTCACCACCGTCACGAAAAGCAGCGCCGTGCCCACTGCCGCCGCCGGGTTCATGCCAAAGCCGAGAATCAGGACCGGCGTCATCAGCACGCCGCCGCCGACGCCCGTCAGACCCACCGCCAGCGCCACCAGGAATCCCGCCAGCGCCATCATGACCCGCCCTCCCGGTCGAACGTGTGGATGCCGCACTCGAGCTTCACGCCGCCCCACCGCCCTGACCGCGGATTCGACGGATCCGCGGGCTTCGCCGTGCACGGCGCGCACCCGATGCTTGTGTAGCCCTGCCCATACAGCGGCAGCAGCGGAATCTCGTTGGCCGCGCAGTAGGCCATCACGTCCCGCCACGTCCACGCCGCCAGCGGATTCAGCTTCACGATCTCCCGGCCCGACGGCAGCGTGTGCTTCTCCTCCATCTGCAAATGCCGCCGCGTGGGAGATTGCTCGCGCCGCAGCCCGGTGATCCACAGATCGTAAGGCTCCAGCCCCGCGAGCAGCGGCTCCACCTTGCGCAGCCGGCAGCACTCCGAGGGATTCGTTTTGTGCAGAATTCCGAAGTGCGCCTCGTGCTCTTCCCTGGAAAGGCGCGCCTCGAGATTCACCAGCCGCAGGCCCCAACGCTCCGCCATTTCGTCCCGGTAAGCCAGTGTTTCCGGGAAGTGATAGCCCGTTTCCAGAAAAAGCACGGGCAAATCCGGCGCAAATTCCCGCGCCATGTGCAGCACCGCCATGTCTTCGGCCTGGAAGCTGCACGTCAGGCACGCCGCGCCTCCATGCCGCTCCAGAGCGGAAGACAGAACCGATCTCGCCTCGTCCAGCACGTTCATGCGGCCTCCTCCTCAGTGGCTCCTGCCAGCAGCGCATCCATGACGGCGCGCGCTTCCTCCTTCCGGCCCTCGCGCAGCAGACTCAGCGCAGGCGAGTCCGCCAGCCGGTACCACAGCCGCCGCCGCGCCCCGAAATCACGGATCGCGGCTGGGATTTTTTCCCGGAAATGGCCGCACAGCTCCAGAAATTCCGCATAATGCGGCCCGAATTCCCGCTCGAATTTCTCCCGCAGCCGCACCGCCAGAGCCGGGCACCGGCCGCTCGTGGAAACGGCGATCATCAGGTCTCCCTGCCGGTGCACCGACGGCAGCAGGAACCGGCAGTGCGCCGGATCGTCGGCGGCGTTGAACAGAATCCGCAGCCGCTCTGCCTCCTGCGCAAAGGCCGCGTTCGCCTCGCCATCCCCCAGCGCGCTGATCGCCAGCCGGAACCCGGCCAGATCCTCGAGCCGCGGCGCCTGCGCGCGCCACTCGATCCTGCCCAGCGCCGCCAGCTCCTCGAGCGGAGCAACCAGGTTCTCCGCGATCACCGTCACCCGCGCGCCCGACGCCAGCAGGCAGCGGACCTTCTCCTCCGCCATCGGGCCGCCGCCCAGCACGGCGCACGGCCAGCCGCTCAGGTCCAGCACGACAGGAAACAGCGCGCTCATCGTCCCGCCTCCAGAAACCGTTCCCGCAGCGCGTCCATCCCGATGCGGCGGCAGTAATCGCCGAACGCCTCGCCTCCGGTCCGCTCCGCCGCCCACGCCGCCAGCAGCGGCCGCAGCGTCTCGCCGATCTTTTCCAGAGGCACGTTGTGCGAGTACAGTTCCGCCAGCCGCGTCGCCAGCGGCGAGCCGCCCAGATAAATGCTGTAGAGCCTCGGGCTCTGCCCCACAATCCCGATCTCCGCCGTGTAGGGCCGCGCGCAACCGTTCGGGCAGCCCGTCATCCGCAGATGGATCCTCTCTTCGCCCACGCCCGCCGCTGCCGCCTCCTGCTGCACCGCCGCCGCCACGTCCGGCAGCACGCGCTCGCTGTCGGTCAGCGCCAGCCCGCAGGTCGGCAGCGCCGGGCACGCCATCGAGTGGCGCAGCACCGGCGGCATCTCATGCGGCAACCGGATGCCGTACCGCCGCAGGATCTCCTCCAGCACGGGCCGCGCCTCCTCCCTGAGCCCCGTGAACAGCAGGTTCTGCTGCGGCGTGATCCGCAGCTGCGGCCGCAGCGTCTCCACCGCTTCCGTCACCCCGTCGAGAATCGCTCCCGCCAGCCGCCCGCTCACGACGCGCAGCCCGAAAAACCACCGCCTCTCGTCCTGCCTGTGCCAGCCCAGCCAGTCTTCATGCCGCTGCCAGACAAGCGGCCGCGGCGCGTCGAACCGGAAGCCCAGCCGCTTGGCCAGTTCTTCGCGGAACCACTCCACGCCACGCTCCGCCAGCACATATTTCAGCCGCGCATGCCGCCGGTTTGTCCGGTCGCCGAAGTCGCGATGAATCGTCACCACCGCCCGCGCCACGTCCACGCACCGCTCGGCGCGGACGAATCCGATCGATTCGGCCGCCCGCGGATACGTGTTGCGGTCGCCATTGGTCTGCCCCATTCCGCCGCCGGCCAGAAATGTGAAGCCCGCTACCTCGCCGCCCTCGAAGTGCGCCACGAAACCCAGGTCTTCCGAGTAAATGTCCACCGTGTTGTCGCCCTCGCGCGTGAAGGCGATCTTGAATTTCCGCGGCAGATACGTCTCGCCGTACAGCGGTTCGCTCTCCTCCTCGACCAGAGACGCCGCGCGCTCCCCGTCCAGCCAGATTTCGGCATACGCGCGTGTCTTCGGTTTCAGCGAACGGTCTGTCAGCCGCACCCAGTGATCCAGGCTCCGCGCTTCCGGCGAATCGAACGGCGCCGGCGTGCACACCACATTGCGCACCACGTCGCCGCACGCCGCCAGCGTGCTCAGATCAGCCCCGCGGATCGCCCGGATCAGGTCGCGCAGGTCGCGCTTGCCCACGTAGTGATACTGAACTCCGCCGCGCGACGTCAGCCGCAGCGTGCCGTCGCCTGCGGTGCGCGCCAGCCGCCGCAGCGCCAGAAACTGCTCCGCCTCCATCCTGCCCCCCGGCACGCTCACCCGCACCATGCACGAATGGACTTTCTTCGCCTCCGCCTTCCGCACGTCGCGGTCGTGCTGTTGGTAGATGCCGTGAAACTTCAGCACCAGCACGGATTCTCTGCTGAACTGATCCGTGTCCGCAGCCAGCTCTTCCGCCACCGTTCCGCGCAGATGGCGGCTCGCAGCTTTCACTTTTTCCGCTCCCGACAGCGGCTTCGTCTCCTGCATCGTCAGATACCCTCCCCGGAGTGGAATTGATCGCGGTCGGCCAGGACGCCCTTCTGCTGAAGCTCGCGCAGCATGGCCTCCACGGCGGCTTCAGCCTCGCCTGCCTGCTCCTGCGGAGGCAGTGCGAACACCGGAAACCCGTGGCAGACGCTTTCCCGCGGCGCAATGAGCAGCAGCCCGCAGCGCAGCAACGGCTCCAGCGGCGCCACCGGCGCATCCAGCAGCACGGCATCAGCGCCGTGCTCGAAGAGCTTCCGCTCCAGCGCCTGCGCCGCCGCCGAGTGCACATCGGCCAGAATCAGCGCCCCCGTGTGACCGCTGCGCGCCGCCCGCTCCGCCGGCGTCAGCCGCGCGGCGCGGAACGGCTGCGGCGCCGCCCGCCGCGCCGCATACGGGTCTTCGGCCGCCGACTCGATCATGCCTGCGGCGATCGTGCGGTTCGTGTGCGGGTCGATCACGATAAATCCGCCGTTCCCGCGAACCTCGCTGTAAAGATCAAACGCCAGCGGCCGCGCCGTCTCCCACAGCACCAGGCCGATTTCGCTCCAGCCCAGCGCCGCCGCCGGCCGCGCATCCAGCGTCGTGATGTCCACCGCGTGCAGCACCTGCAGGGGCCGCGCCTGCACCTCGTGCGGCCCGTGCCGCAGCAGATACGTCCTGCCCGGATCCAGCAGCTCCGTGCTCATCCACACCGTGTGCGCTTCCATGCGGCGGCTGAAATGCGGCGGCGCAGCGGCCGCCGCCAGCATCGAGCCCCGCGAAACGTCGATCTCGTCCTCCAGCACCACCGTCACCGACATCGGCGCCACCGCCTCCTCCAGATCCCCGTCGAACGTCACGATCCGCGCCACCCTTGTCCGCCTCCCTGAAGGCAGCTCCATCACCGCATCGCCCGGGCGCACGCGGCCCGACACGATCCGCCCCGCAAAACCCCGGAAACCATCGTGCGGACGCACGACATACTGGACCGGAAACCGGAACGGCCCCGCCGCAGCCTCCGCCTCCGGCTCGAGGCTCTCCAGCAGCTCGAGCAGCGCCGGCCCGTCGTACCATGGCATCCGCGCCGACCGCTCCACCACGTTGTCCCCCTCCAGCGCGCTCACCGGAATGAACCGCATCCGCGCCCCCCGCATCCGCGGCTCCAGCGCCCGGAAGTCCGCGGCGATTCCCTCGAACACCTCCCGGCTGTAGCCGACGAGATCCATCTTGTTCACCGCCACCACCAGATCGCGCACGCCCAGCAGCGCCGCGATGAACGCATGCCGCCGCGACTGCGCCAGCAGCCCCTTGCGCGCGTCCACCAGAATTACGGCAACGTCCGCCGTCGAAGCGCCCGTGGCCATGTTCGGCGTGTACTGTTCGTGACCTGGCGTGTCGGCGAGAATAAACGTGCGCCGCGGCGTCGAAAAATACCGGTACGCCACGTCGATCGTGATCCCCTGCTCGCGCTCCGCCCGCAGCCCGTCGGTCAGCAGCGACAGATCGATCGCGCCCCCGGCGCGGTTCACCGGGCTCTTGCGCACCGCCTCCAGCTGGTCCTCGTAGACGCTCCTCGTATCGTGCAGCAGCCGCCCGATCAGCGTCGACTTGCCGTCGTCCACGCTGCCCGCCGTCGAGACGCGCAGCAGCGAGCGCTCCCCGGGCTTCTTCAGAAATTGCGTCAGTGGAACCGGACGCGAGCTGACATCGGCTGTGGCGGCCATCAGAAATACCCCTCCCGTTTTTTCAATTCCATCGAGCCGTCCTGATCGTGATCAATCACCCGGTTTTCCCTCTCCGAGCGGCGGAATTCCCGCAATTCCGCGATGATTTTTCCCACCGTGTCCGCCTCGGACCGGATTGCCCCGCTGCACGGCGTGCAGCCCAGCGTCCGCAGCCGGCACATCACCCGCTCCGTTTTCTCTCCCGGCAGCAGTTTCACCCCGGATTCCACCAGAATCAGCGTCCCGTTCCGGATCACCACTTCGCGCGGTTTGGCGAAATATAGCGGCACCACGGGGATATTTTCCAGCTCGATATAGCGCCAGACGTCGTTTTCCGTCCAGTTCGACAGCGGAAAAATCCGCATGCTTTCGCCCGGATCCACCCGCCCGTTGTAGATCGACCACAGCTCCGGGCGCTGCGTCTTCGGATCCCAGTGCCCGTTCCGGTCCCGGAACGAAAACACCCGCTCCTTGGCGCGCGAACGCTCCTCGTCCCGCCGCGCCCCGCCGAACGCCGCGTCGTAGCCCCCCTCTTTGAGCGCCTGCACCAGCGCCTGCGTCCGCAGCAGTTGGCAGCACCGCGCCGTGCCCAGATCGTAGGGGTTCGCCCCCTGCCTCACCGCCTCCCCGTTCGAATACACCACCAGCCGCGCCCCGATCTGCTTCACGAACCAGTCCCGGAACTCCAGAATCTCCGGATACTCGTACGTCGTATCGATGTGCAGCAGCGGGAACGGAATCGGGGCGGGGAAGAACGCCTTCCGCGCCAGGTGCAGCAGCACCGACGAGTCCTTCCCGATCGAGTACAGCAGCACCGGGCGCGCAAACTGCGCCGCCCCTTCCCGCAGAATGTGAATCGCTTCCGCCTCCAGCCAACGCAGATGGCTCAGCGAACTGCCGCCGGAAAGATCCATGGGTTCAGCGTAAACTAACTACATAATCCCTAGCAAGATTATACAGATTGGTTCAGGAGCAAACCCCACCCTCCGTGAGTGTCGCCTGGACTGCCTCCCGCCCTCCCCCAGCCTACAGCGCGGCCTGCAGAATCTCGCCCAGTTCCACTCGCGTCAACTGAACGGGATTGCCCTTCATGCTGCTGGCGCGCTGCGCCTTCTCGCAGAGTCCGGGGATGTCCGCCTCCCGGATGCCATACGCCGACAGCCGGGGAATTCCCAGATCGCCCCGGATCTGTTCGAGCCACCGGACCAGATCCTCGCCCCCGCCGGCCTGCGGATCCAGCAGCCGCGCGGCTTCGTCGTATTTCGCCAGAGCAGGATGATCCGGCTCGCGCTCGCGCAGGGCGCGCAGATTCGCGCGGGTCACCGGCGCCAGCAGCGCGGCGCACACCGCTCCGTGCGGGGCAGGGAAGGCTCCGCCGATCGGCGCCGCGAACCCGTGCACCGCGCCCAGCCCCGCGTTGGCCAGAGCCATGCCGCTCAGCAGGCTGGCGAAGCACATCTCCGCCCGCGCTTCCGGATCATTGCCGTTCTGACACGCCCGCCGCAGCGCGCGCCCGGCGCGCCGCAGCCCTTCACGGCACAGCATGTCCGTCATTGCATTGGCGCGTGCGCTGACGAACGGCTCGAGCAGTTGCGAAAGCGCGTCGAGCCCCGTCGCCGCCGTGACATCCGGCGGCACGCTCAGGGTCAGCTCCGGATCGATCACCGCCAGCCGCGGCAGCATCAGCGGACTCCGCAGGCTCGCCTTCACCCCATGCTCGGGCGACTGCAGCACGGCATTCCGCGTCGCCTCGCTGCCCGCGCCCGCCGTCGTGGGCACGGCGATGAACGGCACGGGCGGCGCCTGCAGCGGCTGCCCCCGGCCGATCACCTCCAGATAATCGAGCACGTCGCCCGGGTTGGCGAGCATCGCCGCGATGGCTTTTCCCGCGTCGATCGCGCTGCCCCCGCCGCAGGCGATCACCAGGTCGCAGCCTTCGCGCCGCGCCGTCTCCACCCCCGCGCGCACCGTGTCCAGCGTGGGCTCGCCCTCAGTGGCGAACGGCGTGCACCCGACGCCCGCTCCGTGCAGATCGGCGACGATCCGCGCCGCCTGCCGCGGCTTGCGGCCCGTCACGAGCAGCGCCCGCTTGCCCATCGCGCGCGCCGCCGCCGCGATCTGGCTCGCCGTGCCCGCGCCGAAGACGATGCGCCCGGCGGTCGAAAATTCCCACGTCATCGGCTCACCAGCCTTCGTCGGCGGGAAACACGTTCGAAAACTTCACGCTCGCCCGCGGCTGCGCCATCATCTCCGCCACCGTGTCCCGCCACTTCGCGTAGTGCGCCGTCTCCTTGTGCGCCGCCGCCGCCTCGGGCGACCGGTACACTTCCACCAGAATGAACTTCGTCGGGTCGTCCATCTGCTGGATCACGTCGAACCGCGCGATGCCCGGCTCCTCGACGCTCGCCCGCGCGTTCTCCACCGTGGCTTCCCTGAACGCCTCGACGCACTCCGGCTTCACCGAAACATGCACGTGAACAATCAGCATGGCATCCTCCCCGCGCCCCCGGCGCGGCTCTGTGCCCATGATAGGCAATTCGCCGTACCGGTGCGGCGCAAACCGCTCAGATCGACTCCAGCTCCTCTTCCAGCAGCTGCTTCTGGTACAGATCGGCGTAATAGCCGTCGAGCGCCAGCAGCTCCTCGTGGCTGCCCTGCTCGACAACGCGCCCCTCATCGAGCACGTAAATGCAGTTCGCCTCCCGCACCGTCGACACGCGGTGCGAGATCAGGATCGTCGTCCGCCCGCGCATGAACTGCCGCAGGCTCGCCAGAATCCGGTCCTCCGTCAGCGTGTCCACCGCCGACAGCGCGTCGTCGAGGATCAGAATCTGCGGATCCCGCAGCAGCGCCCGCGCAATCGCCACCCTCTGCTTCTGCCCGCCCGAAAGCGTCAGCCCCCGCTCGCCCACTTCCGTATCAAGCCCCTGCGGGAACGACTCAAGATCCTGCTCCAGCCCTGCCATGTGCGCCGCTCGCAGAATCGCCTCGCGCGAAGCCTCCGGTGCGCCCAGGGCGATGTTATCCGCCAGCGTGGCGCTGAACAGGAACGTCTCCTGCGGCACAAACGCGATGCGCCGCCGCAGCTCGCAGGGGTCGTATTCGCGCAGATCAGAGCCGCCCAGCTTCACCGCCCCCGCGCTCGGATCGATCAGCCGCGGAATCAGGTGCACCAGCATGCTCTTGCCGCTGCCCGTCCGTCCGACAATCGCAACGGTCGCTCCCGCCGGAATGCTCAGGGAAACATCATCCAGCACCGTCCGCCCGTCGAACTCGACCGACACGTTTTCAAATTCGAGCGGCGCCGCACCCTCCGGCAGCGTCCTTGGCGCGGGCGGCGCGGCAATGCGCGGCTGCTCGGCCAGCATTTCCCGGATCCGTCCCAGCGAAGCCCTGCCGCGCTGCACCAGGTTCACCACCCACCCGAAAGCGATCATCGGCCACACGAGCATCCCCATGTAAGTGTTGAACATCACGAAGCTGCCCAGCGTGATCCGCCCCTCCAGCAGCCTCAGTCCGCCCACCCACAGCACCAGCAGAAACGTCAGCCCGATGAAGAAATGCAGCAGCGGAAGGAACAGCCCCGACAGCCGCGCCAGCCGCAGGTTTTCGCCGATGAAGCTCCGGTTCAGCTCCTGGAACCGCTGCATCTCCGCCTCTTCCTGCACGTAGGCGCGCACCACGCGGATGCCCGCCAGCGACTCCTGCACGCGGCTGCTGATGTCGGAATACAGCTTCTGGATCGCCTCGAACCGGTCGTGAATCCTCCGGCCGAAAAACACCACCGCCAGGCTCACCAGCGGCGCCGGCGCCAGCGCCCACAGTGTCAGCCGCCAGTCCACCGCCAGCATCACGCCCAGCGCCAGCACCAGCGTCAGCGACGTCTCGGCCAGGTACATCACCGCGGGACCCAGCATCATCCGCACCGCGTTCAGATCGTTCGTCGCCCGCGCCATCACGTCGCCCGTCCGGTAGCGCGAGAAAAACCCCGAGTCCAGCTTCACCAGATGCGCGAACAGATCGTTGCGCAGGTCGTATTCCACGTCGCGGCTGACGCCTACCAGGATGACGCGCATCCAGTACATGAATACGCCCTTCGTCAGCGACAGCCCCACCACCGCCGCCGCCAGCCACGCCACGCGGCTCAGCGCCGCCCCGGCTGTCAGCGAGTCGATCGCCCACTTGATCAGCAGCGGCACGCCCGCCCCGGCCAGATCCTTGGCCACCAGCGCGGCCACGCCCGCGGCGATCTTGCCGCGGTAGCGCGCCAGATACGGCCGGCAGAACAGAAACGCCTCTTTCATCTCAGCGGTCCACCAGGAGAGAAATCACCTTCACCCACTCCATCACCACCGCCTTCCACCCCTCGCGGTGACGGTACCATTCTTCCAGCCTGAACCACGGTGAATCGGCGCCCGTGTAATAAATCCGCATCTCCGCCGGACGCTGCTTTTCGAAAATCCACCGCGCCCGCCGCAGATGCGTCCGCACGCTCACAACCAGCAGCGTCCTCACCCCGCGCAGCCGCAGCTCCGGGATCAGCATCGTTGCCTCGTCCCGGGTCGACAGAGAGCTGTTCGGCAGGCACTCGAACCACGACGACGGGTATCCATGCTCCACTGCAAACGGAATCGCCAGCTCGCACTCGTGCCGGCCGTAGATGACTTTCGGCCCGCTGACATAAACCTTCGGAGCGAACCCCGCCCGCACCAGCTCTCCCGCCTTCAGAATCCGCTCCCCCGTCCAGCCGCCCGCCAGCACCAGAATCGCGTCCGCCCGTTGCGGCGGCGTCCCGGCGTCCAGAAACAGCCCCGCCTGCCGCAACGCCGGCTCCCACAGCAGCCACGCCAGCACCACCGCCAGCACCGCGCACGCCAGAGGCAGCAGCAGCGCGCCTCTCCGCGCGTGGGTCGTGGAAGCCATCGGGTGGAAAGAACTACTTCTCCGGATCCAGCCGCCCCGCCGTCCGCAGCTTGTGATACAGCCGCTCCACTTCCGCCTCGTCCTCCTCGCGCAGCAGCCTCGGCCGCTGCGCCGCCGGCTGCACCGCCGGAGAGCCGGACGTTTCGCCGAAAATCTGACGGTGCGGAACCCCGTTGATCAGCGCCTGCGTCGACTGCTGCTGAATCAGCCGCAGCAGCCGGTTCGAGTGCACCGTCTCGCCCGGATAGATCAGCCGGATCCGCTTCTTCCCCGCAACGGTGAGATAGGCCACCAGCGGCGCGATCCATCCCGTCTGGTCCACTCGCCGGATCTCGTGCCAGCGGATGAACTCATTTCCGATCCGCAGCCCTTCCTCGCTCACTTCGATCACCGGGCGCGTCGCCAGCCACAGCGCCAGCCCCGCCGTGGCCACGAACAGCACCGCCGGAATCAGCGCGGGCAGCCACGCCCTCGCCCACCACCCGGAAAAAGCCCCCAGCCCAAGGGCCACCGCGGCCAGCGTCAGATACGTGCGCGCGGGATGAAACCGTATCGCTCCAGGCGTCACACTTCAAGCCTACCCGCATGCCGCCCAGGAATCAATCCGCCTCTCGCCGCAGCCGGCGGATTGCCAGCCGGCCGTAATGGAACCCGCTCCACACCGTCCCCGCCGCCGTCAGCGGAATCAGCACCTCCACCGCGCGGCGGCTCCATCCCGACGGCGCAGCCGCGTCCAGCAGGCACGCCAGCCCCAGCGAAAATTGCAGAACCGTGCTCAGCTTGCCCCACGCCGAGGGCGGGAATTTCCGGATTCGCGTCCTTCCCAGCGCCCACGCCGCAAACCCCAGAATCAGCGCGTCGCGACCCAGCACCAGCCCCGCCAGCCACCACGGCAGCCGCCCCGCCGCCGCCAGGCCGATGTACACCGTCGCCGCCAGCAGCTTGTCCGCGATCGGATCCAGATACGCGCCCAACGGGGAAGCCGCGTTCCACCGCCGCGCCAGAAAACCGTCCGCCGCGTCCGTCGCCGCCGCCACAGCCAGCAGCGGCAGCGCCGCAGCCAGATCGTCCGCCGCCAGAAAAAAACCCACCGCCGGCGTCAGCACGATGCGCACCAGCGTCAGTGCGTTCGGGAGATGGCGCTTCATCGCGCCGGAGCCGCCGCAGCCCGCTCCGCCAGCTCCGCCGCGGTCACCACTTCATACAGCGACGCATCCGACATGATCCGCGCCACCAGCGCCACATGCATTGCATGCCCCGCCCGCTCCGCCACCACTTCTCCCAACAGCGGGCGCCCGATCAGCGCCAGATCCCCGATCAGATCCAGCGCCTTGTGCCGGCACGGCTCGTCGGCGAACCGCAGCCCGCCTTCATTCAGCACGCCGTTCGCGCCGAAACACACGGCGCTGTCCAGCGTCGCCCCGCGGATCAGCCCCATGTTCCGCATCGCGTCCAGCTCCTGCTCGAAGCCGAACGTCCGCGCCGGCGCAATCTCTTCCGCATAGCTCTCCGGCGTCACTTCCATGTCCAGCCGCTGATGCCCCACCAGCGGATGCGGAAAATACACCCGGCACGACAGCCGGAACCCGTCCGCCGGGCGGATCTCGATCCGCTTGCCCGGCGCTTCATGGCTCGCCGGCTTCACGATCCGCAGATACCGCCTCCGCCGCCGCGTCGCCCGCATCCCCGCCTCCCGCAGCATCTCCACAAAAGGCTGCCCGCTGCCGTCGAGAATCGGCACCTCCAGGTTGTCGATCTCGACATACGCGTTGTCCAGCCCCATGCTGTAGAACGTGCTCAGCAGGTGCTCCGTCGTCGAAATCAGCACGCCCTGCCGCATCAGCGACGTCGCGTAGCTCACCCGCTGCACGTAACGCCAGCTCGCCGGCACTTCGAACCCGTTCAGATCCGTCCGCCGGAACACGATCCCCGTCGCCGCCGGCGCCGGCAGAATCCGCATCCGCACCGGCGCGCCGCTATGCAGCCCCACCCCGCTGCACTCCACCGCCCGGATCGTCGTCGTCTCGTATTCGGGTAAATGCACCATGGGGGCGGCTCCAGCGACCATGCTAGCAAAAGTCCACGGAAATAGTAAGTCCTTTGCCAGGAATTGTTTGCGCTTCCCATGGTGTGTCTTTCAGGCCACAGTTGGACGCCTTTCCGTTTCCTCCCGGCCACGCCCGCCCCCGCTGCCCGCCGCACGCCCCCCGCGCTACACTCGCAGAAAGATGCGCATCGGCCTCCACTGCTCCACCTCCGGCGCCCTCGTCAACGCCGCCCGCCGCGCCCTCGAGGTCGGAGCCAACTGCTTCCAGATCTTCTCCTCCAGCCCCCGCATGTGGCGCGCCTCCATGCCGCCGCCGGAGCAGACCGCTGAACTCCGCCGCTTCCGCGCCGACCACGATCTCGCCCCGCTCGTCATCCACGACAGCTACCTCATCAACCTCGCCGCCCCGAACGACGAAATCCGCGCCAAAAGCATCCACGCCATGCGCGGCGAACTCGAGCGCGCCTTCGCCATCGGCGCAGAATACCTCGTCATCCACCCCGGCAGCGCCCGCCACGACCCCGTCGAAGCAGGCATCCAGCGCATCGTCGCCTCCCTCGCCGAAGCCTCCCGCGGACTCCGCCCGCCCGATGGCTTCATGCTCCTGCTCGAAAACACCGCCGGCGCAGGCGCCACCATCGGGCGCACCCTCGAAGAACTCCGCGAACTCCGCACGCGCCTCGCCCCCGTTCTGCCGTTCCCCGTCGGCTACTGCCTCGACACCTGCCACCTGTTCGTCTCCGGCTACAACGTCGCCACGCCCGATGGCCTCGAAGACACCGTCCGCCAGGCGCGCCAGATCCTCGGGCTCGACCACGTCCCCGTCATTCACACCAACGACAGCCTCGGCGCCTTCGGCTCCCGCCTCGACCGTCATGCGAACATAGGAGAAGGGCAGATCGGTCTGGACGGTTTCCGCCGGATCCTCAACCACCCCGAGCTGCGCCGCAAAGCCTTCGTGCTGGAGACGCCCGTCGATCAGCCGGGCGACGATCAGCGCAACGTCGAACAACTGAAAGCCCTATGCCGGAAATCCCGTACCGTCACGAAGAAATCGAGCTGAAATGGTGCGAGCGCTGGAACGCCGACCCCGATCTCTACAGGGCCGCTGACGACGGCTCCAGGCCCCGCTATTACGTCCTCGAGATGTTCCCCTACCCGAGCGGACGCCTCCACATGGGCCACGTGCGCAACTACTCCATCGGCGACACGCTCGCCCGCTACCAGTGGATGCGCGGCTACGACGTCATGCACCCCATCGGCTGGGACGCCTTCGGCCTGCCCGCCGAGAACGCCGCCATCAAGCATGGCCGCCACCCCGCCGACTGGACCCACTCCAACGTCTCTTACATGAAAAAGCAGCTCCAGCGGCTCGGCTTCGCCTACGACTGGAGCCGCGAGGTCAACACCTGCCTGCCCGAATACTACCGCTGGAACCAGTGGATGTTCCTCCGCATGTTCGAGCGCGGCCTCGCCTACCGCAAGAGCTCCCTCGTCAACTGGTGCCCCGAGTGCCAGACCGTGCTCGCCAACGAACAGGTCGTCGACGGCTGCTGCTGGCGCCACGAGACCACGAAAGTCGAAATGCGCGAGCTCGACCAATGGTTCTTGCGCATCACCGCTTACGCCGATCAGTTGCTGGAAGACATGAAGCAGATCGAGGCCGGCTGGCCGCCCCAGGTGCTCACCATGCAGCGCAACTGGATCGGTCGCAGCGAAGGCGCGGAGATTGATTTCCGCCTCAAAGGCTCCGGGCAGCCCATCCGCATCTTCACCACCCGCCTCGACACCATCTACGGCGCAACCTGCGTCATCCTCTCCCCCGAGCACCCTCTCGCCAAAGAGCTCTGCACCGGCGAACTCGCCGCCCGCCGCAAGGAAATGATCGACGAGCAGGCCCGCAAATCGCCCGAGGACCTCGAAAAGGAAGGCTTTTTTACCGGCCATTTTGCCGTCAATCCTTACAGCGGCGCTGAAATCCCCGTCTGGGTCGGGAACTTCGTCCTCTGGGGCTATGGCACCGGCGCCATCATGGCTGTGCCCGCCCACGACGAGCGCGACTTCGAGTTCTGCCGCAAGTACGGCATCCCCATCGTGCCCGTCATCCGTCCCGTCGATGGCGTTCTCGACACGGATCCGCAGCAGGCGTTTACCGGCGACGGCATCATGGAAAACTCCGGCGAGTGGTCCGGTCTTTCGAGCGCCGAAGGCCGCCGCCGCATGGCGGAAAAGGCCGAAAAAGAAGGCTTTGGCTGCCCCGCCATCACCTATCGCCTGAAGGACTGGGGCATCTCGCGCCAGCGCTATTGGGGCACCCCCATCCCAATTATTCACTGCAAAGCCTGCGGCGCCGTCCCCGTCCCCGACGATCAGCTCCCCGTCGTGCTGCCGGAGAACGTCGAGTTCACCGGCCGCGGCCGCTCTCCACTCGCGCAGCTGAAGAGCTTCCTCGAAACCACCTGTCCCAAATGCGGCGGTCCCGCCGAGCGCGAGACCGACACGATGGACACCTTCGTCGACTCCTCGTGGTACTTCTTCCGCTACATCGATCCCCGCAACGACCGCATGCCCTTCGATCCGCACAAGGTCAAGCCGTGGTTCCCGGTCGACCAGTACATCGGCGGCGTCACCCACGCCATCCTTCATCTGCTGTATTCACGTTTCTGGTGCAAAGTGTTGCGCGATATCGGACTTGTCGAGATCGACGAGCCGTTCCGCAACCTCTTCACCCAGGGCATGGTGCAGCTGCACGGGCAGACGATGTCGAAGTCCAAAGGCAACATCGTCGATCCCGACGACATGGTTGCCAAGTACGGCGCCGACACCTGCCGCCTCTTCACCCTCTTCGCCGCCCCGCCCGAAAAAAACATGGACTGGAACGAGTCCGGCGTCGAAGGGCAGTACCGCTTCCTCAGCCGCCTGTTCCGTTGGGTCACCCGCAACGCCGACGCCACGGGCGGCGCGGGTGAAACCGATGCTCGTGCGCTGCGCAAGCTCCATCAGACCATCCGCAAGATTACGCAGGACTTCGACAATCGCTGGCACTTCAATACATCGATCGCAGCGCTCATGGAGCTGATGAACGAGCTGCACGTCTGCGAGCCCGGCATGTCCGCGGCCGTCCTGCGCGAGTGCGCCGAAAAAGTCACTCTGATGCTCGCGCCCTTCGCGCCCTTCGCCGCCCAGGAGCTGTGGCAGATCCTCGGCCATGACGGACCCGTCTTCCGCCACCCCTGGCCTGCCTTCGATGAAAACCTCGCCCGCGAAGAAGAACTCGAGATCCCGGTTCAGGTCAACGGCAAGCTCCGCACCCGCATCACCGTCCCACACGGCACCCCGCAGGAAGAGCAGCAGCGGCTCGCCCTCGCCGACGAGCGTGTCCGCGCCCACACCGATGGCAAGACGATCGTCAAGGTCATCCATACCGGCAGGCTGATCAACATCGTCGTCAAGTGACCGCCACTGCGCGGTCCCTGCCGTCCCCGGCACGGTTCCCCCTCGGCCTTACCTCCGGGTTTCCCCTCGGCCTTGGCCTTCAGATTTCCCCTCGGCCTTGGCCTTCAGATTTCCCCTCGGCCTTGGCCGAGGGCTGCATCCCACCCGTGCCGCCCGCGGCCCTCCCCAGCGGGTTTCCCATCGCCCTTGGGCGGCGGCTGCATCCCACCCTTGCCGCCCGCCGCCCTCCCTGCCGGGTTTCCCCTCGGCCTTGGCCGAGGGCTGCATCCCAACCGTGTTTCCCTCGCCCTCCCCAGCGGGTTTCCCGCCGCCCTTGGGCGGCGGCTGCATCCCACCCTTGCCGCCCGCCGCCCTCCCTGCCGGGTTTCCCCTCGGCCTTGGCCGAGGGCTGCATCCCAACCGTGTTTCCCTCGCCCTCCCCAGCGGGTTTCCCATCGCGCTTGCGCGATGGCTGCATCCCAACTGTGCCCCCGTCCCCGGAATGAAAAAAACGGCCCGCCGCAACGCGGCAGGCCGTTTTCCGCTCAGGTGATTCGCTTCGAGGTCGATTTCCGCCGCGCGCCGCCTCCTACTCGCGGCGCTTTCTCCGAAGGACCAGGGCCGGTTCGGGTTCCAGCTGCTTCTCGAGCTCGGCCAGTTCACGTTCGATGATCGCCTTCTCGATGTCCTCCGACACTTCCGTTTCCTCGAGTGAACGGATCCTGTCCAGCCGCTCGAGGATTTCCATTTCCAGTTGCAGCCGTTCGTTGAGGCTCATCGTTTCCTCCCGGCCTTGCGGCCCTCCACTCATTCAGACGCCATCCGGCGCTGATCGTTCCACAAAAAGTAACGGATTTTTCCCGCCCGATTTCACGCCGCCCGCGGAACGGCCAGGCTCAGATCTGATAGTCCAGCGCTTCCGCCGCCTTGGGCGCAGGCTCCGGCGCCGGCAGCGGCCGCAGGATCGGATCCAGCTCCGCCGCCGCGCCCCACGCCGCAAACCGCAGCCCGATCCGCACAAGCACATACGCCTGTTGCACCAGGACGAGCATCACGAACAGCGCCACCCCGCCCCTCTCCAGCCGCACGGCCAGCTCCACATACACCCACGCCGCTGCCGCTCCCGCCGCGGCGAAGCACGCCCACAGCCACAACATGACGCCCGGATTCCGCCAAGCGAGCCGCAGCGAGCCGAAGCACGCCCGCAGGCTCTGCCGCGAGCCCGACAGCGCCAGCCGCACCTTCGCGAAATCCATCGCCGTCGAGATCAACCCGGCCAGCACGAGCATCAATGCCAGCCGCGCATAGCCCGCCCACACGAGCGGCCGCGCTTCCAGCCCCTCGCCCCACACCGCCTCCGCCCCGCGCCGCACCAGCCCTCCCAGAACATAAGCCGCCGCATACGGAATCAACGAATACAGCGCCAGCCGCAGAAAAGGCCAGAAATTCCGTCCCGCGCCCCGCCAGAATTCTTCCGGCGAATACGCAACATCCTCCCGCGCCAGCATCGGCACCGCACCCCCTGCAAGGAACACGCCGCCCAGCAGCAGAATCACGCCCGCCACCGCTGCCGCAAGCAGCACCGCCGGCGCAGCCGTCTCGCCTGCTGTCGCAGAGATCTCCGCCAGCCACGCCAGATCGAACTGCCGCATCAGTTCATCGCCCAGCCGCGACCGCCCAAGCTGCGGCGCCGCCACCGCCATCAGCGGCAGCGCCGCCCCCAGCGCGCACAGCGTGTGGAACACCCAGTACAGCGCCAGCATCCTCTTCCGCGCCCACGCCCGCCCCAGTCCGCTCCAGAATCCGATCAGCGGCAGCATCTGTTGTCCTCACACGAGCGCCGTCAGCCACAGCATCGCGTTCTGCGCCCAGAACAGCACCCGCAAGGTCCACTGCGTGCTCAACGCCGTGTTGAAATCCGCCTTGCGGCTGTTGTTCGCCCAATTGACGTCCAGCAGATACCGCCGCCCCGGATCAATCGTGGCGCTTTCGATCTCCGCCGCCCGCGTGAAGGTGAACTTCGCCCACCGCCCCGCGCCGTCCCACGTGCGCCGCTCGACGTGCCCGTCGCGGAAGCGGATCTCGATCTCCTGCGGCGCCACGCCGTCGCCCAGCCGCTCCACTTTCACCCACGATTCATGCTGCGCCTTCTCCCCGCGCTTCTCCCTCTCCCTGTCCCGCTTGCGCGCGTCCTCCGCCGTGACCGTCTCCTTCTTCCCTTGCTTCTCGAACACCCCCACCGGCTCGCCCAGCTCGCGGCTGCCGATCCCGGAAACCGCATAATCCAGCCGCCGCGCGCCGAACACGAACTGCTCGAAGAACCAGTCCATGTTCCGCCCCGACACTTCATTCACCGTCTGCTGGAAATCCCTCGAGTGCGGGTGCCGGAAGCGCCACCGCTGATGATAGGCGCGCATCACGCGCGCCATCGTCTCTTCGCCCAGCAGCGCCTCCAGCGTCCTCAGCGCCACCGCGGTGCGCGAGTACGAACTCACCGAGTAGCTCGACCCGTCGTAAAACTCCCACGCCCGCGTCGCCAGCGGATCGCGCACCGGATAACCCGCGTGCGCCGCCCGGTCCATCGACGCCTGCGTCAGCTTCGGCAGCCGAAGCCACGACCAGAGGTTGCGCCCGAACACCATCAGCGGCAGCGCCGTTCCCCCGTACACCTTGTCCACGATCTTGCCCGTCGAATACGTGTTGAACCCCTCGTCGAGCCACGACTCCTCGAACTCGTTGCTCGCCACCAGCTGCATCCAGAACTGATGCCCGAACTCGTGCACCGTCACGATCTCCAGCATCAGCACGTCCGCCGGCGCCCTGTACGACGTTCCCGCCGTGATGAACGTCGGATACTCCATCCCGCCTGCGCCGCCCGCCCCGTGCGGCGGATCCACCACCGTGATCGTACGGTACGGATACCGCCCGTACCACAGCCCGAAATACTTGAGCGCCGCCGCCAGCGCGTGAAAATGGCGCTCCGTCTGCTCGGCATGCTCCGGCTGGATCAGCGCGATCATCTTCACGTCCGACAGCCGGACATCGTCGATGCGCAGCCCGTGCAGCTTCGCCGCCGCGGCCAGCTCCTCCTGCGTCGTCTGCTTCGCCGCCTCGAACATCCGCTCGAACCGCAGAAACCCCGGCTGCGCCGTCCATGCAAAGTCGGTCACCGAAGGCTGGACGAACACATAGGTGGATGTGCCGCGCTTCGCGTCATCCGTCTTCCGCACCAGCTCCCCCGTCGCCCCCACCACGAACCGCGACGGCACGGTCAGCTCCGCGCGGTAATCTCCGAAATTCGCGTAAAACTCGGAATTCGCGTGAAACTGATGGCAATTCCAGCCGCTTTTTTCCGCATACCGGAAGCCCCTGGTTTCCCAGACCCCGATTTTCGGAAACCACTGGCCTGCCAGATGGAAATCGCCACGGTAGCCCGTCCGCGCGAACACCCTGGGCAGCTGCGTCGTGAATTTCATCCGCACCCGCAGCGCCGCTCCCGGCTGCACCGGCGCGGGCAGCGGAACTTCGATCACCGTGCAGTCGTCCCGGTTGCCGTCGTCCGGCGAAATGCATTGGATGCGCGGCGTCAGATCGGTCCCGTCCTCCAGCTTCATCGAATGGATCTCGATCCAGCCCCAGCCGTCCTCCGCCGCCCGGTCGCCGCGCAACTGCCCGCCCGACTCGCGGAAAAACGTCGAGCGCGAATTCCGGAACGCGTTCATGTAGAGATGGAACTGCAGCGTCGGAACCGTGTCGGGCGAATCATTCACCCAGTCGAGCGTCTGTTCGCCCGCGATGACATGCTTGTCCGCGTCGAGCGTCGCACGGATGTCGTAGCTCGCGATCGGCCGCGCCAGCTGCGCGCACAGGGGCAGGGAAGCGGCAATCAGGATCAGCCAGTGTCGCATGCAGGGAACTGGCCGCCCAGCATACCGCAGCGCGCGCTATTTTTCCACCGGCAGGCCGCGCTCCACCCAGTCGCGCCAGCCCCCGGCCAGAGAAAGGCAGTTCGTGTAGCCCATCTTCTGCAGGTTGTCCGCCGCCAGCGCGCTGCGGTAGCCGCCGCCGCAGTAAAGAACCAGGGTGGCCGAGGGATCCGGAACCAGCCGCTCGATGTCGCGCTCGATGACTCCCTTGCTCAGATGGATCGCGCCCGGAATGCGCCCGGCGTTCCACTCGCTCTCCTCCCGCGTGTCGACGAGGATGTGCTGCCGCCCGCTATCGCGCCACTCGAGATACTCGGGAATCGTGATCTCGCGGACGCGCGTCTTGGCGTCTTCCACCAGCTTCAGGAATCCAGGCGAGTGCTTCATCGAACCCGATTGTACCGGATCGCCACAAAAAAGGGGACAGGAACACAATTGCCCTTTTTTGAGCGCCTGATTGTGCGCCCGCACCACCGGTCTTCGCTCCCTTTCGCCGCCGTCGCCGATCCGCCCGTCACGCTTCCGGACAGAGTCGAGAATCGGGGACAGAATCGGGAGAATCGGGGACAGCCTGAATTGAGCGCTTTGTCTCCGGAGCCTCGGGGACGGAGCGGTGTGTCCCCAGCCTGCGGCAACAGGACAATCCGGTTCTGACAAACCAGCCGAGACTGCCAGAGAAAGCTGTCCCGTTCGCGCAGCAGCGGTTGTTCGGAAAGGCGGGCAATTCCTCCCGGCTCCCTGGCGCCGCTCCTTTCCGTGCATACGGTAGTCGAGCCTGCACGGGCCGCCCGGAAACCGGTTCTGGCAACATCAGGAATCCCCGGAAACCGGCCCTCTGGCCCGCACGGTTTCGCCATCCCTGGCAAGAAACCGCCGGGGGACAGAGCGCCGTATCCCAGAGCCGCGGGACACAACGCTCACTTCAGGCTGTCCCCCATTCCGGCCCCGCTTCCAGGATCCGGGAAGCGGCGAGAAAACCTGCGGACGGCTCGTTTCCGCAGCGCCCATCACAAACGATGTTTCCAATCGAATCAATCACTTGGCCCCTCCGTGTTTGCGCGGCCGTGCAATACTCTCTGGTGCGGGGATACGAATCTCTGGCCAGATTCCCCCGCTTGGAACCGGACTGCCTGGTAGGGCGGCCGCTCCGGCGGCTTTCTCCATTCCAGGCAGCCTCGTCGCTTCGGCGGCAGGATAGCGGATGTCCCAAGGTAAGACCTGATGAGCCTGAACAAATACGGCCCATTCGGTGCCGCGCCTCGACGGAGGGCGGACACGCGGCCGGGCTGCGCATCGGCGCGTTCCGGTTGACACGCGCGAGGCCAACGGCGCCGGACTCCTCGAATGGATCCGGCGCCGCGCCCGCCTGCATCAACCCCTTCGCCCCGCCTCGACTTTCTCCACTTCCCGCACCCGAAGTGTATCCACAGAGACGGGAATGGTAACTCATCGCCCTTTTTCCGCGCGCCCGGTTGATCGCCCGGGCAGCCTCCTCTGTCCCTGCAGCCTGACGGCGCAGGTACGCCCGTCGCGCTTGCGGCGGCAGGCGTGGAGGAGTGGACAGGGAAGGAAAACCAGCCGCCTGCCCGCTCCCAATGTCAACCTCCCCCGAGATTCACGTTTTGGAGCGGGCCGGCGGCCGAACTGCTTCCACTGTAAACCGCCCCGTCATGCGGCCGCCAGTGCGAACAGCGTGCCCAGCGGCGATTTCAACAGGATTTTTCTGTTTTCCCTGCAACGCGTTAGACTGTGAATGGCGTGGACGCCCTGTGCATAAAACGTGAATGCCATGAAATGTTCTGGAATTGACGCCCTCACCGGCGAGGCTGTCGAGGTGCGCGGGGAGCGAGGCGTGATCACCTCCGTCGAACCGCTCCTGGACCGCCCTGCCTCGCTGCCCTGGCTGGCGCCGGGCTTCATCGACTTGCAGGTGAACGGCTATGCAGGCGCCGACTATTGCTCGGCAGAGACGCCTCTGGAAGCGATCGAAGCATCGCTGAAGGCGCAGTTCGCCTGCGGCACGACGCGCCTGTTGGCCACGGTGATCACCGGCTCGCCGGAGGGCATGCTGGCGGCGATCCGCCATCTGGCGCGGGCGCGGCGCGAGCTGCCGCACGGAAGCGCGATCGCAGGCATCCATGTCGAAGGGCCGTTCATTTCGCCGAAAGACGGCCCGCGCGGCGCGCACCCTCGCGAGCATGTCCGTCCGCCCGACCTGGACGAATACCGCCGATGGCAGGACGCGGCCGAGGGCATGGTGCGCATGGTGACGATCTCGCCGGAATGGCCCGGCGCGCTCAAGTTCATCGAAGCCATCATTGGCGAGGGCGTCGTCGCGGCCATCGGCCACCTCGACGCCACGCCGCAGCAGATCGAGGATGCCGTCCGCGCCGGCGCGCGGATCTCCACGCATCTTGGCAACGGCTGCCATGCGGTGCTGCCCCGCCACCCGAACTATCTCTGGCATCAGCTTGCCGAAGACCGCCTGGCCGCATCGTTCATTGTCGACGGGATTCATCTGGGAGCCGACTTCCTCCGCGTGGCCCTGCGAGCCAAAGGCGTGGAGCGCAGCGTGCTCATCACGGACGCCGTCGCCCCGGCTGGATGCCCGCCGGGGCCTTACCGCCTGGGTGAAGTCGACGTCGAGCTCCATCCGGAAGGCAGGGTGACGCTGCGCGGCCTGCCGCGGCTGGCCGGCAGCGCGCTGCGCATGGACCGCGGCGTCGAGAACCTGATGCGCATCGCCGGCCTGAGCCTGCAGGAAGCGCTCACCATGGCGGCGCGGAACCCGGCGCGTCTCGGCCGCATCGAGCACCGTCAGCGCGGCCTGCAGCCGGGCGAGCGCGCCGACGTGATCGAGTTTGATTTCGACCCGGCCGCGAAGTCCGTGCGCATCCGCCGCACCTGGCTGGACGGCCAGCCCGTCTGGCAGTGCTGAAAGCCGGCCTGGCCTGCATTCCGCCCGCCCCATTCAGGCTGCCTCCAACGACAAAGCCCGCTTCCGGCCGGGCCGGAAGCGGGCCTTGCGATTCAGGTGCGCGGGAGCCGCGTCCCTGGTTACTTCGGGCAGCCGAGCCGCTTCAGCAGCTTCTCGTCGAGCTGCTTGGCGTCCTTGAACGCCGGCGGCATCTTGGTTCCCTTCGGCACCAGCCAGACCTCGACGCGCCGGTTCTGATCGGCTGTGGAGACCATCTGGCCGGCGCGCTCCTTCGAAGCGGCGCGGGCGGCGGTGCCGCAGAGGCCGGGCTGCATGTCGGAGACCTGCTCGGTGCCGACCCAGGTGACCTTGATGCGCGACTTGTCGACGTTGGCGCAGGTGCCGCCGCCGGCGGTAAGGACCGCATAGGCGTTCAGCACGCGGCGCATGTCGAGGTCGCTCGGCCGGCCGGTCCGGGAGACTTCGTCCTGATCGATGTGGCCGATCAGCACGACCTCGTAGTCGGGATCAGCAGCCTTCGGCGCGACTTCTTCGAGCAGGATGCGCTTGCCGCAGTTGTTGACGCGGGCGCTGTTCTTGCTGAAGATCACGTCGGAGTAGCGGATCGAAGTCGGCACAAAGTCGACCTTGATCTGCGCCGTGCCCGTGGCGGAAGCGCCGCGGTCGTCGGTGACGCGCACGGTGGCCGTGACGGTCTTGGACTGGATCTTGCCGCCCTGCTCGAACTTCACCGCCTTGCTGTCAAACGTGGCGGTGGCGGAAGTCGGGTTCTGCACGGCGCCCTCGGTGACCGTCCACTGGAAGCTGATGGTCGAGCAGGCGCTGCCCGTGCCCTGCGCGCTCAGCGCCGCCGTCTGCCCGTACTGGATCGTTGCCGGGTTGGCGGTCACGTTGGACACGGTGGGCGGGTTGTAGGGCTGCACGTTCAGCGACAGCGGAGGCGCCGAGGCGACGCGAACCGGGTGGTTCGGGTTGTTTTCGGCTTCGACGTCCAGCTCGATCTTGTAATCGCCCGCGCGGTCCGGCGTGAAAGAGAGCTCAGGCGAGTTGCCGCCCATCGGCTGGCCGTTGACCTTCCACTTGTAGGTGAGGGAACGGCCCGCAGGGTCGCTGGCGCCCGAGTTGCGCACCGTGATGGCGCGGCCCTGGCACAGCGTGCCCGGCCCGACGCTCAGCGTTCCGGCGTTCAGAGCCGGCAGCGGACCCGGCGGCGGAGGCGGAGGCGCCGGGGCTTCCGCCTTGCGGCCGATGTAATAAGTGATGCCCGCGGTCGTCTGGATGCCGTGCAGCTTGTCCCCGCGCGGGATGTAGAGTCCGCCGTTCGGGTAGTCGGCCAGACGGAAGGTCGGATTCTTCGTCCAGAGGCCGCGGGCGTCGAAACGCAGGCCCCAGCGCTCGGTCAGATGCCACTTCAGGCCGCCGCCGTAGTTCATTGCGGGGTTGATGTTGGCGTCGAGGTTCTGCGCATACAGGTTGGCATTCAGCGGGCTCCTCGCCCAGCCCTTCGCCGAATCCGTCGGCGCCATATAGACCGCGGAGATGCCGGCGGTCAGGAAGGGGCGGATCTTCGAGCCGCGCTCCGTCCAATAAAAGACCGGGTTCAAGGAATACTGATAAATCCTGTGACCGAAGTCATACTGCGGCTGGCCGGGCGCCGCCGGCGACTGGAACCGCACGTTGTTCGTGCTGTACGTGAACGCCTGTTCAAGGCCCACGTAGCGCCAGATGTTTTCCGTCACGCGGAAGCCGAAGGCCCCGCCGTTGACGAGTTTCGTCCCCAGGCCGCTCGAAACGCCCTGGAAGAAGCTGCCGCCGCCGAATGCATTGAGTTCGACCTTGTCTGGCAGCTCATCTCCTCCCGACGGTGGCTTGGCCGCCTGCTGCCCTGCCGCGCCGGGAACGAACACAAGCGCCACAAGAGCGACAGCAAGAATCCACCAACGGTAGCTGGAACAGTATTTGCCTGCACGTGTATAGTTCATGTGGAGTTCACCTGCCTCATCTTCCATTATGCACTTTCGGGATGTTCAAATCCAAGAAAAAAACGCCCGCATCCGGCGTTAAGCCCAACAATCGCTTGCCCTTGGCATCGGGCAGCAGGAGCTGCCGCAGGCTCACGGCCGGCAGGTCCGCATCCTCCAGAACCCTCCACGTCCGGCCCGCATCCGTGGAACGGTAGATGCGTCCGAACTGTCCGGCGAACACCTCGCCGCCGCGGCCGGGCCTTGCCGCCAGCGTGCCCACCGTGCCCGGGGCCAGCCCCTGCTCGACCTTTTCCCAGTGCCTGCCTTCATCGGCCGAAAGATACATGCCATCGGCCGTGGCCGCCAGCAGCGTCGATTCGGTGATGGCCATGCTGTAGACGCTCGAGACGGGAAACAGCATGCTGAGCACGCGCCAGCTGGCGCCGCCGTCGGTGCTGAGGTAAACCGTGTAGGCGGTGCGGGCCAGGACGCGTCCGCCATCGGCTTGCGCGGCGATCAGTTCCTGCACGGAGTGCCGGATGTTTGCGGTCGTCAGCCGGACAGGCTGCCAGCTGGCGCCGAGATCCGCGCTGCGCCACAGGCCGATGTCCGTGCCGGCCAACAACACTTCCTTCCCTGCTGCCATCACGCAGGCCAGCGCCTGGATGCGCACTCTGGCGCCGCCGCCGATGCGAAGCGGAGTCCAGTTCCTGCCGCTGTCGAGGCTGCGGTAGATGCGCTCGTCGTTGCCCGCGAACAGCAGTTCATCCTTCGAGGGGCAGGCGGCGAGGCGCGTGACATGACCCTCGGGAAATGTTTTCGTCTTCGGCACGGGCTGCCAGCCCGCGCCGCCGTCGGCGCTGGCGAACAGGCCCCCCCATTGGCCGTCGCCCGAGATGTTGAGATAGAGCGTGCGGCCTGCCACGGCGAGTCCGGCCGAGCGCCGGCTGGCAAAACCCTCGTTGATCTGCACGAACGATTCGCCTGCGTCGGCGCTCTTCCAGAGTCCGCCGCCTTCGGTGGCCAGGTAGATGCGGCGCGGGTCGCGCGGGTCGAAGGCCATCGAGTAAACGTGCAGGCGGTTGACGCGGCGGAAAGTGGCCCCGCCGTCGGTGGACTTCAGAAGCCCCAGCGTGGTGCCGGCGAAGATCGTGCCGTTGCGGCCGGGCATCTGACGCACGACGTGGGTGCGGCGCTGCTCGGGCGGGATGCCGCGGAATCGGCTCCAGTTCCGGCCGCCGTCTTCGCTGCGGTAGATACCGCTGCAGGCGCTGGCCAGCACGCGTTCCGGGCGGGCAGGGTCGATGAAGATCGAGAAAACATCGGAGTCGTCGATCATCCCGTCATGGATGATCTGCCAGGTCTTTCCGCCGTCAGTGGTCTTCCAGGGCAGATGCGTCGTCCCGGCGTAGATGATGCGGTCGTCGCGCGGATCAATCGCGACGGCGGTCACCGACCGCAGCTCGTGATTGTAGGGGGGCGAAATCCGGACCCACGTGCGGCCCGAGTCCTCGCTCTTCCAGACGCCATCGCGCGTGGCGGCGGCCATCCTGCGGGGATCTTTTTCGTACCAGGCCAGCGCGTGCGTGGACAGTCCCTCGACGCCCCCGGCAGCCTTCCAGGTGGCGCCTTCATCCTCGCTGTACCAGACGCCCGCCCCGATGCCCTGCGGCGTCTCGGCTGCGGCCAGGTAGAGGCGCGGCTCGGCAGGATGAATCATGACTGCGCTGATGGTGGCCGAAAAGTAGCGGGGGAAATTCAGGCGCTCCCACCACGCTCCGCCGTTGACGGAACGGAAGACGAGCGAATTTCTCGCGCCCGCCAGAAGCGTGTCCGGACGGTGCAGATCCACCCAGACGGAGGTCGCCGAACCGCCCCAGGGGCCGGCGGCCTGCCACTGCGCCGCCGCGGGCGCGCACAAGAGGAGCGCGGCTGAAACAATTCCGGCGGAAATGATTCTGCGGCCCAACTCTCAGGCTATCAGACGCCGGGCGGCAGATACCTCCGGGCCAACGTCAGAAATCTCTCCGTTTCGGCCCGCTCCCAGGCGGCGTCTCTTCCCAGCTCCGCGGCGAGAATCGCCGCCACGCGCGGGGCGGCTTCCATCGCCGCCCGGGCGTTCAGCTGCAGCGCTCGCGTGCGCCGCTCGAGGACGTCTTCGACGTGCAGCGCCATCTCCCAGCGGGCCGCCCACACGGCTTCGGCTTCGGTGCAAGGCAGCGCGGCGGCCAGCGGGCGGGCGCGCTCCGGGTGCAGCCGCATCATTTCGCGGATGGCGATGGCGTCGCTGCCGTAGACGGAGAGCGCGCCGAACTGCTCGGCGTGGTGGTGATAGCCGTGGATGCGCAGACGGCGCGTGACGCACTCGCGTTCGTCCAGCCCTGCCAGGACGGACGCCTGATCGATGCAGTCCTCGGCCATGCGGCGGCAGGTGGTCCACTTGCCGCCGGCGATGGTGACGAGGCCGTTGCGGTCGATATGGATGGAATGATCGCGCGCAAGCGAAGCGGTGGACGCGCCCTCGGCAGACTTCACGAGCGGCCGGATGCCGGCCCAGGCGCTGAGGATGTCGGAGCGCGAGGGCGCGCGGTCGAGATAATCGGCGGCGGTTTCGAGGATCAGATCGATCTCTTCCTCCATCGGCTGCGGCTCGAGAGAGACATCCTGGAGCGCCGTGTCCGTGGTGCCCACCAGCGCGTGGCCGTGCCAGGGAATGGCGAACATGACGCGGCCGTCGCGGGTGCGCGGCGCGAGGATGGCGGCTTCGCCGCGCAGGAAACTGGCATCGAAGACGAGATGCACGCCCTGGCTTGGGGCGATCATCGGCCGGGCTCCGGGATCGCCGAGGCGGCGCACGGCATCGCTGAAGCAGCCGGTGGCGTTGATGACCACGCGCGCCTGGATTTCGAACTCCGAGCCGGACTCCGCGTCCTCGACGACGGCGCCGGTCACGAGCCCCTGGCTGTCCTTGATCAGTGCGATGACTCTGGCGTAATTGACCAGCGCGGCGCCCTGCTCGGCGGCGGTGCGCGCCATCTGGATCAGAAGCCGGGCGTCGTCGAACTGGCCGTCGTAGTATTCGACGCCGCCGCGCAGCCCCTCCTGTTTCAGGTTGGGGAGCCGCGCGAGCGTCTCCTCGCGGCTGAGGATGCGCGATTTGCCGAAGCCGTACTTGCCGGCCAGCAGATCGTAGAGCCGCAGGCCCACGCCGTAAAACGGGGCTTCCCACCACTCGTAGTTGGGGACGATGAAGGCGAGGTCCCTGACGAGGTGCGGCGCGTTTTCGCGCAGGATGCCGCGTTCTTTCAGGGCTTCCATGACGAGCGTGACGTTGCCCTGTTCGAGGTAGCGCACGCCGCCGTGGATCAGTTTGGTGGAGCGGCTGGAGGTGCCTTTGCCGAAGTCGTGCTGCTCGACAAGCGCGGTGCGGTAGCCGCGGCTGGCGGCATCGAGGGCGCAGGCGACGCCGGTGGCGCCGCCGCCGATGATCAGAATGTCCCAGGCGGCGCGCTCCGAGCGGAGGCGGTCGAGCATCTCGGGGCGGTTCATGTCACTGCTCCCAGCCGCGCGCGCGCTCGACGGCGCGCGACCATTGCGCGCGGCGGGCGAGCGCCTCTTGGCGGCTCATGCGCGGCTCGAAGCGGCGGTCCGCTTTCCAGCGCGCCGCGAGCTCGTCCCGCCCGCGGTAGACGCCCGCGGCGAGGCCGGCCAGGTACGCCGCGCCCAATGCAGTCGTCTCCGTCACCGCGGCGCGCACGACCGGCGCGCCGAGCAGATCGGCCTGGAACTGCAGCAGCAGGTTGTTGCGGGAGGCGCCGCCGTCGACGCGGAGTTCGCCGACGTGCAGGCCGGAATCGGCCTCCATGGCGCTGACGACATCGGCCACCTGGAAGGCGATGGACTCGAGCGCCGCGCGCGCCAGATGCGCGGCCGTGACGCCGCGCGTCAGCCCCACGATGGCCCCGCGGGCGTATGCATCCCAATGCGGCGCGCCCAGCCCCGTGAAGGCGGGCACGAGATACACGCCGTGGCTGTCTTCGACGCTGGCGGCGAGCGGCTCGACTTCCTCAGAGGAGCGGATCAGTCCGAGCCCGTCGCGGAGCCACTGCACGACGGCGCCGCCAATGAAGACGCTGCCCTCCAGCGCATACTCAATGCGGCCTCCGGCCTGCCACGCGACAGTCGAGAGCAGCCGGTGGCGCGACTCGACCGCTTCACCGCCGGTCTGCATCAGCAAAAAACATCCTGTGCCATATGTGTTTTTGGCCAGGCCGGGCGAGAAGCAGGCCTGTCCGAACAGCGCGGCCTGCTGATCGCCGGCGACGCCGCCCACGGGCACGGGCGCGCCAAGCACGGCGGTTTCGCATTCTCCGAAGAGGCCGCAGGAGGGGCGCACCTCGGGCAGCACTTCGCGAGGCACGCCGAGAATCCGCAGCAGCTCCTCGTCCCAGGCACCCGTGTGGATGTTGTAGAGCAGCGTGCGCGAGGCGTTGCTGGGATCCGTGGCGTGGACGCGTCCGCCAGTGAGATTCCAGAGCAGCCAGGAGTCGATGGTGCCGAAGGCGAGCTCGCCTCTCGCGGCGCGGGCGCGCGCGCCATCGACGTTGTCGAGCAGCCAGCGCAGCTTGGTGCCGGAGAAATAGGGGTCGGCGAGCAGCCCGGTGCGGCGGCGGATCTCGTCTTCCGCGCCGCTGGCTTTCAGCTGATCGCAGAACGCAGCGGTGCGGCGGTCCTGCCAGACGATGGCGGGGGCGGCGGGCTCGCCGGTGCGGCGGTCCCAGAGCACGACGGTTTCGCGCTGGTTGGTGATGCCGATGGCGGCGATTTCGCGGGCGCCGAGGCGGGCGCGCTCGAGCGCTTCGGCGGCGACGCCGCGCTGCGTGGCCCAGATCTCGAGCGGGTCGTGTTCCACCCAGCCCGCCTGCGGATAGAACTGGCGGAATTCTTTCTGGGCGGTGGCGGCGATGGCGCCCTCATCGGTGAAGACGATGGCGCGGCTGGAAGTGGTTCCCTGGTCGAGTGCAAGCAGGTAGGGCATGGCGTGTCTCAGGTGTCAGCCGGTCGTGATGCGCGAACCCCGGCGGCGGGGTCACTTCTTCGATGTTCCTTCATCCGGAGCCGGAAAGGCGGGGGAGCGCTCGACGATGCGGCCGTCGAGCACGACCATCAGCGGCTCGATCGAGCGGATTTCGTCTTCGGGGCACGTGAGAATGTCGCGGTCGATGACCACGAGATCGGCGAGCTTGCCGGGCTCGATGGAGCCCTGTTCTTTCTCGCTGAAGTGGAGCCAGGCGGCCCAGGTGGTCCACATGCGGATGGCCTCTTCGCGGGTGACGCGCTCTTCGGGAAACAGGACTTTGCCTTCGGTGGTGCGCCGCGTGAGGGTCATCCACATTCCGAAGAAAGGGTTGTAGGGGTTGACGCCGCGGTCCTTGTGATGGAACAGCATGTGGTCGCTGCCGCCGGCGGCGGGGATGCCGCGGTCGAGATAGCCGCGCATGGGAAAGAACCAGCGCAGGTTGTTCTGGCCGAAGACGCGCTCGAGCGCCGGGGCGTCGTAGTGGAGCCAGCCGGGCTGCACGTCGGCGGCGATGCCGAGCCGCTGCATTCGGTCGAGCGACTCGGGGCTCTGCATGCTGCCGTGCATGACGTGGGAGCGCGTGGGGGCGATGGGCTTCTCTTTGTTGAGCTCCTCGAAGACATCGAGCAGCGCGTCGATGGCGCCGCCGCCCTGGGCGTGGGCGGTGAGCGCCCAGCCTTTGTTGCGGGCGGCGCGCATGATGGCGAGCAGCTTGCCGGGTTCGACGAAGAGCGTGCCGCGGGCGTCGGGATCCGTCTGGCCGTAGAGCTGGCGGCCGAAGGGGCCGTAGGGCATGCGCTGATAGGCCGTGCCGACGCTCTGGCCGCCGTCGAGCGTGACCTTGAATGCGCCGAACTTGAGCCACTCGTCGCCGAGGTTGGTGCGCCAGGGGCGGGATTCGATTTCGCGGATCAGCTCTTCGGCGGGCCTGTTGGCGGGCAGCCGCCAGGTCATGACGGCGCGCACGGGGAGGCGTCCCTGGGCCTTGAGCTTTTCGAACAGGGCGACGTCTTCCGGAGTGACGGCGCGGTCGTGGATGCAGGTCAGCCCGGCGCGGCGGTAGAGGCGGAGCATCAGCTCCAGAGCCTTGAGCTTTTCGTCTTCCGTGAAAGGAGCGGCGCGGGTGACGCCTTTGAGAAGATGCGCGGCGTTGCGGAGGATGCCGTTGGGCTCGCTATCAGGACCCTTGACGATTTCGCCGCCCGGAGGATTGGGCGTCGAGCGGGTGATGCCGCTGATTTTCAGCGCCAGAGTGTTGGCGGACCAGACATAGCTGGCATCGAAGGCGACGGGATGATCGGGGGCGACGTCGAGGTCCTCTCGCGTGGGCATGCGCATTTCCTTCAGCCGCGGGGGCAGCGTGCGCGGCACGACGATCCACTCGCCTTTGGGCGTGGAGCGGGCGCGCGTGCGGATGTAGTCCTGAATGGCGGCGATCGAGTCGAGCGGCGGCAGCGGCGCGCGGAGCTCGCTGAGCCCGGACTCGAGGGCGTGGACATGCGCGTCGATCAGGCCCGGCAGGACGGCGCGGCCTTGCAGGTCGACGACGGTGGTGCGGGGGCCGCGGAATTTTCCGAGAATTTCCTTCGACGCGCCCACGGCGAGCACGCGGTTGCCGCCGATGGCGACGGCTTCGCGGATGGAGAATTTCGGATCGACGGTGATGATCCTGCCGTTGTGGAGGATGAGACCGGCTTCGGCAGCGTGCAGGTGTAACGCGAGGAGAGCGGCCAGCGCCAGCAATTTCATACCCGGATTCTATCGCTAGACTGGAAGAAGAGAATGACCCGCAGGGAACTGCTGGCCGCACTGGGCGCGGCCCCGCTTCAGGCTCTCAACGCTCCGGCTCCTCCTGTCGCCGTGGCGCGCTGCGCATCGTATGACGAGGATCTGGCGGAGATTCTCGAGCGCATGTTCGATCAGATCGGCGGGGCAGGCGCGCTGGTGAAGAACAGGACGGTGACGGTGAAGCTGAACCTCACCGGCAGCCCGGCCAACCGCTGGCAGGGCCGGCCGCTGGGGGTGACGCACTACACGCATCCGCGCACGGCGCTGGCCATGGCGCATGTGCTGGGCCGCGCGGGGGCGCGGCGCATCCGGTTCGTGGAGAGCTGCTGGGCCACCGCCGGGCCGCTGGAAGAGTACCTGCTGGAAGCGGGCTGGAACGTGCGGCAGTTGCGCAACGCGGCGCCGGGGGTGGAATTCGCCAACACGAACGCGCGCGGGCCCTACAAAGACTATGCGCGGTTTGCGGCGCCTGGCGGCGGGCTGATCTATCCGGCGTGGATGCTGAACCGGGTCTACGAAGAGACCGACGTGCTGGTGTCGATGGCCAAGCTGAAGGATCACGCGACGACGGGCATCACGCTGGCGATGAAAAACATCTTCGGCATCACGCCGGCGTCGATTTACGGGGACGATGCGGGGCTCGAGGAACCGAATGAAAGCCCGGAGAAGGGGCGGCTGATCATCTGCCATGAAGGCAAGCGGCAGCCCGCGCCGCCGGCGCCGGCAGAGCGCGATCCATCGTCGCCGCGCGATCCCGGCTACCGGATGCCCCGGATCGTGGCCGAGCTGAACGCGGCGCGGCCCATCCACATTTCTTTCATCGACGGGATCGAGACGATCGCGGGAGGCGAGGGGCCGTGGGTGCGGAACCTGCGCCACGTGAAGCCGGGGCTGCTGGTGCTGGGGACGAACGCTGTTTCCACGGATGCTGTCGCCACGGCATTGATGGGCTATGATCCGCGGGCGCAGCGGGGCGCGCGGCCTTTCGAGCGCTGCGACAACATGCTGCTGCTGGCCGAACAGCTCGGGGTGGGGAGCGCCGATCTGAGCCGGATCGAGGTGCGCGGGGGGCGGATCGAGGACCTGGCGTTCCGCTTCTGAGCCGGGGCGGACCGCGGCGGGAAACACCGCATCGGGCCCGCAAGCTCTTGACTCTTTTTTTCAAGCCTGTGAATCTGTAGGTGCAAGGGGCTTGCGGGCAGCCGCGTGCCGGCGGCCGCCCGTTTCCGATCCGCTCTTACAGTTCAGAGGAGATTGCCATGCTGAGAAGTCTCGCTATGGCCCTGCTTGTCTGCCTGAGCCTGGCCTCGGGCGCATGGGCGCAGTCGGCCGCGATCAACGGCCAGGTGGAGGGCACGGTCACGGACCCGTCGGGCGCCGCAGTCGCGGGCGCTGAAGTGACCCTGCGCAATGCGGAGACCGGCCTTGTCCGGACGCAGAAGACGGACGCTGCGGGGTTCTACCGTTTTCCGCTGCTGCCGCTTGGAAATTACGAACTGACCGTGTCGGCGCCGGGCTTTGCGCAGGCGCGGCGCACGGGCATCGTGCTGAACGCCGGATCGAATGCGGTGATCGACGTGGCGCTGGCGCTGGCGGCGACGGCGACCGAGGTGGTGGTAACGGCGGCGCCGCCGGCTGCCGAGCCGGGGCGCGTCGACATCGGCTCGACGCTTTCGGCGACGCAGGTGGCCAACCTTCCGCTGATCAGCCGCAACACGTATAACTTCATCCTGTTCCAGCCGAATGTCAGCGGGCGGCCGAACACGGAGCTGGGCGTGCCGCGCAAGGTGAACGCCAACGGCTTCGCGGGGCGCATCAATTATCAGCTGGACGGGGCCAACAACACGCAGGGCGACCGCGCGGGCATCCGCCTGATGCCGATCTCGAACACGTTCGTCAGCGAGATCCAACAGGTGAACAACGGCTTTGCGCCGGAGTTCGGCAACACGGTGGGCACGGTGTTCAACTCGATCACGAAATCGGGCTCGAACGAGCTGCACGGCGAAGCCGCGTACCTGTTCCGCCGCAAGAACTTCAACGCGCAGCCGTCGCTGCTGGCGGCCAACCGGCCGAAGCCGGAGCTGAGCGTGGACAACTGGTTCGGCAACGCAGGCGGGCGGATCATCGAAGACAAGCTGTTCTTCTTCGGCGGATACGAATCGATCGACCGCGACCTGCCGACGGTGATCACGGCCAATCCGGCTGCGGTGACGGCGCTGGGGCTGCCGTCGTCGGCGCTGAATCCGGCGCCGTTCTCGCAGCTGGCGCGGTTCGCGATTGCGCGGGCGGACTGGAACCTGAACAACCGGCACCAGGTGTTTTTCCGCTACAACTATTTCCGGAACAACTCGCCGTACAACAGCGTGGTGACGCAGGGGCTGCCGGACACGAGCCACTGGTTCCGCGACCGGGTGCACTCGGTGGCGGCGCAGTGGATCGGCACGCTGACGCCGTCGGTGATCAACGAGCTGCGCTTCCAGCTGCCGCAGCGCCTGCAGTGGCGCGAGGCGGGCGACTGGACGGGACCGGGGCCGGTGATCCAGATTACGGGGCAGCTGACGTTCAACGGCTCTCCGGACGTGGGTTTCCGCGCCGTGGAGCGGACGCCTGAGATCGTGAACAACCTGAGCGTGCTGCGCGGGCGTCATCAGTACCGGATGGGCGGCAACATCCGCTGGATCCGCAACGAGAACCGGCAGGCGATCTTCGCGCAGTACAATTTCCCGAGCGTGCAGGCGTATCTGGACGCAAGGAACGGAGTCAATCCTCGCGGCTATGCGAGTTTCACGCAGAGGCTGGGCAACCCGAACCTGAATTACAACCACCGGTTCAACAGCCTGTACTGGCAGGACACGTGGAAGGTGCGTCCGAGCTTCACGCTGATCTACGGCGTGCGCTACGACCTGTACTCGCTGCCCGATCCGGCTCCGGACGCTGCGCTGGAGATTTCGCGCTCGTTCCGCACGGACCGCAACAACCTGGCGCCGCGGGTGGGCTTCGCGTGGGCGCTGGGGCGGGATCAGAAGACGGTGATCCGGTCGAGCGCGGGGATTTTCTACGACGCGCCGCAGACGGATATCTACCGCCGGGCGATCCAGAACAGCGGGAATCCGCGCATCTTTAATATCTCAGTCACGCCGGCGCAGAGTTTCGCGCCGAATTTCCCGAATATTTTCACGGGAGTTCCCTCCGGATTCAGCCTGCCGATCCAGAGCGTGGAGGGGGTGGCGGCGGACTTCCGGAATCTGTATTCAGCGAATGCAAACCTGCAGATCAGCCGGGAAATTTTCCGCAATACGAGCGTCAGCGCCGGCTATTTCTTCACGAAAGGCACGGGCCTGCCGGTGTACCGGAACATCAACGTGCAGCCTGGTCCGAATGCGCTGGCCGACGGACGGCCCATTTTCCTGGCGCAGCGGATCGATCCGCGCTTCAACAACATCATCGTGGCCGAGAGCGTAGGCAATTCCAACTACAACGGCATGAACCTGACGCTGACGCGGCGGTATTCGGCGGGGCTGGACCTGTTTGCGACCTATACCTGGTCGCACGCCATCGATGATGCGCCAGAGCAGAACAACATCGACAGCGGCACGAATATTTTCCCTTCGGACCCGACCAACCGGCGGCGGGACCGCGGCAACTCGCTGTCCGACCGGCGGCACGCGCTGAACCTGAGCGCGGTGATGCGTCCGCGGACGAGTTCCGGCAACGCCGTGCTGCGCGGGCTGGTGAACAACAACCAGTTCGCCGTTCTGGTGACTGCGATGAGCGGAGACATCTTCAACATCGGCTCGAACCGGAACCTGAACAACGACCCGACGATTCCGAACGCGCTGCAGCGCCCGCTGTTCATCGGGCGCAATACGTACCGCGGTCCGGCGACCAGGCAGTTCGACGTGCGCTACAGCCGCTTTTTCCCGATCCGGGAGCGGTGGCGGCCGGAGTTTTTCGCCGAGTTCACCAACCTGTTCAACTCGGTGAACGTGACGGGCGTGAACACGATCGCCTCGGTGGACGCGCAGGGCAACATTCTGACGCCGCCGAACTACGCCTACACGGCGGCGCTGGACCAGCGGCTGATCCAGCTCGGATTCCGGTTCACGTTCTGAGGCGGGAGGGTTGTCAGCGGGCCTGCGCGGAGGTTGCGGCCCGCTCGACAACGACGAGGGCGAGGTCTTCGACTTTTTCGAGATCGACGCCTGCGCCGTCGTCGACTTCGTAGGTCTCAAGGGCGCGCTCGCCGCGGGCGTCCACGAGGCGGGCGCGCTGCACGCGGCCGGTGAAGTGCAGCGTGATGTTTTCGACCGGATAGTCGGTGTAGTTGACGAGAACCACGGCCCAGCGGCGGCCATCGGGCGATTCCTTGAGCGTGGAGAGCATGCCGGGCGCGCCGAAGACGCGGACCCCGTAATTGCGGCGGCCGATGATCGAATTCACTTCGCGCCAGATCTGGTCGAGCTGCTTGACCTGACTGTCGGTGTAAGTGAACTGGCCCGGCGGAGGCGGTTCGAGCTTCCAGCCGGCGGGACCGTTGACCAGCGTGGCGCCGCGGCGCGCAACGGCGCGCGCGGCCTCGCGCTGTTCGGGGCTGAGGCGTCCGGGCTCGATGGTGAGCAGCGTGCGGACTTCGCCCGAAAGCCGGGAAAGATCCGCGGGAGGCACGGCGCGCAGGGGGATATGTTTGGCGGTGATCATGTCGATGATGCCGCCGGAGACGAGGCCGCCGCTCTGCTCGTCGAGGACGACGGCAAGGGCGGAGGCGTCTTTCCATCCGACTGGCTCGTGCTGCGCGAAGAACCGCAGAGCGGCGGTGATGCGGGTCCAGTCGCGTTTTCCCTTCGGTTCGTCCGAGCGCAGGCGGCGCCAGAATTCCGGATCAAAATCGAGAACCCATTTCGCTCCGCAGACGGCGGCGTCGGCGATGGCCTGCACATAGCGGGAGGCGGGCTGGGGTTCCTGCGGAGCGGGGTGGGCGACCCAGACCGCGGCGTCCGGCGGAGCGGCGGCGCGCAGGAATTTCAGGAAGCCGGAGTTGGTTTCGATCCACGGTCCGCCGGTGGGCTGGGCTTTGGTTTCGTCCTTTTCGACGCGCACGCCCGCCCAAAGGGCTTCGTGGGTGGCGAGGACTTTCGCGCCGGGGGCGATGCGGAGTTCAGAACGGGGCAGGATTTCGACCAGGGGTATGTTCCGCTGCTGGATCCAGCGGGCGAGCGGTTCCGAGCGCGGACCTTCGGCGGCGATGCCCCGGGCGCCGGCGTCGAGGGCGCGGGCGGCAGCCTCCGTGCTTCCGCCGCGCACGACGGCGAGGGGAAGCAGGCCCTGCTGGCGGGCTGCATCGAAGAGCCTCCTGCTCCAGGCGGGCTCCTCCACCAGGAGGCAGTTCACAGGCGTGCCGCGCAGGAGTTCGAGCGATTCCGGCGCGGCGTCGCGCCAGCGCGCGGGGGTGCAGGTCTCGACGGCAGGCTGCAGGAGCAGGAGCGCGAGGATCGGCCCGATCATGTTTTTATCGTCGCCGATTCTGTTGCGCGGCGGATCGGGCTGGGGGTAAAGTGAAACGGCGCGGGGGCCGATCAGGGATTAGCCGCGCGGCCGAGGCCCGGATCGTCCGCTGGCTGGGAGTCCTGCCGCATGACCGCAAAACCCGATGGAGCGCCAGGGGGAAGCGTGGAAACGCCTCCGTCCCGGCATGAGGGAAACCGCAAAGGCTGGCAAAAGTTCCTCTGGAGGGTGCTTGTCGCCTGGGCGATTCTGTTGGCGTGCCTCTTTCCTCTGACGCTCACCGAATGGGGCCGGAAGACCCTGGGACGGATCCTGATGGCGACTCACGTCCCCTCGGCCTGGGCCGCCTGGAGGGCCGATAATCCGGTCTGTCCATGGTGGCAGGCGGCGCTCGGACTGGAGGAAGCGTCTGCGACCGCGGCCGAGGTGGAGCGCCTGAGGCGAACCAGCCGGCCGATCCGCACGGATGAGCACGGGCACCAGCTGTGGGAGACGCCGTTCGGTTCCTGGTGGTATCCGCGCGGGGCGAACAGAGGGAGCGTGCTGTTCAGCCTGGCCCAGTATGAGCTGGCGGCCTATCCGGGACTCGAGATCCGGCGTGGCGACGTGGTTCTGGATTGCGGCGGATTCGTGGGAGACTGGACGCACTGGGTGCTGGAGAGAGGCGCGGCCCGGGTGATCGTGTTCGAACCCGCCGAGGCGCAGATCGAGTGCATCCGGCGCAACCTCGCCGGACCGCTCCGGGACGGACGGGTCGTGCTGATCCCGAAAGGCGTGTGGGATCGCGACGAACAGCTGACGCTGTCGCACTGGGAGGACAACCCGGCGGGCCACAGCGTGGTGGATCAGCGCGGGCCCACAGGCGAAACGATCGCGCTCACGACGATCGATGGCGTCGTGCGCGAGCTGGGACTGCAAAGGCTCGACGTGATCAAGATGGACGTCGAAGGCGCGGAAGTGCGCGCCCTGCGCGGGGCGCGGGAGACCCTGAACCGATTCCGCCCGCGGCTGGCCGTGGCCACGGAGCACACGAGCGACTACATCCAGAACAACCGGGACGTGATTGCCACGGTCAGCGAAGTCGCGCCGTTTTACCGGCACCGCTGCGGGTACTGCCGCCTTGACAGAAGCGGCGTGATCATCCCCGAGACCCTGTACTTCGATCCTCGTTGACGGCCGGAGACCAGGCCGGGAGGCAAAGAGCCGTGCACAGCCACGGGGGGAGCGAGGCCCCTGCTTGACACATACCACTACTATTCGATAGGCTATAGGGACAATGTCGAAACTGGAAGGAATACAACGAGAACTGGGCTTCAACACGCGGTGCCTGCACGCGGGCTATGATCCGGATCCGACGACGCACGCGCGGGCGGTGCCGATCTATCAGACGACGTCTTACGTGTTTGATGACACGGCGCATGCGGCGTCGCTATTCGCGCTGAAGCAGTTCGGGAACATCTACACGCGGATCATGAACCCGACGACGGACGTGCTGGAGAAGCGCGTGGCGAGCCTGGAAGGAGGAGCGGCGGCGCTGGCGCTGAGCTCGGGGCAGGCGGCGCAGTTTCTGGCTCTGAGCTCGATCCTGCAGGCGGGGGATCACTTCGTGGCGAGCTCGACGCTGTACGGGGGGACGTACACGCAGTTCGACGTGAGTTTCCGTCGGCTGGGGTTCGACGTGACGTTCGTGGAGCCGGATGATCCGGAGAATTTCCGCAAGGCGATCCGCCCGAACACGAAGGCGATTTACGGGGAGACGGTTTCCAATCCGCGGGGCAACGTGCTGGACATCGAGGCGGTGGCGAAGATCGCGCATGAAGCGGGGCTGCCGTTCCTGATCGACAACACGTTTGCGACGCCGTACCTGTGCCGCCCGATCGAGTGGGGCGCCGACATCGTGCTGCACTCGCTGACGAAGTTCATCGGCGGGCACGGGACGTCGATTGGAGGGATCATCGTCGACGGCGGGAAGTTCGACTGGTCGAAGGGTCCGTCGGCGCTGCTGAATCAGCCGTCGCCGGCCTATCACGGGATGAACTTCGCCGAGACGTTCGGGCCGCTGGCCTTCATTCTGCGGGCGCGCGTGGAGGGGCTGCGCGACATGGGTCCGTGCCTGAGCCCGTTCAACGCGTTCCTGTTCCTGCAGGGGATCGAGACGCTGTCGATGCGGATGGACCGGCACGTGCACAACGCGCAGGTGATCGCCGAGTACCTGGAGGCTCACGATGCGGTGAGCTGGGTGAACTACGCGGGGCTCCGGTCCAGCCGTTATCACGGGCTGGCGAAGAAGTATCTGCCCAAGGGGCCGGGGGCGGTGTTCAGCTTCGGGATCAAGGGCGGCTACGAAGCCGGCGTGAAGTTCGTCAACGCGCTGAAGATCTTTTCGCATCTGGCGAACGTGGGCGACGCGCGGTCGCTGGTGATCCATCCGGCGTCGACGACGCATCAGCAGCTGACGGCAGAGCAGCAGGCGGCTGCGGGCGTGACGCCCGACATGGTGCGGCTGTCGATCGGGCTGGAGGACCTGGACGACCTGCTGTGGGATCTGAAGCAGGCGCTGGAAGCGTCGCAAAAGTAGGAAGGAACCGCCGGGGCGGCGTTCTGCGGGAGCGCCGCCTGCCGGCGGGGCTTTGCGGGTGGCCGCCGGCCTGAGCGGGCTCAGACGGCGTTTGTGCGCGTTCCGCAAGCAGGCGCGCTGCGCCCGTGATCCAGGGAAACAATTGCGGACGCGGCGGGATGCAGCGCTCGCGAACTGCCGGTGGCAGCCGCGGGTGCGGCTGCGGCAGCCCTCGCGCGAGCGCGAGGGGAATTCGTCGCGCGAGGGGAGACCCGGCGGTCAGGGCCGAGGGGAAACCCGTTGGAAGAAGCAGGGGGGACACGGCCGGGGACCGTTCGCTCCCGCGGCGCAGGACCCGCGGCGATGTTCCTCGACGCCGATGCGGGGCGGATTGCGGGTACCGATGCGGGCGTCCGGCTCAGGGGAGGTGGCGGCGGAGTTCGGCCTCGTCCCAGACGGGGATGCCGAGTTCGCGGGCCTTGTCGAGTTTGGAGCCGGCCTCTTCGCCGGCCACGACAACGCTCGTTTTGCGGCTGACCGAGCCGGTGACTTTGCCGCCGGCGGCTTCGATGAGGCGCGTGGCCTCGTCGCGCGTGAGCGTGGGGAGCGTGCCGGTAAGGACGAAGGTCATGCCGGCCAGCGGACCGCCCTCGACTTTTTTCTCCGTGGACTGAAAATTGAGGCCGGCCCGGCGCAGGCGCTCGACGAGCGCGCGGTTATGCGGCTCCGAGAAGAAGCGGCGGACGCTCGAGGCGATCTTCGGGCCCACTTCTTCCACCTGCATGAGGCGCTCCTCATCGGCCTGCATCAATTCGTCGAGCGAGGCGAAGCTGGCGGCGAGAAACTGGGCCGTGCGTTCGCCGACGAACGGGATGCCGAGTCCGGCGATGAGGCGCGAGAGCGGCTTCTGCTTCGTCGATTCGATGTTTCTGACGATGCGCGCGGCGACTTTCTCTCCGAGGCGGCGGCGGGCTTTTTCTCCTTCGAGCTCGAGCGGGGCCAGGTCGGCTTCGGTCAACGAGTAAAGATCGGCGATGCTGCGCAGTTTGCCCGCGGCCATGAGCTGGGCGACGATGGCGTCGCCCATGCCGTCGATGTCCATCACGCCGCGGGAGCAGTAGTGAAGAATGCTCTCCTTGAGCCGCGCGGGGCAACTCGAATTGATGCAGCGCACGACGGCTTCGCCTTCCGCCCGGAAGACGGGACCGCCGCAGACGGGGCACTCGGAGGGCATGACGAACGGCCGGCGGTCCCTGCCCGGCTCGGCGACGCGGACCACCTTGGGGATCACGTCTCCCGAGCGCTCGACGACGACGCGGTCGCCGATCATGAGGCCGAGCTCGCGGATGTAGTCCTCGTTGTGGAGCGTGGCGTTGGTGACGGTGACGCCGCTGACCGTGACGGGGCGGAGGCGCGCCACGGGCGTGAGCGCGCCGGTGCGGCCCACCTGCACTTCGATGTTTTCGAGGACGGTTTCGGCCTGGCGGGGCGTGAACTTGAAGGCGATGGCCCAACGCGGGGCTTTGGCCGTCCAGCCGAGCCGCTGCTGCTGTTCGACGGAGTCGACCTTGGCGACGACGCCGTCGATTTCGCAGGGCAGAGAATCGCGCTTTTCTTCCCACTCGCGGCAGAAGGCGAGCAGATCCTCGACATCGCGGCAGAGGCGGCGTTCCGCGCCGACGCGGAAGCCGAGGCGGACGAGCATTTCGAGAGACTCCCAATGGCTCGGGAGGGCGGGCCGTCCGTCCACAAGCAGGAAGTAGGCGTGATATTCCAGCTGACGGGCGGCGGTGATGGAAGGATCGAGCACGCGCAGCGAGCCGGCGGCGGAGTTGCGCGGATTGGCGTACAGGGGCAGCCCCTGCGCTTCGCGCTCGGCGTTCAGCCGCTCGAAGGCGGCCTTGGTCATGATGACCTCTCCGCGCACTTCGAAGCGCGGCCAGGGGGCGTCGAGCGAGCGGAGGGGCACGGTGCGGATGGTGCGGGCGTTTTCGGTGACGTCTTCGCCTTCGGTTCCGTCGCCGCGGGTGACGGCCTGGCGCATGACGCCGTTTTCGTAGTGAACGGCCATGGAGAGGCCGTCGAGCTTGAGCTCGGCCACATAGGCGAATGGTTCGCCTTGCAGCAGTTCGCGCACGCGGCGGTCGAAGTCGCGCAGCTCGCCTTCGTTGAGGGCGTTGTCGAGGCTGAGCATGGGCGAAGAGTGGCGGACCTTGACGAAGCCCTCGCGGGGCGCGCCGCCGACGCGCTGGGTGGGCGAGTCCGGCGGCACGGGGATCTCGGGATGGGCCTGTTCGAGTTCGCGCAGGCGGCGCATCAGGCCGTCGAACTCGGCGTCGGTGATCTCGGGCCGGTCGAGAACGTAGTAGAGATACTCGTGGCGGCGGATCTCGGCGCGGAGTTGCTCGAGCTGTTCCTGAACTGTCACAGTTAATAGGGTATCCGCGTGACAAAACCGCGTGCAGCCGTGCTCGTGTACAACCCGGAAGCCGGGCGGATCCGGTCGGACCGCGGGCTGGTGGAGAAGCTGACGGCCGCACTGCGGGCCCATGTGCGCGAGGTGGAGGCCGTGGCGACGGAGGGGCCGCGGACGGCCGCGCGCACGGTGCGCGAGTGGATCGGCCGCGGGGCGGAGCTGGTGTGCGTGGCGGGCGGCGACGGCACGGTGAACGAAGCGGCCGAGGGACTGGCCGGCACGGGCGTGCCGCTGCTGGTGCTGCCGGCGGGCACGGCGAACGTGCTGAGCTGCGAGATCGGCACGGGGAACAACGCCCTGCGCGCGGCGGCGCGGCTGGGCGAGATGGAGCCGGCGAGCATCGCGCCCGGCATGCTGCGCAACGCTGACGGGGAGCGGCTGTTTCTCTGCATGGCCGGGGCGGGGCTGGATGCGCGGATCGTGCGGATGGTGAGCCCGGAGTGGAAGCGGCGGCTGGGCAAATTGAGCTACTGGGAGGGCGGGCTGGCGCAGCTGGGGCGGCGGCTGGAGGTGTTTGAAGCGGAAGTGGACGGGAGGCGCTTCGAGTGCAGCTTCGCGCTGATGGCGCGGGTAAGGAATTACGGCGGGGACCTGTGGATCGCGCGCCACGCCAATCCGCTGGAGGACCGGCTGGCGGTGGTGCTGTTTGAGGGGCGGAGCTCGCTGCGCTATCTGAAATACTTCGCCGGAGTGCTGCTGAACCGGCTGAAGGGGATGCGGGGCGTCGAAGTGCTCGACGCGGAGAGCGTGCGGATCCGGCCGCTCGAGGATCCGGTGATCGATCTGCAGGTGGACGGCGAACACGCGGGGTTCGCGCCGGCGGAAGCAGGGCTGAGCCGGGAGCGGATCGTGCTGCTGGTTCCGGCGCGCTACGCGGCCCGGATGCGGGCGCGGGCCGGAACGCAGGAGACCGGCGCGGCGGAGAACCTGCGCCGGGCGTGACGGGGACCGGGCGGCCCTTTACTGGCTGAGCTGCGCGAGCCTCTTCCGCAGGCCTGCGGATTTTTCAGGGAAACCGGGGAAGGGTTGCGGGCAGGCGGACGACTCGCGCTCGGCGCGGGCCAGAACTGCGTTCGCTTCGGCGGAAAACCGGGCCCGTGCTGCGGAGGCCGCGCGGGCGGCCTGTTCGACGGCGACTTCGGCCGCGAACAGCATGGCCATGGGGCCGCGGCCGCAACGCGAGTCGCGCTGATCGATGGAGGCGAGTTCGCGGGCGAACTTTTCGCAGAGGGCGCTTTCCCGGCGCGCCTCCGGAAAATGAGCGAGGCGCGCCTGCACGGTGGCAAGCTGGCAGTGGACGTTGGTGACGCCGTTGAGGATGCGCACGCTTTTCGGATCCGAGGCGTAAAAGCTGTCGCGGATGGAGGCGGCTTCGGAGAAGTAGCGGAGGGAAGAGCCGAGGTTGCCGCGTTCGCGGCTGATCAGGCCCAGATCGGAGAGGGCGAAGGTGATGTTGTAGCGCTGGTCCGCGTCGTCCGGATCGAGCTTTATCAGCTTGCGGTCGATGGCGAGGGCCTCGAGGTAGTGCTTTTCCGCCTCCGCGAGGTTCTTCGGGATCAGGATGGCGCCGAGCCTTTTGTGAGCGAACGCCTGCTGGCTCAGATTGCCGGGCCTGGCAGCCTCTTCGGGAGGCAGGGAGGCGTAGCCGGCCAGCGCCTGCCGGTACAGTTCCACGGCCCTGTCCTGCTGTTTCAGGCTGGAGAGGATCATGGCGAGCTGGCTGCGGTTGGTGGCGGCGAGGGAGCGGGCTTCGGGGGTTTGCGGGATCCGGGTGTCGATTTCGCTGATGACGGCTTCGAGCTGGCGGGCGTACTGTCCGGCCTCCTGGAAGCGGTTCATGCCGCCGGCGGCGAGGGCGGCTTCGACGAGGAGTCCCGAGTGGGCGCGGAGGGAGTCGTAGGAAGGGGGCTCGAGGCGGCGGGCGGCTGCGACGGCGGCGAGGCCTTTTTCAAACGCCTGCAGCGCCTCTTCCTGGCGGCCGAGGTTGTTGCTGAAGCTGGAGCCGAGGACGTTGCCGAGGCGGCGGTAGCCTTCGCCGAGCTCGAGCAGGAGGCGGGCGTCGTTGCCGGCTGTGCGGACGGCGCCGTCGAAGAACTTCATGGCGCGGCCGAGCAGGAGGGCGCGGGCCTCGGTGGAACCGGGCAGCCTGTTCAGGATGGAGTGCAGTTCGAAGACGAGGGAGCGGGAGAACTGCTGGATTTCGAGGGCGCGCTGCTCGGCCCGGCCGCGCGCGAGGTGCGCCTCGCGGGCCTGCCAGGCGGTGGCGACGCCGCCGGCGAGGATGGACACGGCGAGCGCGGCGAGCGCGGCGGCCATTGTGCGGTTGCGCCTGACCCAACGCGCGAGGCGGTACTGCCACGAAGGCGGGACGGCGGAGACGGGACGGCCCGCGAGCCAGGATTCCAGATCCTGGAGAAGAGCGGCCGCGCTCGAGTAGCGCTCGGCCGGGTCCTTGCGCATGCACTTGAGGACGATCTGGTCGAGGTCGCCGCGCAGGGCGTCGCGGCTTTCCGGGGGCGCTGCGGCGCTGGGGGGGCGGGGATCGCTTTCCAGCACGCGGCGCATGGCTTCGAGCGGCGGCAGGCCGGCGAGGTCGTAGGGACGGCTGCCGGAGAGCAGAACGTAGAGCAGCACGCCCAGCGAGTAGACGTCGGTGGCGGTGGTGGCGGGCGCGCCGCTGATCTGTTCGGGGCTGGCGTAATCCGGCGTCAGCACATACATGCCCGTGCGCGTGGCCTCGGGCGTCTCGCCGAAGTCGTCGGCCAGCACCTTGGCGATGCCGAAGTCGAGCAGTTTCGGGCGGCCTTCGGCGGTGACGAAGATGTTGCCGGGCTTCAGGTCGCGGTGGATCACCAGGCGCTCATGGGCGTGCTGGACGGCGCGGCAGACCTCGATCATCAGTTCCACGCGCTGGCGGACGCCGAGGCGCCTGTCGCGGCACCACTGGTCGATCGGCGTTCCTTCGACGAACTCCATGACGAGGTAAGGAAGGCCGTTTTCGGTCGTGCCGCCGTCGAGCAGCGCGGCGATGCCGGGGTGGGCGAGGCGGGAGAGGATGCGGCGCTCGAAGCGGAAGCGCTCGATGAGCTGGGGCGTGACGAGGCCGGCGCGGATCAGTTTGAGGGCGAAGCGCGCCTGGAAATCCCCGCCATCGCGGACGGCTTCGAAGACGACGCCCATGCCGCCGCGGCCGATTTCGCGGACGAGCTTCCAGGGACCGATGGTCTGTCCCGGCTGGACGGAGGAGAAGAGATCCTCGAGGAGCGCATTGGCGGCGGGCTCCGGGTGTTCGAGGAAGTCGCCGGATTGCGAGTACTCGTCGAGCAGGCTGAGGACTTCTGCGCGGACGGCGGGGACGGGGCAGGCTGAATCGAGCCACGCGCTGCGCTGATCGGCAGGCAGTTCCAGCGCCTCGCCGAAGAGCCGCTTCACCTCCTGCCACTGCTGCGTGTCCATGGGGTCAGCTACCGGACGATGCTCCGGAGGGACCGCCGGACAGGCGGCGCCGGATCCAGGCTTTGGCCACAAGCCAGTCGCGCTTGACGGTGGCCGGGCTGATCCCCGTGGCGTGGGCGGTTTCCTCGATGCTCAATCCGCCGAAGTAGCGCAGCTCGACGATGCGCGCCTGTTGCGGATCGAGCTGTTCCAGCTCGTTGAGGGCGATGTCGAGATCGAGCAGATCGACGGGATCGGAAGAGGGCGCCGCCGGGGAGGCGGAGCCGTCCAGGGTGACGTGATCGGCGCCGCCGCCGCGCTTGGCGGCATTCTGGGCGCGGTAGTGATCCACGAGAATGCCGCGGATGACGCGGGCGGCCACGGCGTAGAAGTGGGTGCGATCGGTCCAGTGGATGTCCTGGCGGCCGACCAGTTTCAGATAGGCCTCGTGAACCAGAGCGGTGCTCTGCAGGGTGTGGGCGGCGTTGTTCTGAATGTACCTCGAGGCGATCCGGCGCAACTCGGGGTAGACGAGCTCGATCAACTCGTTGAGTGCGGATTCGTCGCCCGAGCCCCATCTCTGCAGAAGCCGGGTGACCTGGTGCTGCTGCCCGCTGTCGCCCATGCGCCTTTCTGGGCATTGTATCTCTCCGGGGCGTTCAGTTGCCGAAAAGGGAGCGCCCGGCGGCGGACCTCCTCCCGTCCGCCGCCGGGCGCCGTCTGCAGGCGCTGTCAGCAGTGAGGCTGGTGATAGCGCTCGGGATCCAGGGCCGGTCCTCCTCCTGACCGGCGCCGGATTTCGCCGGGCGGCCCGGAAACGCCGCCTGGCGTCCTCCTCCGATGTCTACCGGGCCGCGCCTACATCTTCATGACCGGAATCCGGCGGAGAAATGGCTCAGCCCGGCACGAAAAAATTCCGACCTGGGCGGGAATTTTTCTGCCGGGTTTTCAGGCGCGGCGACCGGGGAGCCGTTCGACCCGTTCCAGCCAGGCGGCCAGCTCCTGTGCAGCGCGCGGGTCGGCGCCGAAGCGGAAAGCGTGATAGGCTCTGGTGAAGCCGCGGACGGCGGCGCCGGTTTCGCCCTCAGGCAGGCAGGCGGCGAATTCCGCGGGAGTCATCCACGGAGGCTTTTCGAAGCCCAGGGAGCGGAGCCTGGCCATCATCCGCTCGTAGACGGCTGAGGCGTCGTGCGGAGAGGCGGCGCCGCGGCGCAGTTTGCGCCCGCCCTCCAGCATGCGCCACCGTTTGAGAAGGGCGGCGCGGTAGCGGTAGAGGGCGAAGCAGAGAATCAGGGCGATGACGGCAGCCGCGAGGAACGAGGCGCCGCCGCGGGCGTCCGGCGAGCGGAAGTTGCGCAACCATTGCGGCCAGCGCATCCACTGGAAGCGGCGGCGGGATTGCTCGACCTGCATGGCGAGAGAAAGCTGGCGGTCGAGGTCGTAGCCGAGGACCCACTCCTGCCAGAAGACGCCGAGCGCATCGGACCAGAGCGAGAGGCGGTCCCAGAGGCTGGCTGCCTGCTGCTCGGGATCGGGGGGCGTGGGGTCGAATTCGGTCCAGCCGCGGCCATCGATCCAGGCTTCGACCCAGCTGTGGGCGTCGGAGGCGCGGACGACATGCCAGCCGGTCAGCGAGTTGAAGCTGCCTTCGCGATAGCCGACGGCGACGCGCGAGGGCACCCAGACGGCGCGCAGGAGGACGGCCATGGCGGAGGCGAAGTATTCGCAATGGCCCTTCTTTCCTTCAAAGAGGAAATAGGCGAGCGGATCGTCGACTTCGCGGTCGAGGGGCTGGAGCGAGTAGCGGTAATTGGCCAGCAGCCAGGCTTCGATGCGGGCGGCGCGCTCGGCGTCGGACCGGGCGCCGGCGGTGATGCGGCGCGCCAGGTCGATGACTCTGGGATCGACCACGGGCAGGCGGAGGTAGAAATTGCGCTCTTCGGGTTTCAGCGCCGCATGGAGGGGCGTTTCGGGCAGCGTGGCGTGCACGACATAGCGGAAGCCTTCGCCGCCGGCCAGAGGGACGCGGTAGCCGGTGGCATCGGACTCGAGCACGAGCGGAGTGGAGACGCGCAGGTACTCCGGCCTGCCGGCGAGGAACAGCCAGTCCGAGTTGGTGTTGTGCAGGAGGACTTCGTAGGTGAAGCGCCTGCCGGGCAGGCGGAGCTGCTCGTCGTCGAGGAGCTTGACGAGCCCGTCGACCGGGCGGAGCGCGCGGCCTTCGCGCGCCTGGGTGCTGTACCAGCGCCAGCCGTCGAACTCGCCCAGCGCGGTGGCGCGCCACTTGAGCGCGGGAAGGCGGCGGTCGAGGAAGCGGGCGTGGAACACGGTGGCGGTCTGGCGGCGGATCTCGCCCACCTGGCCGAGCAGGACCTCCGAGGCGAAGCCCGAATTGCGGTACGAAGGCTTCAGCAGGTGCTCAAATGCGGCCCGGGCGGTGCGGGGGAGGAAGAAAAAGAGCGCTGCGGTCAACGCGAGGACGGTGAGCGTGGAGACGGCCGTGAGGCGGGCCAGGCGCGCCGGGAGCCGCGCCGCGCCGGGCGTGACGAGCCGCCGGCCGGCCTGCGCGCGGAGAATCTCTTCGCTGGCCAGGGCGGCGATGGCGGCTGCCAGGAAGAGGCAGAGAAAGACGAGATAGGTGAGGCTGGCCGAGACGATGGAGGCAGCCAGCAGCCCGAGGAACGCCACCAGCTTCAGAAGAAGGAAGTCCCGGGGCGTTCGCGCCGTCAGGATCTTGACGACGAACACGAAGAAGACGAGATGGAGGGTGGCTTTGAGGAAATCCTGCGAGATCCAGACATAGTCGGCGGGGTAATACAGCAGGTACAGGATTGTGGCGATGTTGGGCCAGCGCGGCGATTCCGGCAGACGGGCCAGTCCTGCAAGCGCGAGAGCGCGCAAGAGAAGTGCGGCGCCGGCCGCGGCGAGAAACAGCAGATCCTGGGGATCGTGCGAAAGGAACCCGGAGCCAGCCAGCGCGCTCCAGGCGGCGCCGAGCATGATGAGGACGGCCGACTCGTGGAAGCGTTCCGGGGCGCCGGAAGTCCGGGTCAGCGGCCCGTTGCCAGCCATTCTGCTTCCAGTTTGGCAGAAAATTCCGCCAGGGCTGGCGCTGGTTCAGTGGCGGAAGAACAGACGACGAGCAGGTTTTTCCAGTGAAAGGCCATCGAGCCCGGAGCGTTCCGCCACTTCTGGCGAGCCTCGAACGCTACGGCTTCCGACGGCATGCGGAACGCGTCGACGGCGATGGTGGAAGCATTGGAGCGGTAGCTGGCGCGGAGCCATTCGACCGGCTTCCACCGCCGGACGTCCTCGGGCGCTGAGGCGGGGGCAGGGTGTTCCAGCAGTTCGCGCTTCCATCCTCCGGACAGCGCTTCCGGCGGTCCGGGGATCTCCTGTTTCTGCTGGCGCGAACAGGCGCAGGCCAGCAGAATGGCGAGGCACGGGAAGAAGGCGCGGCGCCGCGGAATCATCTTCCGCACGATACCATTGCGGGCGCGGGCGTGTCCTGCGCGAGGCGGGCTCGCATAGAATGTAGGACGCCATGATTGCCCGACGTGAATTTCTCTCCTTGCCGCTGATCGCCGCCCTGCAGACGGAAGAGACCGGGTTTGCGCCGCTGACAGAATGGGTAGCGGTGGATGCGCCGGAGTCGGCCTTTTTCGTGCGGGGCGACGCCGTGGAGGTGCAGGCGCACGCCTCGTTTCCAGCCTGGCTGCGGTCGGCGAAATCCTACATGAATTTCGACCTGCGCGGAGAATTTCTGGTGGACGGATGGAACGATTCCGGCATTTATCTGCACGCTCCCCTGCACGGATATCCGACGGAGGCGGGCGTTCAGATCAAGGTGTTCCACCAGGCGGAGGAGCGTCCGAACGCCTATTCCTGCGGGGCGGTATTTCCGGTGATCGCGCCGAAAAAAGTGACGGTGCGGAAGGGCTGGAATGAATTCCGGATTCTGGCCGACGATCCGGTTCTGCGCGTCTGGATCAACGGAGAAATGGTCCAGGACCTGAACCAGCGCACGCACCCGGAGCTGCGGGACCGGCTGCGCTCGGGCTACATCGGGATCGCGGGGGCGTCTTCGGTGGTGCGTTTCCGGAGGCTGCGGATCAGGGAGCTGCCCGGAAGCGAGCCGTGGAAGGTGCTGTACGGGAAGGCGGAAGACCTGGAGGCGAACTGGCGCCCGACGGTGGGCAAGCCGGTGGCGCACGCCATCGGGGAGGTGCTCCGGCTGGACGGCGACGGACTGCTGGGCACGAAGGAGCAGTTCCGCGACTTTTACCTGCAATGCTACATACGGGGATGCCCGCAGCATAACAGCGGCGTGATTTTCCGCAGCGCGGGCAAGGGAACCAATCCGGCGTACGCGTATGAGATCCAGCTGCATCCGGTGCCGGATGCGCATTTTCCAACGGGGTCGCTTTATCATTTCCAGCGGGCGAAATATCCGCGGATCGAAGATGAAAAATGGTTCCTCTTCGAGCTCAAGGTTCAGGGCAGGGACTGCAAGGTGCGGATCAACGGCGAGACGGTGATGGAATACGGCTTCCTGATGCGGACCGAGCCGGGCTTCATCGAGCTGCAGGCGCACCGGCAGGGCTACTGGGTGGAGTTCAAGCAGATCCGCGTGCAGGAGCTTTGACCGCGGGCCGGCGGGCCGGCCCGCGGCGTACGGCTGTTCAGCGCGACGTCTGCACTTTGGGCGTGGCCAGGTAGCCGACGATGACGTCGCGACCGACCTCGTTGACGACAATCTCGTAGGGCTGGCGGGCCTTCGAGGTATAGAACTGGATCGGCTCGTTGATCGTCCGGTCCTTCTTCTCCACTTTCTTGTCGTCGGCGATGATGTCGATGGTGAAGCGGTTGCGCTTCTGATCGGTGCGCTTGAGCTGGATCATGACGTCGCCGACGCGCTGGGGCTGCTTCGTCTTGCCGAGGTTGAACTCGAAGTAGTTTCGCTCGCCGAGCGCCTTCAGCGCAGCCAGTTCTTTCGAGTTGGTGGCGATCAGTCCGCTCTGGACGCCAAGATCGCCGGCGACGCTCTTCAGCTGGGCGATCGTTTTCTCAAGCTCGGACTTCGTGCTGCTGAGCTCGGTTTTGACGGAGCCGACTTCCGTGGAAACCTCGCCGAGCTTTGTTGTCGTGGCCTGCTCCACCTGGGAGATCTGGCCGCGGAGCTGGGCCTCGGCCGCCTTCTGCTGCTGAGCGAGGCGCGCGGCGAGTTCCTCGGCGTGCTTCTGCGCTTCCAGCTTGGCCTGGCCCGTTGCCGTGGCTACCTGGCGGCGGGCGGCTTCCAGTTCATCCTTCAGCGCGTCGATATTGCGCTGCGCCGCGGCGGAGGTGACCGTGGAGGCTTCGCGGGCCTTGGTGACTTCGGCCAACAGGGTCTCGCGGTTCAGCGCCATTTCCTTCTTCAGGGAGTCCACCTGAAGAAACAGATACACGTTGGCCGCAACGAGCGCGATCACCGCGCCGAAAAGGATGGCCGTCTTGACCCCGCCTCCGCTGCTCTGGGGCGGATAGACATAGTGGGGCTGCTGGCCCTGCGGAGGAATGTAGTTGGGATCGCTCACTCCTGATGCTCCTTCAGATGGGATGGACGCTAACTGACATTAACAGGTTATCATCGTGGCCGCAGGGGCCTGATCGAGGGCGCCGGTTCCCGGGAAAAGCGCGCAGCAGGCGGGGGGGCGTTCAGCGGGAAATCGCCCGCTGGCGGCTGGGCCGGGCGGGTGAAGGCCCGCTCCCGGGCGGCGCAGCCAAACACGGTTGGGATGCAGCCGCCGCCCAAGGGCGGCGGGAAACCCGTCGCGGGAGGCTGCGGGGACATTCGTCGATGCGGATGACCCGCAGGGAGAGCGGGGCCTATTCGGAATTCAGGCTGCGGGGACGGGCGAAATCGAGATACTCCTGCCTGGGCGCGCCGGGCTCGAAGCAGCGGCGGCAACGGGCCTCGTAGACGCCGGCGGCCCCGACAACGATCAGGTCGCCGCTCTCCACCAACCGCTGCGTGTGCTTGGCCGGATTGCCGCAGCGCATGCAGATGGCGAGCGTCTTGGTGATGGACTCGGCCAGGCAGAGGAGGTCGGGAATGGGCGCGAAGGGGCGGCCCATGTAATCGGTGTCGAGTCCGGCGATGATGACCTGCTTGCCGGAATCGGCCATCTGCTGGGCCACGGAGACGAGATCCTGGCCGAGGAAGTTGGCCTCGTCGATGCCCACCACCTGCGTGCGCCAGTCGAGGCGGTCGAGGATTTCGCGGGGGGAGGAGACGACCTCGGACTTCATGCGGACGTCGCCGTGGCTGACGATTTCATCAGGCGAATAGCGGTTGTCGAGGACAGGCTTGAAGACCTGGACGCGCTTGCGCGCGATGAGAGCCCTGCGCAGGCGGCGGATGAGCTCCTCGCTCTTGCCCGAGAACATCGGGCCGCAAATCACCTCGATCCAGCCGAGGTGTCCCATCATGACTTCCATCACCTGACAGGATACGATGCGCGGTGGCCGCGGCATCGCGCATGCTAGCCTGAGGGCAGTGAGCAAGTGGATCGCGCTTCTGATGCTGCTGGCAGGCGGAGCCTTCGGCGGGTGGCAATACGAACCGCTCCGGTATTACCTGCTCGCCAGTTTCGGCGACAGCCGCGGCTGCCCGCCGCGGCAGGCGTGGCAGATCCCCCGCCACAAGCGGCAGCTCATGCAGGTGAAGGATGAAATCCTGGCTCAGAGCCGGCTTCTGCAGAAGGAGTATGAAGGGCTGGAGCTCTACGCGACTCCGTACGGACGCTTCTGGACGCCGCCGGGCAGCCAGTATACGCTGCCCTTCAACCTGGCCGAGCAGGTAGTGCACCTCTACGGCAGCGGAGCGCATTTCGTCCGGAAGGGCGACACGGTGCTGGATTGCGGGGCCAACGTGGGCGTCTTCACGCGCTTCGCGCTCAATGCCGGCGCGGCCCGGGTCGTGGCCATCGAACCGGCGCCGGACAATGTGGAGTGCCTGCGCCGCAATTTCGCCGACGACATTGCCGCCGGCAGGGTCGTCGTGGTTCCCAAGGGGGTCTGGGACGAGCCGGACGAGCTGGAGCTGAAGATCGAGGACGGCAACGAAGCGGCGGCGACCTTCGTGATGAACCTCTCCAGGGTGACGCGCACGGTGCGCGTGCCCCTGCTGCCGATCGATTCCCTCGTCCAGGAGCTCGGTCTGCAGCGCGTGGATTTCATCAAGATGGACATCGAGGGGGCCGAGGTCCGCGCGCTGAAAGGGGCCCGCCGAACCCTCCAGCAGCACCACCCGCGGATGTCGATCGCGGTCTATCACGACTGGGCGCACCCGGTGGAAGTGCCGCGGACGGCCCGGGAAGCCTGGCCGGACTACCGGGTCACCTGCGGCCCCTGCGATGCTCCCGAACGCCGCTGGGTGCGCCCGGAGGTGCTGTACCTCCATTGAGGCCCGGCGCGGCCCGCACCGCCTGCGCCTTCTGACGAATCTCCGCCCGGAAATGAATAGGCCGGTGAGGACTCGGAGGAAGATCCTCACCGGCAGACAGCCAGCCAGAATCGGAGGAAAACGCTGGCGTTGCAATCAGCGTACGCTGTTGGTGGCCACTATATCACACCTGGACGTCTGGTCAAGGGGGGATCTTCGCCCAATTGAGGGAATCTGCTCAGCCCCGGCGGACCCTGGGCAATGTCAGAGGTAGAACAGGCTCAGGCGCGGCAGGCCGGCGGCTTCGTAGATCTTGCGGTCGAGGAAGGACTTTTCGAGCCGCGCCAGCTGTTCAGCGCTCATGCGGCTGCGGTAGGGAGCGATATCGCGGTCGAGCTCGCGCCGCATCGAGAGAAGCTGCTCCTCGCTGAGGCGCGTGCGGGCGATGGAGGCCATTTTGTCCTCGAGCGCCGTGAGGCGCAGTTCAAGTTCGCGCAGGTCGGCCGCATGGCGGTCGAAGTCGGCAAGGATGGCCTGGAGCGAGGCGGCGATGCCGGAGTAGCCGTCGAGGGCGGCGAGGGCGGCAGCGCCTTTTTCGAGATGCGCGCGCACCGCATCCGGCGCGAGGCCCGCTTCGCCACCCGCCGGGCCCGCGCCAGCCTGGTTGCGGGCCATGGCTTCGGCCTCCTGCATGACGGCCTGGGCGCAGTAGGCAAGGCTGTTGATGCGCTGGGTGCGCTGCCGGCGCGAGCGCCACTTTTCGAACGCGGCATCGATGCCTCGCAGAACGGCCTCGAGCGGGACGCCGGCGTTTTTCCAGGATTCGACCAGCGCCCAGTCGAGCGGCGACATGAGGAACAGCCCCGTGCCGCGGGCGCGCTGGAAATGTTCCTCGACTTCCGTGAAATAGCTGAAGTAATTCAGCTTCCATTCGGCGTCTTCGGGCGCGGTCATGGACGGTGGTTTTTCTCCCAGATCAGGCGCAATCCTTCCAGGGTGAGGTCCTCGTCGGCGGTCTTCACCCATTTCGATCCGCGCGTGATCAGCGCCGCGTGGCCCCCGGTGGCCACCGTGCGCGCGCCGGGGCCGAGCTCGGCGGCCATGCGCTCGACGATGCCGTCGATCATGCCGATGAGGCCGTAGTAGAGGCCCGACTGCATGCTCGCCACGGTATTGGTGCCGATCAGGCGGCCCGGATCGCGGAAATCGACCATGGGCAGGCGGGCGGTTTTCTGGAAAAGTCCGGCGATCGAAATGCCGATGCCGGGGCAGATGACGCCGCCGAGATATTCGCCGCGGGCGCTGACGGCGTCGAAGGTGATGGCGGTGCCAAGATCGACGACGATGCAGGGGCCGCCGTATTTTTCCAGGGCGGCCACGGCGTTGACAATGCGGTCGGCGCCGACTTCGCGCGGGTTGTCGTAGAGGATGCTGAGCCCGGTTTCCGTGGTTCCGGTGATCCAGAACGGCTCGACGCCGAAATAGCGGCGAGCCATCGCTGTGAGGCTGGACTCGAGAGGCGGCACGACGCTGGCAGCCACGACGCCGTCGACCTGCTCGAAGGCGCGGTTTTCCAGCGCGAAGAGGCTGCGCAGCTGGATGCCCCACTCGTCGGGCGTGCGCTCGTGGACGGTGCGCAGGCGCCAGCGGGTCACGATCTGCGGCCCCTGGAAGAGGCCGATGGTGACGTTGGTGTTGCCTGCATCGATGGCCAGCAGCATGGCTTCAGAACCTAGGCTAGCATTGCGGCGCGTCCGGGCAGCAGGCGAAGCGCGGGGCGGACCGCCCCGGCGCGCTCCGGCTGGTGATAGCATCGTAGTCGCTATGCGGATCCGGATGATGATGTCTGCAATTGCGGCGGCGGCCCTGCTGCTGGCGGGCTGCGGCGGCGCGCCGGCGGAGAAAAAGGCGGAGGCGCCTGTCAAGAAGAAGAAGGTCATCGCCGACGAAACGCACCACTTCCCGGCCGAGGGGCGCGTGGAAGCCAGGGTCGTGGAGGACCACGTGCTGGGGCGCGAGTTTCTTCCCGGGGGCAACGTGGCGCACTACCGGCGCGGCAAGCAGGAGTTCGACATGTTCCTGATCCGCACGGCGGTGCCGGAAGCGGCGGCGCTGATGCTGTTCGACTACAAGAAGCGCATGGAGAACCCGAAGCTGATCGCGCATTTCGGGGGCTATTACGGCAAGGACGGGGACCGGATGGTGTTCGTGTTCGCCAAGGGACCGTGGCTGGCGGGCGTGGCCGGACTGCCGGAGAAGGACGCCGATATGGCGGCGCGCGAGCTGGCGGCGCGGCTGAACTGAACGGGGGCGGGGTCCGGGAGTCTGGCTCCCGCCGCAGGCCGATGGTATCCTGAGCAATTGGGGCCGATCGCGCCCCGTCTCGATCGATCCATCCCAGGCGAGAGGTTAGCCATGTCCGGACATTCCAAGTGGGCGACGATCAAACACAAGAAAGCGGCCCTGGACGCCAAGCGCGGCAAGCTGTTCACGCGCCTCATCAAGGAAATCACGATCGCTGCGCGCAACGGCGGCGATCCCGACGCCAACCCGCGGCTGCGCACCGCCATCATGGCCGCGAAAGCGGTCTCGATGCCCGCCGACAACATCAAGCGCGCCATCCAGCGCGGCACGGGCGAAATCGAAGGCGGCGCGATTGAAGAGATCATGTTCGAAGGGTACGGACCGGGCGGCGTGGCGATCATGGTCGCCGCGGCCACGGACAACCGCAACCGCACGGTGAGCGAGATCCGCCACCTGTTCTCCAAGCACGGCGGCAACCTTGGCGAACTCGGCTCGGTGGGCTGGATGTTCGAGCGCAAGAGCCAGATCCTGATCGAGAAGGACAAGGCCACGGAAGACCAGCTGATGGAGCTGGCGCTGGAAGCGGGCGCCGACGACGTGAAGCTCGAGGGCGAGCACTGGGAGATCCTTTCCGCGCCGGAGTCGCATCAGTCGGTGCTGGAGGCGCTCGAGAAGGCGGGCATTCCGACCGCATCGGCCGAGATCGGCATGATCCCCAAGAACCTGATGGAAGTGGACCCGAAGAACCTCCCGGCCGTGATGAAGCTGATGGAGGCTCTCGAGGACCACGACGACGTGCAGAACGTCTACACCAACGCCGACTTCGGCGACGAAACCGGCGAGTGATCCGGCCGCGGCCGGAACCGGGGGGCGCGTGCGGATACTGGGCATCGACTGCGGCAGCCAGGCGACAGGCTACGGCGTCATCGACAGCGATGGCACGCGCCACCGCATGGTGGCCTGCGGGGCCATCCGCACGGATGCCGGCGAGGAGTTCCCCCAGCGGCTGAAAACGATCGGCGAGAAGCTGCGCGAAGTGATCGCCGCATATGCGCCCGAAGAAGCCGCGGTGGAAGACACGTTCACGGGCGAAAACATCCGCAGCGCCCTGAAGCTGACCCATGTGCGCGGCGTGGCGCTGTTCGTCTGCGCCGAGGCCGGCCTGCCCGTGGCGGCCTATCCGCCTGCGCAGGTGAAGCTGGCCGTGGTGGGCAACGGCCGCGCCGACAAGCAGCAGGTGGCGTGGATGACGCGCGTACTGCTGAAACTCGATGAAGCCCCGCGCCCGGCGGATGCGTCTGATGCTTTGGCCGTCGCGATCTGCCATGCCGCGCGGCGATCGACACCCGTGCCGCTATGATCCGCAACCTGACTGTTCTCAGCCTGGCCCTGTGCGCCTTCGCCGCCGATGGTCCGCGGCTCTTCTACTCGAAGACGTTTCCCGGCAGCCGGCCTCCGTATATGGAAATCCGGCTCGACCGCGACGGGCGCGCCGAGTACCGCGAAGCGCCGGACGAGGAGCACCCGATCGTCTTCCAGCTGCGCCCGCGGGAGGCGCGCGTCGTGTGGGAGCTGAGCGAGAAGCTCGACCGTTTCCGCAAGCCGCTCGAGTCCGGGCTGAAAGTGGCGCGCATGGGCGACAAGCTGTTTCGCTGGGAGCAGGGCGGGGAGCGGTTCGAGGCGAAGTTCAACCATACGCTTGATCCGGACGCGCAGCTGCTGCACGACTGGTTCGAGCGGATGTGCGAATCGGCGATTCTGCAGGCGGATCTCGAGCGTACGGTGAAATACGAGCGGCTGGGAGTGAACCAGGCGATTCTGCGGATCGAAGCCGCCTGGGACCGCAAACGGCTGGTGGGCGTGGATCAGTACGTGCCGCTGCTGAAGCGCGTCGCCGCCAACCCCGCGTATCTGAACATGGCGCGGGAGCGCGCTGAGAAGCTGCTCGTGCTGTTCCAGGCGGGCGAGGAGCAGGAGAACGCGCAGGCGAGCGAGAGGAAGCCGTGACGGCGCTCCTGTGGGCGTTCCTGCTGGCGGCGCAGCCTCCGGCGCCGGCGGGCGGCGGCGAAGACGAGCTGGACCGCGCGCTGGTGGAGGCGGGCTCGAGCGTCATCGATTACGCCCGCGCGCTCGAGCGCCATCTGAAGCAGTATCCCGAATCGCCGCAGCGCGCCGAGATCGAACGGGTGCTGGCGCAGGCGGCGGTCGATCTGCGCGACCGGCGGCTGCTGCTTGAGTACGGCGTGCGCGCCATCGAGGGCGGCTCCCGAAGTCTTCAGCTGCTGGACCACGTGACGCGGGCGCTGCTGGATTCGGAGAAGCGCGAAGACCAGGAGCGGGCGCTCCGCTATGCGAAGATGCTCGCGCAGTCGCTGGAGACGGAGCGGCAGGAGCAGCAGAAGGCCGAGTTCCGCCCGATGCGGGGACGGCGGCTGGACGAGACGGAATACGCGCTGGCGCGGGCGCTGACGTTCCAGGCGCGGGCGCTGGATCAACTCGGCAGGACTGAGGAAGCGCTGCCGGTGGCGCAGGCGGCATGGCAGCTGTGCCCGACGGTGGAGAATGCGCGCGAGCGGGCGCGGATTCTGGAGCGCGCCGGACGCTTCCGCGAGGCGCTCGATGCGGCGGCGGAAGCCGTGGCGCTGGGGGCGGACCGCACGGGCGAGCCCGACCCGGTGAAAGACCGGCAGCGGCTGGCGGGGCTGGCGCAGAAGGCGCATGGAGAGGAGAGCGCTTTTGCGCCTGCGCTTCTGCAGGCGTGGGACCGCGTCGCCGCGATGCAGGAGGCGCGGCGGGCGAGGCTGAAGGCGTTCGATCCGAATTACGGCGCGAGGAGCGTGGAGGAATTCACTCTCTCGAGCACCACGGGCGAGAAGCTGGCGCTGGCGAGCCTGAAGGGCAAGGTGGTGGTTCTGGATTTCTGGGCTACGTGGTGCGGTCCGTGCCGGGCGCAGCATCCGCTGTACGAGCAGGTGCAGAGGCGGTTCCGCAACCGCAGCGACGTCGTGTTCCTGCGCGTGTCGACCGACGAGGACCGCTCGGCGGTGGCGCCGTTTCTGAAGCAGCAGGGCTGGGGACCGTTGTCGTATTTCGACGACGGGCTGGCTTCGCTGCTGCGGGTGAATTCGATCCCGACGGCGATGGTGCTGGACCGCCGCGGGCAGGTCTTCAGCCGCATGAACGGCTTCATCGCCGACCGCTTTGTGGACATGCTGTCGGAACGGATCCGCGAAGCCCTGGAGGCACCTGCGCAGTGAGCTTTTCCCGCGTGATCCTGGTGGTGCTGGACAGCGTCGGCATCGGGGCGATGCCCGACTGGCGCGAGTTCGGCGACGACATGCCGGGCGACACGCTGGGGCATTGCGCCGAGCGCAGGCGGCTGCGGCTGCCGAACTTCGAGCGGCTGGGGCTGGCCAACATCCGCCCGTTCGCGCATCTCCAACCGGCTGCCGAGCCCGCCGCCTGTTTCGGACGCAGCGCGCTGGCTTCGCCCGGGAAGGACACGACCACGGGGCACTGGGAACTGGCCGGGGTGATCCTGCAGAAGCCGTTTCCGCTGTATCCGGACGGATTTCCGCGGGAACTGATGGACGAATTCGAGCGCCGCATCGGGCGCGGAACGCTCGGGAACAAGCCCGCTTCGGGAACCGAAATCATCAAGGAACTGGGCGAAGAGCACCTGAGGACGGGCAAGCCGATCGTGTACACGTCAGCGGACAGCGTCTTCCAGATTGCGGCCCATGAAGAGGTGATTCCACTCGCGGAGCTGTACCGGATCTGCGAAATCGCGCGGGAACTGCTGCGGGGCGAGCACGAGGTCGGGCGCGTGATAGCACGGCCGTTCGTCGGAGAGCCGGGAGCGTTCGTCCGCACGGCGAACCGCCACGACTACGCGGTCCCTCCGCCGCAGGGCATGCTGCTGGACGCTCTGGCGGCGCGCGGCGTGCCGGTGACGGGCGTCGGAAAAATCGCCGATATTTACCTCGGACGCGGCGTCTCCCATTCGTACAAGACAAAAAGCAATGCGGACGGAATGGCGAAAATCCTCGAGTCGATGCAGAGCCATCCGGAAGGGCTGATTTTCGCCAATCTGGTGGATTTCGATATGCTCTACGGGCACCGCAACGACGCGGAAGGCTACTCGCGGGCGCTGGAAGAGGTGGACGCGTGGCTGCCGGCGTTCGAAGCCGCGCTGCAACCGGGCGACCTCGCCATTTTCACCGCGGATCACGGCTGCGATCCGACGACTCCTTCCACGGATCACAACCGCGAGTACGTTCCGCTGCTCGCCTTCGGTCCCCGTGCCGCGCGCGGGCGGGATCTCGGCCTGCGCGCTTCGCTCGCCGACACGGGGCAGACGATTGCGGAAAACTTCGGCGCGTCCGTGCCCGCCGGCGAGAGCTTTCTCCCCGCCCTGCGTCCCTGACGGCGGCCCCTATCCGGCGGGCGTTTCGGGTATCGTATGGGAAAGGAGTCACGCGCTTTGACCGGCGAAAAGGACACGGGCATTTCCATCTGGTTCTTCATCGGAACCCTGCTTCTGATCTACGGTGCGATGATCGCCGGGGCGGATCTGTACTACCACAACCACCCGGGCGTGCATGACGTCGTCATGAAGGAGCTGCGCGCCGGGTTGTGGTGGGGCCTGTGCCTGTTCTTCCTCGGGGTGTTCTACTGCTGGAAATTCCGGCCGAAGCGCAGCTGACGCGTTTCTTTCAGCGCTGCCACGGCTGCCGCACCGCACCCGTGTCGCGTCCCGCGACACGGTCGTACAGGTGCTTCTCATTCACAGTGCCGAGTCCTTCGTTATAGAGGCTTTCGAGGCCCAGCAGCTCCACGAGGTCTTCCCGGAAATCATGCAGGGCGTGCAGGTGTTCGGCCAGAGCGGCCGTGCGCCTGCCGCTGGGCGCCAGGAAGATCTTCTGGAAACCGATGTCGGTGAGGACGGCGAGTTCGTTGCCCAGCACGAGGCCTGTGTCGACGATCTGCGGCCTGCCGCCCGGGCCTTCTTTCAGCAGCGCCCCAAGCCGGTTTTTCGTCACCAGAGTCGTACCCTGCGGTCCGGACTGCACCTGATAGCCGGCGCTCTTCAGGTTGTCGAGGTGCTCGGAGAAGCTGAGTTCACGCGGTTTGGGTCGTTTGAAAAACATGGCAAGCCCCGGCCTGACGGCCTGATTTCATTGTGCCAGATCCGGTGCTTCAGCGTCCCGCGCCGGCACGGCGGCATTCCGGGCAGCGCCGGTCTGCGGACCGGCGGGGAGCGGCGGGCGGGCTTCACCCATCCGGGTGATGGATGACTCCATATAGGATAAAAGCATCAAAAAACCCCTTGAAAGATACGGATCTTTCCTGCATGATTCTCCTGTAGCTCTCTCCAGGAGGTTTCCCATGCGTGCGGTTGCCATCGTCCTTGGCATCCTTGCCCTTATCGCCCTCGGGATGGCGGCTCTGGTCGAGCCCCCCGCCATCAAGATGCCCGGCACCCAGCCCGGGCAGGTCAGCAACCTCGAGACGCCGGACAAGTGCGACAACTGCCACGGCGGCTACAACCGGGCGGTGGAGCCCTCCTTCAACTGGCGCGGCAGCATGATGGGGAACGCGTCGCGCGACCCGCTGTTCTGGGCGACGCTCGCCGTCGTCGAGCAGGACTTCGACGGGGCGGGCGATCTTTGCATCCGTTGCCACTCCACCGCCGGATGGTACGGGGGCCGCTCCACTCCCACGGACGGCTCGCGCCTGATGGCAGGGGACGCCGACGGCGTGGAGTGCGACACCTGCCACAAGATGACCAATCCGAACAACCAGGAGCACCTCGGCGTGATGATCAGCCCGTTCATCGCCAATGACCGGAAGACTCCAGCCACCGGTTATTACGGCAGCGGGATGCTTTCGCTCTGGCCGGGTTCGGCGAAGCTCGGACCGTACAGCAACGCCGACGCGCGGCACCAGTTCATGCAGTCGAAGTTCCACCGCGATGTCAGCTTCTGCGGGTCGTGCCATGACGTGTCGAACCCGGTCACCGGGGATCTGGCGCACAATTACGGCGCGCAGGAGACCAGCGGCGTCATCGCCAGCGGCAACCTGAATTCGGCCCTCACGGCCAAGGCGGCCTTCAACAACTTCCCCTACCAGTACGGCATCGTGGAGCGGACCTTCAGCGAGTTCATGGCGGGGGCGATTTCCCGGACTCTGGTCGGGAACTACGCCTCGCTGCCTGCCGACCTGAGGGCTGGCGCCCTTGCGGCGGCCGCCGGCAGCGGCAACTACGCCGACGGCACGCCGCGCTTCTTCAGTTGCCAGACGTGCCATATGCGCGCGGTCACGGGCGCGGGCTGCAACAAGGCGGGAGCGCCGATCCGGCCCGACTTGCCCCTGCACGACATGACCGGAGGCAACTACTGGACGCCGGACGCGATCCTCTACCAGAACGCCCGCGGCTGGCTGCGCCTGGGCGGCGGGCTGGCCACGGTGCAGATCGACGCATTGCGGGCGGGCAAGGACCGCGCCCTGCAGCAGCTGAAGCTGGCTGCGTCGTTGTCCGTTTCTGGCAACACTCTGAAGATCGTCAATCACACCGGGCACAAGCTGATCACCGGCTACCCCGAAGGCCGCCGGATGTGGGTGAACGTCCAGTGGTACGACATCGACGGCAGGCTTCTCCGCGAGGATGGCAAGTACGATGTCGTCGCCAGCATCAACGGCACGCCAGTGAAGTCGATCGTCGATCCCACCGATCCAAACACGAAGATCTACGAAGCGCACTACGGGATGACGCAGGAGTGGGCAGCCCAGCTGCTGAGCCTTGGATACCCGGGCGACATGCCCCTGTCGTTCGACCGCGTCACGGGCGCAGTGGCGTACACGCTTGGTCAACTGGCGCGACAGACGCCGGGGACTTACCACGACACGTTCCACTTCGTTCTGAACAACACGGTCACCAAGGACAATCGCATCCCGCCATACGGCTTCACCTTCGAAGAGGCACGCAAACGCAATGCGCTGCCGGTGCCGGCGGAGCAATACCGCAACTCCGACGGCAGTTACCGGTATTACGATGAATTGAACCTCGCACCGCCTGATGGAGCGTCTTACGCCAGAATCCGCCTGCTCTATCAGCCCACGAGCTGGGAGTACGTGCAGTTCCTCTATCTCGCGAACCGGAGGACGAACGCGTTTCTCGCCAATGAAGGCCAGAAGCTGCTCGACACTTGGCTGGCCACTGGCATGGCCGAACCGTTCGTCATGGCGGAGGCAAGCTGGGGCGTCCCGCCGGCTCCCGCATGCCAGACGCCCGGCGCCCCGCAGAACCTGACCGCGAAGGCGGGCAAGAAGTCCATCACGCTGAACTGGACAGCGGGCTCGCCTGCGCCGAATGGCGGCTACCGGATCTACTACGATCAGTCAGGCAAGCTGCAGTTGCGAGCCGAAGTTCCGGCGACGACGCTCACCTACAAGGACAGCGGCCTTACCAGCCGGGTCATCTACACGTATGTGGTGACGGCGTTCAGCACGTGCAGCCAAACCATCGCCGAAAGCGCGCCCAGCAACACGGCCACGGCCACGGCCCAGTAGCGTTGCAGAGCCGCACCAGGCGCCTCTGGCAGAGCGGCGAATGCAGGCCGCGAAGAGGCCGGGAATGAGCGGTCAGCCTCAAGGCAGCGGCGCCGGGGCCGCTCGTTCCCGCGGCGTTCAGCCGCTTCACTCGCGGCTCTGGCCTGAAGAGGAGGCGCCCGTCAGCCGTCCGAGCGACTGCCAGAAATCGGCGCGCATGGCTTCGGCGTCGATCGAGACGGCGACGGCAACGTCCCGTTGCGTGTTTTCCGGCGGCGTGCGCAGCCTTTTCCACTTCACCAGCCCGGGTTTCAGGAGCCACTCGGCAGCGGCCAGGTCCCACATGATCCAGGTGGACGAGCCCGGCGCATGCTGCTTCCATCGCGCCAGCAGGAACTCGCCCAGACGCCCGTGCCTGGCCAGACGCTCCGCCGTGGAAGCGTAGTCGAACGTCAACGCGCGGGCGACGCTGGCGGGCATGACGAACAGCTCGAGCTCCGCCCGGTTCAGCACCTCGTTCAGGGCTGGAATGTCATTCAGGCAGTTGAACTCGCTCTTGTCCCAGACGCCTTTGTCGGGATCGATGAATGCGCCCAGCCAGTAAAGGCGCACCTTCGTGGCGATCGAGGGATCGATCATGAGGGCGGATGCCACGTTGGTCAGCGCGCCGAGGGCGATGACGGTCAGCTTCTGGCCCGCGGGCGTGGCGTGGGCGGCGCGGATCAGATGATACGACGCCGCCGAGTGGGCCGCGCGCTCGGCGCCCCACCAGTAGACGCCCACGGCGGAGCCGCGCGGATGCGGAATCGACATCCTTCCGGCAAGCCCGAGTAGCGCCTCGTTCAGCCGCTGGCTGGCTTCCAGCGTGTTGCCCTCCGCGGCGGGCGATTTGCTCCACTGCGCCGAGCTCAGCGCCACGATGTCAAGCTCCGGCGCCGCCAGCATGCGCGTGATGGCATACAGGTCGTCAATTTCGTTGGCTGTGTCGGCGTCGATCCAGACGCGGGTCTGGGCTGCGGACGGAAGACAGAAAAGAAGAGCGGAGAACAGCAGTCTCATGCCCTTCATCCTGACACGCCGCGCCGATCAGAATTTCCAGCGCAGGTGGAGCATGCCCTGGCGCGGCGTTCCCGCCGGCAGAAAGATGTGCGTGCTGGTGATGGTGCCGCCCGCCGCGACGTTGACGGTCATGTTCGGCTGGCCGTAGTTGAAGTGGTTCAGGATGTTGGTGAAGGAGGCGCCCAGCTCGAGCTGCGACTCGCGCGGCATGGGGAAGCGCTTCATGACACCCGAATTGAAGACGATGTAGCCGGGGCCTTCGATGATGTTGCGGCCGGCGTTGCCGAAGCGGCCGGCGTTGGCCGGAGGCGCGGCGAAGGCCGTGCGGTCAAACCATGCCGCGAGCGTCTTCGGGTAGGTGAGCGGCCCCACGACGTCGGGGCGCCCGCCGAAGGTGTTCGTATTGGATGGATCGGGTCCGGCAAACTGCGGGTTGAGCCAGTGGCCGGTGCTCAGATTGAGCAGGAAGTTGAGCTGCCAGCCGCCGAGGACAGGCCCGCGGCCGAACGGGATGTCCCACAGCGCCTGGTTCTGCCACTGGTGGCGGGGCACGGAGTAGACGTTGGCGCGGTCGCGGCGGCGGTTGTAGGCGTCTTCGATCTGCGTGTTGAGCTCGGCGTTGTTGGTGTCGTCGACTTCGCTGAGCTGCTTGGCCCAGATCCAGGTGGACTGGAGCTGGAGCCCGCGCGAGTAGCGTTTCAGCACGCCGGCCTGCAGGCCCTGATAACTGTTGTTGGCGCCGTTTTCGGCGAAGATCACGTTGTTGTAGATCGGATAGGGGCGGCGCGCCTGCGCGAAGGGCTGGGTGGACGCCAGCGGCTGGTTGATGTTGCGCATGTAGGGAAGCTGCGTGCCCTTGGCGCCGATGTAGCTGAGACGGACGCCGAGGTTGCGGGCGAGCTCGCGCTCGACGGTGAGCGTGTACTGCAGCGAATACATGTTCCGCAGGTCCGGCGTCAGGCCGTTGACGTTGAGCGTGCCGGCCGAGCCGGGAACGGCGAAGGGACTGGCAAGCGTGAACAGGGGCTGGCCGGCCGTGATGGCGTTGTTGCTGGTGGTGGAGACGGCGAACGGGCCGGCCACCTGGTTGCCGAGCGCGGCCACGCTGAAGTGGCCGTAGTAGATGCCCGCGCCTCCGCGGACAACCGTCCTGCCCTGATCGTCGGCGCGCCAGGAGAAGCCGAGCCGCGGGGCCCAGTTGTTGCGGTCGGCGCGGCGGAGGGTGCGGTTGAATCCGGCATCCTGCGCGGTCTCCACCGGCAGGCTCGCCGGGTAGAAGGGGCTGACCAGGCGGCGCGCGGCGGCCGAGGCCAGCGTGACGGCGCCGTTGGCCGTATTGAAGTTGTAAAAATTGTCGTCGCGCGCATAGGGCGGGCCGTTGTATTCATAACGGAGGCCATAATTCAGGCTGAAACGGGGGTGGATTTTCCAGTCGTCCTGGACGAAAAACGAGAGATCATTCCAGCGGAAATACTGGGCCGCCCAGGGATCGATTCTGGCCACGGTGGTCGGCAGGCCGAGCAGGAAATCTCCGTAGGGCTGGCCGCTGAAGCGGTTGGTGAAGTTGAAGTCGCCGAACAGGGCCGGGTTGGAGGTGACGTGGCGGTTGACGAACCAGCGGATGTACTCGACGCCGGCCTTCATCGTGTGGCGCCCCTGGACGCGGGTGAGGTTGTTGGAAAGCTGGAAGTGTCCGTCGATGACCGGATTCAGAAGGATCTGCGTGAAGTTGCTGAGGCCGGCGACGACGAAGCGCGGCACGCCGGGCGCGCCCGGCCGCGGCGGCAGCCCGCGGATGCCGATGCGGTCGAGCAGATCCTGGCCTTTGACGTCCGCGCTGGAAGAGGATTCCAGATGGACCAGCCCGGCGCGGAACTCATTGAACATGGCGGGGCTGAGGGTCCAGGAGTGGCCGGCGACGGCCATGTGCATCTTGCGGACGTTGTTCGAAGTGCCTGCGGTGACGGGCGGAAGCGGGCTGCGGGCGCCGGGGATGTCGTAATCGCTGTTCTTGTACTGGTAGCGCAGGAAGCCGGACTGTACGTCGGAAAAATTGTGGTCGATGCGGCCCTCAAGCAGCGTGTGCGTTTCCGGACCGTTGAACGCAGCGCGGTAGTTTCCGACCGTGAGCGTCTCAGCGCCGAAGTTCGGCAGGGGGTAGAGCAGGTCCTGCGCCCGTGCGGCCTCCGGCGCGATGCGGGAAGCGGGGATGCGATTGTCGGCGAACGGAGCGTTGTTGGCCAGCGGGTCGCGGACGGCGCCTGGGAACTCGCCGCGGCGCAGCGCGAGGGTCGGCACGTTCGATGTGAAGGTGTAGCCGCGCACGCCGCTGGTGATGTCCATCGTGTGGTGGAAGAACGTCCGGTTGCGGCGGATGGGCCCGCTGAGGGTCCAGCCGGCGTTGTGAATGTTCTGGTGGGCGCGCCTCGCGAGGAACGGATTGCGGGCGTCGAATGCGGCGTTGCGGGCGAACCAGAACAGGGAACCGTGCAGGTCGTTGGTTCCCGTTTTCGTCACTGTCGTGACCGTGCCGAGGCCGCTGAATTCGGCGCGGTTTCCGGCGATATTCGCGGTGAATTCCTCCACCGATTCCATCGACGGCTGCGACACGGGATCGGGGCTGCCGAAATTGCCGAACGTCGTGTCGACGCCGTCTACCTTCAGCCGCAGCCCGTTGGGACCGGCGCCCGGGGTCATCCAGTAGGCGCCGTTGCCCATCTGCACGACGCCGGGCACGGCCAGCGGCATCAGGTTGGCGATGAGGCCCGAGTCGCCCGCATTGTTGTAGACGCTGCGCAGGTTGGTGGGCATTTCGAGAATCAGCCGGGAATTCAGCTGCGAGCCGACGCTGGGCGTCTCGCTCTGGACGACCGGGCTGGCCGCTGCGGTGACCGTCACCTCGGTGGCGGTGGAGGCGAGGTCGAAGCGCACATCCTGCCGCACCGTGCGGTAGGCGGCGACTTCGATGTCTGACGCCTCGAACCGGCGGAAGCCCTGCGCCTCGGCGCTCAGGCGGTAAGGCCCCGGCGGAAGGTTGACGAACACGTAGTTGCCCGCGGAGTTGGTGCGGGTTTCCTGGCGGACGCCGGTGGCCGTGTTCTCCAGAGTGACGCGCGCCTCGGGCACCGGAGCGCCGCTGGGGTCGAGCGCAAGGCCGGTGACCGCGCCCAGAGGGGACTGCGCCGCCACAGGCAACGCGCCTGCAAAGAGCGCGAGCGCGCATGCCAGGAGCGCAGCAGACGGGCGGAGCGGACGGCTCCGCGCCGGGCGGCGCAGCATGAGCCGGCGAAGCGGAGTTTCAGCAGCCAAAGCGAGAATCGGACTCATAACTTTGATTGTTTCACAGGCGGCGCGGCCAGGCCATGCAACAGAGCCAGGCCGTGCGTGTGTTCCGGGCCTGCCCATGACGACCCTTCGCGCAGCCGCCGGATCAATCGGGGATAGCACGAAGCATCCATCTGACGGGAAGGTGCGATGAGGCCCTTCCTGAATCGATCCCGCCCTGCCGCCGCCTGGGTGCAGACGGCGTGCCGGAACGGGAGTCTCCGCTTCGACTGCCAACCGGCCGGGTATCTCGTTCAGAGCAGTGCGCAGGCGCTGAGCAGTCTCTTCGCCCATCCCAGAGCCTGAGACTGGCGAGGGAACCGGGTTCTCAGGCGAGGCCGAGCGTCGAGCGGATGACGGAGAAGCCTGCGGCTGTGAGACGTTCCACGGCGCGCATGGCGGCTTCGCGTTTCCTCTGCGCCGCGGCGAAATCGCGGTGGACGGCCAGCAGGGCGGCGGCCATTTGGCCGGGTGTTGCGGTGGCGAGGTGGAAGGCCCATTCGCCCAGGCCGATGTCCTCGAACATCTGCGCCTTCTTGCCGAAGGCCCAGTCGTAGCAGTGCAGGCAGGGCAAGCCATTTGCCAGAGCCATGATGTTGCCGTGGGGTTCCATGTTGAACATCGTGCGCGAAGCCAGAAAGACGCTGAGGGCTTCGTCGGGCAGCCAGAATGTTCTGCGGAGTTTCAGGAACGGCTTCACGTCGGCGGGCATGGGGTCGATGAGCTGCTGCCGTCCGAGTTCGATCTCGCGATCATCCTCAGGGGCGACCAGAATGGGGAGCTTCGTTTCGCGGACCCAGCGGATGAGCACTTCGCGCATTTTCTGGACGTATTCCGCGCCGCGCTCCTTCACGCCGGGGCGGTCGAGCACGGCGTAATGAATGATGGCGACGAGGAACCTGCCGCGTTCGAGTCTTTCCTCGCGGAGGTATTCGTTGGCCGCCGCGTCGTTCCGCTGATTGAACTGAAAGGCGATGTCGGGGGCGAAGGCGATGTGCGGTCCCTGCACGCCCGCGGCGCGCAGGACTCCCGGTGAAATCGATTCCCGCGTGAACAGGAACTTCGCGCCCGAGAGGATCTGGCGCAGGACGATGTCTCCGGGCGGGTCGATGACGTCAAAGGTCTGGGCCCATGTGCCATACGGTTTGCCGGCGTTCGCGGCGAGATAAAAGGGGATCACGCTGTTGATGGTTCGGCCCATGTCGTACGCGCCATGGAGGCCATAATTGATCAACATCCCGGAGTTATAGAGGAGCAGGTCCGTTTCGCGGAAAGCGGCGAGGATTTCGGGCGGCGCCGGTTTGCCGGGAGTCGAGGCGGAACCGTCAAGGAAAACGGCGTTCGGGAAATCACGGCGGATCATGGCCCGGCCGGGTTCGTCGATGTTCGCGGCCCAGCAGGTGACGTCCGCTTCAGGGATGAAGCGCTGGATTGCGGAGAGCATGGCGGGCGTGAAGCAGACATCGCCGATGTTGCGCATCTGCCAGCCAGTGCGGAGCAGGATCTTCCTGCGGGGCTTGCCTTGCGCGAGCGCCGCGGCAGGAGTGGCGAGAAAAGTCCGGCGTTTCATGTTTGGGGGGCTTGAGTGTTGTCTGCCAGTGTATCTGGTCACCTGCGGCTCGCGGAGATTTCGGGAAGGGCAGGAACCGGGGACTGCAGTTCCTCACGCCCCCACGATTTCCCCGGAGCCGGACCTGCGATCAGGAGTTTCAGGATGTTCCACATTGCCGGCCTGCAGGCAAGATCGGGACGCGCTGCCAGCGCCGACCACTCTCGGCAAAGGCTGCCGCCAGCTCCGGGCGCGGCCGCGGCACGCAGAGTTGCGCCCCATCTTTGCGAGGGATGTTGCGAGTTGGGCGGGAGATCGGGCGGACGCTTGCGGAACGCAGGGGCGGCGCCCGAAGCGGCGTTCGGGTGGCGCATTCCGGGTTTTTCGGGACTCCGATGAACACGAGGGGAACTCGCCCCACTCGTCTGCTCCCCAAAAGAGCTGATCGAGGCCACACTCCGGTTTCTGGCCCCGGGGCCCGAGAACGTCCGCCTGACCCGCAGGCGCGGTGGCATCTGCGGAGGCGATTTTTGCCTGATCGAGCAATCGCACGGAAAGAAAGGAGTCCGGTTCTTGCCCCGCAGGTGCAGCCGGGTCCCGGTGCCGTGCGCTCGGCCGGCTGTTCCCTCCGGCGCGCAATCCACCCGCCGGATGCCGGAGCTTCTCATGCGGTTCGTTGCCGGTCCGTGTCCAGTGAAACGGCGGGGCAGGGAATAGAACGCATGCTCGCCGCGCACTGCTACAATCGGGGGCGAGCGCCATGGCGGAACAGGAATGCCCCCTGTGCGGGGGGACGGGTTGGAAGATCGTCGAGCGCGAGGGTTTGAGCGCGGCCGAGCGGTGCCAGTGTCTCAACCGGGACCGGTCGGCGGAGATGCTCGAGAAAGCCCGCATTCCGGCCAATTACCGCAATGACCGGTTCGAGAACTTCTCCGACCGGGGCTCGAACGAGCTGCGCGGGATTCTCACGATGCTGCTGCGCTACTGCGACGAGTTTCCGGCAGTGGATCCGCCGGGGCTGCTGTTCATCGGCGATCCGGGCACGGGCAAGACGCACCTGGCAGTGGCGGTGCTGCGCCGGCTGATCGAGAACGGCTTCGCGGGCGTCTTCATGGATTACCAGATGCTGCTCGAACGGATCCGCGCCAGCTACGATCCGGCCAGCGGAGAGAGCCCGCGCGAAGCCTACGAGACGGCGCTCGAAAGCGAGGTGCTGCTGCTCGACGATCTGGGCGCCCACCGGGTGACCGACTGGGTGGAGGACACGGTGACGTCGATCATCACGCACCGCTGCAACGAGCGGCGGCCGCTGATCGCGACCACGAACCTGCCCGATCCCGACATGGGCGGCAAGGTGATCGAGCGGCTGCCCGACGGGGCGCCGTCGCGCTATGACATCCGCACGACGCTGCTGGACCGGATCGGCATGCGGGCGCGGTCCCGGCTGTTCGAGATGTGCCGCGTGATCCGCATGCCGAAGGTGGACGATTACCGGATCGTGACGCGCAGGCAGGCGTGACGCGCGCAGCCGGGCTTCAGGCCGTGTCGCCGCTGGGGCCGTAGATGCCCGGAACTTTGCCGCCCATCGGGCGCAGGTAGGCGGAGAGCTGGCCGCGGTGGTGGATGGAGTGCTTCAGCGCCAGCGCCAGAAAATCGACGCCCTGCGCCTGCATCATCCCGAAGAAATCAACCGTCCGGGAAAATGTTTCGGCCGGCGCGGCGCGCAGCGCGGCGATGGAAGCCGGCAGATTGGTCTCGTACCAGGCGGCGGCATCCGCGCCGGTGCGGATGTTTTCGGGCACGCCGCCGGAATCGCCGCCATCGAACTTGCCCGCAAGGATCGAATCGAGGAACCACTTGTCGGCGCTGGCGATGTGCCAGGCGAGCTTCAGGGCGGGCATGGAGCGCGGGTCGGGCGAGTAGTCTTCCCTGCCCGAGGGCAGCGCGGCCAGCACGGCTTTGGTCGTCTTCATCTCCTGCTCGAACTGATCGAGGAGGTATCTGGCAATGGAAGCGGCCTGATCGGTCGACAGCGGCATGGCAATTCCTTTTCAGTGCCATGATCGCATGAATCACGCTCTCTTGACGCGGCGGACCTCTCTGTCGCTTCTCCGATCCGGCAGCAGGCATATTGCCTGCGGGCCGGGCTCAGCGGGATGAAGAGCGGACCGTTGCCCTCGCCGTGCGCCTCTCCTTTGGGCTGAACTCGATCCGCTCCGCGCCGCTCGAGCGGGAGCGGAAGACGCTGGCGGCATTCACAAGGTTTGCCGCGCCCGAGGGCAGCGCGATCAGCCGGTACCGTCCAGGGGGAATGCCCGTGATTACGACGGAGCCGCCCTGATCGGACTCGCTGACGAACAGATCCGCAGCCGACGGATAGTCCGGAAACGGGTCGCGGCCGAGGAGGACAAAGACATAGCCGGCTGGCTGGCCCTTGTCATCGACGGTCTGAACCGATAGCTCCGCGGCATTGCGGCCGAGAAGCAGCTCGAGTGCGTGTTCGCCGGGGTGAAACACGCTGCGCAGCGCGTCGGCGCCATAAATGTCCGCGGAAACGGCGTAGTAGCCGGGCGGAGTGCGGAACTGCAAGAGCGAAGGCCCGCCGGCCACTGGCCCGAGTTCGAATGAGCCCGGACGTTGGGCCGTCATCATCGGCTTCTCGAATTCGAACAGAGGCCGTCCCAGCGGCTCGATCCAGAGCCGCAGCGGGGCGGGGAAGTCCTGGGCCTCGTCCTCTTTCTCGTTTTCTACGCGGATGCGTACTTTCTGCGTCAAAGGAGTGTGGAAAGGAATGGCTTCGATCCGCGCGCTGCGGTCGGAAATATCGATGGGAATCACGGCGAAAAGCGGTGTTGATTGGGCTTCTTTCCGGGAAGAATTCAGGACGTAATGCCCCTGGGGCAAACCGCAGACTTCCCAGGCCTGGCCCGGCTCCAGAGCGGTTTTGGCGATGCTGGCCGCGCCCAGGTAGAGGCCGCTGGTCAATTCCACGGAGACGGGTCCGTCCTGCGGGGCCCTGCCCTGGAGACAGTACGTGCGGGCCTCGACGAGCTCCCATTCCAGCCCGCCTCGCTCTTCGCCGGCCAGCACGGCAATGGAGCTGGCCAGCGCACGGTCTTCGACGCCCGGGTAGAAAGTGGGCGTCAGGCGCCGGGATGGGTCCGGGAGGGGATCGTCAGGTGCCCAGTTCCGGAGCCTCCACTGCGGAGCCGGAGGCTCGGCCAACAGAAGATAGGCGCCCTGATCGAGCCCGTCGAGGACGAAATTGCCCTCCTGGTCCGTTGCCGCAGCGATGGCGCGGTCCGGCAGCTTCCAGACGTCGCGGCCGGGGTCGCGCAGAGCGGAGATGCGAATGGAAGGAACGCCCTGGCCGGCTCGGTCCCGGATGCGGCCGGACAGCCGCGCGGCCTTTCGGAGGGGAATGACCAGGCCCTCGATTTTCTCGCGGTAGCGCAAATCGACCGGCACTTCCGGGGCGCGGTAGCCCGACCACGGAGCGACCATGAGGCCATAGCGGCCCGGCGGAAGGCCCTCGATCCGGAAGCGTCCGGATGAGTCCGTGCGGACGGGTTGGGGCTTCGGCGCGCCGAAGACGTGGATTTCGACTCCCTCGGCCGGCGCCTGGTCGGGCAGGCGGATCACTCTGCCTTCGATCGTGCGCAAGGACTGCGAAGGCTCGGGAGGCTGGGTGAGGCCGGCAGCCAGAGCAAGAACCGGGACGACGAGAATCAGCATTCGTTGGAATCGAAGCATCATTTTAGAGACTCAGATCGGCGGCAATCACACGAAATCCGCGCCGCCGAAGTTTCTCCAGCGCCAGTTCGCAGGTCCAGTCATCCAACGGACTGCAATCCAGAATCAGCCGGGCTGCGGGGCCAGCTTCGTAGCCGAGCCTCATGTCCAGCTCGGACAGAGGGATGTTCATTGCACCGGGCCAGGGATCAGCGGCGAAGGCCGGACGCTCTTCCACACTGACGACACGAACGGCGGAATCACTCCGCGAGAGGGCCCGCACCTGCTCGGGGGAAAGCATCGGTTCTCCAGAGGGAAGCCGCCGCTTTCGTGGCTGCGGAGAACCGCTCCGCACGGCCGCAAGCACCTCCCGCTCGTCCTCCGCCGACAGCGCTCCATACCAGACAGAACGTACGGAGCCCGCCGCATCCAGCAGAGCCACCGCCGGAACGCCCGCCGGGCGGCGGATCAGATCCCGGTATGTCTTCACGGCGTCGCAAGGCAATGAGTGCATGGCGAGGTACGAGCGGGACTCGCCGTTCCATTCAGGGAAAACCAGGATCCTCTGCAAATTCTGCTGCTGTGCTCTCTGCAACAGATTACGATGAAATCCGGCGCTCTGTACGCAGAAAACGCAGGACGGTTTCAGGATCAGGACGAGGGAGGGCTGCACTCGCTTTCCCATAGACGTAGACGGGAAAAGCGGCCTGCCCCGGCGAATCAGCGGAAGCGAACCGATGCCGGCTTCCGGGAACCGCGCGGCGGATGCACCGCCGCGCCAAACGCGCACCGCCACCCATCCGGTCATGGAGGCAGCGAGAGCAACGCCCGCCAGGACAATCCATTTCCTGATATCCGCAGCGATCATCATGCCTCGAGTTCTGCCCGGCGCGGCGGGCCCAGTTCAAGGATGCTTCTTTTCGAATACGTTGGGATGTCTCATCCTGCGGTTTTCTTCGTCCGCCAGATCGACGGCCACGCCTTTTCCGTTACGGATTTCAAAGCGGAAGGCCAGCCGCCCGATGCGGATGCATTTCTCGCAATCCTCTATGACGCCATTGCGCCTCATCGCTTCAATCGAGTGGAAGCGCCGGGTCTTGATTGTGTCGATGACGCTGCTGGCGGCCAAGGGATCAAAGGATTCGTGAATCAGATGGTCCTGAACCCGGCCGTCCGGCTCCACGGCCAGCCCGATGACCACAAGACCCTGGCGGCCGCTTCTCTGTAATGGTTCCGGATAGGGAGGCAGAGGCGCGAACGTCGTGTTCATGCGGAACAGTTCAGAGCTGCCGCGGAGCACATCGCGCAATGATCCATACTTGTCCGAGAGCGCCTGCCTCGGCGCGTTGTTCTGAGCCTGGCCGGACAACAGGGACGGGAAAAGTGCCACCGAAAGCAGTGCAATGGCCCAAAAAGAGAAAAGGCGGGTTGCACCCTTTATGCGGCACACGAATTCTCGCACAAGGCGAACCATCGACCAGATACCGCCGAATTCTGCGACGAGTGAAAGACGGGAGTGTATTACCCGGGGCAGAGCTTCGTGTAAAAGAGCACGCATGTGCCGAAGGCGGCCCCCATGCAACCCTTGGATCCCGCGGTCGAGCCCCAGCAGTACGGTCCGTTGCAGCCTTCGGCGCACCCCAGGTAAGCAGAGCCCTGAAGCCCCGCAGCGCCGCCGGCGATCAGCGCGCAGAACACAACAAGTACCAACTTCTTTGTCATGCTGCTCATGGCGAATCCCTTTCCTGAGAGCGACATTTCGCCTCATCGCAATTATGCCCCACGCGCAATTCGTGTCAAGAATTTTCTCAGTCAAAGACAGCGGGAAGTAAACGGCGAGACGCCCGGCAAACGCCCCTTGAGAACAGTCCCGGCCCGCGGGCTCAGATCATGTCTGTGTCCGAAGACTGCCGGTGTTCTGGAGGGCGGCCCGCCGCGCCCACTTGCCCGCCGCCCGCCAGCGCTTATTACCTGGACTCGGCGCCCGGCATTCCACATCCTGGCTGCACCATGTCAGTGTTTCGCGCTATCGTAGATGTTCGGGCGTTTTAGCCTGCGATTTTCCTCGTCAGCCAGATCGATGACAACACCCTTGCCGTTCTGAATCGCAAACCGGAAGGCAAGGCGGCTGATGCGGACGCACTTTTCGCAATCCTCCATTCCCAGAATCCGTTTCATCTCTTCAATCGAGTAGAAACGCCACATTTTCAGAGCTTCGATGACACTGCCGGCAGCAACGGGATCGAAAGACTCATGAACCAGGTGTTCCTTCATCCTGCCGTCCGGGCCGACAACGAGCTCGACGACTACGAGTCCCTGGCGGCCGGCTCTCTGCAAAGGTTCCGGATACGCAGGCAAGGGGGCGAATGTGGCGTCCAGCCGCAGGCGTCCGGAACTGCCGCGGAGGACATCGCGGAGTGGGCCGTACTTGTCCGAAAGTGTTTGACCTGGAGGAACGGCTGGTGACTGGCCGTACAGACCTGTCCAGAGAAGAAATGCGCATCCCGGCAGGATCAATGAACCGCCGTACGGCCATAGCCGAGGCATAGTTCCTCTCCGCCTGTGAGCCAGCTGGTCTCGGTCCTGGCGACCCCCGACTCGTGGCCGGCGATGGGTCTGCGCCAGGGGACTACGGCGGGCAGAGCTGCGTGTAGAACAGGACGCAACCCTGAATGGTCTCCATGCACCCCTTCGAGCCCGCGTTGGAACCCCAGCAATACTGCGCCCTGCAACCATCTGCACAGCCGAGATAAGCAGAGCCTTGAAGCCCCGCAGCACCGCCGGCGATCAGCGCGGACAACACAACAACTACCAACTTCTTTGTCATACTGCTCATGGCGAATCCCTTTCCTGAGAACGACATTTCGCCTCGTAGCAATTATGCCCCCCCCCCCCGCAATTCGTGTCAAGAATTTTCTGAATTCCAAACACCGAGTAATCTCTGGCAAGCCCGCCGGGCAGAGGCTCCCTGAGAACAACTCCCGCGCGCAGGCTGGCGGATACTGCTGGTGTCCGAAGAAGGTCGGCCGCGCGGAAGGCGGCGAACCGCATCCTTCTTCTTTCCGCCCGATTGACTGGCCGTGCCTGGTTGATGCTGGAGTCAGCGGCAGGAGCCGGCGTATCCCCTTGACGGGCGGCCGCCGCATCACGGAGGCACCGGCGGGAGGGCGGCGAGGCGCAGGCGCCCTGTTCCGATCACCAGACCTGGCGGCGGGTGTGCATGTCGCGATCGCTTGAAGACGGGCGCCGCGGCGGGTAACCCCGGCATGGCAGGCTTCGCCGTTGGCAAATGGCATATCAATTCCTTTCCCTTCGCCGCGAGGATGCGATAGAGTATGAGCCAGCAGGAGCGTAAGGAGTCATCCCAGCCATGAACCGCCGCAGTTTTGTCATGAGCGCCGCCGGGGCCGCAGGGGTTCCGCTGTTCGGCAGTCCGAATGAGACGATCCGCGTGGCCGTGGTCGGCCTGCGAGGGCAGGGCAACAGCCACATCCGCGCCTACCAGCGGATGCCGAATGTCGAAATCGCCGCGTTGGTCGACATCGACGAGTCGATCCTCGATCGCCGGCTCGAGGAGGTGGAAAAGGCCACGGGCAAGAAGCCGGCGCGCTTCGTCGACATCCGGAAGATGCTCGAAGACAAGACGATCGATTGCGTGTCGATCGCCACGCCGAACCACAGCCATACGCTGCAGACCATCTGGTCGCTGCAGGCGGGCAAGCACGTCTACATCGAGAAGCCGTGCTCGCACAATGTTTTCGAGTCGCGCCAGATCGTGGCAGCGGCGAAGAAGTACGGCAAATGCGTGCAGCACGGCGTGCAGGCGCACTCGACCGAAGGGCTTCAGGAGGCCAAGAAGCTCATCGACGAGGGCGTGATCGGCGACGTCTACATGGCGCGCGGACTCTGCTTCAAGTGGCGGGACACGATTGGCCGCGCAAAAGAAGAGCCCGTGCCGGCGGGCGTGCACTACGACCTGTGGCTGGGACCTGCGCCCGTGAGGCCGTTCACGCGGAACCGGTTCCACTACAACTGGCACTGGTTCTGGGACTACGGCAACGGCGACTTCGGCAATCAGGGCATCCACGAAGTGGACATTTGCCGCTGGCTGCTCGACGTGCGTTTCCCGACGAAAGTCAGCGCCATGGGCGGGCACTTCATGTTCGACGACGATCAGGAGACGCCCAACGTGCTGGTGGCGACCTATGAGTTTGATGTGGCTGGCAAGAAGAAGTTCATGAGCTTCGAGGTGCGCCACTGGATGACCAACAGCGAGGCAGGCATCGGCGAGCGGCCGGGCGGCGGCGGGGGAGGCGGCAACACGGTGGGCAACATCTTCTACGGGTCAAAAGGCTACATGGCCATCGACGGTTACGACACCTACAAGGTGTTCCTGGGCCGGAAAGCCGAGCCCGGTCCGTCGAAGAGGGCCGGCGGTTCTCACCACGCCAATTTCATTGACGCCGTCCGGGCGGGCAAGCCCGAGATGCTGAACGGGCAGATCGAGGAAGGTGCGATCAGCTGCACACTGATGCACCTGGCCAACATCAGCTACCGTGTGGGGCGCAGCCTGAAGATCGACCCGGCGACCGGAGAGATCCTGGGCGACTCCGAAGCCGCGGCGCTGATGAAGCGGCAGTACAGGAAGCCGTTCGTGGTCCCAGACAAGGTCTGAGACCGGCTTTCGTCAACAGGCTTGCCAACCGCCGGGCCTCGTGCAGACAGCACGGGGCCCGGCTTTTTTCACGCGTTCCAGGAGGGAGTGCGGGGCTTAGGCTGGCGTACCGCGGCTGAAGCGGGCGGGCAGCTGCGGAGGAACCCCCTGAAGCCCAAGCGGATCCAGGGAATTCCTTCAGGGCAAGAAAAATGGCCGACTGCCGGAGGAGGAAGCAGTCGGCCAGTGTTGGAGGAGGAGATACTTCAGATATCTCTGTTCTCAATGTAGCCTCGAGGGGGCCTCACGCGCAAGCAGGAACCGGCACGGCAGGAACATTATTTTCCAATCATCTTTTCCGCGACGCGTGCGACGGCTCCGCAGCCAAACCCGGGAGCACCCGTGCGATCCTTCCGGGAAGACCTCCCCGCCGCTCCCTAAACTCCCCAGCGGGCAGAGCCGATGGAGGATTGTGGGAGCGAATGGAACGTCACAGCCGCAGGCGGCTGCTGAAGCGCTGCAACTGGAGACGGGGCTCGCCCGGAGCTGCGGCAGGACGGCGGCGGGCGGGCGGATAGGCGCATTGAAGCGCTGGCTGCAGCCTTCGCTGTTCGATGTGCTGCTGATCGCGGTTCCGTTCTGGTTCTTCAGTCTCGCCGACGGGGGGCTCGGTCTGCTCCTGGCGGACGGTGACACGGGGTGGCACATCCGCACGGGCGAGTGGATTCTGGAGCAGGGCCGATTTGTGTACCGGGATCTGTTCTCATTCACCAAGCCCGGAGAGCCCTGGTTCGCCTGGGAGTGGCTGTCGGACGTCATTCTCGCGCTGCTCCACAAGGCAGGCGGCATTCAGGCCGTCGCCCTGTTCGGGATGGTGGCGGGCGTGGCGTTCTGCGGGGTGGTTTTCCGCCACATGGTCTGGCAGGGCGCACGGATGTGGATTGCGCTGCCGCTGGCGTTCGTCTGTTTCGGGTCGGCGACCGTGCATCTGCTGGCGCGCCCCCATATGTTTACGATGGTGCTCGTGCCGGCCGCGGCATGGTGGATCGAGGCGGACCGGAGGAAGCCCGGGCGATCCATCTGGCTCATGGTGCCTCTTGCTGCGGTCTGGGCCAACCTGCACGGGGGATGGCCGGCCCTGATCGTGCTGCTGGGACTGGCCGCTGTGGGAACTGCGCTGGAGGAGGCGGCGGGCGGCAGGCGCTGGGAGCGTGCCGGGCGTTACGCGGCGCTGGCGGCGGCGTGCATGGCCGCCACGCTTCTCAATCCCTACGGTTGGAAGCTGCACATGCACATCGCTCAGTACCTGCAGGCGGATTACATCCGCAATTTCGTGGGCGAATTCCGGGCGCCGTCGTTCCGCGGCGAGCCGATGATGCACTACGAGCTGGCGCTGCTGGCGGCTCTGGCCGTGGCCGGCATCATGCTGTCGCGGAGGCAATTCGTGGCCCCCCTGTGGATCCTGTTCTGGGCCCATGCCTCGCTGCAGTCGGCCCGCCACATCCCGCTCTTCGTGGGCGTGGCGATGCCCTTCGTGGCCGCCTCGATTCAGCGCGCCTGGGATGCCTGGGCTAGGCGGGCGGGCAGGCGGTCGGCGCCGGCCGTTCTGTCGGCGCTGGCGGAGGAGGCCGCGCCGCAGCTGCAGAGGGTCAGCCTCTGGCCCTCCGCCGTGCTGCTGCTGGTTTGCCTGCGGGTGATCCCCATGCCTTACTTTGCGGACTTTCCGAAGGAACGGTTTCCTTCGCCCATGGTGGAGAAGCACCGGGATATCTGGGCCGGGGCGAGGATCTTCACGCAGGACCAGTGGGCCGATTATCTGATTTACCGCCTCTGGCCCTCCGTGACGGTGTTTTTCGACGGGCGGAGCGATTTCTACGGCCGCGAACTCGCCACGGAGTACATCCGCGCCTACCAGGGCAAGCCCGGATGGGAGGAGGTGCTCGAAAAGTACCGCTTTGACACGGTGCTTGTGCCGCCGGAAGCGGCTCTGGGCAGCCTGCTGAAGATCAGCCCCTCCTGGCAGCTGGTCGACGACGACGGAAAGGCGCTTCTGTTCCGGAAGCGGACGCCGTCCCCCCAGCAGGCGGCTGCCGCCGGCGCGAGGCTCAATGATTTGTCCGTCTCCCCCTAATGAAAATCCATGTCCCTGCCGAAAGAAAACCAGGAGACCGAAATGCCCGTAGCCAGACCAGGGCAGCCCGCTGTTCCAGACGAGGCCTCCGCGCCCGGAGCCGCCGCGGAGGACTTCGGGTGGCGCATGCCGGGAGGAGAGGATTTGTTGAGATTCGCCCTGTCGGCCGGACTTGCGACAAGCGACCTTTGGTTGCAGGCGCGTGCCGAAGAAGGGGCGTGCGAACCGGATGGTTGCGGCGCCGCCCGTTCCGGGACAGGAGGACGCCCATGAGGCTCTCCTGGTTCGGGGCGTCGTGCGGGCCCGGGGCGGCACAGGCGGCCGGATGCGGTCGTCCGCTTGATGCGGCAGTCGATTGGAGGCTTTTCCATGGATCGTAGGTTCCTGACACTTCTTGCAGTCAGCCTTGTCTTCGCGCTCGTGGTCAGCGCCATCTTCTATTCGATGACTTCGAAAGCGGGCACCCAGCCGAAGAAGGCGGAGGCGATTGAGCTGAAAGACGTCGTTGTGGCCGCCCGTCCGCTTTCGGTCGGGCTGACCGTGAAGGCGGCCGACGTCAAGGTCGTCAAATTGCCCGCGCAGGCGTTTCCCAAAGGCGGCTTCAGCAAGCCCGAAGACGTCCTCGACCGGCCGGTCGTGGCCAATATTCTGGCGGAAGAGCCGATCCTCGAGGGCAGGCTGGCGCAGCGGGGCAGCGGCGTCGGACTGGCGCCGGTCATTCCCGTCGGGATGAGGGCGGTGACGGTGCGGGTCAACGACGTCGTCGGCGTGGCTGGCTTCGTGCTTCCCGGCATGCGCGTTGACGTGCTCATCACGGGCAATCCGCCGGGCAACCGCACGACGGTGACGAAGACGATCCTGCAGAACATCCTCGTGCTGTCGGCTGGCAAAACGCTCCAGACGGACGCATCGGGCAAGCCCGTCGATGCGCCGAACGTGACCCTCCTGGTGACGCCCCAGCAGGCCGAGCTGCTGACGTTGGCGGGAAACGAGGGCCGCATCCAGCTTGTGCTCCGCAACGGGGGCGACCAGAACATCGAGAAAACGGCGGGGCTGAGCCTGGCGGCCATCTACGGCAGGTACGCTCGGATGCAGGCGCTGGCTGACGGAAGCGTGGCGGAAGACGAAGAAATCTTCGACGAAGTCAACCCCCGCCGCCGTTCCGCCGCGCGGGCGCAGCCTGCCGCATTGCCTCCGCCTCCGCCGCCTCCGCCGGCCCCCGTGCCGGAGCAGATCATCACGATCCGCGGGGTGGAGAAGAAGGTGGAGACGTTTCAGACGATGAAGTCCGCTCAGGACACAGGGAGGAACCCGTGAATCGCCAGTCTCTCTTCCATCGCGGAGCCAAAGCCCTGATCGCGGCTTCCGCCATCATCATCTCCATGGCGCCGGCCTGGGCGCAGGGCGCGGCCGAGGAGATCCGCGTCACGCTGGGCCGCAGCGTGGTCATCGACTATCCCGAAGACGTCAGCCGCATTTCCACTTCGAATCCCGAAGTGGTCGACTACGTGCCCGTGTCGACCCGCGAGATCCTCCTGCATGCGCGCGGCGTAGGCTCGGCCACGCTGGTCGTCTGGGCCAAATCGGGGCAGAGGAATTTCTACAACGTCAACGTCGAAATGAACCTCGAGCCGCTGCGGAAACTGCTGCGCGAGACCTTCCCCGGAGAGGACATCCAGGTCGCGGCGGCGCGCGACTCCATCTCGCTGAACGGAACCGTCTCCTCCCAGGCCGTCGCCGACCGGGCCGCGGCGTTGCTGCAGGGAGTGACGAAGAACGTCGTGAACAACCTCCGCGCGAAGCCCGCTCCGGCGGACAAGCAGGTTCTTCTGCGGGTGAAGTTCGCTGAGCTGAACCGGAGCCAGATCCAGCAGTTCGGCCTGAACCTGATTTCCACCGGCGCGGCCAACACGCCGGGGATCGTGACGACGTCGCAGTTCTCTCCGCCGAGGCCAACAAACATTGACGGAGTGATACCGGGCAGCCTGGCCGGAACCTCCACGAGCTTCAACCTGACCGATGCGCTGAACGTGTTCGCGTTCCGCCCCGATCTGAATCTCGCTGCGACCCTGAGGGCGCTTCAGCAGCAGGGGTTCCTGCAGATTCTGGCCGAGCCCAATCTGCTGACCAGCAACGGCAAGGAAGCCAGCTTCCTGGTCGGCGGCGAGTTTCCCGTGCCCGTGCTGCAGGGCGGCGCCAACGCGGGCGCAGTGACAGTGCAGTTCCGGGAGTTCGGCATCCGGCTGACCTTCACGCCGAATCTGACCGAGAACGGAACTCTCAAGATGTATGTGAAGCCGGAGGTGTCGACGATCGATCTCGCCAACGCGGTCAGCCTGAGCGGCTTCACCATTCCCGCGCTGGCCACCCGCCGGGTGGAATCCAACATCGAGCTGGCGCCCGGCCAGAGCTTCGTCATCGGCGGACTCATCGATGACCGGACCACCGAGAACCTGAGCCGCATTCCGGGGCTGTCCAGCATTCCTCTGCTGGGCGCGCTGTTCCGCAGCCGCAACGAGAATCGCAGCAAGTCGGAGCTGATCGTGCTGGTCACGCCGGAGATCGTCGAGCCGATGTCCGCTTCCGATCCGAAGCTGCAGCCGAACATGCCGCTGGGAGTCATGCCGCCGGCCATGCTGCCCCAGGGCATGCCTGGTTCGTCCAATGCGGGATCCGGAGCGGCCGGGCCGAAACCGCAGCCCGTGGAACGCCGGAGCGATCTGACGAAGCCATCGGGCCGGCTGCGCTGATGGGCCGGGCGGTTTTCCCGACAGACCGGAGGATTTCTCATGCACGGCAGCGCAGGCGCCCGTGAAAGGGCTCTGACTGCGGTTCTGGTGGCTCCGGACCGGAACCTGGCGGAGAAGTTCCGGAGCGCGGCTGCCGAGCCGAAAGTCTTCGAGATCCTGTCCGAGATCAAGGAGTACCCGTCCGCCGTGACGCTGGAGATGCGCCTGCGGCAGATCCAGCCGGACGTTCTCCTGATCGATCTGGCCACGGACTTCGATTCGGCGGCCGCGTTGATCCGGGCCGCGGCGGCCGTTCAGCCCCCAATCCAGGCGGTCGGCCTGCACTACAGGCCCGACCCCGAGGCGGTCATCCGCGGCTTCCGCGCCGGGGCTTCGGAATTCCTCGCGGCCCCCTTCGACGCCAGCGCGCAGCGGGAGGCGGCAGCGCGGATCCGCCGTCTGAAGGCGCCGGAAACCGGTCCTCAGGAGGAAGCGGGCACGCTGGTCGCCTTCGCGCCTGCCAAGCCAGGCTCGGGGGCTTCCACCCTGAGCACGCAGGCCGCCTTCGCCCTGAAGCGGCTGACAGGGCGGCGCGTCCTGCTGGTCGACCTGGATGTGCTGGGAGGCTCGATCGCGTTCCAGCTCAAGCTGCGCCCGACCTACTCGGTGCTCGACGCGATTGAGCGCTCCTCGCGGCTCGATCCGGGCACGTGGTCGGCCCTGGTGGCGCCGGCGGGCGGCATCGACGTGCTCGCCGCGCCGGACTCGCCCCTCGCCGAGGAGATCGACGCATCGGGCCTGCACGACGTGCTCGAGTACAGCCGGATGATGTACGACTGGGTGGTCATCGACACGCCCTCGGTCTTCCATCCGCACAGTCTCCTGGCGCTGTCCGAGGCGGACACGGCGCTGCTCGTGTCGACGGCCGATCTGGTCAGCCTCCATATGGCCCGGCGCGCCGTGGGGCTGCTGACGCAGCTGGGCTACGGCCGGGACCGCTTCCAGATGGTCGTGAACCGCCTCGAGCGCGGAGCCGGGCTGTCGGTCTCCGACATGGAGAAGATTTTCGGCTGTTCCGTGCTGGCCACGCTCCCGGAAGATCCGCAGCCAGTGCACCGGACAGTGACGCGGGTCGAGCCGCTGGGCGCCGATTGCGAGCTGGGGAAGGCGCTGGAGCAGATGTTGAAGAAAGTGCAAGGGATGGCGGCTTCCGCAGGCCGCCCGAAGGCGGCTGGAACCGAAGGCCGGCCCGTGGCGGCGGAATTGTGATCGAAAAGCCTGAAGTTTTGGCCCGGGCCGTCCGATCAATAGGCAGCGGGCGATTCGCCGCCCGCGCGGTTTTGACTCAGGAGTGAGGCTCGATGATTCCGAACCTGGAGCAGAAACCGGTTCCGCAAATGAGTTGGGAACAGCGCCTTCTGAAGAGCGCTGGCCGCCCGAAGACCGCGCTGAAACCGGAATATCAGGAGCTGAAGTTTACTCTCCACCGCAAGCTGCTCGACAAGATCAACCTGGAAGCCCTGGCGACGATTGACAATCAGCGCGTCCGCTCGGAGGTCCGCCAGGCGCTGATCTCCCTGATCGACGGCGAGCCGACGCTTCTCAGCGCGCTGGAGAAGCAGCAGATCTGCGACGAGGTCCTCGACGAAGTCTTCGGCCTGGGGCCGCTCGAGCCGCTGCTGCAGGATCCGACCATCTCCGACATCCTTGTCAACGGCAGCAAGCAGGTCTATGTCGAGCGCAAGGGCGTGCTGGAGCTGACGAGCGTGACTTTCCGCGACGACGCCCACCTGCTGCGGATCATCGACAAGATCGTCAGCCAGGTGGGCCGCCGCGTCGACGAATCCAACCCGATGGTGGACGCCCGTCTGCTGGACGGCAGCCGCGTGAACGCCATCATCCCGCCGCTGGCGCTGGACGGACCGGTGATGTCGATCCGCCGCTTCACCCAGGACAAGCTGATGCCGGCCGACCTGGTCGAACGCAAGGCGATGACCCGGGGGATGATGGAGCTGCTCGAGGCGGCCGTCAAGGCGCGGCTGAACATCATCATCATCGGCGGCACCGGCGCCGGCAAGACCACGCTGCTCAACGCGCTCTCGTTCTTCATCAACCCGAAGGAACGCATCGTCACCATCGAAGACGCCGCCGAACTCCAGCTCAAGCAGCCCCACGTCGTGAGGCTGGAGACCCGTCCGCCGAACCTGGAGGGCCACGGAGCGGTGCGGCAGCGGGAGCTGCTGATCAACAGCCTCCGTATGCGCCCGGACCGCATCGTGGTGGGCGAGGTCCGCGGCCCGGAGGCGCTCGACATGCTCCAGGCGATGAACACCGGCCACGACGGATCTCTGACGACGATCCACGCCAACTCGCCGCGCGACGGCATCAGCCGCCTCGAAGTGATGGTTTCCATGGCCAACGCCAGCATGCAGCTGATCTCGATCCGCCAGCAGATCGCCAGCGCCGTGCACCTGCTGGTGCAGGCGGCGCGCTTCAGCGACGGCTCCCGCCGCGTGACCAACATCACCGAAGTGACGGGCATGGAAGGCGAGATCGTCACGCTGCAGGACATCTTCGTGTTCGAGAAACGCGGCCTCTCGCCGGAGGGAAGGGTGCTCGGGCGGTTCGCGGCCACGGGCATCCGGCCGAAGTTCTACGAGAAGCTTCTGGCGGCGGGCATCCGCCTGCGGCCGGACATCTTCGACGAAGTCGAGGAGGTCTGAGATGACCGGATTTCTTCTCATGGTTCTCGTCATCTGGGGCGGAATCCTCGGCCTCTGGATGCTGGTCGGGCGGCGGGCGCAGACCGCCGGTGCGGAGAAGATCACAACCCGCGTGCTGGGACTGCCCGAAAAGAAAAAGAAGAAGTCCGGCGGCAAGTCGGGCAGCACCCCTCTGATCGCCGTTGACGATCAGACGACCGGCCGGATGGTGCTGCGAATCATCCGGCGGTTCGAGCTCCATGACCGTCTGCAGAAGCTGATCGAGCAGGCGGGGCTGCGATGGAAGGTGGCGCGGCTTGTGCACTCCTGCCTCGGCCTGTTCCTGATGGGGTTCTGGCTGTCCTGGGGCCTGTTGCCCTCGCATTACCGGGCGGCGGCTTTTCTCGTCGGCCTGGCGGCCGGCTGCCTTCCGCTTCTTTACGTGGCCTCGAAGCGCAGGGCGCGGCTGCGCAAGTTCGAGGAGCAGTTTCCGGACAGCCTGGAGTTCATGGCCCGTTCGATGAGAGCCGGCCACGCCTTCTCGGTCTCGCTCGAGATGCTGCACCGCGAATTCCAGGAACCGCTGGCCGGGGAGTTCCGCCGCGTTTTCGAGGAGCACAACCTGGGCATGCCTCTAGACGTGGCCCTGCAGAAGCTGGGCCAGAGGGTGCCGTCGCTGGACGTGCATTTCTTCGTCTCCGCGGTGCTGCTGCAGAAGCGCACCGGCGGCAACCTGGCCGAGATTCTGGACAAGCTGGCTTACGTGATCCGGGAACGCTTCAAGCTGCGCGGCAAGATCCGTGCGATCAGCGCCCACGGCCGCATGACGGGCGCGGCGCTGTCGCTGATCCCCATCGGCGTCGCCGCGATGATGTTCGTCGTCAACCCGGACTACGTCACCTTTTTCGTCCGCGAGGAAGTGGGCAACCTGATGATGCTGGGCGCCATCGTGCTGCAGCTGATCGGCTACGCGATCATCCGCAAGATCGTCAACATCGAGATTTGAGCCGAAGGAGGGCCGGGCAGTGCTTTCGTTGCTACTGACAGTCATGGTCTTCATCACAGTGGCCCTTGGCGTGGCGCTTGTGGGGATGCGGCTGTGGGTGCGGCCGCAGGAATACATCGAGCGCGTGACCGGCGTGGTGGCCGAGCCCGAGGAGACGCCTGTTCACCCCAGCCTGGTGTTCCGCGACCTGCTGAACCGGCTCGGGTCGCTCGTGCCTGCGTCGCCGAAGGACATGACCGTCATGCAGCGGCGTCTGGTGCGGGCCGGCCTGCGGGGTCCGAATGCGCTGAAGCTGCTCTACGGCGCCAAGCTGGTTCTCGGCGTCGGCCTGCCGCTTGTGATGACCATTCTGGTCTGGGGTTCCGCTTCGGAGATTTTCAACAAGCTGGCCGCCGTCGCGGCCGCTGCGGGAGTCGGCTTCTTCGGGCCGAACGAGTACGTGAACTGGATGAGCCGGCGGCGTCAGCGGGAGATCCGCCGCGGCCTTCCCAACGCGCTCGACCTGCTGGTGGTCTGCGTGGAGAGCGGACTGGGCCTCGACCAGGCGATCGTCCAGGTGGCCAAGGAGCTGGAGCACGCCCATCCCGAGATCAGCGAAGAGTTCGCCATGGTGAACATCGAGCTGAAGGCTGGCAAGCGGAGGGCCGAAGCCCTGCGCAACCTGGCCGAGCGCACGGCGGTGGATGATCTGAAGAAGCTGGTGGCGGTGCTCATCCAGGCCGACCGCTTTGGTACGGGCGTGGCCCAGAGCCTGCGCGCGCATGCGGATTTCATGCGCGTCCAGGCGCGCCAGGTGGCGGAAGAAAAAGCCGCCAAGCTCGGCGTCAAACTCGTGTTTCCGATTTTTTTCTGTATCCTGCCGTCCCTTTTCGTGGTGACGGTTGGACCAGTGGCAGTCAAGATCGTCAGGGAGCTGATCCCCATGATGAGAGGCATCTGAGGCGGCGACGCGGAGCCGGCTCGGAGCCAGCAAGCAAGAATCCGCGGCTTTTCAGGGAAAGGAGAACACTTCATGGATAGCAACTCGATCGTCCGTATCGTCTGCGCCGTTCTGGCGGTGGTTCTGCTGGCCGCAATCATCATGCGCCGCAGGAGCCGCAACGCGGAAGAGTGAAGGGCAGGCGCCAACGCGCGGAGTTCCGGGGCGGGGAAGGCTCTGAAGAGCCTTTCCTGCCCTCCGACTCGCGGCGGTTTCTCCGGCGGCGCCGCCGGCATCCCGGCAAGCGCTGGTGCGGCAGGCTGTTCCCGCTCCCGTCCGCCTGCCGTGAACCGCATCGCACAGCACCGGTCTTCCTCCGGCCCGCATGCCTGCCGGGAACAGCCGCATGAGCCGGTTCTCCACTCCCGGCAGAATACGGCGAGCCACGCACGGAGAGACTGGACTGCAGCCTGGCAATCCGTCCTTCGGCGAGGGGCATGCGGGAGGCACTGACTCCGGCCCGTGGGCGCGGCCTTCATGCGCGGCTCTCAAACGGCTAAAAGGCGCGGGGATTCTCATGGACGCTGATGTCCCGCCAGGTCATCGCGGCTTCCCCGAAAACCACTCTTCCACCGGGGAAGACCCGGTGACCGCCCGCTCATACGCGGTCCAACACGGGTTTCCGATGGGCAGGAGGGAAACACTGTGAACCTCCTGATCGAAAACCCGGCAGCCCGCTCCGGTGCGGATCTGAATCCGCGCCGTCTTTCCTCCAGGCGAATGTGCAGCCGGGGCGTCGTGGCTCCGCCAAAAGACCTGCCCTGCCGACAGCGACAACCTTCCGCCATCCCCTCATCGCCTGCCTCCCGCCGGCCAGCTTATGATGGTAGGGCAGTCCGAGGCCGGTCGGCGATTCCAGCGTATGAGTAATATCGGCTTCCTGTTCACTGTCGGTCTCTTCGGCGGCTCCCTGTGGCTCGCTCTCACGCGGTTTCGTTTGCGCCTCGACAACAACTGGCCTCTGGTGTACTATTTCGCCGCCGTCGTCTACATTAACCTGTATCCCCTGACCGTGAATCCGTACGTCGTGTACGTGGCGGTCATCTGCGCTCTCCTGCTGCGGTTCGAGTTCATGAGCGACCGGCTCATCGCCATGGTCCGGATCATCGAGATCATCGCTCTGGCTCACGTTGGCTGGACCCTTTTGCACGTCCTGATGCGCGAACTGCGCTAGCTGCTCTCAGTCCATCTGTTCTCGCATCGCCGGCAAATGGCTCCTGAGCGGCTCCCGATTTGTGGAGCCGGCATCATCGCCACCACAAAGACGGTCCGGGAGCCGTCCGGCCCATTTCTGGTCCAGGCAAACGGGACGAGCCCGTTTCCCAGGCCTCTGCTCCGGCAGGACCTGCGATAGAATAGGGCCACTTATGAGGGGCATGGCTGGGCTTGTGCTGTTCGGCTGCTCTCTGACTGTTGCTGCGCAGTCTCCCGTAGACTTCAAGCGCGACGTCGAGCCTCTTCTGGAGAAGCGGTGCGTCCCCTGTCACAACGCATCTCTCTCCCAGAACGGGGTTCGGTTCGACGACCCGAAGGCGGCTCTCGCAGGAGGGTACTCCGGGCCGGTCATTGTCCCTGCTGATCCGGACGGATCGAAGCTGATCCAGCGGGTCACGTCGACAGACAAGAAACTCCGCATGCCGCCGGCCGGACCGCCGTTGACGCCGGCCGAGATTGGCGTTCTTCGGGAGTGGATCGCCGGCGGCGCACGCATTCCGCAGGAGGCTGCAAAACCGCAGGCAGCTCCTGCGCCCCCTGCTGCCGCAAGCGGGCATTGGGCTTTCCGGCCGATCGCGCGGCCGCCGTTGCCGGATGTCACGCTTCGCTCGTGGGTCGCGAATCCGATTGACCGCTTCGTGCTGGCCCGGCTGGAGCGGGAAGGCATCTCCCCATCGCCTCAGGCTCCGAAGGCGGTCCAGCTGCGGCGGCTGACGCTCGATCTCACGGGATTGCCGCCGACGCCCGAAGAAGTGCGCGCATTTCTCGCCGATTCGCGTCCGGATGCTTACGAACGGGCTGTGGAACGGCTCCTTGCGTCTCCGCACTATGCCGAACAGCGGGCGCGCGCCTGGCTCGACGCAGCGCGGTACGGAGACAGCGACGGTCTCGAAAAGGATCTGGTCCGTCCGTGGGCGTGGCGCTGGCGGCAGTGGGTGATTGAAGCCTTCCACAAGGACATGCCGTTCGATCAGTTCACGATCGAACAACTGGCCGGAGACCTGCTGCCGGGCGCCACCGTCGAGCAGCGCATCGCCACGGGCTTCCACCGGAACGCCCTCACGAACCGGGAAGGCGGAACCGACCCGGAGGAAAACCGCTTCGAGCAGCTCGTCAACCGGGTCAACACCACCGCCACAACCTGGCTGGGACTGACGGCGGGCTGCGCCCAGTGCCACGACCACAAGTACGATCCGCTCAAGCAGAAGGAATACTACCAGCTGCTCGCTTTCTTCGCGCGCAGCGAGGAAATCAACATCGATGCGCCGCTGCCCGGCGAATTCGGCGAATGGATGCGGCGCCGCCCGGAATATCTCCAGAAGCGGGAAGCGTTGATCCGCGAATTCGACGTGGAATCGCTCCAGGAGGAATGGGAAGAAAAAATCCGGTGGACGATGGACAATCCCGGAAAAGACCCCGACTGGGATTTTGCCGTTTCCAACAGCCGGCCCATGCTGGACCGATTCGAATATCTTCTGCGAAAAGGGAAAAAAGCCCGTACAGAAAAAGAAAATGAGGCTGTTTTCTACTGGTTTGTCCGCAACCCCGGGCCGCTGAAGCCTGACCGCGACATCGACAGAATCCGCTGCCTGGCTGAATTCCGGCGGCGGCTCGACAAGCTCGACCGGGAATATCCGCGCCTTTCGCAGGCCATGGCGATGTTCGAGCTGGAGGAGCCCCCGCAAACCTACATCGCCCTGAAAGGCGATTTCCGCGCCCGAGGACTGCCTGTGGAGCCGGACGTGCCCGCGTTTCTTCCGGCGCTGCCCAAAGATGCACCCCGCAACCGTCTGACGCTGGCGCGGTGGCTGGTTTCGAGCGAGAATCCCCTCACAGCCCGCGTCATCGTCAACCGCCTCTGGCAGGAGTTTTTCGGCCAGGGGCTGGTGAAGACCAGCGAGGACTTCGGCACGCAGGGCGAAGCGCCGTCCCACCCGGAACTGCTTGACTGGCTGGCCTCCGAATTCCGGGACAACGGATGGAGCGTGAAACACCTGGTCCGGCTGATCGTGACATCGTCCACTTACCGGCAGAGCTCGCACGTTCGCCGGGATCTGCTGGAGAAAGATCCCGAAAACCGGCTGCTGGCCCGTCAGTCGCGGATCCGCCTTCAGGCGGAGAACATCCGCGACGCGGCTCTGGCCGCCGCCGGGCTTCTCAACACGCAGGTGGGCGGGCCGAGCGTCCGGCCTCCGCAACCGAAGGGCGTGGCTGAACTGGGCTACGCCAACAGCGTGAAATGGGTGGACGACGAGGGTCCGTCCCGCTACCGCCGCGGACTCTATATCCACTTCCAGCGCACCGCCCCTTACCCGATGCTGATGAATTTCGACGCGCCGGACTCGTTCATTTCCTGCGCGCGCCGGCGGCGGTCGAACTCGCCCCTGCAGGCGCTGAACCTTCTGAACGATCCGGTGTTTTTCGAAGCCGCGCAGTCGCTTGCCCTGCGCGTGCTGCGGGAGGCGCCGCCGGAGCAGCGGATTGATCATGCGTTTCTGCTGGCCCTCGGGCGCATGCCTTCGGGCCGCGAACGCGAGCGCATGGAGCGTTTCCTGCGCGAGCACTCGGCGGCTCTCGAGGCGCGGCAGGGCCAGCCGCAACAGCTGCTGCCCCTGCACCCCGAACAGGCAGCCTGGACCAGCGCCGCCCGAGCCCTGCTGAACCTGGAAGAATTCATGACCCGGGAGTGAGCCTGCCATGAACGAACGCGATTTGCGCTTCCTGCTCCGCCGCCGGCGATTCCTCAAGGAAGTGGCGTGCGGCATCGGCATGATGGGGTTGGCCGATCTGCTGGCCGCCGACGGACGGACGGCGGACACAGCCAATCCGTTGGCGCCGAGAAAGCCGCATTTTCCCGGCAAGGCGAAAAACGTCATTTTCATGTTCATGGAAGGCGCGCCCAGCCAGATGGATCTGTATGATCCAAAGCCGGCGCTTCAGAAATACGCCGGCCAGCCGCTGCCGGACTCGCTCGCCTCGCAACTCAGACTGGCTTTCACGAAAAAAGACGCGAAGATTCTGCCCAGTCCCCGCGTTTTCCGGCCGCACGGCCAGAGCGGGATCGAGTTTTCCGACTACATTCCCCATATCGCTTCCTGCGCGGACGATCTTTGCCTTGTGCGGTCGATGCAGACGGAGGCGTTCAACCACCACCCGGGGCAGGCGCTGCTGTTCACGGGCTCCATCCAGCTTGGCCGCCCGACGATGGGCGCCTGGGTCCTGTACGGACTCGGCAGCGAGTCGAAAAACCTGCCGGGCTTTGTGGTGCTCAGCTCGGGCGTCGGAACCAGCGGCGGGGCTTCCAATTTTTCCTGCGGCTTCATGCCGTCCCACTACCAGGGGACTCTGTTCCGCAACTCCGGCGATCCCATCCTCTATCTGTCGAATCCCGAGGGCGTCTCCGCCGAAACGCAGCGCGAGACGCTGGACCTGATCGGCGATCTGAACCGCGAGCACCTGTCCGAGACGGGCGATCAGGAAATCGCGTCCCGCATCGCGAACTACGAGCTCGCCTGGCGCATGCAGTCAGCCGCTCCGGAGCTGGCCGATCTTTCCAGCGAGCCGAAACATATCCGGGAGATGTACGGGCTGGACGATCCGGTGACGCGTCAGTTCGCCACCAACTGCATCCTCGCGCGCAGGCTGGTGGAGCGGGGCGTGCGGTTCGTCCTGATGATGGACGCCAGCTGGGACCAGCACACGTACCTGAACAGGGACCTGAAGAAAAATTGCGACCGCACGGACAAACCGACGGCGGCGCTGATCAAGGATCTCAAGCAGCGCGGACTGCTCGAGTCAACGCTGGTGGTTTGGGGCGGCGAGTTCGGCCGCACGCCGATCGTGGAGATCCGGAACACCGCCGATCCGGAGAACGCCGGCCGCGACCATCATCCGCTTGCTTATTCGATGTGGCTCGCCGGCGGCGGCATCCGCGGAGGGCAGGTGATCGGGAAGACGGACGAGCTTGGTTTCAACGTGGTGGAAGATCCCGTGCATGTCCACGACCTTCAGGCCACGATCCTGCATTGCCTCGGGTTCGATCACACCCGCCTGACCTACCGGCACATGGGGCGAGACTTCCGCCTGACGGATGTGCACGGCGAAGTCGTCCAGAAAATGCTCGCCTGATCCGTGCGCTAAATCAGGCGGAATTCGAACAGTTCCTCGTCGCCGGCGGCGAGAACATCGGCGGGGAGCGGATCGCGCGGGAGGTATTCGGCGCGCCCGTCGATGACCACGGCGGGGCCGCTGTGGAAGACCAGGGTTCCGCGTCCGGCTGTCGCGCGCGTGATGCCCTGAAGGGCATCGACGAGAACTGGCCGGGCGAGAGGAACCGTGATCCGGTAGCCGCCGGGATCGTTCATCTCATGAACCGCAGCCCTGTAGTGCTCGAAGATCCGCACGCCCAGCTCGAGTTCGGGGCTGCGCTCCCCATGAAACTGGACCGCCTGGACCAGCAGGCTTTCCCGCAGGTCTTCGCGGGAGCGGGGCTTGCCCACCTGCCTGCCCGCGGCGCTGAAGATGAGGTCCCGGTTGATGAAATACGGCTTGATGTCGATGACCGGCGTGCCGTCGAGGAAATCGAGGCGGTCGACATCCAGACGCCTGCCATCGCGCCTGAGCAGGCGGGCGGCTGTCAGACCGATGGGATTCGGACGGGCAGGCGAGCGGACCGCGAAGACGCCATGAAGGCCTTCAGGACCCGTCTCTGTCACGCCTCTCGGCGTCACCTGCAGGACATCTCTCTCGGAGACCCCCTGCATCAGCCAGCCGAAAACCCAGATGTGCGAATGTTTCTCGATCCTGTGCAGGGCGGGTTCGAATTCCGGGCGGATCTCGATGCTGGCCGGCACGCCCCATACGGGCATTTCTTTCCGTTCCCGGACGGCGCACCGGACGACGCCGACCGGCTTCAGTTCCCATTCCGTCATGCGTCAAAGTCCAGCGGGTCTTACGGTCAGTTCGTTGATGACGTTCTTCACGCCTTTGATCTTCCGGGCCAGTTTGTCGGCCTTTTTGCGGGCTTTTTCCGACCTCACCGCCCCTCTCAACGTCACGACTCCATCCTTCACGGTGATGTCGAGCGCGCCGCCCCGCACGTCGGGATCGCCGGCCAGACGCCGCCGCACGAGGTCGTAGATCTCGTCATCGCTGGAGGCCTGCTGCAAGGCGGCCGCGGAGACGACAGTCAGCAGAAAAATGAGAACCAGCGCCAGAACTCTCATGGGGCACCCTCTTCACAATAAGGGATTCCGAAGGCCTGCGGGAAGTGACGCGAGAGCGGCTTTCCGTGATGCCCGCGGGCCAGGAGGGCGGGCGCCCGCACCGGCAGCCTGCCGTCAGGGGCCGCTGCGCAACGGGGAGTGTTGCGCGCCGGATCCGGACGGCAATGAGAGCGCCTATCCAGCCAGGGCCTGATCCATGCGGCGCACGGTGTCGTCCACCTCCGCCTCGCTCAGCATGCCGATGGTGACGGCGTCCACGAGTCCGTTCTGGAAGACGAACTTCAGGGACGCGTCGCGCTCTTCCGGCTTGTTGATCCTGCCAGCGCCGAAGATTTTCATGCCGATGATCCCCTTCCCGGCTGCTTTGGCCTGCTTCAGGTGCGGGACCACCTCTTCCACGGAAGCGTCCATGTGGGCCGCCTTGCCGACATGATTGATGCGGGCCAGGATCACGTCCACCCACGGCGACGCGCAGGCGATCTTGAGCGCGCCGAAGTCGTGGCAGGAGACGCCAACGGCCTTCACGATGCCCTTCGCCTTGAGCTCGTTGAGTTCATCCATGCCGCGGGCGAAATCCTGAGTCCAGCGGTCGTTCATCATGCAATGAAGAAGAACGATTTCCAGAAAATCCGTGTTGAGTTCCTTGCGGAATCGGTCCACTTCCGCCCGGGCGCCGCCGGAATACGCATTCCAATATTCCGTGCGCGGCCAGATTTTGGTCAGGATCGTGTACTTCTCGCGCGGAATGCCTTCCAGCGCCCGGCGCAGATACTGGTGCGAGCCGTAGAGGTCGGCCGTATCCATGAACGTGACGCCCAGGTCGATGTCGCGGCGGACGAGGGACGTGAAAGCCCGGGTGCCGATCCGCGTGTGCTCGCTGGAGCGGCCGCTGCCGTTGAAACCTGTGCCCTGCGCCAGCCGGGTCACGCGGACGCCGGTCTTGCCGAGCGTGACCCACTCGGCAGCCTTCGAAGGTGCGGAGGCGCGGGCGCTGCTGCTGCCCGAAGCGGCGGCTGCTGCTGCGGTTCCCATGACGGCGGCGAACTGGCGGCGGCTGACACCAGCGGAAACGTTGGAGGAAAGGTTGCGGCGGTCGCTCATGGTTCGGCTCCCTCTGCGAAGATGATCGCGGGCCTACGGCCCGGGTGTCCCTATCTTATCAGCGGCAGACCTGTCCGCGCGCGGGAGACCGCAGCTCTACTCCGGGTTGATGTAGAACTCGTACCAGATTGTCGGGCCGGAGTCTCCAATGCGGAAGCGCGCCCTGCCGTCCGCGTCTTCGACGGGCACTTCAGCGAAGCGGTTGCCGTTTTCATCCAGCGCCCAGACGGCCACCCGCCAGGGCGCCACGGGCAGCGTGATCCGGGCCGGAATGACTTCGACGAGCGCGGGAGCGCGGCCCCAATTGCGGCCGACCGAGTTTTTCTGCGCATTTTTCCAGATCTGGCCCGTGTTTTCGTGATCGCCCGTGGCAACGATCACGCCCCAGGCTTCGCTGCTGCCGTCGAGAGCCGCGCCGTCGCGCGCAGTGATGGCGATGGTGGACCACCCCTGCCGGGTCTGGCCGGGCTCGATCACCACGCCGCCCAGGTCGTACGTGCCGCCGTCTGTGAACCCCAGAAGCGCCTTGGTGGCCGGAGTGTCCACCGTCAGCACGCCGCCGCTGGAGTTTTCGACGCTCCACACGATCTGCCCGGTGTCGGACGCGTAGACAGGGCCGGGCGGCGCCGGGAGGGGTTCGCCGGATCCTGCGGCGTCTTCGCCGACCGCCAGCGCCACGCGGGACACGAGGCCCAACGAGGCTGGGACGTCGATGCTGGAGCCGTCCGCGATCCGCCAGGCGCGTCCGCTGTTCACCACGGCGTTCAATTCCACGGCCGGATCGAAACGGACGGCGTATTCCGCGGCCGCCGGTTCGACGTCGCCGCGCCGGAACAGCGAGGCGGCGATCAGGGAGTTGGCCATCTTGCCCGGATTTCCGCCAGTGTCGAAAAATCCGGTCACGTATTCGTCCGTGCCAGTCGGATATTCGAAAAACCAGATTCCGTCCCAATCCTGCAAAGCTCCATAGGCGGCGATGAACAGGGGCATCTCCGTCGAATAGGTATTCGGGGAGGAATGCTGGTATTCGGTGACGTTGTGCGGCTTGCCTTTGACGCGCTGGCGCGCCATCGCGGCGATTGTCGAGTTTCGCGGGCTGTTCACCATCGAGACATTCGTCACGGTCCAGTTGTCCGGGCTCCAGTCCTGGCCGGCCGGGAACTGCGGGTGCTGCCAGTAGGCGTGCGAGTCCATGGCGTCCATGCCGCTCTGCGCATTCGGCGGGCTGTTGGCGATGATCGTCGCGAACACAACGCCGCGGTAGCCCAGCTCTTCTTTCACGTACCGCCGCATTTCGTCCCAATATTTCTTTTCCAGATCCAGAGCGAACCGCACCCAATCCCGGCGCTGGCCGAGCGTGGCGCCGGCCCCGGCGCGGGCCACGTTGGGCACGTTGCCCCCTTCCAGGCTCGCGCCTTCCGGCAGCACCCCGATCTGGCCGCCTTCCCGGAATTCGACCTGGGCGAGCCAGACGCGCGCCGCGCGGTCGCCGAACCCGTTGAAGTTGATCCGCGCGTTGGACTCGGTCACCGTGCTCTGGAAGGTGATCGAATACTGCTGCCAGCCGGTTCCCAGGGTGACGGAGATGGCGGGGGCGAGGCTGGCCCAGTCGGTGTGCGCGCGTTGCAGGCCGGCATTGAGAGGCGTAGCGGCGGACGCTTTCGCCCAGAAACGGAACGTATAGATCTTGCCGCTCTCGACCGAAAGCCGCGGCTGATTCAGTTGCACATGCCAGTTGGCGCTGCCCGGCGCCTGCACCTCGAGCAGCAGAGCTGGGCCGCCGTTGAAGTCGTTTGAAACCGAGGCCGCAGCCCGCGCGTTCTGGTGGCACTCGAGGGTCCATTGCAGTCCGCTGGTCCAGCATCCGCCCGACCAGCCGGCCGCAGTGACTGAAAAATCGCCATTCGAGAGGAGATTCGCTCCGAGCTCCTGATCGATGACGCCCCAGCCCTGTTTCAGGGCTTCTGTGGATTCGTACTTCGCCCGCAACCACTCGTTCCACTTCGCCTGGAGGTCTCGCCGGTAACGTTCGGGCATGGCGTCCGTGACGCCCTCGAACCATTTCTGCACCAGCCCGTTTTCGTTCATGATTTCAACGAAGGCGACCGCCGGGTCCTGCGCCAGCGGCGTGTTGTCCCTGTAAGGGTTGGGCGCCGTCAGCAGCTTCCGTGCATGCTCTTTGTGCAGATCCAGAGCCGTCTCGTTGAAAAACCCGAGAATATGCTGGTTCTTCCACTCCATTTGCGCGATCTCGTCTCCCAGCCCGTCGGAGCGCTGGAATTCGCGGCTCACCAGCAGGTTGATGTTCGAATAAATCCCGTTTTCGGCCAGTTTCGCGACGAAATAGTGCAACCGGTCGAGGCGCTCCGGCGACAGTTCGCGGGACGAGCCGCGCGCGTAATCGATGAGCACGGCGTTCTTCGCCCAGGGCGCTTCCAGGTGATGGAACCGGACGCTGTTGAAGCCGAACCGGGCGAGCCGCGCAGCGTGCGCTTCCGCTCTCACTGCATCGGGAAACGCCGTCGCTGCGCCAACGTTGACGCCGAGGAACCGGATGCGCCTCCCGTCCAGAACATAGTGGCCTTCCTCGCTGACTTCCACCCAGGGCGAATCCACGGCGATCGGCTGATTCCAGCCGGCGAAGCTCGTGATGTTGGCATCCGCGCCGAACCAGGAGAGGCGGAAGGGCTGCAGACCGCCGCCCTGCGCCTGCAGCTGTCCGCTGCAGGCCGCCAACAGCAGGAACAGATAGATGACTCCCATATCGCCTCCCATTCTATGTCCCGGGCGCGCCCGATCCCAGCCGGTGAATCCCTCAGGCGGAGAGGTATTCGCGGATCCTGTGGATATTTTCCGGCGGGGTTTCCAGCGGGAGGCAACCAGTGCCCATCAGACAATTGGGCCTGCCCGCGGCGATGGCGAGGATGCGGTCCACCTCGGTCCGGATGGCGTCCCAATCGGAACAGGCCACGATGCGGGGGTCCATGTTGATGCGGACAGCCACGTGCGGGTGAGTGGCGCAGAGCCGGTCGACGAAGCGCTGCTGGTTGGTTTCCACATTGCAGACGACGTAATTGGTTCCCGTGGAGAGAAGGTCGTCGAGGATTTTCACGGTATCGCCGCCCAGAATGCAGGGCGAAGCGAGGCCCGTGATTTCCTTCGTGATTTCCAGCGCCCGGGTCAGCGCGGGCAGCTCAACGGTGCGGAACTGCCGCGGAGAGATCAGGGGCGGCGCGGCCGCTGATTCGAAAAAGGCGATTCTGAGACCCGCGCCGCAGATGGCGCGGATGAACACGGCCTGATTTTCCGCCAGACGCAGCAGAAGGCGGCGCGCGTCCTCCGGCCGCTCGGCCACGGCCGCACAGACATTCTCAATGCCCAGCAGGTTGATGGCGATCGAAAACGGGCCCGCCACCGGGATGCGGACCTCCGCCTCCGGCAGCTCGGCCTGCAGGCGCCGCCCCACGCCGATCACCATCGCGATCCGGCCGTCGCGCGCCGGGTCGAAGGGCGGCAGATCGAGCGCCTCGTCCAGCGCGCCGAACAACGGCTCGGCAATCGCCGGAATCGAGTCCTCCCCCTGCGGCGCCACGACGCGCGCGCCGTAGGCCTCGGCTTCCAGATTGTAAATGTCGATGCCGACTACAATCGGCCTGTGCCGGTAGGCGAGCCACGCATCCCGGTGCCCGCGGAACATTTTTTCCGGATCGCGGGACGCCTCCCACGGGCTGCAGCCGGCCCAGCGCGCCGCGTGCTCGTACACAGAAGGGTTGAACGGGATCCGCATGTCCGGTTACCGTCCTGATTCCATCACAGACCCGAGAGGAAAGAAACGCCGCAGGATGCTGCCCGGGAGGGGCGGGGGCGGCGGACTGGATTTTTTCCGATTCTGCGAACCGGGAGGGATCCGGCAGCGTTATTCCCGGATGGAGCCATGACACAGCCTGCTTCTGACCAGCCAATCACCGAGATCCGGCGGATCTCGGGAGTCTTTGCGGAACCTTCCACTGTCTTCGCCGACATTGCGCGCAAAGGAAGGTGGTGGTTGATTGCGGCGGTTTTGATCCTGCTGAACGTTGTCGCCGTCTCGGCCATGGTGCAGCGCGTGGGGTATGACCTGATGATCGAGAAAACGCTGGAGCAGAACCGCCAGATCCAGGAGATGAGCGCCGAGCAGCGCGCCCAGGTCTACGAATCGCAACGCAAGTTCATGCCGATTGCCGTCCGCGTTTTCCCGCCGGTGGCCATTCTCGGCGGCATGCTCATCGTGGCTGCCGTGCTGCTGTTCACCTACCGGTTCCTGCTCGACGCCGAGGTCAAGTACAAGGAGGCGCTCAACATCACCGCCTACTCGTTCCTTCCCCCGGCGGTTGCCGGCAACATCATGTTCTTCGCTTTGCTCTACCTGAAGCCACCCGACGAATTCGACTTCGAGTCCGCGAGCGGATTGAGCCTGGGATCCTTCCTTTCGCGGGATACGGCCGCCTGGCTGCGGAGCCTGGCCAATTCGCTCGACCTTTTCACGATCTGGACCATTGTGCTGATCGCCGCCGGGTTCACCGCCCTGTGCGGCGCGCGCAGGATGCCGTTCAGCCGTTCCCTGTGGGGCGTGCTGTCGCCGTGGCTCGTCTACGTGCTTGCCAAGATGGGGTTCGCGGCGCTCACCGGCTGAAACCATTCAGTCTCAAGGATCGGCGGAGTGCTGCCGATACCCAATGAGCGGCGCCCCTGCGCGCCGGGCGCGTGACTCACATGCAGACAGTCATCCAGGTGATCAGCAGTCGGAGCGAGTCGCTGCGCGACCGCATTGTGAATGACCCCGGTCTGGGCAGGTACCAGCTTTCCCTCGTCCAGGAGAAAAAGAAAGGGCGCAACCGCGGCTGGGCGAAGATCACCGGCAGCAGGAATGCGCAGGGCGCCCTGAATCTCGAGTGGCAGCCCTCGGCAAGAATCCTGCTGGGGCGCACCGTCACCCGGGGTGGAAGCTGTCCGGCTCTGCTTGCCGCCTGCTATGTGCATTACCTGTTGAGCCGCTACCGGGACGAGATCGTCTCCATCCAGATCTGGACGCAGGAGGACGCCGGGAACGAGGAGTGCGAATAGGGCGACCGGCCAAAGCGCGGCGCCGCCCGTGCGCCGGGCTTCGCCTGCCGCGCCCCCGGCAAAAGCGCCTGTGATCGCGCCTGCGGCTACACTGGAAGCAGGCAGATGGCGCTGGTGATTTTCGATCTCGACGGCACGCTGGTCGACTCCGTCGACGACCTGTGCAATTCAGTGAATGCGGCCCGAGCTTACATGGGCCTTCCGGCGCTGCCGCACGACGTCGTCGCCTCCTATGTCGGCAACGGTGCGCCGGTTCTGATCCGCCGCGCCATGGGGCCTGAGGCCACGGAGCAGCAGGTCGAGGACGCGCTCGCATTCTTTCTGAGCTACTATCGCGAGCACATGCTCGATCACACGCGTCCTTATCCCGGCGTGGTCGAGACACTCGAAACCCTGCACTCGCGCGGCGTCCGGATGGCCGTTCTCACCAACAAGCCCCAGAGGTTTTCGCGCGACATGTGCGCCGGGCTCGGCCTGTCGCAGTACTTTTTCCAGATCTACGGCGGCAACAGTTTCGAGCAGAAAAAGCCCGACCCCGTGGGCATCCGCACGCTGATGCAGGAGGCGCAGGCGCGTCAGCAGGAAACCTGGATGGTAGGCGACTCGGCCACGGACGTGCTCACCGCGCGCAACGCCGGCGTCCGCAGCGTCGGCGTCACCTACGGCATCAGCCCGGAGTCGCTCAAAGAAACGCCGCCGGATTTCCTCATCCACTCCATCACCGAGCTGCCGGCGCTGCTGGAACGCGCGCGCTGAAGCGCCCGTTCAGCCAAGCCACTTCGACAGCCGCTCGCGATGGCGCGAGTACAGATACGATGCCGCCACCAGCAACAGTCCCAGCCCCACGAAAGCCGTACTCCGGAACAGCCGCCCGAGCTGCCAGACGTCGTAAAGGTACAGCTTGAGCACGACGAAGCCCAGCGCGAGCAGGCCAAGCGCACGATCCAGCCGAGCGCGCCGTGCCATGCCCAGCGCGACCAGGGCGACGCCGTATGCGCCCAGAACCAGCGAGAAAGCCAGGATGGAGGCGCTGTGGAGGTTCTCGGGCAAAGCCGTGCGCCGGACCTGCCCGATGACCTCCAACTCCATGCCCGCCAGCATCACGGCGTGGCCTGCCACATAGGACGCCGCGGCAAGGAACCGCGGCTGAAGCAGCGCCGCGCTGATCCAGCAGCCAAGGGCAGCCCACACCATGACGAAGAAGCGCTCGTTGATGAAAAGCATCTGCGGATGCAGATTCGAGTCCACGAACGCGACCCTCAGCAGGGCAAGCGACAGAACCACGGCAGCGATCCAGTGCGGCAGGCGCGCCGGGAAACGCGACGCCAGAAACGCCAGAAGCACTCCCTCCAGCACCCACGCCACCGTCACCCGCCACGCCTGGAACTGGATGGGCACCGCCAGCGTAAAGAAGGCGGTTGCCAGAACGCCGGACAGCAGGGCGATCGCCTCCGTGCGCCGCGCCACCCACGCTGATGCCGCAAGCAGAGCCCCGGCAGCGAACGTGAATGCGCCCGTCCAGAGCTGGTGTTCCGGTTCCAGAAGAGCGTACGCGGAGGCATACCAGGCCACCGCGTTCACTGCATAAACCATCGGCGCAGTCCAGTCTCCGGGCTCCTGCCCGGACCCCCGCTGCCAGAGCGCCCATGCGTGGATCAGTCCGAAGCCGGCTGTCACGCCCGCGAAACGGATCCAGAAGGCTTCGTCCGGGTTCAGCACCCCTGCAAGGATCGAATACGGCAGCCAGAAGCCGGCGGCGGCTGCCGCCCCCATGTTCCGCAACAGCCCGACGCCCGTCAGTGGAATCAGGATGGCGAACAGCCATGAGGAGTCCGGCTGGAACACAAACGCGATGCCCACAGCTGCGCCAACATGCGCGACCTGGCGTGCTGCCGCCGAGGGCGACAGATGGAAGAGCGCGCACGCCGACAGCAAGAAGAACGCTGCCGGAGCGCGTTTGGCCGTTTCGAAGTGCCTGAGGAACCACAGCTCGTACAGAGCCGCCGCGCCCAGCAGTGCCAGCCACTCCACGGTTGACCATCCACGGCGCCGCCTGACCCACACCGCGCCGGCGACCAGCAGCAGGAGGTAGGGAAACAGCACCCACGGCGCGTCCCTGCCCGTCGACAGGACCAGCGGCGTCGCGAAGCCGCCTATCAGCGAAAGGACGGCAATTGAGGACGCATCGTACCGCAGCGCCAGCCAGGCTGCTGACGCTGTCACGAGCATCATTGCGGCGAACGAGAGCGCGACCGGCGCCAATTGATAGAAGCCGTAAGCCGCATAGCTCGAGACATAGAGGACGCTGATTCCCAGCGCCGTGATGCCCATGGCGAAAACGCGCTGGCCCGTGCGGGACAAGCGGTCCGCCGCGGCCAGAGCGGCGATGCCGGCGGCGACGCCCAGTGCGACGCGCCCCCGTGGCCCGATCCACTCGTTGTCGATCGCGTACTTGAACAGGAAAGCGACACCCAGCACCAGCGTGACGACGCCGATGCGGTTCAGCCACGAGAGCCCGAACGAGCTCTCGACCGGCTCCGCTGCGGCCGGAGCAGTCTGCGCGGGCGGCGGAACTGCAGTCTCCATTCGCGTTTCCGGGAGCGCTGCTGCGGCGGGTTCCTGCACGACATCCGCGTCTGACGGCGCCGCGGGCTCAGGCCATGGCGGCGGGGGCGGCGGCGCCAACTGCGGAAGAGCTGCAAGCCGCGCCTCGATTTCGTCCACCCGGCGGCTCAGCCGGGCCAATGCTTTCGAGATTGCGTCCAGCCGCTCCTGAACCTGGCCGAGCTCGTCACCCGTCATCGTTCGCTCCCCTGCCGTCGGCGGTTCATGAATTCCCCGTTCTCCGGCAGGGTATCACGCCGTCCGCAGCGCCGCAGAACCGGAATTTCCGCTTTGATCGCGCGCAGGTTCATGATTGAATGGGTCGCGTGAGGAGTGCAGCACTGTTGATGATGATGTTGGCGTGGAGCGTGTCCGGCCAGGACCGCAATCAGTCCCGCTCGATTGTCTACAGCCATTACGGAGTCGTCTCGACGAGCCATCCGCTGGCCACTCAGGCCGGCGTCCGCATTCTTGAACGCGGAGGCTCCGCAGTCGATGCCGCCATTGCCGCCAATGCCGTCCTGAGCGTCGTCGAGCCGATGATGTGCGGCCCCGGCGGGGATCTTTTCATGATCCACCGTGACGGACGCTATGGAGAGCTCGTGGGGCTCAATGCATCAGGCTGGGCGCCGCGCGGCCTGTCGGCCGAGTGGCTGCGTTCGCAGGGACACAAGACAATGCCGGCCTCCGGCATCCATTCCGTCACTGTGCCCGGCGCCGTGGCAGGCTGGCACGCCGCGCATGAACGCTACGGCAAGCTCCCGTGGAACGTGCTGTTCGAGGATGCGATCCGGATCGCGGAGCAGGGCCACTTTGTCCATGAAGTCATCGCGTCCCTGTGGAGGTCGCCCCGGCTGCGCGAGTCCAGAGAGGCGATGGAACTCTTCCTGCCGACAACCGCCGCAGGCGAAAACCACTGGAATCGTCCGCTGGCCAGAACATTCCGGCTGATTGCGGATCAGGGACCGGATGCGTTCTACCGCGGCGAAATTGCGAAGGCCATTCTGGAAACCAGCCGGAAACTGGGCGGCCGCATGGCGGCCGACGATCTGGCCGAGTACAAGCCGGAATGGGTGAAGCCGATTTCCACCACATACCGCGGCTGGCGCGTCTGGGAGCTGCCGCCCAATGGCCAGGGGCTGGCCGCGCTCCTGATGCTGAACATCATGGAGCAGTTCCCCGCGCCCGAAGAGGGGCCGCACTCGGTGCAGGCGCTGCACTGGAAGATCGAATCGATGAAGCTCGCCTACGCAGACCTGATGGCCTACAACGCCGATCCCCGCCAGATCCGCGTTCCTCTGGCGGGGCTCCTGTCGAAGGATTACGCAAGGCAGCGGGCGGCGGAGATCGACTGGAAGCGGGCCCGATGCGAGGTGCTGCCAGGCCAGCCCCGGGAGTCGGAGACAACTTACCTGGCCGTGGTGGACGCGGAGCGAAACATCGTGAGCTGGATCCAGAGCATCCGCGCGGCCTGGGGCAGCGGCGTGTATGCCGAAGGAACGGGGTTCATGCTGCAGAACCGCGGAAGCGATTTTGTGCTCACGCCTGGCCATCCGAACGAATTGCAGCCCAGAAAGCGGAGTTTTCACACCATCATTCCCGGTTTTCTGGAGAAAGACGGGACCATGATGGCCTTTGGCATCATGGGCGGCGCCAACCAGCCGCTGGCCCACGCGCAGTTCGTCTCCAACATCGCCGACTATGGAATGAACCCGCAGGCCGCTCTGGAGGCGCCGCGCTTTACCAAGGCGGGACCGCAGGGCTGCGATGTCCAGCTTGAGGGGCGCATCCCGGCCGCGTCCATCAAGGCGCTGCGCGAAATGGGACACGACATTGAATTGCGCCAGGACTACTCGATGAACATGGGCCGCGGCGCAGTGGCAGGGGTCATGGCGAATACCGGCGCGCGCTTCGGCGCCGCCGATCCACGCGGCGACGGGCACGCAGCGCCGGCCTTGCGCAGCCGCTGACGAGGCGGGAGCGCCAGCGGCTTCTATTGCGGCTTCCAGAGCAGATTCGCCCGAAGACTGGCCAGCAGGGCGGGCAGCGCTGACTCCAGATAGAAATGGCCCCCCGGAAACTCGGCCCGCTCAAAGTGGACCGTGGTCTGCTCTTTCCACGCCTCCAGATGCGCCGCCGTGACATTCGGGTCCGCGTCGCCGCCATAGGCGAAAACCGGCACGTCCAGCGGAGGCTCCGGTCTGTAAACGTAGTGGCGGTACAGCCGCGCGTCGGCCAGCAGCGCGGGCAGCGCCAGCTTCAGCAGCTCCGGCTGGTTCAGCACGCTGGGCGGAAATCCCTCCAGCCGGCGCAGCTCCTCGATGAAATCGCGCAGCGAAGGCTCTGGCGGCGGAACATGGTTGAGGCGGAACTGCGGCGCGCGCGCTCCCGAAACATGGAGCGACCGCGGCAGCGGCAGTCCGGCGCGCCGCAGCGCGCGCGTCAGCTCGAACGCGATGCCGGCGCCCATGGAGTGGCCGAAGAAAGCGAAGGGCGGCTCTGTGTGCGGCCGGATCTGCTCCAGGAGCGCCTCCACCAGCGGCTCCATCCGCTCGAACGGCGGCTCGGACGCGCGCGATTCGCGTCCCGGCAGGCGCACCGGAACGACGAATGCCGCCTGCGCCAGCGGCTCGCTCCAGGAGCGGTAGGGCAGGGCTCCGCCGCCCGCCCAGGGAAAACAGAACAGCCGCAATTTGTCTGCTGGCGCATCATGGATGTTCGGGAACCACGGATGCGTCGCCGGCGGCTTGCCGGCCGCTTTGCGCTTCAGCCGCAACGCCAGCAGCTTCCGCTTTTCCTCGCTGAGAGCCGGACGCGCCGCGGCCGCCGCAGCGGCTTTTTTCGGTTTCCGGAGCAGTTCCAGCAGCGCGTGCTCGAAGGGCTCGACCGAAAGCGACGCCGCATACTCCAGAGCCGCGCGCCGGCTGGCCGCCGCGATCTCCTCCCAGTGTGCGCGGTCCGTCGTGAGACGCTCGAGAACGCGTTGCCAGGGGGTGACGTCCTGCGGCGGCACCTCCGCCACGGGCACCATCGAAGCGTCCAGCGACGGTTGATAGCGCACGATCGGATTCACGCGGATCAGATAGGGCACGCCCAGTTTGGCCTCGTGCAGCCCGCCGACATCGGACGCCACCACGGGCACGCCGCGGCTCATCGCCTCCAGCACGATGCGCGAGCGCGCCTCCGCCCAGACCGACGGCACGAGCATGACCCGGGTGCGCCGCAGCAGCTCGTCGATGTTGTCCACGCGGGGCAGCAACGTGATGTTGGGCACGCCGCGCAATTCCTCCAGTTCCGCCGGCGTCGTGCCCCACGTCGGAATGGCGGCGAACCGCAGATGGGGCAGCCGGCGCGCCAGTTCGAGGAAAATGGCGATCCCTTTCACCGCGCACGGGTTGACCATCGAGACGAATTCGTTGTCGAAACGTCCCAGCAGAGGAAACTCCGCGCCGGGTTCGAGCAGCGAGATCGGGACGTGAATCGCGTCCAGCCCGCTCCATTCGCGCACGTAGCCGGCCACATAGTGGCTGACGCCGACGATCAGGTCCGCCTGGCGGAGGCTCTCCGTCTTGGCCGCACTCACCATCGAGCTGTCCGGGCCGAACGGCACGGCGATGGTGGCCCGCACCAGATAGACGACGCGGGCGCGCGGATGCCGCACGGCCAGATCGAACAGGATCTGTCCGGGATCGTCGGTGGAAGTCACGATGATGTCAGGGTCGAACGCGTCCAGACAAGCCTGGAAAAACTGGCGCAGATGCGGCCGCCGCGTCAGCACGCGGACATCGACGCCGTTCAGCCGGTAGCGCAGCGATTCATCGTCCTCCTCAGCCGCGATAGAGCGCGAAGCCAGCTCCTGTTTCAGCTCCTCGTGCGCCTTTTCGGAGAACTCCGACACGCGGGTAACGACCATCACGCTGTGGCCCCGCGCCGCCAGCGCCTCCATCAGCAGCCGGTTGCTCTTGTCGCCGCCGCCGAGAGCGGGGAAGTACGTCGAGTTGTGCGCCAGCAGGACCTTCATTGCGGACGCCGCCTCTTCTGGAGCTCCCGCAGCAGCAGCGCTCGCCGCGCCTCGTCGAGCGGTTTCACTTCCGCCGCAGGCGCGGCTTGCCGGATCGGTTCCGCCGGGCGCGGCAGCGCTTCCAGCAGCCGGCCAAATGCGTCCGGGTCGACTGAGGACACGAATTCAGCCGCAGCCTGCCGGGAGCGCGCGCTCTCGGCCCTGTATTCCTCCTCGTCCTCCAGCAGGCGCCGCAGCGCCTCGGCCCAGGGCCCGATTTCCTGAGGCGGGAGGATCGGCCGCGGCATGTGCGCAGCGTCGAATTCCATCCGGTAGCCCTGCACCGGACGCACGGGAATCACGTATCCGGTGCCGCGTTTGGCCTCCAGCAGGCCGCCCGAGTCGGAGGCGATCACGGGGATGGCGCGCAGCATCGCCTCCATGACGATCAGCCCGAATCCTTCATACCAGAGCGACGGCATCAGCAGCACGGAGCAGCGCCGAAGCGCTTCTTCGATGTCAGGGACGCTTTCGAGGAGCGCCGCATTGGGAAGCGCATCGATGGCGGCTTCGTCCTCCGGCGTGGTTCCCCAGCCCCTCAGGGCTTCGAACCGGACGTGCGGGAAAAGGCGCGCCAGCTCCAGGAAGATGGAAATTCCCTTGGCGGCGCACGGGTTGATCATCAGAACGGATTTGCGGGAAAAATCGGCGAGTTCCGGCCACGGCGGTTGGCCGTAAATCGGAGGGTGGACCACTGCTGCATCCCTGCCGAGGTGCTCGCGCACATAGCCGGCCATGTGGCGTCCGATGACAATCACAGCGGCTGCCTGCCGCACGATCTCCGCCGCGGGCGGATCGGGATGCCAGGATTCCGGGCCAAACGGCAGGAACTGCGGCGTGTGCGCCAGATAGACGAGCCGGCCCGGGGCCGTGCGCGCCGCCTCGCGCAGCAGCGTATGGGAAAGATCTTCGCTCGAAACCAGCACCCAGTCCGGCTGCTCTTCGCGGATCAGCCGGCCCAGTTCCGCCGCGTGAAGGGACAGCGACGGGATCGAGTGGATGCGGATGCCGTTCTGTTCCGAGACGCGCCTTTCTTCAGTCACCGAGGAAGCGGCCACCGTGCAGCTGTGCCCCGCAGCCGCAAGCCGCCTCAGCCAGGCGAGATTGGAGCGCGTCGAACCGCCGCGGGGCGGATCGTAGGAGGCGTTGGAGGCCAGCAGCAGCCGCACCGCTATTCCTCCTGCTGCATCTCGCGCTCCAGAAGCGCCCGAACTTCTTCGTCAGAGAGGTTGGCGATTTCGGCCAGCAATGCCTGGTATTCCTCCGGATCGGCTGCGCCGAGCCGGCGGGCGTCGATGATGGAGGCAAGAGCCGCCAGCGTCAGCGAGCCTGAATAGACATCGTCCACGGCCAGTTCGACGCCGAATTCCTCCTTGACCCGCATCAGCAGCAGCACCGCCAGCAGGGAGTGGCCGCCGAGATCGAAAAAATTCGCCTGGGGATGGTCGACGGGTTTCTGCAGAAGCTCGCTCCAGATCCTCGCGAGTTTTTCTTCCGTCTCGGAGGAAAATGTCTGCGCTGCGGGCGCAGCGTGCGCCATGGCCGCTTCCCGCCGCGCGGCGGCCAGCACCTGAGCCGGCGTCCGCAGCGATTCGGCGATCTCCGCGTATCCGCTGAACGTGCGCGCAACAGCTCGCGCAGGCGCAGCTTCCTGTGCCGCCGGAGCGGCGGCGCTGGAAGGAGACCAGCGCAGCGTCTGCAATTCGACGGCAGGAAACCGGAAGAGAAGTCCTCCGTTGTCCTCGTGCACCTTGCCGAACGGGATGGATTCCAGAAACGCCCGCGCCGGTGTGTTGCGCGCCGTGGGAGTGAACGGCACGGTCACCGTGTAAATGCCCTCGTCGAGAGCCAGTTCTGCCAGGCGCGCAAGGATCCGGTGCTCTACGCCGCGGCCAAGAACGCGGCAGGACAGCAGCAGCGAGTCCACATAGAGCTCGTTGAGGCGCGTGTAGACGATCACCAGCCCCGTGAGTCCGTATTCGCCGAAACGGTCGCTCACTTCGGCAGTGAAGATGCGCACGCCGGGCGTCTGCGCCAGAGCCGCCAGCTCTGCTTCGGTGCGGCGGATCGTGGTCGTGTTGAACTGGTTGGTCCGCTGTGTCAGCTGCGCCGCCCGCGGCAGCCGTTCGGCGGCCAGCGGCTGCACGTCCACGCGGAGGTTGAGAGAGGCGATGAATTCTTCGAGCGAGGCCGCCGATTGCGCGGCGCGCGAAAATTCGAGCGACTGCGCGATCAGCGCAGACCGCCGCCTGTCTTCCTCGGTCACCGAGGGGTGGTCGAACGCCCAGATGTGGTTGAGGAACTCCGGCAGCTGCGCAATGTCCGGCGGCAGAGCGATGGAGAGAACCTCCGGCGCCGCCGACGTCACCTCCGCGCACTCTTTCGGGTTGTCGTCCAGGAAGATGAACGAGTCGAGCCCCAGATTCAGCTCGGCTGCCAGCGAGGCGAGGTTCACGGGCTTCGGGTTCCAGTCGATGCGCCAGGCGGAGAAATGTTCCAGCCGCAACGGAAACTCGGGATGCGCGTTGAAGGTTTCCAGCACGTCGCTGAAGTTGTTCTTGGAGGCGATGGCCAGAAGCATTCCCGCCTCGCGCTGGCGCAGAAGAAACTCCTGGAGGTGCTTCCTCGGCGGATCGAGCACGACCCCCGAGGGCCCGTCTTCACCGCAGATGCCGCGCCACAGTGTGTTGTCCAGATCGACGGCGATCACTTTGTAAGGCGGCGCGGAGATCATGTGCGCCCGCCGGACGACGAGCGTCGCCAGCGCGGCGAACATTTCTTCCGTGTAAGGAATGCGCGCGATTTCCGCTGCCCGCGCGTCATGCACCTGGCCCACCGGATACAGCGCAAGCGCGTCCGCGTAATGGAAGAAGTGCACGCCGGGCAAGCCGCTCAGAGAGCTGCGGAGAACTGATTCCGCGGCTTGAACGGGCGCTCCTTCCGGCGGCGGGCAAAGCACGATCAGCAGGGGGACGGTGAATCTCGGCAGCGCCGTTCGAACAGCGTCAGCCAGCTGTTGCGCATTCCCGGCTGCCGCCTGCGAGAGGGATGGATCCTGCGGCGGCAGATCGGCGAGATCGGAGGCCCGCAGCAGAATGACGTTCATGCCCCCGCGGCTGGAGGCGAACACCGAGCCAGGGTCGAGCAGCGTCTGCGCGATCTGGTTGTAAGGGGCGAACTGGATCTCGAATGGCGATCCGAGCCGGCGCCCCCAGAACTGCAGAAACGGCTCGATGGGCTCCGCCGTGAACGAGGCGGCGATGGCGATGCGCAATGGGTCCGGGGCGTGCGAAGTCACTGCAATGAGGCTGAAACAAATCAGATGAAGAATGTTGCAGGCGGAGGCTGGCGGCGGCCCGCGGCCCGCCTGTTTCCATTGTAGCGGCCCGGCCTATTCGAGAGGACGGTACCAGATGTTCCGGAACCGCATCGTTGTGTCCGGAGCGCCCGGGAAGCCGGAGTGATCCTGCAGCAGCAGCGGACCGGGTTCGCACATCCCGCGTTGAAACCGGAGCGGCGCGTTGTCCTGCACAAGGACGCCGTTCAGGAACACCGTGACTGTGCCGGGCTGCACCTCCTGCCCCCGTGCATTGCATGCCGGCGCGTGATAGATGATGTCGTAAGACGACCACTCGCCCGGCCTGCGGGCTGCGTTCACCAGCGGGGGATGCTGGCCGTAGACAGCTCCGACAGTGCCGGTTGCGTAGGTCGGATTCCGGTAGCCGTCCAGAATCTGGATTTCGGTGATTTTCTGCAGATAGACGCCCGAATTTCCTTTCAATTGCCCCTGTTGATCCGGCATGTCGGGAACGAGGAATTCGAGATGGATCTGAGCGGAGCGGAACTGCGCGCGCGAGACGGCGTCCCCTGATCCCGTCCGGCACACCATTTCCCGGTTCTCGACCCGGCACCCTGTGGGAGAACCGTCCGGGCGCGTCCATCCGTCGAGGCTCGTCCCATCGAACAGCACGACGGCATCCGACGGCGGATCGGCGTCGGTCTTTCCGGGGGTCACGGCTTTCGGCTCGGGACGCGATGGCTTGCCGCCTTCAGCGAGCTCTGGCGGGATCGGCAGCGTGACCTCGCCGGTGGCAGCCCACTCCGCGCCCCGTGTGAACGTCGTGACGAAGACCGGCGTCTTCACCGCAGGTCCGTCGTGGCCGAGCGCCGTGACGAAGACTCGTCCATTGCCATATTGCAGCGTCCACAGAATGGGGTGGTCCAGTCCGTCGCCGGGCGTCGGCTGCTTCGCCTTGCCCTGATACAGCTTGTGATCGTCCCAGGCCGTCGCGAGCACATGATAGGTTTCCGCGGGCTGCCACTTCAGGTTGGCGTAGAGTTCGTCATCAGGCTGCCTGAGCTTTGCGCGCAGGCCGCGCGTGACCGGATGGCTGCGATCCCGGATGGAGAGCTCAAACGTGTGGGCCGGGGAATGGTGGCCCTGATTCGGGCGCCAGTTGCCGCCGCAGAGCTTCTCGAATTCCGGCCAGTCGAGAAACGCGGCGATGGTGAAGTGATAGACGGCCAGGCCTTTTCCGGAGCGAACAAAATCCAGTAGAGCCGTGCGTGTTCTTTCAGGCCAGGCGAACGCCGGATCGCGCCCGTCGTAGTAATTCAGCACCACCAGATCGTAGCCTTCCAGCGTCTCGGGTCCTGCCCCGCGGAAGTCTTCCGTGACGCGCACCTCGAACCGTCCCGTGTCCTCCAGCGCCTTGCGCAGCAGCGGCGAGACGATGCGCCAGTCGTGGCCTCCAATCACTCCGCCCGTCACGAGAAGAGTCCTGATTTTCGGCGGCGCCGCAGGCGGCTGCGCCGCCACAGGCAGCAGGAATGCGATCCAGGCAAGCCAACGCATGGTTCAGAGGACCTCCGAAGACATTCTATGGGCGCAACGGCGGCCTGTGTTGATACAATCGCACCTTTCAGACTGGTTCACGGAGAACGACCGAGATCATGAGCGACGAGATCAAATACGTTCTGGACGAGAGCCGCCTGCCCAGGTTCTGGTACAACATCGCAGCCGATCTGCCTGCGCCGCCGCCTCCGGTGCTGCACCCGGGCACGATGCAGCCCGTGACGCCCGCCGACCTGGAAGTGATCTTCCCGATGAGCCTCATCCTCCAGGAGGTCTCCACGGAGCGCGAGATTGAAATTCCGAAGCCCGTGCGCGACATCTACAGGCAGTGGCGCCCTACGCCGCTCTACCGCGCGCGGAGGCTGGAAAAGGCGCTCGATACGCCGGCGCGCATTTACTACAAGTACGAGGGCGTCAGCCCTGCGGGCTCCCACAAGCCGAACACCGCGATCGCCCAGGCTTTCTATAACAAGGAAGCCGGCGTGCGGCGCATCGTCACCGAGACCGGCGCGGGGCAGTGGGGCTCTTCGCTCGCCCTTGCCGGCGCCATGTTCGGCCTGCAGATCGACGTCTTCATGGTGCGCGTCAGCTACGAGCAGAAGCCATACCGGCGCGCGTTGATGGAAAGCTACGGCGCCCGCTGCGTGGCCTCCCCTTCAACGGAGACCGCGAGCGGCCGGGCGATTCTCGAGAAGCGCCCCGATCACCCGGGCAGCCTCGGGATTGCGATCTCGGAGGCAGTGGAAGTGGCGGCTCAGAGCCCGGACACGAAATACGCTCTTGGCAGCGTGCTGAACCACGTCCTCCTGCACCAGACCGTGATCGGCGAAGAGGCCATCGAGCAGCTCTCCATGGCTGGAGACGAGCCTGATGTCGTCGTTGGCTGCACTGGCGGCGGATCGAACTTCGCCGGCATCGCCTTCCCCTTCATCGGTCGCATGCTGCGCGGCGGCAGGAAAACGCGCATCGTCGCCGTGGAGCCCGCCGCCTGTCCGTCGCTGACGAGAGGCAGGTACGCCTACGATTTCGGCGATACGGCGCACCTCACGCCGCTCGTCAAGATGCACACGCTTGGCAGCACGTTCACGCCTCCGGGCTTTCATGCCGGCGGACTGCGTTACCACGGCATGGCTCCGCTGGTCAGCCACTGCAAGGAACTCGGTCTGCTGGAAGCGCGCGCGTATCCGCAATTGAGCTGCTTTGAGGCGGGCGTCCTCTTCGCGCGCACGGAAGGCATCCTGCCCGCGCCGGAAGCCAATCATGCGGTCCGCGGCGCCATCGACGAAGCGCTCCGGTGCAAGCAGGAAGGCCGCAGCGAAGTCATCCTGTTCAACCTCTGCGGCCACGGTCACTTCGACATGCAGGCCTACATGGACTACTTCGCCGGCAGGCTCGTCGACCAGCAGTACGACGAGAGCGAGCTGGCCATGGCCCTCGCCGGCCTGCCGTCGGTCTCCGCCTGACGCCATCCCGCGGTTTTGCGTCCGGGCCCGAGGCCTGCGGGTGTACAATTAAGAGAACCGGGGCTCCAGATCCGAGTTTCCGAGATAGAAAGCGAGTGTTCGATGATTGTGCACCCCAAAGGGCCGAAGGCCCGCGTCCTGCTGACCAGCGTGTTCGGTCCGTATGCGCAGGATGACGAGTACGGCAGCCGTTCCATCAACCCGATGGAGCTTTACCATAACCAGGTCACTCGGGCGCAGGGACCGTATTCGCTGCGGATCTTCCACCGCTCGTGGGGCATCATGTTCATCCAGGCCAATATCGAGAATCCGTCTACGGTTCTCGATTTTCCTACGAAAGAGCGGTTCGAGCAGGAATTGCGCGATCACGACTACGACGTGGTGGGCATCAGTTCGATCATCGTCAATGTCGGAAAAGTCCGCGAGATGTGCAAGCTCGTGCGGCGCGTCTCGCCGAAGTCCGTCATCGTCGTTGGCGGTCACGTCGCCGCCATTCCGGGGCTCGAGCACCTCATCGACGCCGATTACATCGTAAAGGGCGAGGGTGTGCGGTGGATGCGCGAGTTCCTTGGACAGGATCCGCGCCAGAAGGTCGAGCACCCGCTCATCGCGTCCGGCTTCGGCCACCGCGTGATGGGGCTCCGGCTGCCCGGCAAGCTCGGGTCCACTGCCGCGACCATCATCCCGTCTGTAGGATGTCCGCTCGGCTGCGACTTCTGCACGACATCGGCGTTTTTCGGAGGAAAGGGGAAGTTCATCAACTTCTTCGAGTCTGGCCGCGAAATCTACGAGGCCATGGAAAAGGCCGAGCGCGCCTTCAAGTACAGGTCGTTCTTCGTCATGGACGAGAACTTTCTCCTCCACCGCCGGCGCGCCATGGAGCTGCTCGACTGCATGAAACAGGGCGGCAAGAGCTGGGACCTCTATGTGTTCTCCTCGGCCAACGCCATCCGCAAGTACAGCATGGAAGAGCTGGTCGAACTCGGCATCTCCTGGGTGTGGATGGGGCTTGAGTCGCCGCAAAGCGGCTACGCGAAGCTCGCCGGATCAGACACCCTCAGCCTTGTGCGGGATCTCCGCAGCCACGGCATCCGCGTGCTCGGCTCCACCATCGTCGGCATGCACCACCATACGCCGCAGAACATCGGCGAGGAGATCGACTACGCCTGCAGCCATGAAACCGACTTCCACCAGTTCATGCTCTACACGCCGCTGCCGGGCACGCCGCTGCACCAGCGGATGCAGAAAGAGGGCACGCTGATCGACGTCGATCTGGCCGATGTCCACGGCCAGTACAAGTTCAACTGGCGGCACCCGCACATCAGCCGGGATGAATCGAAGAAATTCCTCGACTGGGCCTTCTGGCGGGATTTCGAGCTGAACGGTCCGTCGCTCTACCGCATCTGCCGCACCACGCTCGAAGGCGTCCGGAAATACCGCTTCTATCCCGACTGGCGCGTGCGCGAGCGCTTCGAGCGCGAGGCGCTGGCGCTCAGGACCTCCTATGCCGCAGTCCTGTGGGCCATGGAGCGGCACATGCGGAAGAAGAATGCCGAAGTCGCGCAGCGCGTGCACGAGCTGCGCGAAGAGATCCGCCGCGAGTGCGGCGCGCTGGCCGCCGCCGTGGGCGCTGCGCTCGGACCCATCATGCTGTGGCTTACGAAGCGGGAAGAGAAGAAGCTCGAAAAGGGCGTCGCCTACGAGCCGCAGACGTTCGTCGAGCGCCGCAACTGGGCCGAGGCGTAGCGCGCGATCACAATGCCGCCAGCCGGCGGTTGAACAGCAGCAGCCACGCCGCCACGCAGGCCAGAGCGATCCCGCATGCGCCCACGACAGCCGAGATCCCGAACTGGGGAACCAGCGATCCGACCGCCAGGCTGCCGATCGGCATGCCGCCGCGGAAGGCGATGTTGTACAGGCTCATCACGCGCCCGCGCATTTCGTCGGTTGCGATCAGCTGCACCAGCGAGCTCAGCAGCGCGAAGCACCCGATGAGGGCCATGCCGCCGAAGAACACAAACACCAGGCTGAGCCTGAAATCCCGCGAGAACGCGAACAGGCTCTCGAACACTCCCAGCAGGATCAGTCCGATCAGCGCGTCCCTGCCCAGATTCGGCCTCCGTCCCCGCGCCGCCACCAGCAGCGCCCCCGCTATCGCTCCCGCCGCCTCGGTCGACAGCAGGATTGTGTAAGTCGTCTCATTGCCCCCGAACACATCCTTCGCGAACACGGGCAGGAAGACGAGGATCGGGATGCCAAGGAACGTGCAGACGAACGCGACCAGAATCAGCGGAAGCATTCCCGGCCTGCTCCGGATGAAGCCCAGTCCCTGTTTCATCGAGTCCATCACTGATTCGGCTGCCGGGCCGGGCACATAACGCACGTGGATCAGCAGCAGCGATGCAATCACGGCCACGTAGGACAGTCCGTTCAGCCCGAAACACCACGCGGCCCCGAGATGCGTCAGCGCCAGCCCTCCCACCACCGGGCCGATCACACGCGCCAGGTTGAACTGGATGGAGTTCATTGCGATGGCGTTCGGCAGGTGGTCGCGCGGCACCAGCGACGGAATCAGCGACTGATACGCCGGCGCACCGAACGCCTGGGCCGTGCCCACAATGAAGGAAAGCGTCAGGATGTGCCAGACCCGCGCGTGGCCCAAGGCGAACAGCGCGGCCAGCAGAAACGCGCACGTCATCTGCACGAACTGCGAAGCCACCAGAAGCCGCCGCCGGTCAATGCGGTCGGCGGCCACGCCCGCAACAAGCGCCAGCAGGAAAATGGGAATCTCGCCGAGAAAGTTGTCGAGCCCCAGATAAAAGGCCGAGCCGGACAGTTGCAGCACCAGCCAGCTCTGCGCCAGCTTCTGCATCCACGTGCCGATGCTCGACACGAACGCGCCCGACCACATCAGCCGGAAATCGCGGGAGTGGAATGCGGAGAAGAGCCGTCGGAGCAAAGCTTGTGTTCCGTCAGGGCAGAGGCGCGGGCCGGGAGATCAGATGGAGCAGGTTGCCGTCCGGATCGGTGAAAAACAGCAGCCGGTTGCCGGACAGGTTCAGCGGCTCGGAGATGATGTTGACGCCCTTCCGCTTCAGGTCCTCAGCTGCCTGATCGAAGTCGGCCACCATCACGGCCAGATGGCGCAGCCCGGGCGTCTTCATCTGCGCCGGCAGCGCTTCGCCCTCGCTGGGAATGATTTCAAGCATCGCTCCGTTCGGCGCCTTGACGAAGTAATTGCCGCCGTACTGATGATTGATTCGGAATCCCAGCGTGTCGACGTACCATTGCGCCAGCCGCTCAGGATGCGGAGAAGCGATCGCCGTGTGCTCCAGTCCCGTGTACAGCATATATTCCGGAGTGTAGCAGGGGCGTCCGGCGCTGCGTCGTAACGCAAGGCGCGTCTTCACCTCGCCGCCCCGCTGTGAAGTAATGGTATGATCATGCACGCAAAATCGTTCAGGTAGGTGTCGAGCCCATGGCGAAGCCCCGGCGCATGCAAGTCAGGAACTTTGGACCAGTTCGGGAGGCCGACGTCGAGCTGGGTGATCTGACGGTCTTTGTTGGCCCCCAGGCTGCCGGAAAGAGTTTGTTTTTGCAATTGCTGAAGTTGCTTGTTGACCGTCCAAGCATTGTTCCGGAATTGAAAAGAAATAACATTATCTGGGGCAAAGAGCCTGCCGAGTTCTTCCGTATTTACTTCGGAGAAGGGCTCGGCGAGGTGTGGTCGGCGCAGACAGAAGTTGTACTGGATGACCAGCGCAAGCGCCGGGAGGTCATTGCAAATGCCAAGGTCAAGGAATCGCCACCGCGAGTTTTTTACATCCCTGCGCAACGAGTTATGACATTGCGGGATGGCCTGACGCATCCGTTTTCCGATTTCCGTGCCGGCGATCCTTTTGTCGTCAGATTTTTTAGTGAGAGCATTCATCGGCTTGTCCAAACGGAATTCGTCACACGGGACCAGCTTTTTCCGGCTGAGGGAAGAATGAATGCGAGGCTGAGGGAGGCTCTTGCCAAATCACTGTTCGGTTCATTCCAGCTCCAACTCGATCGAAGAGAAGCGCAAAGGAAACTCGTTCTGCAAAGCGCTGGCACCATGCTTCCCTATATGAACTGGTCTGCCGGACAGCGGGAATTTTCCCCTTTGCTGCTCGGGCTGCTCTGGCTCATGCCTTCCGGAAATGTCTCCCGAAAGGAGAACATCAAAATCATCGTGATTGAAGAGCCGGAAATGGGTTTGCATCCCAAAGCGATCTCAGCATTCTTGCTTGTCGTTTTGGAGTTGCTTCGGAGGGAGTATCGCGTTTGCCTCTCGACACACTCGCCTCATGTTCTTGATGTTGTTTGGGCTCTGGGAATCATGCAACAACACAAGGCCCGGCCTAGCCAGGTTTTGAAGCTTTTCGACATCGATAGCCACCCCTTCGTCCAGAAGATTGCTCAGGCTGCCTTGAAGAAGAGTCTGAAGACTTACTTTTTCCCCACTGACGGGCCAGCCCGTGATATTTCTTCCCTGGATCCCGCGGATGAGAACGAAGAAGTTCGAGGATGGGGTGGTCTCACTTCGTTTTCGGCAAGGATAGGAGACGTGGTCGCAGACGTTGTTGCCAGGAGCGGACGGGCATGAGTCTGTTGGAGAGGTGTCTTGTCTGCGCATGTGGTGTCGATAACTCTGTTTTCTCCGATGGAAAGCAGGCGCTTGCTGCAGGTGATGGCGGTGCTGTGGAAGCGGCCCGGGGCTGGCGCTTCGTCAAGTCCATCAATCTCGATAAAGCGCTCAGCAAACGCTTTCCAAACGACAGCCGGTGGGATTACGGCCTTGAATTGAAGGATCCCCGTGGGAGGGTGCAGATCGACTGGATCGAGGTCCACCCGGCCTCTTCCAGCGAAGTGGAAACCATGATCAAGAAGAAGCAGTGGCTGGTTGCTCTACTCAGCCGTGCGAAGTCCTGTCCACTGCCGGAAAGCCACAACCTACACTGGCTGGCAACACGCGGCGTGCAGATAGATGCGCAGCGCAGACGCAGACTGGCGGCCGCTGGATTGCGGATGCCCACGAAGAGCTTAAGACTGCCTATCTCGAATGACAGGGACTGATCGCGGCTGATAGAATCCCGGCGAGGTTTGTAGCCATGCTCACTCGACGCGGAATTCTGGCAGGCGCGCCGGCGGTGTTGCGCGGCGCCGCTGCGCAAACGGGCAGACGGCGCAATGTCATCTTCATCCTGAGCGATGACCACCGCTACGACGCCATGGGCTTCCTGAAAGCCCAGCCATGGTTGCGCACGCCGCAGATGGACCGCATGGCTTCCGAGGGCGTCCACTTCCCCAACGCCTTCGTCACAACGGCTCTGTGCAGTCCCAGCCGCGCCACCATCCTCACGGGCGTCTACGCCCACCGCCACCGCATCGTCGACAACAACACGGCCATTCCACAGGGCACGGTGTTTTTCCCTTCGTATCTCCAGAAAGCGGGATACAAGACGGCCTTCATCGGCAAATGGCATATGGGCCTCGAAGGCGACGACCCGCAACCCGGCTTCGATCACTGGATCAGCTTCCGCGGCCAGGGCACGTACAACCCCAGCGCCAGCGGCCTCAACATCAACGGCAGGCGCGTTCCGCAAAAGGGTTACATCACTGATGAGCTCACCGATTACGCTCTCCAGTGGCTTGATTCCCTGCCGAAGAGCCAGCCTTACTTCCTCTATCTGTCCCACAAGGCCGTCCACGCGGAATTCGAACCCGCGCCCCGCCACAAGGGCATGTACAGGGACGCGCAGTTCATCTACCCGAAGACGATGGCCGCTTCCGGCGAGTATGCGCAGGGCCGTCCCATGTGGGTGCAGAACCAGCGCAACTCCTGGCATGGCGTCGATTATCCCTATCACTCCGATCTCGACGTCGGCGAGTATTACAAGCGCTACGCCGAGACGCTGATGGGCGTGGACGAAAGCATCGGCCGCGTTCTGGATGCGCTGAAGGCGCGGGGCGAGCTGGACTCGACGCTGGTAATTTACATGGGCGACAACGGCTTCGCATTCGGCGAGCACGGCCTCATCGACAAGCGCACGGCGTATGAGGAATCCATGCGCGTGCCCCTGCTGGCCCGCTGTCCGGAACTGTTCGGCGCGGGACGAAGGATCGAACAGGTCGTAGCGAACCTCGACATCATGCCGACCGTGCTCGAAGCCTGCGGCGTGCCTGCGCCCGCCGGGCTCGATGGTTCAAGCTGGCTCCGCCTTCTGCGCGGAGAGACCGCCGGCTGGCGCAACGAGTTGCTCTATGAGTATTACTGGGAGCGCAACTTCCCGCACACTCCCACCATTCACGCCCTGCGCACGGACCGCTACAAGTTCATCCGCGTGCATGGCCTCTGGGACCTGGACGAGCTCTACGACCTGCAGCAGGACCCGCTGGAAAGCCGCAATCTGATCCTCGAGCCCGAACACCGCAAGACGGCCGATCAGTTGCGGGCGCGGCTTTGGAAAATACTCGAAGAAACCGGCGGCATGTCCATTCCGCTCCAGCCGGACCGCGGACCGCAGATGAATCTGCGTCATCCGGACCGTTCGAAGGCAGCCGAGTTCCCTGAACAGCTCCGCCCGCGCCTGAAGCGCTGATCCCGGCAAGCGGCGTCAGCCGTTACACTGGAGAGCATGGATCTGAAGGGAAAGCGTGTCGCCATTTTTGTCGATCAGCAATACCAGGAGATGGAGGTCTGGTACCCTTACTACCGCCTGATCGAGGCAGGCGCGGAGGCCCACTTCATCGCCGCCGAAGCGCCGAAGAGCTATCCGTCGAAGACCGGCTATCCGTGCGTGTCGCACAAGTCCTATGACGCCGTGCGCGCCGCCGATTATGACGGCGTCATCGTTCCGGGCGGATTCGCGCCGGACTTCATCCGCCGGCATCCGGCTTCCAGCCATTTCATTGCCGAGATGAACGCGCAGGGAAAGCTCGTCGCCGCCATCTGTCATGGGCTCTGGTGCCTGTGCTCGGCCAATGTGCTGCGAGGCAAGCGCTGCACGTCGTTTTTCGCCATCAAAGACGACGTTGTCAACGCGGGCGGCTTGTGGGAAGACAGCGAAGTCGTCGTCGATGGCAACCTCGTCTCGTCCCGCAAGCCCGATGATCTGCCCGCTTTCATGAAGGCCTGCATGCAGGTTCTGGCGGGCCGCTGACAGCCATGTCCGCGCCCCCAGCCATCGCCGTCAGCGGCCTCCGCAAGCTCTACGGGGACTTCGAAGCCGTCCGCGGCATCGGCTTCGAAGTGGCGCAGGGCGAGATTTTCGGCCTTCTCGGCCCCAACGGGGCGGGGAAGACCACCACGGTCGAGATCCTGGAGGGCCTGCGGCAACGCACTGCCGGCGAGGTGTCTGTTCTCGGTTACGATCCCGAGAAAGAAACGGCCGCCGTCAAGGACCGCATCGGCGTCGCTCTGCAAGCCACCAACCTGCCCGAAAAGATCAAAGTCTTCGAGGCCGCCGAGCTGTTCGCCGCCTTCTACACGCGCTCCGTGGCCGTCGAGGATCTGCTGAAGAAGCTGCAGATCTGGGACAAGCGCAACGCGTTTTACAGCACGCTCTCGGGCGGCCAGAAACAGCGGCTTGCGCTGGCCCTTGCCCTCGTGAATGACCCGGAGCTCGTCTTCCTCGACGAACCCACGACGGGGCTTGATCCGCAGGTGCGGCTCGAGATTCACACTCTCATCAGCCGCCTGAAAGAGCAGAAGAAGACCGTGCTGCTCACCACGCATTACATTGAAGAAGCCGAGCGGCTGTGCGACCGCGTGGCCATTATCGACGAAGGCCGCATTGCCGCCATGGGCAGCCCGAGAGAACTGCAGGAGCGCGTGCTGGGGCACGCGCGGGTCGAAGTGGCCACGCTCCAGCCCATGCCGGAGCAGTTGCCAGAATCCTGGCAAGACGACGTGGCGGCAGTGTTCAGCGATGGCCGCAGAAAGCTGGCAGCCTCGTCGGCCAGGCCGGCGCGCGTCGTCGTCGAGCTCGTCAAATGGCTGGAGTCGGCCGGCGTGGAGATTGAAGACCTGCACATCCGACGTCCGACGCTTGAGGACGTCTTTCTCGAACTGACCGGCAAGAGTCTGAGGGACTAGCCTTGCGCCTGCGAGCCTACGCCGCCTACATCAAGATCACGCTCAAGCTGACGCTCCGCGACCGCGTGGTGCTGTTCTTCAATTTCCTGATGCCGCTTCTCTTCTTCATCGCCTTCGGCGAAGGGATGGGCGCGGAAACCAGTCCTGGCGCGATGTCGCAGGTGTTGAGCCTGGTGCTGATGTTCGGCGTCCTCGGCACGGGATTCTTCGGCGGAGGCATCCGCGCCACCATGGACCGCGAAGCGGGCATCCTGCGCCGCTTCAAGGTCGCCCCCATCACGCCTGCGCCTCTGCTGGCGGCGTCGATGATCACAGGCTGGGCCGTATTTCTGCCTTCCGTCGTGTTCTTCGTCCTTCTGGCGCGCTGGCGCTACGGATGGGACCAGCCTCTCAACTTCGTGTCGCTGCTCATCGTGGTCAGCGCCGGCGTTCTGGCCTTCCGCAGCATGGGACTCATCATCGCCTCGGTCACCAACAGCATGCAGGAGAGCCAGATCATCGCCCAGCTGCTCTATATGCCCATGCTTCTGCTGTCGGGCGCCGCGGTTCCGCTCCACATCCTGCCCGACTGGCTGCAGCGCGTGGCCCAGTTCCTGCCCGCCACCCATTTCTACCTCGGCACGCAAGGCATCCTTGTCCGTCATGAGACCGCGTGGGACAACCGCATGGCTCTCGGCGCGATGCTGCTCGCCATGGCGGCGGGCTTCTGGGTCAGCATGAAGCTGTTCCGTTGGGAGAAGGACGAGAAAGTGAAACCCGCAGCCAAGCTGTGGCTCGCCGGCGTGATGGTTCCGTTTCTCCTGATCGGCGCGTGGCAGATGATCGACCGCCGGAACGAGGCCAAGGTCAAGATGATCGAACGGCAGTCGCGGCGCTCGCAATCCTGGCTGATCCGCGACGTCCGCATCTTCACCGGCGATGGGACCGTGATTGAAAGAGGCGGCGTGCTGGTCCGCAACAGCCGGATCGAGCAGATCTACGCCGGGGCGTCGCCTGACCCGAAAGATGTCAGAGCCGAAGCCGTCGAGGCTGGCGGACGCACCCTGTTGCCGGCGTTGATCGATTCCGGCGTCGCGCTGTCACAGCCGGGCGGCAGAATTTCGCAGGAAGCGATCGAAGAAGCGCTGAAAGCCTACGCCTATTGCGGCGTCGGTGCGCTTGCCGTCCCGCGCGATCCCCAGGGAATCGCCGAATTGGCCCGCCGCAAGGTCGACTCCGGCGAGTGGCTTGGTCCGCAGATTCTGCCCGCTCCTCCCGCCCCCGTTCTCAGTCTCACTGCGGCGCAGACCGCCTCCGGAGACCTGTCCCTGCTGCGCGACGACCTTTCGCAGCAGTTCTTTCCGGCTCCCTACCTGCAAAGTCTGGCGAGCCTCGCCTCGGCGAGGAAACCTGCTCCGGAAGCGTTGCAGCAGGCCATCGGCGCTCTCCGCCTCGCACGGGAGCAGGGCGCGCTTCCTTCTCCGAGCGGCGGAGCCGCCGGATGGCTGCAACTCCACGGTCCGGGGCTCGTCCACGAACTCGGGCTCTGGGTAGAAGCCGGCATCGCGCCTGGCGACGCGCTCATCGCCGCCACAGCTTCGGCGGCAGACCGCGCAGGCGCTGGCGACCGGCTGGGACGCATCCGCCCCGGGCTGGACGCCACGCTCCTCATCGTCGACGGCAACCCCCTCGAAGACATCCGGGCCCTGGGACGCATCCACAGCGTTTTCGTGCGCGGCGAAAGGATCTCCCGCGGCGAGCTGGCAAGCCAAAACAAAAAGGCTGAGAAATGATTTAAAGAAAAAAGCCCCCGGGGGCCGGGCTCAGGGTCGGCCCCCGGGGGGCTCAAGCGGTTCAGCGCAAACTCATTCGGAACCGGCGCCGCCGCCCGCGGCGTCCAGCCAGTCCGGCCGCCGCAGCACGTCGCGCGGCCGCGCTCCATCCGGCGGTCCGATGATCTTTTCCTTCTCCATGCGGTCCAGCAGCCGCGCGGCCCTGCCATAGCCGATGCGCAGCCGCCTCTGCAGGATCGACGTGGAGGCCTTGCCCACCTGGCAGACGACACGCACCGCCTCCACATAAAGCGGATCGTCGTAGCTGTCTGCGTCGTCCTCGCCTTCTTCGTCCTCGTCCGAAGGCGGAGCCAGCAGGTAGCTCTGGTCGTAGTCCGGCTGCGCCTGGTTCCGCCAGAAGTCCACGACTTCCGTGATCTCGTTCTCGGTGACGAATGCGCCGTGGATACGGACAAGGCGGGAAGAGCCCGGCGGCAGGAACAGCATGTCGCCCTTGCCCAGCAGATGCTCGGCCCCCATCACGTCCAGCACCGTGCGCGAATCCACGCGCGTGGCCACGCGGAAGCTGATGCGGGCAGGGAAATTCGCCTTGATCAATCCGGTGATCACGTCCACGCTTGGCCTCTGCGTTGCCAGCACAAGGTGCATGCCGACGGCGCGCGCCATCTGCGCCAGCCGGATGACGGACTCTTCGACCCCCGCCCGCTCCAGCATCATCAGGTCCGCCAGCTCGTCGATCACGATCAGAATGTACGGCAGCGGCTTCTCCGGCTCGGCCGCCTCCGCTCCCTGCTGCTCGTCGAACAACGAAAGCGGCTGATCGTTCAGCTCCCGGATCCGTTTGTTGAACTGCTCGATGTTCCGCACGCCGTAAGACGCCAGAAGCTTCAGCCGCCGCTCCATCTCGAACACCGCATTCCGGAGCGCATTGACCGCCTTCTTCGGCTCGATGATGACCGGAGTCAGCAGATGGGGAATGCCGTCATAGATGCCCAGCTCCACGCGCTTGGGGTCGATCAGGATCATCCGCACTTCGTCCGGCGTGGACTTGTAGAGCACGCTCATGATGAGCGTGTTCAGCATCACGCTCTTGCCGCTGCCGGTCGAGCCCGCGATCAACAGGTGGGGCATCTTGTCCAGTTCCGCGATCCGGATGCGCCCTGTGATGTCCTTGCCCATCGCAATGGTGAGCCGGGAAGGCGCTTCGATGAAGTCGTCCGACTCCAGAATCTGGCGCAGGCTGATCGTCTCGCGCTTCGTGTTGGGCACCTCGATGCCAACGGTCGGCTTGCCAGGGATGCGTTCGATCAGAATGGACTCGGCCTGCAACCCGAGGCACAGATCCTCGCTGAGGGTCGTAATCTTCGAGATCTTCACGCCGGCATCGGGCTTGAATTCGAAGGTCGTCACGACCGGTCCGGGATTGATCTGCACGACGTTGCCGTAGACGTTGAACTCTTCCAGCTTGCTCCGGATGCGTGCTGCGGTCTCCTTCAGTTCTTCCGAGTCGTAACCCTCGCGCTCCGGAGGCGCATTGAGGAGCCGCGTGGGCGGCAGCCGGTAGAACGCCCGTCTGGAAGATTCCGCTTTTGAGGCGCGCTTCGTCTTCGCCGCCGGCGCGGGTTCTTCCAGGGGACGGATGGGGATGTCTTCTACGGCCACTGCAGCGGGCTCTTCGGCCGCACGGGCCCCGGCATCGACGATGGGCGGCGGGGCCGTCTCATAGGGAACCAGATCCGCAGCTGCCTCCAGGTCTGCCATCAGACCGTTCGGCGACACGGCGATGCTGGCGCCCGCTGCCGCCGCCGCGGCTGCCTGCCGCAGCGGGGCTTCCTTCTCAACAGGCGGTTCCTCCTCGTGGTCCGCTGCCGGCCTCGGCACGCGGCGCCAGCGCGGCAGCACGGGCAGAAGCTTCTCTTCCGCGATCGACGCCAACCGTTCGACGGAAAACGAGGAGATCAGATACAGCGAGAACAACGCGCAGAGGGAGAGGAAAACGGCTGTTCCCGCCGTGTTCAGAACCGCTGCCAGCGAAGAGGCGGCCAGAAATCCAAACAGCCCTCCGGCGGCGTACGGCAACGGATACATCTGCCCGGCTCTGGCAAGCTCCAGCCCTGCCGCAGCCGACCACACCAGCAGGCCATAGCCCGCCAGCCGGATCATGGGCGAGGAGAGCGGCCGTCTGCGCAGCCAGGTCAGTCCAATCCACAACAGCACCGCCGGAGTCAGCCATGCGGCCAGACCGAAGGACTGAAAAAGCAGATCGGAAGTGTAGGAGCCGATAATGCCGAATTTGTTGGAGACCGGATGCCGCCCCGTAGCTGTATTCCAGGAGGGATCGAGAGGATCGAACGATGCGAGGGCGAACAGAAGCGACGCGGAAAGCGCGAGGCAGACGATTCCGCAGAACTCCCTGAGACGCGGGAAAGGAGATGTGCTGATCGTATTCATTCCGCCAGCCGGCGGAAAAAAGCCAGAGCGTAAATCAGTATACCAAGAACCACGCGGTATGCAACAAAAAATCGCAGCGTCCTCTGGCGCAGGAACCTCAGAAACCAGGCGATCACCGCGCAGCCTGTGGCCGCGCTGACAGCCATGGCCGAGAAAAAGACCGCCCGCTCTCCCTCGGGGATGCCTCCCGCGCGGTACAGATCCAGAAACGCATCCGCGGCAGCTGCCGCGATGGCGGGCGTGCCCAGCAGAAACGAAAAACGGGCGGCCGATGCGCGGTCCAGCCCGCGGAAGAGACCCGCCACCAGCGTGATTCCGCTCCGGGATGTGCCGGGAACCACCGCCAGCGCCTGCGCCGCGCCGATCGCGAGCGCGTCCGCCCACGTCACTTCCTCGGTCCTGCGCGAAAACCGCGCTGTCCGTTCAGCCCAGCCCATCAGAAGACCGACGGCGATCAGCATCGTGCCGATCACCCAGGGCGTGCGGAACACGGTTTCCGCCGCGCCCTTCAGAAGCAGTCCCGCCACTCCCACCGGCACTGTGCCCGCCGCCAGCATCCAGAGCATGTTGCGCGGCATCGCATCCGCCTCTGCAGATGCCCGCCGCAGGCCGAAGCCGTCCAGCACGATCCTGTACCAGTCCCGCGCGAAGTACAGAAGCACGCCGAGCAGCGTGCCGAAATGCAATGCGATGTCGAACGCCAGCCCCTGATCCTTCCACCCCAGCAGCCATGGCGCCAGCGCCAGATGCGCCGAACTGCTGATGGGAAGGAATTCCGTCAGCCCCTGAATGACCGCAAGAAGAATCGCCTGATGGACGGGCATAATGGAAAAGGACATGGTAGCGCACGCCGCGCCGCCGCCGTTTATGACAAATACGAAAATCATCGCGACGCTCGGGCCTGCCACCTCCAGCGCCGGCATGATCCGCCAGCTCATCGACGCGGGTGTGGACGTGTTCCGTCTCAACGCCTCTCACGGCACGCCCGAGTGGCGCTCGGAAATGGTGCGTCTCGTGCGCCAGGAGAGCGCTTCAGCGGCCTTTCCCGTCGGCATCCTGCTCGACCTGCAAGGGCCCAAGATCCGTCTCGGGAAGTTCGAGGGCGGCTCCGCGCTTCTTGAAGAGGGAGCGGATTTCGTCATCACCACGGAAGAAATCGAAGGCGACTCGACTGCGGCGTCGACCACCTACAAGGACTTCGCCCGGGACGTCAAGCCCGGCGACCGCGTCCTTCTTGCCGATGGCGCGCTCGAATTGCGCGTTCTGGAAGCCGATGGCGTCAAGGCACGCTGCCGTGTCGTCCGCGGCGGCGTCATCTCGGACAAGAAAGGCATCAACCTGCCCGGCGCGCAGCTCTCCACGCCTTCGCTCACGCGCAAAGACATGGAGATCCTGCAGGCCGGTCTCGAAGATGGCATCGACCTTGTGGCGCTCTCCTTCGTCCGCCGCTCGTCCGACATCCTCCGCCTCCGGCTGTTCCTCGAGGAAAAAGGCGCCAACGTCCCCATCGTGGCGAAAATCGAAAAACCGGAAGCCGTCGAGAATCTCAAGGACATTCTCGCGGAGACCGACGGCGTCATGGTCGCCCGCGGCGACCTCGGCGTCGAATGTCCGATGGAAAAAGTTCCATTTATCCAGAAATCGATCATTGAGCAGGCGCGCCGGGCCGGAAAATTCGTCATCACCGCCACCCAAATGCTTGAGTCGATGATCGAAAATCCGTTCCCGACCCGCGCCGAAGTCAGCGATGTCGCCAATGCCATCTATGACGGCACCGATGCGGTGATGCTCAGCGGCGAGACCAGCGTGGGCAAACACCCTGTCGAGGCGGTTCGTGTCATGGACCGCACGGCTTACGAAGCCGAACTCTCCCTCGGCCGCCTCGGCTTCCGCGAGCTGCCCCGGCGCGACTCGGTCACCCACGCCGAAATCGTCGCCGATGCCGCTTTTCACGCCGCCCGGCTCGCCGGCGCTCAGGCGATCGTCGTCTTCTCCGCCTCGGGAACCTCGGCGCGGCTGGTGGCCCGTTATCGCCCTCCCGTTCCCATCTACACCTTCACGCCATCCTCGACGGCCGCGCGGGCGCTCTCCGTCGTGTACGGGGTGCATGCGATTCCGCAACCCCACGTCTCCTCCACGGATGAAATGATGGCGCTGATGGATCGCGTGCTGCTCGAACGAGGCCTCGTCAAGCCCCGTGATGCCGTTGTCTTCGTCGCGGGCCAGCCTATCGGCCGCCCGGGCACGACCAACATGATGAAGCTTCACCGCGTGGGCGAAGCCGTCTGACAGGCCGACGTTACAGCCGTAAACAGTCGCCAGAAGACCGAACCGATTCCCGCCTGGCCCGTTCACAAGACAAGAGCCTGTCAGAAGGAGGGGCCATGACCCTGAAGTACTTTGGAATCGCAGCGGCCGTTTGCCTTGCCGCGGCCACTGCAGCCGCTGGAGCCTATATCGCACTGGCCACGCCAAAATCGCGGCCCGCGCCCGTTCTCCGCGTGCAATCCACGCCGGAGCGCATCGAACGCGGACGCTACCTCTTCCACCATCTCGCCGATTGCGCCGGATGCCACAGCCCGCGCGACTCCTCGAAATTCGCCATGGTCCCCGATCCATCGAAGACGGGAGCCGGCTTCGTCTTCCCCGCTGAACTCGGCTTCCCCGGCACGATCGTCGCGCCCAACATCACCCCGGACCCGGAAACCGGCATCGGCAGATGGACCGACGGCGAGAAGCTCCGCGCCATCCGCGAGGGCGTCTCCCGCGACGGCAGAGCCCTGTTCGCCTTCATGCCGTTCCGGCAGTTCGCGAAATTCAGCGATGAAGACATCTCCTCGCTGATCGCCTATATGAACAGCCTGCCGCCGGTCCGCAATCCCCTGCCGCAAACTTCCCTCAATTTCCCGGTGAACCTGCTCAGCCGCTTCGAGCCGGCGCCTGTGCTTGCGCCGCCGCAGCCGCCCGCCGCGCAGGACCGTGTCCGCTATGGCGAGTTCCTCGCCGGCATGGCGTGCCTCGAATGCCATTCCGAACTGAAGAACGGAAAGCCGCTGCCCGGGATGGAATTCGCCGGCGGTCACGAGTTTGCCGTGGGCCAGTTGGTGGCGCGCAGCGCCAATCTGACCCCCGATGAAGAAACCGGCATCGGCAAGTGGAGCGAAGAACAGTTCGTGAGGAAGTTCCGCGACTACGGCAACCTCTCTTACGCCACGGCGCCGCGAGCCGTGCAGGCCAACTTCACCGTGATGCCCTGGTTCGGCTTCGCGCACATGAAAGACGAAGACCTGCGCGCCATCTACGCCTACCTGCGCACCCTGAAGCCGGTCTATAACCCCGTGGTGCAGCACCCGCAGCTTGCCACCCAGACCAACTGATCAACGAAGCCCCGCGGCTCTGGCAGAATGGAAGCTTCCGCACGCTGGAGCCGCATGACGCCCCTGCATCCTTACATCGAATCCGTTCTGGCGGCGATGGTCCTCATCGCCGCCTCTACCGATCTCAGGCGCCGCGAAATCCCCAACTGGCTCACGCTGGGCGGAATCGTGGCAGGCGTCGGTCTGAATACATGGCTGGCTGGTCTCGCGGGACTGAAAACCTCCGGAGCAGGACTTGGCCTGGCGGCTCTGATCTTCATCCCGCTCTTCATCATGCGCTGGCTCGGCGGTGGTGATGTGAAACTGATGGGCGCCATCGGCGCCCTTGCCGGCTACCAGTACATGCTCGTGATCTTTGTTTTCGACGCCATCCTGGGCGGCATCGCGGCGCTTGCCCTCATCATCGTCCGAGGACGCCTGCTGAAGACGCTCAAGAACATTCCCCGCATCTTCCGTCTGGAGCGCGAAAGCGAACTCGAAGCCGGCAGCGAGAAATCGCTCGGCCTGCCGCGGGCGGTCACCATCGCCCTGGCGACGCTGCTTGTTCTGTGGGGCGCTAGTCGAGCACCGGCAGGATGACGGCGCTCGCCGCCTGCTTCGACCGGTACACGCGGTGCGTCGCGCGGATGAAATCCGACGCTTTCGCCTCGTGGATGCGCACGAATTTCTGCGGGTTCCGGTCCACCAGCGGGAACCAGGAGCTCTGCACGTGGATCATGATCCGGTGCCCGCGCCGGAACGTGTGAAACACATCCGGCAGCTCGAACTCCACCAGCTCCACCTTGCCCGGCGTGAACGGCGTTGGCTTGTCGAACCCCGTCCGGAACCGCCCGCGGAACGGCTCTCCGCGCACCAGCATCTGGTATCCGCCCATCCGCACCTGCTTCGGATTGGGCTGCGGATCGGGCGCATCGTTCGGGAACACGTCGATCAGCTTCACCACCCAGTCGGCGTCCGTGCCCGTCGTCGAGACGTGCAGCACGGCCTTCAGCGGTCCGGCGATCCGCACGTCCTGCTCCAGCGGCTCCGTCTGGTACACCAGCACGTCAGGCCTGGTCGAAGCGAACCGCTGATCGTCGGTCATGTAGTCGTAATTCATGCCCCGGTCGATGTAGGGCAGGAAAGGCACAGGCCGGTTCGGGTCTGACAGATATTCGTCGAAGGCTTCTGCCGCCGCCGGGGCATCCGTCAGCAGCCGCCCGTCCTCGCGGAAATAATACGTCCGCCTCTTCGCATCCTTCGGCGGCCATGCCTCCATCCGGTGCCATTCATTGCGGCCCGTCTCGAACACGAATGCTTCGGGAAGCGGCCGCGCCGGAGCCTCGCCTTTCAGGTGCTGTGCGAAAAACACATACTCGATTTCGTCCTGGAAAAACTTCGACGTGTTGGAGGCGAAGCTGATGTTGCCGAGCGACGAGCCGTCGGACCGCGCCCAGCCCCCGTGACTCCAGGGGCCCTCCACGAGCAGATTCACGGCGCCCGGGTTCTGCTTTTCAGCCGATTCGTAGAGCCGCAACGGCCCGTAGACGTCCTCGGCGTCGAACCATCCGCCTACGGTCAGCATCGCCGGCTTCATGTTGACGAGGTACTGCCGGAGGTCGCGGGATTTCCAGAAATCGTTGTACGTGTCGTTTTCCAGCAGCTCCCGCCAGAATTTCACCTGTCCTTTGAACAGTTTTTCGTCATAATTCGCCAGCGGCCCGACGGACAGGTGAAACGTGTACGCATCGGGTCCGTCGATCTCGAAGCGTGATCCCGCCAGCACCGCCTCCGATGGGCGCGGCCTTCCGAACATGGACAGGAAATTGAACGCATGGACGAGGAACAGCGCACCGTTGTGCCGGAAATCGTCCCCGATGAACCAGTTGATCACCGGCGCCTGCGGCGACACCGCCTTCAGCGCCGGGTGCGCATCCAGCGCCCCCATGGCCGCATAAAAGCCCGGATACGAAATCCCCCACATGCCGACCCGCCCGTTGTTGCCGCCGATGTTCTTCACCAGCCAGTCGATCGTGTCGTACGTATCGGAAGATTCGTCGACGTCGGTTTTCGCCTTCTTGTTCGGGATATGCGGCCGGACGTGAACAAACTCCCCCTCGCTCCGGCCGCGCCCGCGCACATCCTGATACGCGAAGATGTAGCCGTCGCGCATGAACTTCTCGCTTGCCGGCCCGAGGCTGGCCCGGTAGTTGTCAATGCCGTAAGGGGCCACCGAATAGGGCGTCCGCAGCAGCAGGATCGGATACGTGCGGCTTCTGTCCTTGGGCACATAAATGGAAGTGAACAGCCGTACGCCGTCCCGCATGGGGATCATGACTTCATGCTTCGTGTAGTTCTGCCGGATGTAGGCCGCGCGGTCGGCCGCCTGAGGCGGCGCTGGCGGCTGAGCCGCCGTGCGCGGCTGGGCGCACACTGCGAGCGCAAGAAGCCCGCTGACAAGAAGTCGCCGGGTGATCATCTCGAAATCCTCTTAGCGGAATAGCAGAAACAGGCGCATTGCGCCCGCGTAACTGGCCTCCACCATCCACCGGCCGAGGCCGGTGGAAAACATCAGTACCAGAAGCAGAATGAAGCCGAACCGCGCCAGCTCCATGTACACGGCCGCCGGAATCCGGGCCGCGATCAGGATCTTGGATCCGTCCAGGGGCGGCACAGGAATCATGTTGAACAGCGCAAGGAACAGGCTGATGAAGGCAGCCTTGAAAAGAATCTCCACGCCCGAAGGCCACACCATGGCGATCGCCGCCAGCAGAACCGCGAACACCACATTGCTCGCCGGTCCGGCCAGCGCCACCGCCAGCAGCCCGTTGGCGCCGCCGCGCAGCTTCGCCGGGTTCGTGTTCACCGCTTTGCCCCAGCCGAAGAAAATGCCGCCCAGCAGCGAAGACATCAGCGGGATGAACACCGTGCCCAGCCAGTCGACGTGCGCCAGCGGGTTCAGCGTGACCCGGCCCTCCAGCCGCGGCGTATCATCGCCCAGGCGGTCGGCCACATAGGCGTGGGCGAATTCGTGCGGCGTCGTGAGAATCCAGAAAATCGTGACGTTCAGCAAAGCCTGCGGAAAATCAAACTGCATCAGTTGTCCTTCACCCGGTATTTTTCAAACCATGCCAGCAGATACAGCTGCTGCATCAACTGATGCGACGGACGCCGCCATCCGTGGAATTCTTCCGGCACGCGCACCAGCAGCGTCTCCTTCTTCAGGAGCTTCAGCGCCCGGTAATACTCTTCGCTCTGGGAGATGGGCGTCCGCAGGTCCGCCTCCCCCGTCATCACCATGGTGGGCGTCGTCACGTTCGCCACATAATGCAGCGGCGACCGCACGGCGTATTCCATCGGGTCTTCCCAGGGCTTCTTGCGGAACTGGTCGTACCACATCACGCCGTCGGTGGTGCCCACGAAGCTGTGCCAGTTGATCACAGGACGCATCGACACCGCCGCGCGGAAACGGTTCGTGTGGCCGACGATCCACGCCGTCAGCACGCCGCCGCCGCTGCCGCCGCACACGAAGAGGTTGCGCTCGTCGATGAAGCCCTTCTTCAATGCAGCGTCCACGCCCGCCATCAGATCGTCGTAATCTTTGCCGGGGTAGGCGTACTGAATTCCGTTGACGAAATCCTGGCCGTAGCCCGTGCTGCCGCGCGGATTCGAATACAACACCGCATATCCGTTTGCGGCGAAGTTCTGCCACGCCCAGTTGAACGCGACGCTGTACATCGACCACGGTCCGCCGTGAATGTAGAGCACGAGCGGATATTTCTTCGCGGGGTCGAAGTTCACGGGCTTCACCAGCCATCCCTGGATCCGGAAGCCGTCCGGACCGTCCCACCACATCTCTTCCACTTCGCCCAGCGCCCGGTCTTCCAGCACGTCCTGATTCACGTCAAGAATCTTCGTCACGGTGTTGCCCCGGATGTGAACCAGCGACGAGGGCTCATGGAACGAAGAGCGCACGGCGGCGATGTCGCCGCTTTTCGCCAGCGATGCCTGCGAAAGAACATGCACGCCTTCGGTCACCCGGCGCGGCTCTCCATTCAGCGGCAGGAAATAGAGGTTCGCGACGCCCTTCTCCTCCATCGTGAAGTAAACGCCTGAACCATCGGCGCTCCAGTGCAGCTCGCCCGGCCCTGAAGGCAGATTGCCCGCCCACAGCCGCTTCTGCCCGCCTTCGCTGTCCATCAGATAGATCGAAGGCAGGTGGAACGTGTACATCCGGTCATCGAAGCCCGTGTACGCAATCCACTTCCCGTGCGGCTTGGGATTGTTGTCTGGTCCCTTGCGATCGGTCAGCTGACGGATGTTTCCCGTGGCCACGTCCAGCGCATAAATCTCCGAATCGTTGCGCAGGTATTCCGCGTCCGGCTTTCGAATGCCGCTGAAGTAGATCGTCTTTCCGTCCGGCGACCACTGCGGCGACTGGTGGTTGTACTTGCCCGAGGTGAGCTGCTTCGCCGTGCCTCCAGTCATCGCGTCCACGACAAAAATGTGCGTCCAGCCCTTCGGCACCGGTCCAACGCCGTCACTGGCCCACGACAGCCTGTCCACGATCACCGCCGGCTTCGCCCACTGCGCGCCTTCCGGGCGCTTCGGCAGCTTGATCGGCAGAATCGGGTCCTCGTCCGGAACCGTCATCGTGAACGCAATCTTCTTCCCGTCCGGCGACCAGCGGATCTGCGAAGGCGCTTTTTCAACGCGCGTCAACTGCGCCACTTCGCGCGTGTCCACCCACATCACATGGATCTGCGTCGTGCCGTCGCGGTCGCTGAGGAAAGCAATGCGCTTCCCGTCGGGCGACCAGACAGGCGAAGAGTCCCGCCACGGTCCCGCCGTCAGCTCCCGCAACTTCGCGCCGCCCGGATCGGACCAGCCCGTGATCAGCCACAGGTTGCTGCGCTGCTGGTCTTTCAGTTTGTCCACAAACCCGCGCGAGAATACGATCGCTTTGCCGTCGGGCGAGATGGCCGGGCTCGAGATGCTCTCCATCTCGAACAGAGTTTCGGAGTCCAGCCCTTTCTTCTGCTGGGCGGGCAATGGGTAAGACAGCGCAAACGTCAGAGCGAGTGCAAAGCCGGCTCGGAACATATCCCCATGCTACACTTCAGGCGCGGGATGCAATGAATGAGACCCACGGATCCGTTTGACGGCCCGCTCATGGCTGAAGGCTACGCATCAGCGCGGCCGCGGCTCCACGACCGGATTCTCCGGCGAGCCCTCTCTGCGGCTCACCGTCCGCCCGCCTTCAGTCTCGTCCTCGACGCTGGATGCGGCGCCGGCCTGTCCACCGCCGCCCTGTTGCCCTATGCGCGGCTCGCCGTGGGGGCCGATGCACTGCCGTCCATGATCCGGCAGGCAGCGGAGCGTGTTCGAAGGGCGCGCTTCTGTGTTGCCCGGATGGAAGCCCTTCCGCTGAGAGATGCCTGCTGCGGCCTCGTCACCGCCGCCGGCAGCCTCAATTACGCGGATGTCCGCGCCGCCCTTCAGGAAGCGGCCCGGGTTCTCCAGCCGGGCGGGCTCCTTGCCGTCTACGACTTCGCGCCCGGGCGGCGCTTCCGCAAAGACAATTCCCTCGAAGAATGGTTTGACGCTTTCCTGGCCCGGTATCCGAAGCCGGACGACGGCGCCATCCCGCTGGACCCATCCGCGCTCCGCGCCATGACGGAAGGTCTGTTCGAGCCAGTGGCTGACAGCAGGTTCAGCGAGGCCGAGCCCTTCGACGCGGCGCGCTACGCGGACTACATGATGACGGAGACCAACGTTGCCGCCGCCATCCGCGCCGGCGCAAGCCCCGCTTCCATCCGCCAGTGGATGGAAGCGGCTTTGCCAGCCGTCTTCGGAGGCCTGACGCGCGAAGTTCTGTTCGACGCCTACTTCGCCGTTTTCGCGAAGCCCAGCTCCTCCAGCACCCGCGTCGCGCCGTAGACCGCCCGCAGCGCCTCGATGATGCCGTTCGAGGCCACATGGACGCACCGCTCGCCGCGGTCCATCCCGTACACGAAGCGGTTGTGCATGGCTTCGTAATTGGAGTCGAACACGATCCCGATCACTTCGCCGCGGGTGTTCACCGTCGGGGAGCCTGAATTGCCGCCGATGATGTCCGCCGTGGAGACGAAGTTGAATGGCGTCTTCAGCTTCAGCGCGGACTTGCGCTCCAGCCATTTCGCCGGCAGCCTGTACGGGGCCTCGCCCGTCGCGCGGCGGTACAGTCCGTCAAAGTCGGTCGCCCACCGCACCGGCTGTCCCTGCGCGTTCCGGTAGCCCTGCACGGCGCCGAAAGACAGCCGCAGCGAGCCGGTCGCATCCGGATAGACCGACGTCCCGTACAGCGTGAACCGCGCCCGCGCAATCCGCGAGGAGGCATCGCGCAGCACCGGGTCGAACTCCTCGTCGAAGACCTTGCGGATCGCCCGCGCAGCCGGGTCGATCATGCGCACCAGCCGGATCATTCCGTCATCGGACTTCCGCACGGCAGCCGGATCGGCGGCCAGCCTCTTGCGCTCGTTCACGTCGTTCAGCTTCGAGCTGAACACATATCCGCGCGCCGCTTCGGCAGCCGTTCTGCCATCGAGAATCTGGCGCACCACCGGATGCGATGCGCCCAGCTCCGCGCTCAGCAGCTCGAACCACTTCTGCAGCATCAGGGCTTCCAGATCCGGCGTAATCGGCGTCTGCGCAAACAGCCTCAGCTCCAGAGACGGCAGCGCCGCGTCGCTGTACTCGCGCAGCCGCTCGGCGTTCGGCTTTGCGCGCTCCTCGGCCAGCCGGTAGAGGTTCCGCGCATAACTGAACATGTCGCAAAGAGCCGCCCCGCTCTCCAGCAGATACTCCGCCGAGCGCGGGCGCCACTTCCCGTACGCCGCCGCCACCTGCTCGAACGCATCGCCGAGTTCGTCCTTCGCCTTCGCATTCGCCGCAACAGCGGCGCGGAACTGCTCCTCGCTGCGCCGCTTGGCCTCCATGAGCCAGGGCTCGCGCATGCCCTTCAGCTCCCCGTCCCGAACCTTGAACGAGTTCTCTGCGCCGAACAGCTTGTCCCGGGCCACCCGGTGGTTTTCTTCGCTCTTCGAGCCGTAGTCCTTCAGAGCCTGGATGATCGCGCTCAGGTTGCGCAGTGTGCGCGGATAGCTGACATCGCGCAGGAATTCCAGCTGCGCCAGGGTGATGAAGCGGTCCGTCGAGCCCGGGTGGCCGCTGACCAGCGCCAGCTCGCCTTCGCGCGGCCCGCTCCCCGACCACTTCAGGTAATGGGGCGTCGAAGCCGGCTTGCCGTCTTCATAGGCCCGCAGAAACGTGATGTCCAGACAGAAACGCGGATATGTGAAATTATCCGGGTCTCCCCCGAAGAAACCGAGCGCCTCTTCCGGCGCGAACACCAGCCGCACGTCCGTGTATTTCTTGTAGCGGTAGAGATGGTAGAGCGCCCCGGAGTACAGCGTTACCACCGTGCACGCGCCGCCGTGCCGGTCCATGCACTCTTTCTCGATGGTGTTCATCGCCGCCTGCCGCTGCGCGGCTGCCTTCGGGTCGGAAGGCGGCGCGGTGACAGCCTTGTTCACGCGCTCCGTCACATCCTCGATTTCGAGCAGCACCTGCACTTCCAGCCCCGGGCACTTCAGCTCCTTCTCCGGCGTGTCGGCGTAGAAGCCGTCGCGCATGTAGTTGTTCTCTTTCGTGCTGACGTTCTGGATGCAGCGCGACGCCACGTGATGGTTGGTGAAGATCAGCCCGTTTGGCGAAACGAACGAACCGGAACCCCCGCCGAAGCGGACCGAGGACAGCCGCAGATGGTCCAGCAATTCTTTGGACGGTTTGAATCGGTACTTCGAAGCGAGCTGCGCTTCCGGAATCGCATTGAACAGCCACAGCCCTTCGTCGGCCCAGGTCAGGCCGATGGCGAGCAGCGCGGCAAGCAACAACCTGGTTGGTTTCATTCTTGTGTGCCTTTCGTTCTCAGAATAGCGGGGTGCGAAATCCGCCTGCTGGCCGCGTTGTGGGACAATGAAAGATATGGCTGGAGCTGGGCTTACTGAACGCCAGGCGCACGTGCAGCGGGGCCTGCGGCTGGAGTACATCACCCTCAGCTACAACGTCATCGAAGCCGTTGTGTCCATCACGGCCGGCCTCATCGCCGGCAGCATCGCGCTGGTCGGCTTCGGCGTCGATGCGGTGATCGAAAGCATTTCCGGGGCCGTGATGCTCTGGCGGCTCAAGATGGACGATCACCACCGCCGGGAGGAATTCGAACAGCGCGCCCTGCGCCTCATCGGCTATTCGTTCCTCCTGCTCGCCGCCTATGTCGGCTATGAGGCGGCCGAAAAGCTCTGGAACCGCGAGGCGCCGGAACGCTCCATCCCTGGCATCGTGCTCGCCTGCTGCTCGTTGGCCATCATGCCCATCCTGGCACGAAAGAAGCGCGCAGTCAGTTGCCAGATCGGCAGCGGCGCCATGGCCGCCGACGCCAAACAGACGCTGTTGTGCAGCTACCTTTCCGCCATCCTGCTGGGCGGTCTGCTGCTGAACGCGACGCTCGGCTGGTGGTGGGCCGATCCCGTTGCCGGCCTCATCATGACCCCCATCATCGCCCGCGAAGGCTGGCTCGCCCTCAAAGGCGAAGGCTGCAGCTGCCACTGAAGAGTCCTGCCTCTTCGGCGCGGGGCCTGTTTAATCCCGCACCAGCCGCACATGATGCCGGACGAAATCACCGAGATCGGAAAGCGATCCCCCGGGCGTGAGAGCGACGGCAATGCAGCACTCTCGCAGAAAGCCTTCCCAGCAGGCATCAGGCTTGCCTACATAGCCATCGGTCAGAATCACTGCGTTTTGGATGTCGTTGAATTTCATGTGCTCCAGCACACAGCGGATGTCCGTTCCGCCCCAGGAAGGGATCTGTCCTGCGGCGAGTCGGCGGACCTGCATATCCTCGATTCTCGTGGAGAAAAGATGCACTCGCTGGGACACGAGCTCCTTGCACGCCAGAACGGCTTTGCAGAGGCTCGCAATGAAGGGGGTCGCGCTGCCGCTCACGTCCAGATAGACATGAACAGGAGTGATCCGGCGCCGTTGGCGTTCTGGCATCTCCCACCCGTACAGCAGCGGCTCCAGTCCGAGAAACCGCAGAACGTTCGACCGCCGGTCCATGGCCGGCACGGCAGTCAGCAGCCGGATGTTGTTCTCGCGCACGGACCGGGCTGCCGCATGGCCCTCATACGCGACCTTCTCGATCAGCCTTGTCAACGCTGCGGAATTCCTGGACTCGACTTCAGCCGGGATCTGCAGATTCAACTGGTACCGCATCTCCTCTTGGCTCCTGTGGGGCAGCCGGCTGTTCATCGGGGCGAGCGCCGCGGACACCTCCCGCGCCAAGTCCTCATTGCAGATTTCATCGTCCTGAAGCAGCGCCGGGTGGCTGCCGAGGAGCGTCAATTCATCCAGTGAGGGAACACGGTCAGGCAGCTCCTCAGGTTCTTCCCACTCGCATGCTGCTTCCTCGTCCGCCCAGATGATGCTTTCCTGCCGACGGAGTCCCTCGGTCCCTTCTTCCTGAACCATCCCGTCCGCCATCTCCCTGTCCACTCCCCTCAGCAGTTCACCGTGGAAACGGACGAGAATGTCGAAAAGCCGCAGCACGTCCGTGTACGTGGTTCCCCAAGAGTTGTAAAGGGCCTGATAGACCTGCCTCGCTTTCCACATCCGGCTCCCCCTCAGAACGCGCGGGACATAGACTGCGGTCCAGAAGCCCGGCTCCCTCATCCGGAATCCTACGGGCGGCCGCAGCAGGCACTCCGGGAACCGGCGGCTGCTGTAATACGACGTGAAGAGAGACCAGTAAGAGGGCTCCCGGGTCATGAAGCACACCATGGCATTGATCAGCGCGTCGAAGATGAAGTTGTCGATCTTCGTCATCGGCCGGAGCTGGTGCCCGAGCAGCAGATGGAGCAGTTCATGGAGGATCAGCGCAGCCTGCCGTTCCGGCGTGCGGGCGTATCGCGCGGCGAAGTCGGGATTCACAAGAATCACCGGTGCGTCAGCCTGAACCAGAGCCGCCGTCTCCACCTCGCGCGACTCCTGGATGTCCAGCAACCGCATCAGACCGCAGACCGCATAGCTGCCTGCGGGAAACGCTTCCCAGACGGCCTCGGGCCGGATCATCGCACGCATCTCCTTTCGGGGAAGTGAAGCACGATCGGCTTCACCTCGGAAATCCGGTCGAGATTCGGCTCCCTGTCCAGCAGAACGATGTTGCCGGTCCGCTTGCTGGCGGCCACGCACCAGGCCAGCCCGTCCTCTATCACCGGCTCCCAGTCGGAGTGATCCTCGCTGACCACGGAGAGCCGCGGCCAGTCGAGCACACGGCTCATCGCCTGAATCCGCTGCCTGAGTTCTATTTCGGCCTCCTGCCGGGTGCCATTCCATTCCTTGCCGTCCAGCAGCGAGAGCACCCGGCGCGGACTCGGCCTCCTGGGCCAGCCGGCAGGCGGCCGAAGCAGCAGCCGGCGCACCAGCGGCCTGCCCGGGACAGTAAAGATGAAGCACATGCGCGGGATTTGCATGGCGCCTCGCGACCTCCTCTCTCAGATGTGTTTGCCGCCGATCTGCGCGAGCGTCCGGCGGGTGCGGTTCCACTGCTCGCAAACCCGGTCCACGTGCGCCTCGGACTTCAGCTGGTTCTTCGCAAACATGGAAGTCAGCAGTTGTGCCAGAGCCTGAGAGCCCGGATCTTTGCCCTGGAGCGCGGCGATCTTCCGGCTGATCTTCTTGCCCACGAAGGTCTCAATTCCGCCATAGGTCTCGAAATACCCCTGGGCCGGAATCGCCGACAGCGCGTACTCCTCGGCCACCTTCTCCGCCACTCCCGCCACCAGCCGGCCGGCCAGATCGTGCTCCACCAGATAAGCCGCCAAGGCGTGGCGCGCGCCGTCGGGCAGGCTCTGCATGCAGTCGGCGACGATGATGGAGCGCTGCTGCAGGTCGAGCGCCTCGCTCCGCGCTGCCAGTGTCGCCCGGACGGCAATGTCGGGCTCGTTCAGAATCGCCGCAAGGTCCAGCGCCTTCCCTTTTGAGACGTTCTTCCACGCCTGTGCATGGGCCGCCGCCAGTTTCCCTCGAGGCACTGGAACTCCTTCCGCCAGGCTGGGAATCGAACAGAACAAAGCGAGGCGGAAAGATTCGGCCGCCTCCGCCGTCCCTTCGCTGAAGAGCTTCCGGACCGCATGGACTGCCGGGATGTTCCGCGTCAGCGTTGCCAGCCGCCTGGCGCTCAGCCTGATTCCGGCCTCCGGCAACAGCAATGCGATGTGCCGCACGTAATCGACCAGTAGAGGCTGGAGCTGCTGCCTCAACGGTTCGTACTGCTGGCGCGCTCTCTCGAGCAGCTCCCTCAGGCGCGCGCCTGCGGCTTCCTCCGGCGTGCCGCCGGCACTGGTCAGGATCTTCATCTGCGCTTCTTCTCCCAGACCGTTCCAGTCAGGGATCTGCACTACGAATGCGTAACGGTCCGCCAGCGCCGAGTCCAATGGCTGGGACCCCGAGTAATTCTCAGTGCCGCCGGCAGACGCCGGCGGATTCATCGCCGACCAGCGGAAGCGCAGCTTCTCCAGCCGCAGCCCCTGCACCTTTCGCTCGTGGATGATCGAGAAGAGCTTGTTCTGCACGTCGGGACGGCATCGCGAGACTTCGTCGAAAAACACCGCCTCTGCGTCCCAGATGGTCGCTGGCGTCTGCAGGTATTTCAGCGTCGCCGAGCCCTGCTCTGGCACCGGAAAGCCGATCAGGTCGTCGAAACAGATCAGGCTGGCATTGTAGTGGCGGAAGCAAAGGCCCAGCGCTTCTGCGATCCGCTCCAGCAGCATGGACTTGCCCGTTCCGTGCGGACCGATCAGCAGCAGCGGGTCTTCCGTCGCAAGGGCGGCCAGAATGGCCGGCTCCACCTCTTCCAGGCCATAGAGGCCCAGCCCTTCCAGGACCTTTGCGCTCTGCCGTGCACCGGCCCGGCCCTTCCTGCCGCGGCTGGCGCCCCTATCTGGCTCCTGTGCCGCCAGTTCGGGTGTGCTGCTGGGGTTCGGGTTCCCAACCGCTGCATCCGTTGTGCTCATCCTTCACTCTCCTTCCGGCGCGGAGAGGATCCATGCGGGGGGACGGAATCAGGCGGGACAGCCCTTCGTTGCGCCATCTCGCGCCACATCGTTCCCGTTTCCGGGCTGACTTTGGCACCTTGGCGGCTGAAGCCAGGTTGCCGGGCGGTCAGCGGGTCAGGCCCCTCGCGCCACTCTTGATGTGTTTCTGAAGCTTGCGCTTCAACCAGAAAAACGTACGCCGCCCGCAGCCGGTTTCAGGGTTTTTTCGCCTTGCGCATTCTTCCGTCCGCGCGTGCAGCCCGGCTCCCGCGGGCATACGATGGGAAGCACGGGAGGCCGTGATGCGATCCGCCGCTTTCTGCGCGCTCTGGCTCGCGCCGGTATTCCCTTCCGCCTCGGGCCAAACCATGCCACCCCTCTCTTTCTCCGAATTACAGGCCAAAATGCGCGGCTTCCAGGAAAGCCGCATCCTCCTCACCGCCGTCGAACTGGACCTCTTCACCGCCGTAGGCGCCGGCGCCACCGCGCAGGAAGCAGCCCGCAGGGCGTCCACGCATCCCCGCGCGACGGAAATTCTGCTGAACGCTCTCGTGGCCATCGGCGCGCTCTCGAAAAGAGACGGCCGCTTCTTCAACACCCCTGCCACGCAACAGTACCTCGTTGCGGGCAGTCCGGATTTCGCCCGCCCCGCCCTCATGCACACCGTGCGCCTGTTCGACCCCTGGGCCACGCTCACTGAATGCGTCCGCAGGGGCACGGCCGTCCGCGAGCCCGGCGTGGAGGCGCAGGATCCGCAATGGACCGAAAGCTTCATCGAAGCCATGCACTGGCGCGCGCAGAACGACGCCGCGGAGCTTGCCCGCATCGGCCGCGCTCAGGACGTGAACAGAATGCTCGACGTCGGAGGCGGTTCCGGCGTCTACTCCATCGCCTTTGCCAAAGCCAACCCGCAGCTCCGCGCGGAAATCCTCGACCTCGAGCCCGTCACCCGCATCGCGCAGCGCCACATCCGCGCGGAAGGGCTGGAAGACCGCGTCGTCACGCGTGTGGGCGATCTCAAGAAGGACGAGTTCGGCTCCGGCTACGATCTCATCCTGCTCTCCGCCATCTGCCACATGCTGGACGCGCAGGAGAACCTCGATCTCCTGCGCCGCTGTTTCCGCGCCCTCGCGCCCGGCGGCCGCGTCCTGATCCGCGACTTCATTCTCGAGCCTGACAAAACCTCGCCCCCGCACGCCGCCATCTTCTCCGTGAACATGCTGGTCAACACGAAAGGCGGCGCCAATTACACCGAAGAGGAATATGCCTCCTGGCTGCGCGAGGCGGGCTTTTCCGGAATCAGACGCGAATCGGGCGGCCTGATTATTGGCCGCAAAGCCGCCCAGTGATCATTTCTTCTTTTTCGGCGGCTCCGGCGTGATCGACGGCGGCACGGTCTTCGGCTTCGGCTTGTCGTCTTCCGCCTCCGGAAAAGTGATCTCGCTCTCCACCTGCAGGACCTGCGATTCCACCTGGAACTTGCGGTAATTCCTGAACTCGATCTCGTTCCGCATGCAGGTGAACGTGCCGCGCACGCAGGCCAGGTTCTCGCTCCGCACCGGCAGCAGCCACCGCGTGCCCGCGATGTCCACCCAGTCGTAGTCCACCGTCATCTCCACCTTGTCGATGTCGTAATTCGCAGGCAGCCGCCGGCTGCTCATCTCGATCCGCAGCACGCGCGCACTTTCCGGATCGATCCACAACGACCCTTCATGCGCCGGCTTCACTGCATAGCCGTAACGGATGGTCCACTGCGACCGCTCTTTCGGCACCGAGAAATCGTAGACCTTCGCCTTCAGCCCAGCGGCGTCGGAATCGCCCCTCAGCCGGAAGTCCTGCGGCTGCGTGGAAGCGAAAATGCTCACCAGCGTCGAGCCGAATTCTCCGATCGACCATGTCCCCGATTCCTCCGGGCTGCCCTTCTTCAGCGGCTTGCCGTTGATGCGGATATTGCGGTATTCCTCCTTGCCCTTCGTATAGGCCAGCTCGAGCTGCACGCGGTCCTGCAGCTTCCACTGCGGCTTCAGGGTTTTGCTCTCATACCGGTTCACAAACTGGTCGCAGATGAAGCTCGGCAGCTTTTCGTTGAACTCGGACGCCGCCGCCTCCGCACGCTCCAGCAGATCGTCCCGCGTCGCCTCGCCCTCGCCTTCGACGACTTTCTCCGTCCGCCCTTGTTCGTCCACAACCACTTCGCGGTATGCGCCCTGCGCCGGACGCCGGTCTTCCGGTTCAGCCACCGGCTCGCGCTTCTGCGCCGCGCCGCCGCGCTTCAGCACCGGTCTGCCCGGGTCCGCGGGCGGCTCGGGCGCCTGTTGCGCCGCCAGCGGCAGAAGGATCAGAACTGCAAACCACGCCCGCATTCTCTTCGCCGCCTGTGAGACGCGCCCCTCCGCGCGCCGGTTACTGCGCCGGAATGATGCCGCGCACCATCAGCCAGTCCTTCAGCCTGCCGGGCCATGTCGAAAGGACGGGGTCCTTCGGCGCCAGCCCCACGCCGTGCCGCCCCTCCTGATAAATGTGCATCTCCGCCGGCACGCCCGCGCGCCGCAGCGCCAGATAGTAAAGCACGCTGTTTTCCGGCGGCACCCCCGCATCGGCGTTCGTGTGGAAGAGGAATGTCGGCGGAGTCTGCGAGGTCACCCGCAGCTCGTTCGACAGCTCCCACGCCAGCGCCGGATCCGGCGGATCGCCCAGCAGCGCGCGCATGGAGCCGCTGTGCGTGTAGCGCGTCGTGAAACTGATCACCGGATAGCAGAGAATGGCGAAATCCGGGCGCTCGCCTTCCTGGAAGTGATTGGACAGCGTCGACGCCAGATGCCCGCCTGCGCTGAAACCCATCACGCCCACGCGCGCCGGATCGATGCCGAACTCCTTCGCCCGGGACCGGATGATGCGCATCGCCCGCCGCGCGTCTTCGAGCATCGCCGGGTGCCGGTAGCGCGGTCCCAGCCGGTACTTCAGCACGAACGCCGTCACGCCGAACGAGTTGAACCATTCGGCCACCTGCTTTCCTTCGTGGTCCATCGCATGAGTCACATATCCGCCGCCAGGACACACGAGCACCGCCGCGCCGTTCGGCTGCGCCGCCGGATAGATCGTCAGCGCAGGCTTGTCGGCATCTTCCGTGCCGACCGCGCCCGGCGCGCCTTCCGGCCACAGCAACTCCGTCCTCGGCGTCTGTCCGAACAGAGCGGGCATCAGAAGAACAAAAAGCAGAATTCGCATCGCATTTCACTCCGTCAGAGCGGACTCGGGAATCGTCAGCGTCCCCGCATCGGCGTCCAGCTCGGCTTCCACTCCCAGAGGCAGCGTCAGTTGATCGTCCGTATGCCCGATCACCAGTCCGGTGAGCACCGGCACGTCCAGCGCGCCGAGAATGTTCTGCACTACCTCGCCCGTGGAAAACGTCGACTCGAACCCCGGCTGAAACTCGCGCGGGCGGCATGCGGCGCACTCGCCCCACACCAGCCCCCGGATGCCGCGGAACTTTCCGGCCAACCGCAGGTGCGTCAGCATCCGGTCAATCGAGTAGGGCTCTTCGCCGACGTCCTCGAGAAACAGGATCTTGCCCTCGGTCTGGATCTCGTACGGCGTGCCCAGCGTGGTCGAAATGAGCGTCAGGTTTCCGCCAATCAGCGGCCCCCGCGCCTTGCCCGGCCGCACCGTCCGCCATGGATGGCGCGGGCGGATGGGACGCGGCTCGGGCGGGTTCGACAGCCGTCCCAACGGTTTTGTTTCAAACAGCGCCCGCCGGAAATGTTCCAGCGTCCAGTCGCTCAGCCCGCTCAGTACCACGGGGCCGTGGAACGTCACCAATCCCGTCATCCTGTGGATGCCGAGATGCAGCGCCGTGATGTCGGAGTAGCCGAGGAACACTTTCGGATTCCTCCGGATCAACCCGTAGTCGAGCGAGTCGAGCAGCATCGCCGTCCCGTAGCCGCCCCGCACGCAGAATACGCCCTTCACCTCCGGATCGGCGAACATCGCGTGCAGGTCCTCCACCCGCTCGCGGATCGTCCCGCCCAGATACCCTTCGCGCCGCCCTACAAAGCGGCCCATCTTGCAGCGCAGCCCCAGCGCCTCCACCGTCTTCTGCGCCAGCCACAGCCGGTCCGGATCGGAGACGTAGGTGGACGGCGTCACCAGCCCCACCGTATCGCCCGGTCTCAGCACCCGCGGCTTGATCAGCCCCGGCTGCGCCTGCGCCATCGCCGCGCCCGCCGGGACCGCCGCCAGAAAGCTCCTGCGGTTCATACGGACAAGTCTTCCGCAATCCCGCCTGCGGCGGCAACTCTGGCACGCTGGACGTATGCCGCAGGATTCGCCCAGGCCGCCTCAATCGCTCGACGAACTCCGCCGGATGCTCACTCCTGAGATGTGGGCCGATCTCCGCCGCGCCGCTCCGCTCGCCCGCCAGGCGCGCGCCAGTGACTTTCCGGACCGTCTCATTCTGCCCCGATCGTTCTGTCTTGGCTTCGCCGGGCAGTGGAACCTGCCGGACGATCCCGAGACGATCTCCGGCCTTGTGCATCTCTTCCTCGAGACGGCGGACGAGTCAGACTGATTCCCGCCCCCCCCGCACGCCTTCCGCCTGCCGTTAAAGTCCGTTCACAATCTTGCACTTAGCAAATGACCAGCAGTGGAGTAGACTAGAAAAGATCCGACGGGCGAGGCAGATCCCGGCGCTGGCCCGCGGAGAGGGAAGGGGAATTGCTGTGAGTCGAAATCCAGATTCCGAACTGAAACCCACTCATGAAAACCGGCGCGGAGTCTCGCGCCGCGGACTTCTGCAAAGCATCGGCGTCACCGGCGCCGTTGCGCCGGCGCTTCTCGAGCAGTCCGCCCAGGCACAGACGCCGGCGGGCGTCGTGGGGCCCGGCGCCGTTCCGGTCACGCTGACCATCAATGGCAAGCCCATGAAGGTCTCCGTCGAGCCCCGCGAGACTCTGCTCGACGTCCTTCGCAACAAGCTCGACCTCACTGGCGCCAAGCGCGTCTGCGACCGCGGCACCTGCGGCGCCTGCTCGGTGCTCGTCAACGGCAAGGTCATGTACGCCTGCACGATTCTGGCCATCGACGCGCAGGGCAGGCAGATCACCACGATCGAGGGCTTCGCCCTTTCAGGCGGCCGCCCGCATCCGGTCGTCTCGGCTTTCGTCAACAACGACGCGCAGCAGTGCGGCTACTGCACGCCGGGTTTCGTGGTCGCCGCCAAAGCGTTTCTCGATGCCAATCCCAATCCCACCTACGAGCAGGTGAAGGATGGCCTGGGCGGCAACCTCTGCCGCTGCGGCACTTACGTCGGCGTCCGCCAGGCTGTTCTGGAAGCCGCAAAGGCGATGAAAGGAGGTCGCAATGCCTGAGTACCGCTGGCCTGAAATGTCGAAGCGGAAGGTGATGGGCAAGCGCCTGAACCGCCTCGACGGCATTGAAAAAGCCTCCGGGCGCGCCAAGTATTGCTCGGACCTCAACAAGCCCGGCATGCTCCACGGCGCCACGCTCGTCTGCCCCTACGCCCATGCGCGCGTCAAGTCGATTGATACGAGCGCTGCGGAGAAGCATCCCGGCGTCGTCGGCGTGCGCGTCGTCGCTCCTGCGGGCACGGAAATTCAGTGGGCCCACTGGGAAGTGGCCTTTGTCGCCGCAGAAACTGAGCTGGCTGCCAAAGACGCCCTGAAGAAAATCAAGGTCGAGTACGAGGTGCTCCCGCACGTCGTCCACGAAGCCGACCTGAATAAAGTCCAGTCCCGCGCCAAGGCCGCCGGCGAACAGATCGAAGGCGACCCCGATCAGGCGCTGAAGGAAGCCGCCGTGGTGAGCGAAGGCCTGTACGGCATCCCGGTGCTCGAGCACTGCTGCCTTGAGCCGCACGGCCAGGTTGTTTCCTGGACGCCTGACAACAAGGTCGAATACAACCCGTCCACCCAGGCCGTTACGAGCATCCGCGGCGACATGGCCCGCGCTCTCAATGTGCCCGCCGCCAACGTGCATGTCCATCAGGACCACATCGGCGGCGGCTTCGGGTCGAAGTTCCAGCCCGACCGCTGGGGCGTGGAAGCGGCGCACCTGTCGAAGATGGCCGGCGGCCGTCCGGTGAAGCTCTTCCTCGAGCGCAATGTCGAGCAGGTGATCGCCGGCTGCCGTCCCTCGGCCTTCGCGCGCATCAAGCTCGCTGCCAACAAGGAGGGCAAGATCACGCTGTGGGAGAGCAACAGCTGGGCCACCGGCGGATTCACCGGCGGCGGAAGCCCGCCCATCCCGTACGTGTATACCCGCATCCCCAACCAGCGAAAGAACCACAGCGCGGTCAGCACCAACACGGCTCCCATCCGCGCGTGGCGCGCGCCTAACCACCAGCAGGCGTCCTATCTCACCTGCGCGGCCATGGAAGACCTGGCCGCGAAGATGAAGATGGATCCGCTGGAGCTGTTCCTCAAGAACGTCGATCTCACCGCGCGCCCGGACACCTATGAGCGGCAACTGAAGAAGGCCGCCGAGATGGCCGAGTGGAAGAAGCTCTGGCACCCGCGCGGAGATTCCGGCCGCGGACCGCTGAAGCGGGGCCTCGGCATCGGCGTCAACACCTGGGGCGGCGCCGGCCACGACTCAACCGCCCGCTGCAACATCCACCCGGACGGCACCGTGGAAGTCGAGCTCGGCTCTCAGGACCTCGGCACCGGCACGCGCACCATCATCGCGCAGGTCGCCGCCGAGAGCCTCGGCCTTCAGGTGAATGACATCCGTGTCAAGATCGGCGACACCAACTACCCGCCCTCCGGCACCTCCGGCGGCTCCACCACCGTCGGCGGCGTCAGCACGTCCACGCGCAAGGCCACGTTGAATGCTCTGGAGAAGCTCTTCGAGGAAGTGGCCCCCGCGCTCGGCGCGCCCGCCTCGGAACTCGAAGCGGTCGACGGCAAGATCCAGGTGAAGGGAAACCCGGCCAAGAGCCTCGCCTGGAAAGCCGCCTGCGCCAAGCTCGGCGTCAAGACCATCAGCGAGACTGGCCAGAACATCCCGCGCGATGCGCCGAAGGAGGGCCTCAACACCGGCGGCGTCGGCGGCGTCCAGATCGCCGACGTGACCGTCGACGTGGAAACCGGCATCGTGAGGATGAACCGCATCGTCGCCGTTCAGGACTGCGGCACGGTCATCAACCCCAAGACCGCCGAGAGCCAGATTTACGGCGCCATCATCATGTCCATCTGCGGCGCGTTGATGGAAGAGCGCATCATGGATGCCGTCACCGGCCGCATGCTCAACAACGAGATGGAGTTCTACAAGCTCGCCGGCATCAAGGACATCGGTGAGATCCTGGTCCATCTCGAACTCGATGAGGCCAACGACAGGCGCGGCGTCATCGGCCTGGGCGAACCGCCCGCCGTCGGCGGCATCGCCGCCATCGCCAACGCCGTGGCCAACGCCATCGGCGTGCGCGTGCCGTATGTGCCGATGACTCCGATGAACGTGCTCAATGCTCTGAGCGGGAGGATGAGCTGATGCAACCCTTCGAATACGCGAGCCCCAAGACCCTGAAGGAAGCACTCGCCCTTCTCGGCAACGGCTGGAGCGATGCGGCCGTGCTGGCCGGCGGCACAGACCTCATCAGTCTGATGAAGGACGAGGTCATGAGCCCGAAGCGCGTGGTCAACATCAAGGACATCGCCGAACTGAAGGGCATCTCGAAGACCGCCGCCGGCATCCGCATCGGCGCGCTGGCCACGGTCGACGAGGTCATGACCAATCCTCTCGTCCGCGCTTCCTTCCCCGCACTGACCGAAGCCGCCCGCGGCGTCTCGAGCCCGCAGATCCGCAATATGGGCACCTTCGGCGGCGACCTCTGCCAGCGGCCGCGCTGCTGGTACTTCCGCGCGGGCTTCGGCCTCATCGCCCGCCACGAGGGCAAGGACCTTGTGGCCGAAGGCGACAACCGCTACCACGCCATCTTCGGCAACGGTCCGGCGCGCTTCGTCTCGGCCTCGAGCTTCGGCCCCGCGCTCGTCGCTCTGGGCGCGAAGATCAAACTGGCTTCGCCCTCAGGCACGCGTGAAGTCGACGCCGGGAAGTTCTTCGTGGCGCCCACCTCGAGCGACATGCGCGAGGTGGACCTCAAGCCGAACGAGATCCTCACCGAGGTGATCATCCCGGCCACCGCGGCGAAGAACGCCACCTATGAGGTGCGCCAGAAAGACGCGCTCGACTGGCCTCTGGCTACGGCCTCCGTGGCGCTGACCATGAAGGGCAACACCGTGGCCTCGGCCCGCGTCGTCCTCGGCCATGTGGCGCCCACGCCGTGGGTCTCGGCCGAGGCCGCACGGGCCATTGAAGGCAAGACCGTGACCGCCGAAACCGCCGAGGCCGCCGGCAAGGCCGCTGTGGCCCCAGCCCGGCCCCTCAGCATGAACGCCTACAAGGTCCAGATCGCCGCCGCCGCCGTCAAGCGCGCCCTGATGGCTGCTGCGGGCGTCACGGCCTGAGGAGGCGCGCCATGGCCATCCGCAACCGCGAACGCGCCGGCCTGACCCGTATCACGGAAGACCGGTGCGAGAACCTGCGCTGGAAGGGGCTCTACATCGAAGCCGAGTGGGACCCTACTGTCCCGCACAGCAACGACCGCGCCTTCTGGTGCGACAAGACCCACATTCCCATCGGCCCCGACGGCAAGCCCGTCGATGAGTACGAGTGCAACGAGACGCGGAGCTGCTACAAGCCGCTCTGACGTTTCTGGCTGAAAATGTTCTGGCGCGGGGGAAGCCGCCGCTTCCTCCGCGCCTGTTTTTTTCGTTGAGCCCCCATGGCCCTCCGGGCCATCAGCATGGATGAAAATCGCCGCGGGTTCGGAGCCGCGCGGGAGCAGCCCGAAGGGCTGCGACCAAGCGGTTGCCCTCCGTCAGCGCGGGAGCAGCCCGAAGGGTTGCGACCAAGCGGTTGCCCTCCGTCAGCGCGGGAGCAGCCCGAAGGGTTGCGACCAAGCGGTCAACAACAATCCCCAACTCTCCGACACCTCTCCATTGCGCCAAAGGCGCGGCCGGGCGCCGCACGCCCGGCCCCTCGCGGAACGGCGATTTTCGAGGGAGCGGCTACGCCCGCGCCGCCCGCTGCCGCGCCCGGCTCACCGCCTGCTTCTGATACTCGAGAAACGCCGCCCCCAGCCGCTCCGCCACGCTCCAGTCCGTGCGGATGCTGAGCCCCTCCACCGCCGCCACCGGCAGAACATCGCGCGTCGTGGAGGTGATGAACAGCCCGTCGGCTTTTTCCAGATCTTCCAGCGTCAGCGTGCGCTCGGAGACGCGGATGCCCGGAACCTCGATCACTTCCAGCAGCAACTCCCGCGTGATGCCCGGCAGGCAGCCGGAACTCAGGGGTGGAGTCACTGCTTCATTGCCATAGACGGCGAACACGTTGGCCGACGTGCACTCGCTCACCTCGCCGCGCTCGTTGAGCAGGATCATCTCGTCCAGTCCCTGCACGTGCGCTTCTTCATGCCACACGAGGTTCATGGCCCAGGAAGCTGACTTCACGCCGGAGAACGGCCCTTCTGCGTGCCTGGCCTGCGGGACGATGCCGAGCCGCGCCGATGCGCCCCACCGGGTCCGCGGCGCCGTAAACGCCACCAGATCGAAATCCCGGTCGAACCCCGGTCCCTCCCACAGCGTGCCGCGGTTGCGCATCACCAGCACGCGCAGAGCGGCATCGTAGGCCTGGTTCGCTTCGACCAGCCGCAGCAGCTCGGCCTCCAGCTCCTCGGGCGCCCAGGGGAAGGGAACCCGCAGCAGATCGGCGTCTTTCCGCATGCGCGCCCAGTGCCGCTCGAACGCGAACAGCACTCCGTCCATCACGCGGATCGTCGAAAACACGCCCCAACCCGCGAACAGACCCACCTGGCCCGCACGGAACAGCGCCTCATCCGCGCGGCGGATCTGACCGGAAAGCAGGAAGTACGGATGAATCACACAACCAGTGTAAACAGCGCGGTCCGCGCAACGCTGAATGCACCACAGCAGAGTCGCGAATGATGGCGGGCGGTTCCGTCTGTCCCCAGGGACGCGTCCCGGCCCCTGCCCGGCGCGGCCCCAAAGTCCTGAGCCCCGCGGGCCGATTCGCTGCTCGCATAGAATGACGGCGTCATGATGCGCAGGCGCGAATTTCTCACTTTGCCCGCACTGGCCGCGCAGCCGCGCCGCCTGCGGGCGGCGTTCCTCGGCGCGGCTCATTCGCACGCTTTCGACAAACTGCGGCTGGTGAAAGCGTCGCCGGACTACGAGCTGGCTGGCGTCTGGGAAGAGTCTCCGCCGGCGCGGAAGACGCTCGAGAAACTCGGCCCGCTCCCCTGGCGGCCGAAGAGCGAGATTCTGGCTGACCGCTCCATCGAAGTGATCTTCATTGAAAGCGATGTGCCGCAGATTCCGCTGCTGGCCATCGAAGCCCTGGAAGCTGGCAGGCACTGCCACATTGAGAAACCGATCGCCTACACGCGGGAGCGCCTGCGCCGCATCATCGAGCTGGCCCGGCAGAAACGGCTCATCATCCAGGGCGGCTACATGTGGCGCCACAACCCCGCCGTCGAGAAAGCTCTGGAAGCCGCTCGGCAGGGTTGGCTGGGCGACGTTTACCTCATTCACGCGCGCATGAACACGCTCATCGGCCCCGACCGGCGGCCGGAGTGGAACCGTTTCCCGGGCGGCCAGATGTTCGAGCAGGGCGCGCACCTCGTCGACATCGTGGTGCGGCTTCTGGGACGCCCGCAGCGCATCACAAGCTTTCTGCGCCATGACGGTCCGTTCGAGGACACTCTGAAGGACAACACGGCGGCGGTACTCGAGTACAGCCGCGCCATGGCCATCATCACATCCAGCGTGCTCCAGCCGAACGCCGGCCAGCACCGCGTGCTGGAAATCTTCGGTTCGAATGGCAATGCCGCGGTCCGGCCGATCGAGCCGCCACAGCTGGAAATCGATCTCGCGAAACCCGCCGGTCCCTACCGCGCGGGCCGACAGAAGGTGGATTTGCCGCCGTACGAGCGCTATGTCGGCGACATCGCCGCGCTGGCGCGCGCCGTGCGCGGCGAGCGCGCTCTGGAAACGACGGCGGAGACCGAACTGGCCGTCCACGAAACGCTGCTTGAAGCTTCCGGCATGGCTGGGTGATCGCCCCTGCCAGAGCGCCGCCTTCATGCGACGATGGAGATGTGCAGGCAAGCCGGCCGGCGCCGCGCGGAGCGCTGGGAGCGATCTTCCTCATTGTTTTCCTCGACCTGATGGGCGCGGGCATTCTCGTGCCTGTCATCCCGTTTGTCGTCCAGCCTTACCGCAGCGACGCGCTCACCGTGGGCCTGCTGGCGCTGGCCTTTTCCGCCGCCCAGTTCGCCGCGGCCCCGCTGCTGGGCGCCTGGTCGGACCGCCGCGGGCGCAGGCCCGTTCTGCTGGCCTGCCTGCTGGGCACAGCGGCCAGCTATTTCCTGTTCGGCGCGGCATGGTCTCTCGCCGTGCTGTTCGCCGCGCGCCTGCTGTCGGGGTTCGCCGGCGGTTCGATCACAACGGCGCAAGCCTACATCGCTGACATCAGCGAACCGCGGGACCGCGCCAGGAACTTCGGCCTCATCGGAGCGGCGTTCGGTCTCGGCTTTATTCTCGGCCCCGCTATGGGCGGCGCGTTGAGCAGGATCAGCCTGTCTGCGCCGGCATACGCTTCCGGCGTGCTGTCGCTGGTGACGTTTGCGGTGGCGGCGGTCACGCTGAAGGAGACGCTTCCTCCCGAGCACAGAAAAGCCCACGAGATCCGCTGGCGCGACCTCGACCCCATGCAGCAGATCGGCGGCGCGCTGCGGCGGGCTGAGTTCCGCGAGCTGATGCTGGCGACCTTCGCGCTCAACTTCGCGATGGCAGGGCTGCAGACGAACTTTCCCGTGTTCACCCATGCGCGCTTCGGGCTGGACGCTTCGGGCAACGCCATTCTGTTCGCGTTTCTCGGCCTGATGGCGGCGTTCACGCAGGGCTATCTGCTCCGCCGGCTGACGCGGCGCGTGAGCGAGGCGGCGCTGGCCGTCTGGGGCGCGTGCCTGTTCGCGGGCGGCTTCGCCGCGGCTGCAGTGGCGCACGCCGTCTGGCTGCTGTACGCGGCTGTGGCGCTGACCGCTCTGGGGTTCGGGCTGGCGAACCCCGCTCTCACAGGGCTCATCTCGCGCCGCGCCGGCGCCGGCGAGCAGGGCGCGCTGCTCGGCACGGCGCAGTCCGCCTCCAGCCTGACGCGCGTCGTGGGCCCCGTCTGGGCGGGCGCCGTTTTCGACCACCTCAGCAACGGCGCTCCCTATTGGAGCGGCGTGCTGTTCTCGCTGGTGGCGGCGTACTGGGCGTACCACGCGACGCACAGCGGCGCCCGGCCGGCGCGCGAGGAGACTCCTGTGCCCAGATAGATCACGCGGGTTTGCGCGGCGCGCGCGGGCCCTTGCCCGGAAGCCCGGCGGGGTTTTCGTGCACCTTCTCGCGGTCCTCGGAGGTCATGCCCGCGGCCAGCTGAACGCTCTTTTCCCCAAAGCGGTCCCGGATGCGGTCTGCCGCGGCCAGCGCCTGCCGCGCGCGCTCTCTGCGCTCCGCCTCCAGCAGCGACACCTGGCCCTGGGCCTCATCCAGCCCCGAGACGCCCATGCCGATCAGCCGCACGGGCGCGCCGCTCTTCCACGTCCGGCGGAACAGCTCCCGCGAAACGGCGATCAGATCCGCGTCCACATCCGTGGCTTCGGGCAGAGTCTTCGAACGGCTGAGCGTCGTGAAGTCGGAATAGCGCAGCTTCAGCTCGACGGTGCGCGCGAACAGGCGGTGCTCGCGCAGACGGCGCCCGACTTTCTCGGCCTGCCGCGCCAGCGTGGCTTCCAGCAGCGCCGGATCACGCACGTCTTCAGAGAACGTGTGTTCGTGCGAGATGCTCTTCGGATCCTCGTATGCGCCGATTTCGCCCTCGAACCAAGCGCCCGCGTCCGCGCCGCGCGCCTTGCCCGCCAGCGCCAGGCCCCACTGCCCGAATCGGCGCAGCAGGAAGTCCTCGTCGAGCCGCGCCAGATCGCCGATCCGGCGCACGCCGATCTCCCGCAGCCGCTCCGCGGTCACACGCCCCACGCCGGGGATGCGGCTGACGTCGAGCGGCGCCAGAAACGCGGCTTCCATGCCCGGCGGCACCCACGCGATGCCGTTCGGCTTGGCGAAGTCCGAGCAGATCTTGGCCAGCATCTTCGACGTGGCCGCACCGATCGAGCAGTTGAGTCCCGTGCGCTGGCCGATGCGGTCGTGCAGCAGCGTGGCGGCGCGCAGCGGCGGACCCCACAGCCGTTCCGTTCCGGTCATGTCCAGATAGGCTTCGTCGATGCTCGCCATCGAAACCTGCGGCGTGAACTCCAGCAGGATCTCGTGCACCCGGTGCGAATACTCGCGGTAGCGTTCCGGGTGGCCGTCCAGGAAGATGGCGTGCGGGCAGAGCTTCGCTGCCGTCCGCAGCGGCATGGCCGAGTGCACGCCGTACTTGCGGGCTTCGTAGGATGCGGCTGCCACGACGCCGCGCTCGTCTTTCTGCCCGCCGACGACGACAGGCTTGCCCTTCAGGCCGGGGTCGAAGAGTTCTTCGACCGAGACGAAGAAAGCGTCCATGTCGACGTGGAAGATGGTTTTCACGGCGTGAAACGCGCGCGGACGACGCGCGGCCATCCAGCCAGATCATACTCCGTGGCGAGATTGGACCAGGCCGCGGTGAAAGCGGCGCGCACGCCCGGCTCGCCCTGATAGCCGATTTCAACGATCAGCCAGCCGCCGGGCTTGAGCAGCCGTTCGGCTTCAGGCACGATGCGGCGGTAGTATTCGACGCCTGTCTCGCCGCCGGCCAGGGCGATGTGCGGCTCGTGATCGCGCACTTCGCGTTGCAACGAAGGGATTTCATGCAATGGAATGTAGGGCGGGTTGGCGACGATCAGATCGAAGCGCGCCGAGATGGCGGACGCGAGGTCGCACTGCACGAGATCGACGCGCGCGGCATGACGCCGCACGTTGCGCCGGGCCACCTGCAGGGCTTCCATGCTGATGTCGGTGGCAGCCGCCCAGGCGTTCAATTCCAGAGCGAGCGTGACGGCGAGATTGCCCGAGCCCGTGCACAGATCGAGCACCCGGCGGGCGTCCGGGGCGGCACGGAGCGCCTGTTCCACCACGTGCTCCGTTTCGGGGCGGGGAATCAGGACGGCGGGCGAAACCTCGAACTCGCGGCCATAGAACTCCTGCCGGCGCGTAATGTGCTGGAGCGGTTTGCCCTGGAGCCGCTCGTGCAGGTAACGCCCGTAGTGGATCCACTCGATGGTCGTCAGTTCGTGCTCCGGATGCGAGTAAAGATAGCTGCGCCCGCGCCGGAGAGCGTGGCAGAGGAGGACTTCGGCGGTGAGCCGTGGCTCGGGGGTGCCAGCCGCGGCGAGGATCTCAGACCCTTGCCGGAGCGCCGTCCGCAGATTCATGCTGGGCCGCCTGGGCGGCTTCGGCCTGCTCGCGCAGCTTCTGGGCGTTGTAGAAGGTGGTGCAGGCGTCGATCAGGGGGTCGAGCTCGCCCTCCATGATGCGGTCGAGCTGATAGAGCGTCAGGCCGATGCGGTGGTCGGTGACGCGGTTCTCCTTGAAGTTGTACGTGCGGATCTTCTCGGAGCGGTCGCCGGTGCCGACCTGTGAGCGGCGGTCGGCCCCGATCGCCTGGCGCTGCTTCTCAAGCTCCATCTCGTAGAGGCGGGAGCGCAGCACGCGCTCGGCCTTCGCTCGGTTTTTGATCTGCGATTTTTCGTCCTGGCAGGTCACCACCAGCCCTGTGGGCAGGTGCGTGATGCGCACGGCAGAGTATGTCGTGTTGACGCTCTGGCCGCCCGGGCCGGAGGAGCAGTAGGTGTCGATGCGGATGTCCTTCGGATCGATCTTCACCTCGACTTCGTCGGCTTCCGGCAGCACGGCGACGGTGATCGTGGAAGTGTGGATGCGGCCCTGCTGTTCGGTGACGGGAACACGCTGGACCCGGTGGACGCCGCTTTCGTACTTCAGCTTCGAGTAGACGCGGTCGCCGCTGACAAGGGCGATGATTTCCTTGAACCCGCCGGCTTCGGATTCGCTGACCGACGTGACCTCGACCTTCCATCCCTGGCTTTCCGCATAGCGCGAGTACATGCGGAAAACCTCGGCGGCGAACAGGCTGGCTTCGTCGCCTCCGGCGCCGGCGCGGATCTCGAGCAGAACGTCCTTGTCGTCGTTGGGGTCTTTCGGCAGCAGCAGAATCTTGAGACGCTCGGCCAGCTCCCGCTCGCGCGGTTCGAGCCGCGCGATCTCTTCTTCGGCCATCTCGCGCAGCGCGGGATCTTTTTCTTCGAGCATGAGGCGCGCGCCGGCCAGGTCGTCGAGCACCTTGCGGTACTCGCGCCAGACGCTGACGATCTCCTCCAGGTCGCGGTGGGCCTTGGCCGTTTTGCGGTACAGCGCGGCGTCCTGAATGACGGCCGGATCGGCCATCTGCGCGGCGAGCGCTTCGAACTTGCGCTCCACTTCTTCCAGTTGGCGGGTGAAATCCATCAGGCGATGACCAGCTCTCCGCCCTGCTGCTTCTCGATCTCCATGGCGCGGTCCAGGGCGATGATGGCGATCTCCGTCTGCGCGTCGGAGGGCGGCTGCGTGGTGATGCGCTGCAGCCAGAGTCCGGGAGCGGTGAACAGCGCCAGAAGGCTGCCGCGGCGCCGCGCGGCGAAGCGGATCACCTCGTAGCTGAGGCCGGCGATCAGCGGCAGGGCCGCAACGCGGACCGCCATCTTCTCCACGAAGCCGTGCGCGGGGATGACGGCGTATACGGCGATGGACACCATCATCACCACCAGCAGAAAACTGGTGCCGCAGCGCGGATGGAACGTCGGAAACTGGCGGGCGTTCTCGACGCTGACCGGTTGGCCGCTCTCAAAGTTGAAGACGACGCGGTGCTCGGCGCCATGGTATTCAAACACGCGGCGGATGTCCGCCCAGCGGGAGATCAGCCACAGAAAACCGAGGAAGATCAGGAGCCGCACAACGCCGTCCACCAGATTGAACAGGATCTGGTTGTGCAGCTCGGGGTAGACATCCTCGAGCCGGGTTGTGATCCACAGCGGGACGAACTTGTACAGCGTGATGAAGAAGACGAACGAGAAGGCCAGGTTCAGCGCCATCAGCCAGCCGGGGATTTCGCCGGCTTTCTTGCCTCCCTCTCCCGAAGCCGCGCCCGTTTCAGCCTGCATGGCGACGTCGGCGGAGAAGCGCAGGGCCTTGACGCCAAGCGCCATGGCCTGGCCCAGCGTCCCCACGCCCCGCAGAATGGGCAGTCTGAACGCAGGGTACTTTTCGGAGAGCTTCGGGCAGGGGCGCTCGTCGATCACCACCTCGCCGTCCGGCCTCCGCACGGCCACCGCGTAGCTGTGCGGCGCCCGCATCATGACGCCTTCCATCACCGCCTGCCCGCCGACGAGGGTTTCTTCCCCGCTCTCCAGCACGGGCAGCATCTGCGTATGGGCAGCCAGACGGAAAAAGTCACGCAGGGTCAATCGATCTCAGCCTCTCTTCTTTGAGTATAGCCGCCGGGGTATGGATTCGCGCAAAAAAGGCGGCGGCTGCCCCCGCAGCGGCTCGGAGCCAGCCCGGCTGCTCAGGCCGCGGCCATGGAGCGGCGCAGCCCCGCGTGGGTCTCCAGAAGCCAGCGGATCTGGATCGTCTCGAAGGGTGGCGCGCAGTAATCAGCCGCGCCCTCTTCCAGAGCATCGAGCCAGCCATCCACCTCGGGAAGGCGGCTGACAACGACGACCGGCGTGCTGGCGAACAGACTGAGCGCCTGCCTGAGAACCGGGCGCGCCGACGGGCAAAACACAATGTCGGGCTGTTCCGGAGTCGCTCCAGTGGCATGCTCTGTCTGGCATCCGCACCTCGCCAGCTCCCTCTCGAGGCTGGAAGCCAGGCTCGGATCGAGAGCAAAGAGAACCGCCCGTTTGGCTGCGGGCCTGGAGTCAGATGCACCTGTCATCGCTCTCTTCCCCTCCACTTGCCGTCGCGGCCAGTGTCGCCAATCTCGGGCGCCCCACGGGAGAGACGCCAACAAGGACGTTCCCAGCGTCCCGCGTACACTCCCATTTTAGGGCGAAACGTCCGCAATTCCAATTCAAATTTTTTATCGCGGGCATCGGATTCCGGCCATCGTGGAGATGTTACTGCTAAAATGAAGGTTCCCGGAGGTGAAATGGCGAAGATCGAGCGCAGGAAGACCGTTTGCGTCAACGTGGGCGGTGTCAAAGTAGGCGGCGGGCATCCGATCGTCGTGCAGTCGATGACAAACACGGATACCGCCGATGTCACTGCCACGGTCAACCAGGTAATGGAACTGGCGCGCGCCGGTTCCGAAGTCGTCCGGATCACCGTTAACACCGAGGAAGCCGCCCGTGCCGTGCCCCGCGTCGTCGAGACGCTGGACAAGTTCGGGTTCCGAACGCCGATCGTAGGGGATTTCCATTATAACGGCCACATCCTTCTGAAAAAGTACCCGGATTGCGCGAAAAGTCTCGCCAAATATCGAATTAACCCGGGAAATGTGAATATCGGCCGAAAAACGGATGAAAATTTCCGCACAATGATTGAATGCGCCCTCGACTACGGCAAGCCCGTGCGGATCGGCGTCAACTGGGGCTCGCTGGACTCGGCGCTGCTGACACGCATGATGGACGAGAACGCCCGCCTGCCGGAGCCTCTGGACGCGGCCGAAGTGACGAAAAGGGCCATCGTCGCCAGCGCGCTCGAGTCGGCGCGGATGGCGGAGAGCTATGGGCTCCCTCATGACCGCATCATCCTCAGCGCAAAAGTGTCCGGCGTGCAGGACCTGATCGACGTGAACCGGATGCTGGCGGCGCAGTGCGATTACCCCCTGCACATCGGCCTCACCGAGGCTGGCATGGGCGCCAAGGGCATCGTCGCGACCACGGCGGCGCTGGCCGTGCTCCTGCAGGAAGGCATCGGGGACACGATCCGCGCGTCGCTGACTCCCGCGCCGAACGGCGACCGCACCGAGGAGGTGCTCGTCTGCCAGCAGATCCTGCAATCTCTCGGCATCCGCAGCTTCACCCCGCAGGTGACGGCATGCCCGGGTTGCGGGCGCACCACCAGCACGTTCTTCCAGGAGATGGCGGAGCAGATCCAGACCTACCTGCGCGAGCAGATGCCTCTCTGGAAGGAGCGCTACCCGGGCGTCGAAGAGATGAAAGTGGCCGTGATGGGCTGCATTGTGAACGGTCCCGGCGAATCGAAGCACGCCAACATCGGCATCTCGCTTCCGGGCACCTTCGAGGAGCCCAAGGCGCCCGTGTTCGTCGACGGTCAGCTCGTCAAGACGCTGCGCGGCGAGGGAATCGTGGCCGAATTCATCGCCATGCTGAACGACTACGTCGAGCGGAAGTACGGCGCGGCGGCCGTGCGCTGAGCGCGCAGTCCCGCAGCTCGCGCGGATGGCTGAGCGCCGCGAGCGGAGCGGCGGCAGACCCCGCAGACCACTCCCCTGGCGGCGCCATTCAGGGGCCCGCCAGAGCCGCTGGCCGTTCGCCCGGCCTGTCTTTGCGGCTCAGAACACCCGGATCGTGTACGCGAAGCGGATGCCGCGCCCCAGCTCCGGCGCGATGTCTTTGACGAAGTTCAGGTGGTTCCGGTACAGGCGGTTCCCGAGGTTGAACGAGCTCACGTTGAACGTGTGCAGGACGTGGCCGCGCGTGAATGAATACGACGCATTGACGTGGAACACGGTGTAGCCGGCCGTGGGATCCTCGTTCGGGGCCACCTGCCACTGGCGGTTCGCCATCACCAGCTCGGGCCGCAAGCTGAGGCCTTTCCAGAAATAGTCCAGCCCGAGGCGCCCTCGCGCAGGCGGGATGCGCGGCAGGTTCATGCGGTCTGCGGCGGTCAGGTTCGCGTCGACATAATCGAACCCGGCCAGCGCCCACAGAGGCCCCTTCACGCGCGCCTGCACGCGCGCTTCGGCGCCCGTGAATCGCGAGTCCGCCTGCGCGAACAGGTTGACCGGCAGCCCGTCGTCAAACTCGCCCGTGGGCAGGAAGTACACGAAATCGTGCATCTGATAGCGGAACAGGTTCGCCTCGGCGCGAAGATTGCGGCCCTGGTGGCGCAGACTCATTTCGACGCCGTCGCCGCGCTCGCGCCTCAGATCCGGGTTGCCGATCTCGAAGGCCAGGTTGCCCGGATGCGGGCCGTAGTTGTAGAGCTCCTCCAGCGCCGGTGCGCGGTAAGAATGAATGTAGTTCGACACCAGCGAGCCGTTGTTCCACAGCGGCAGCATCAGGCCGGCTGAAGCGGAAAGGCCGGAAAACGTCCGCTCCCGCAGCCCGTCCGGCGTATAGCGGTTGCGCTCCCACCGGCCGCCGAACTGCAGCCGCGCGCGCTCCCAGCTGAACTCTTCGAGTCCGAACAGCGCGATCGCCGCATGATCCACCGGCGGCGCCAGCGCCTCCGCTCCGCGCGTCTTGTAGTCCCGCTGAAGACCCCAGAAGCCGAATCGCCCCGACCATGGCCCGCGCCTGCGCTGATCGAAGATGCCCATGTAGGTGAACTGTTTGTTGAAGAACTCCGTGCCCACCTTGCCTTCTTCAATCTCGCGGTGCGAGTAGTCCGAATAGCCGAGATCGAACTGGAACTGCTCAAAAGCCGGGCCGGCCTGTTTCAGGGCTCCGTTGAACCGGAAGTTCGTGCGGACCATGTTCAGGACCGGATTTTCGTGCTGGCCGTGATCGTCGTCATCGCCGCCGAAGGGCCGAAGCAGTGCGAGGCGAGACAGGGCGTGCTTCTCGTCGTGTTCCTCGTGATGGCCGTGGCCGCCGGGCACTCCGTAAGTGGTCTCGATGCGGTGGAGCGTCGCGTTCCAGCTGAGCCGCCCGCCATAGCGTCCCAGGCCCGCCTTGGCGTTCGTCATTTCGGTGAAAGAATTCTCGATTCGGCCAATCGGCGTATTGTAATCGCCCGTCCGCATGCCGCCGCCGGAGCCGTACACCAGCCAGTTTTTATACCCGTACTCGAACGAGCCGCTGCCGCCGCCCTGCGCGTTGGCCGTGCCGCCCACGCCCGTCAGAGCCATGTGCAGGCCCTGGTGCGGATGCTGGTTGATCACATGGTGGTCGGTGAGCACGTTGACCACGCCGCCGATGGCGTTGGAGCCGTACAGCAGCGTGGCCGGGCCTTTCACCACCTCCACGCGCTCGATGTTGAGCGGATCCACCGGCTCGCCATGGTCGCCCGATTGCGACGAAATCGTCCCCGTGCGCATGCCGTCCTGCAGGATAAGCACGCGGTCGCCGTCGAAGCCGCGGATCACCGGCCGCGTCGAGCCCGGACCGTAGCTGCGCCGCGCCACGCCCGCCTCCTCGCCCACCAGGTCGCCCAGGGACGTCGAAGAGCTGCGCGCCGTCAGCTGGTAGCCGTCGAGCGAAACGACGCTGAGGAAAGCGTCCGCCGTGCTCTCCTCGCGCCCGGACGCGGTGACCGTGAGCGACTCCCGCAGCGGACTGACGGTCAGCGCGAAATCGGCGCGCGCCGTTTCGCCTGCCTGCACGCGCACCGTCTTGCGCTCGTCCACCAGTGCGTGGACGTGGGCCAGCAGCGAGTACTCGCCCGGCGCCAGTCCGGCGAACCGGTAATTGCCCTCGGCGTCGCTCTCGACGATCCGTCCTCCCGGCGTCAGCAGCACCGAGGCTCCGCGCAGAGGCTCGCCGCTGCCGGCGAAGGTCACCTTCCCCTCGATGACTGCTCCGCCCTGAGTTTGTGCGGCCAGCACTTGCCAGAAAAGAAACTGCATGGCCAGGAAATGCGAAATACTTCTCAGAAACATAATCCTATTTCATTGTCGTTTCGCCCGCTGCCAGGACCCCCAGTGATTCCAGCGTGCGGGACGGCAACCGGGATGAGCGGGACCTTTTCGGAAATGAGCGGGACATCGGAGAAACCGGAGGCTCGTTACGACTCAGGACTGAAGAGATTTTGGCTGTGGCGTGCCGTCGTGGCACTCTGTTGGAAAGAGGGGCCTCGAATGGGTGAACTGTTTACGCTGAACTCCGCCAGGGGGATCCTGCCCACTGTGCGGTCGCTGATGGAAAAGGCGAAACAGGCGCATACGGAAATGGAGCTGGCGCTGGAGCAGATCCGCGAGTTTGCGGCCCGGGTGCAGATGGCAGGTGGAATGGAACTGCGTCCCGATTTGGCTGGCCGCTGGAACGGGGAGGCCGCGCGGGCGAGGGCGAAGATGAACTACGCCCTCGGCATGCTGAGAGCGCTGGGCGTGGAAGTGAAGGACCTGAATCCGGGCCTGGTGGACTTCCCCACTCTGTATCGCGGCCGCGAGGTGATGCTTTGCTGGCAATACGGCGAACCGGACATCGCCTGGTGGCACGGCGCCGAGGAGGGCTTCCGCGGCAGGAAACCCATCGACGCCGACTTCGAACTCAACCACGGACCCGGCGGGCATCCGGCGCCCTGAATTTCCCGCGGCCGGGGCGGTCGAACCGTTCGAAATCGCCCGTATGATGGTAGTACGTGCGGAAAGCCAGGCAGCCACGCGACTTCGGCGGCCGGAAAGCTGGGGCCTCACTTCTGCTGCCGCTGCTGATGGCAACGGCGGTGTTGCACGCACAGCGGCCCCCTTCGGTGCGGAGCGCAGAAGTCCTGATCCTCCATTCGTACGATCCGGCCTACGACTGGTCCTCCGAGGTCACGCTCGGGTTGAAAGCGGCTCTTGAGGAACAGCCGCTTCAGATCTCCATCTGGACCGAGTATCTGGACTCGCGGCGCTCGAAGCCGGCCCAATCGTGGGCCTGGATGAACCGCGTTCTGACGGAGCGTCACGCCGGACGGCGTTTCGACGTCATCATCGCGTGCGACGACGCTGCAGTCGAGTACCTGCTCCATGGCGCGCCCGCCGGATTGCAGGGCGTGCCGGTGGTTTTCTGCGGCGTCGGATCGCAGCAACTGTTCGACCGTCTGCCGCGGGAGCGGTTCACGGGTGTCAGGGAGATTTCGTCTGCCTCGGATTTCCTGGATGCCTGTCTCCGCTTTCTGCCCGGGACGCGCACGGTGGCGGTGATCACCGACAATTCGCCGACCGGCGCCGAACACCACGCCTTTTACCGGGAGATCAGCCGCGCGCGTCCCCGCCTCGAATTCCGGTTCCTGGAAGGGGCGCATCTGCCCGTCGAGCAGATCCTGCAACAGGTGCGCGCGCTTCCGCCGGACTCCCTGGTCGTGCTCACCCACTTCACAAGAGACGCCCGGGGCGAGTACGTGAGCCCGCGCTGGATGGCCCAGAAGGTGGCGGAGGCGAGCGCAGCGCCGGTGATCAGCCCGCACCTCCGGCTGCTGGGGCAGGGAATTCTGGCCGGCAATACAAGCGCCGGTTTCATGCACGGGGAGATTGCGGGGAGGATGGCCGTCGAGGTTCTGCATGGCGTTGCGCCCTCCGCCATCCCTCTGCGCGAGCATGGCAACATCCGGCTGATCATCGACGACAGCGTGGCCGATCGATGGAACATCCCGCGCTCTCTTCTGCCGGCGGATGCCGAGATCATCGGGGAAACCGGCGGCTGGCGCGCGCTGCGGTCTGCCGACCGCCGCCTGCTGTGGGCGGGCGGCATCCTCGTCGTGTTGCAGATGTTGACGATTCTCGTCCTGATCATCAACATCCTGCTGCGTCGCCGGGCGGAGCGCGAACTGAAGGAAAGCCGCGAGATGCTGGACCGCGCCCAGCGCACCGCGCACATCGGCCTCTGGAGCCGGGATCCAGCCTCCGGAAAGCTGGTCTGGTCTGAGGAAGTGTACCGGATGCTCGGCGCCGATCCGGCCTCGTTACGGCCCTCCTTCGAAGCTTTCCTTTCCTTCGTCCATCCAGCGGACCGCCAGCGCGTGGAGGCCATCGTCCGGGCCGGCGACGCCCGGCGCCAGAGCCGTCTGCTCGAGTTCCGCGTCCTTCTTCCCGGAGGCGTAGAGCGCCATATCCGGAGCACAGGAGAGTGGGTCACCGGTCCGGACGGAAAGCCGCGGGTCGTGGGAATGGTGCAGGACATCACCGAGCTGAAGCAGACCGAAGAACTGCTGCAGCAGATGCAGCGGATGGAATCCGTGGGGACGCTGGCCGGCGGCGTAGCCCACGATTTCAACAATCTGTTGACCGTAATCAACGGCTACAGCCAGATGCTCGCGGCCTCGCTGGCGCCCGGCGATCCGCGTTCGCAGCAGGTGCGCGAGATCCAGCGCGCCGGCGAGCGCGCCGCGGAGCTGACGCGGCAGCTGCTTGCCTTCAGCCGCAAACAGATCCTCTCGCCCCGCCTGTTCGATCTGAACGAACTGCTGCGAGAAAGCGAGGGGCTGCTGAAGCCCGTCGTGGGAGACCGCGTGCAGCTCGAGTTCGATCTGTCCGCGCAGTTCTGCCTCGTGCATGCCGACCCGTGGCAGATCGAACAGGTTCTGATCAACCTGGCGGCCAACGCCCGCGATGCGATGCCCCGCGGCGGCTGGCTCCGCATCCGCACCGCCGCGCTGCTCATGAAGGAGTTCTCCGGCATTGCGGACGAGATGATCGTTCCGGGCCGCTACGTCGAACTCACGGTCTCCGACAATGGCTGCGGCATGGACGAAACCACGCGGCGGCGCGTCTTCGAGCCGTTCTTCACGACCAAACCCGAAGGCAAGGGCACCGGCCTCGGCCTGGCGACCGTGTACGGCATCGTGCGCCAGAGCGGCGGCTGGATCACGGTAAGCAGCGAGCCCGGCGCCGGGACGACTTTCCGTATCCTGCTGCCTTCGGCCGAAGGCGCCTTGCCCAAGGGTGATCCCGGCGGTCCTCAGGCGGCCGCGGAAGGGGGGCGCGTGGTTGTGCTGGAGCATCACCCCCAGACCGGTGAACTCATCAACCTGGCTCTCCGCCAGGCCGGCTACGAAGTGGAATTCGCACCGGACGAGCAGGGGCTCTCGACGATGATCGAGACAGCGCCGCAAGACAATCCTGTCCGGGTGCTCCTCGTGGATCTTCGGATGCCGCACATTTCCGGCTTCGACCTCGTGAGGCGCCTGCGACGCCAGCATCCTCATTTGCGGGCCCTGCTGCTGTTCAATGAATCCGGCGGAGTGCGCGATGCAGCGCTGGAAGAAGGCGAGGCTGTTCTGGGTGCCCCGGTCACTCCTTCCTCGCTCGCTGCAGCGGTTCGATCGCTGATGGCGCAACCCGCGGCCGGCTGAGCGCAGGCCGCTCTGCGGAATTCGTCCCTGGACGCGGCCGTGCAGGCGGCCGCTCACCCCGGCCGCTGACGCCGTGTTCGTTCCCGGCGCAGAGCCTCACCCGATCGTGCAGGGGAAAAAACCCGCGGCCAGCGGCGATGAATCTGCGCGCTGATGTTCCGCGGAGTCTCGCAGCCTCCCCGCCGGGGCGCCATCAGGGCAGCACGATTCTGACCAGGCCTGGGCAGGCTGCCCGCACCGTGCGGCCGCCCGCCGAAATCTCGTACTCGCCACGGAAAGCGCGCACGCTGTAGCCGCCCCGGGCGTCCGTCACGCCCTGCGCTTGCGTCCGCCAGCGGCCGTAGACGAGCTCGCGCCAGACCTCGTAATTGGGCTTCGGCGTCCAGTCTTTCCGGAGCATTGCGCCCTTGGGGCGCCAGTGCCTTCCTTCCCAGAATCCCCACATCAGGAACGCATCCACCCGCGGATGGCTGAAGCAGAGCGTGAGAAAGTCCCGCGTGAACTCCGCCTGCAATTTCTCGTCGTCCGTCTCGAAATCGAATTCCGTGATGCGGATGGGCAGATTGAATTCCGAGAAGCGGTCCAGAATTTCCAGCATCTTTTCCGGCGGCGTCACTTCCCGGAAATGGCCCTGGATCCCGATGCCGCCCACCGGCGCGCCGCGGTCGATCAGATAGCGGAGCGTGTCGTAGAAATGCTGCTGATGGGCCGTATCACGCCCTCCGGCTTCGAGAATGTTGAAGTCATTCAGGTACAGAACCGGCGCAGGATCCAGCCCGCGGGCGGCATGAAACCAGGCCGCCATCTCCTCGCGCCCGAGAAGATCGATCAGGTCGTGGTTCGTGTACGGCTCGTTGACCACATCCCAGTCCTCGAGCAGCCCGCGCGTGGCGGAGACTTCGTCGCGGATATGGTCGAGCACGCGGCGGCGCAGCGCTTCCGGATCCCCAGCCAGCTCCTTCAGGTCTTTTGGCAGCCAGCGCCAGCCCGGCCAGACAAGCGTGTGCCCGCGGACGCGGATGCCATTCGCCCGGAACCATCTCAGGGCGGCCAGGGGCGTGTCGCAGTCCCGCTCCCACTGCGGCCATTTCAGATCGTTTTCCAGCACGGCCATGTTGAAGTTGTCGAGAATGGCCCTGCGGTATTTTTCCGAATCCGCGCCATCTCCGAGCAGAAAACGGCCGGCGGCGGCCGTGCCCCATCCGAAGGCGTGTTTCGTCATCCGCACTTCCACGGGCACGCCCTCCGCCGGTTTGCCATCGGCGCGAACTACCTTCACCGTCAGTTCCGCCTTGCGAATCCTTTCGATCCGCGCCTCGGCCGCTTCGCGCCATGTCTGTGCGGGTGCGGTTATGGCGGACAGGCACACGGCGAAGGCCGGAACAACAACCATCCTCATCTCAACTGCCTCCCTGAGGGAATGAAGCGACCCGCGGGTTACGTCGCGTGGATCTTTCTGACGATATCGCAATTCTCGGCGATTTCGTCCTTGAACTTCGGCCACATGCCCACGATGACTGCGTCGCCCGGCTTGATGTTCGCGAACGCGAACCGGAATGCGGCCTCGATCTGCTCGCGGCTGCCGCCCGCGCGCCCCGCGGCAAGGATCTTGAAGCCAAGGCAGGGCTTCGCGGTCTGGCGGATGACACGCGTCATCCGCTCCGGGTCCTTCTCGAGGAAAGGTTCACCAAGAGGGCGCTCGCCGTTCATCAGCGCGCGCGTCTGCTCCGGCGTGCGAGTGACGTGATAGAAGCAGGCCATGTAGTAGTCGACGGGCCAGCCCTTCTCCTCGATCCACTCGATCACCGCCGGGTTGTGCGTGGACACGCCCGCCATCACACCCGCGTCCCTGACCCTCTGCACGAACTCGAGCACGCGCTCCATGCGTCCTTCGCGGAACGCCTCGTCGGTGCGGTTGCCGTGATGCGCCATGCCCAGGAAGCCCAGGCGCGCCGCGTCGGGAATCATCGAGAAGTCCATGTGCAGTTCGAAGTCGCTCAGCAGGAATGCCTTGATCTTCGAGCCGCGCTCGCGCACGCCCTTCAGCGTCTCGATCGTTTCCTTCTGGTAGTGGAGCTGCCATGTGGTGATGCCCGCGCGCTCGGCGGCGAGGATGGTTTCGATGCGGCGCTCCGGGGTCATCCACTCGCGCATGCACTGGTCGAGGATCCGGTTGAAGTGCGAGTAGCCCATCAGCGGGTTGGTGCCGATGATCAGGCGAGTGATCTCGTGCCTGCCGCCGAACTTGACCGTGGGCAGCGGCGGCGCGCTCTGAGAGGCGGCAACCGGAACGGCGGCGGCGGCGTGCAGGAAGGCTCTCCGGGTCGTGGGCATGAATGCTCCTTGAAATCAGAGAATGCTGTCCTGTTTATATGTCATTGCGGCATCAGGATCAAGCGGCGCGGGTATCATGATCGGTATGGCACTGCACCCCCTGGCCGGCCAGCCCGCTCCGCCGGAGTTCCTTGTCGATATCGACAAGCTCGTCGCTGCTTATTACGAGAACGCGCCGGACATGAGCGACCCGCATCAGCGGGTCAGCTTCGGCACCAGCGGCCACCGCGGGACATCGCTGCAGGCGACGTTCACGGAGGCGCACATTCTGGCCATCGCTCAGGCGATCTGCGAGTACCGCCGCGGGCGCGGCTACACGGGCACGCTGTTCATGGGCAAGGACACGCACGCATTGTCTGGACCGGCAGAGCGGACGGCCATCGAGGTGTTCGCCGCCAACGGCGTGGACGTGGCCATCGAGCAGGACGGAGGCTGCACGCCGACTCCGGTGATCTCGCACGCCATCCTGCAGGCCAACCGCGGCGGCGGCGCGGTGTGCGATGGCGTCGTCATCACTCCAAGCCACAATCCGCCCGCGGACGGAGGCTTCAAGTACAACCCGCCGGATGGCGGACCGGCGGGCTCGGACGTCACGTCGTGGATTGAGCGGCGCGCCAACGAGCTGCTGCTGGAAGGGAACCGGGGCGTGCGGCGCATGCCCTGCGAGGAAGCTCTGCGCTCCGGCCACGTCCGCCGGATCGATTTCGCGCAAAGCTACATTGACGAGCTGGCGACGGTGATCGACATGGACGCGATCCGCGCCGCGGGGCTGCGCATCGGCGTCGATCCGCTGGGCGGCGCAGCCGTGCACTACTGGGCGCGGATCGCGGAGCGCTATGGGCTGAACCTGACGGTGGTGAATCCGCGCGTGGATCCGGCGTTCGCGTTCATGACGCTGGATCACGATGGCAAAATCCGCATGGACTGCTCGAGTCCTTACGCGATGGCGGGCCTCGTGAGCCTGAAGGACCAGTTCGACGTGGCGTTCGGCAATGATCCCGACACGGACCGCCATGGCATCGTCACTCCCAGCGGCGGCCTCCTGAATCCGAATCATTACCTGTGCGCGGCCATCCGCTATCTCTGCACGCACCGTGATGGATGGCCGAAGGCGGCGCGAATCGGCAAGACGCTTGTGTCGAGCGGCATCATCGACCGCGTGGCCGCGGCTGTGGGGCGCGACGTGTGCGAGGTTCCCGTGGGCTTCAAGTGGTTCGCGCCGGGGCTGTTCGATGGCTCGCTGTGTTTCGGCGGGGAAGAGAGCGCGGGAGCGAGCTTCGTGCGGCGCGACGGCACGGTGTGGACCACCGACAAGGACGGCATCATTCTGGGATTGCTCGCCTGCGAGATCACGGCCGTCACTGGCCGCGACCCGGCCCTGCATTACCGCGAGATCGAGAACGAACTGGGCCGCTCCTTCTACACGCGCATCGACACGCCGGCAGAACCGGAGCAGAAGGCGAAGCTCGCAAAACTGGATGCCAGCGCCGTCACGGACTCCGAGCTGGCCGGCGATCCGATCACCGCGAAACTGACGGCGGCGCCGGGCAACGGCGCGCCCATCGGCGGGCTGAAGGTGGTGACGGCGGGCGGCTGGTTCGCGGCGCGCCCGTCAGGCACCGAGAACATCTACAAGCTCTACGCCGAAAGCTTCCGCAGCCAGGAGCATCTGCAGAAGCTGGTGGAAGAGGCGCGGGCGCTGGTGCTGCGCGCGCTGCGGTGAAGCTTCAATCCAGCGCGGCGATCTCGCCGGGCACGATCTTGCGCGTGCGCGGCAGGTAGCCGCGGTAGCTCAGATAGCCGACACCCGCCAGAAGCCCGGTGAAGACCACCAGCTTGAGAATGTCCGTCGCACGGTTGAGCGGCAGCGTCTTCCAGAGAATGCCGAGCACGGGCTGCGCGATGCACATGGCCCACACGGTTCCGTAGAAGTAGCGGCGCTCGTCGCCTTCTCCTGCCGTGGAGGGTTTGACGCGCGGCAGCTTGCCCGTCAGCCCGAGAATCCAGATGGGCACGGCGATGGGGAAGTAGCCGTACCAGTAGATCTGCTTCAGCATCCACTTGCCCGTGACGACCGCCACGGCAAGCCCGATCAGGTTCAGCAGTCCGTAGGAGATGGCTGCGCTCCAGGCGAACGTGTAGCAGATGCGCCGGTACAGGGGATTGGGCTTGTCTTCGGTAAAGCGGATGATGTACGGAGCGGGCTCGCAGCCCGGCAGTTTGCCGCGCAGCCCGGCAATGCCTGTTCCCGCAAGCACCGCCGCCAGCCACCATGTCATGCTGCCGCCGAATCCCTGTTCGAACAGCCGGAACACCATCGGTCCGGGGATCAGGAAGAACACGAAGATCCAGATGGGCCAGTGGTTGAAGCGGTAGTACAGCTTGTTCCGCGTGCGGATTTTGCGCTGGCTGGCCAGCTCGATCTTGACGTCACCCATACAAACCTTCCAGTGTGCCACAGCCGGGCGGCGCAGCTGGCGGTAGAATGCGGCTCATGCGGATCGATCTGACGGGGCAGAGAGCGCTGGTGACGGGCGGCGCGCGCGGCATTGGAGCCGCCGCCGCAGAGGCGTTGCGCGCTTGCGGCGCAGAGGTGATCGTGGCGGACCTGCTTTCCGATCCGCCGGTGGATGTCAGCGACCTGCAGTCTCTGGAAGGCGCCTTTGCGCGCGCCGGCGAGCTGGACATCGTGGTGGCAAACGCGGGCACGGCCGTGTTTCACCGGCTCGATGAGACCGACGATGCCGCCTGGCGCCGCCTGATCGGGATCAACCTGACGGGCGCGTTCCATACGGTCAGGCTGGCGGCGCGCGGAATGAAGCCGCGGCGGAGGGGAGCGATCGTGCTCACTGCGAGCACCAACTCGTTCGACGGCGAAGCCGACCTGATCGCTTACAACGCCACCAAAGCCGGCCTGCTGGGCGTTCTCCGCACGGCCGCGAACGAGCTGGGCCCGTGGGGCATCCGGGTGAACGCCGTCTGCCCGGGGCTGATCCGCACGGATCTGACCGCGGCCCATTTCGCGCAGCCAGAGCTCTTGAAGGAGTACTTCCGCCACATTCCGCTCGGCCGCGGCGGCGCGCCGGAGGAGGTGGCGCAGGCCATCGTGTTTCTCGCCTCGCCTCTGGCGTCCTACATCACCGGCGCCACGCTGCTGGTGGATGGCGGGCAGATGGCGGCCAAGTTCGGCATCTGGGACGAGCGCATGGGCCGCTTTGCGGGCGATCACTGGGAGCTGCCGGATTCGCCCTCCACCACCGCCTGAATCGTGCCGGGCGCATTGCCCTCCAGCCGGTTGTTCACGAACAGGAACGCCATCTGCCGGCGCTGGCGCGCGCGTTCAATCAGCGCCCGCAGAGCGGAGCGCGCGCCCTCGTTCACTTCCTGCACGCGCTCGTAGGGTTCGAACTGCGCCACCGCCTGTTCGTAGGTGCGCCCGTGGCGCAGCAACGCGCGCGCCACGAGAAAGTCCGCCGTGTACGCGGCCTCGATCCGCACCTGTTCCTCCAGCGGAGGCATGCGCGTCCAGGCGTTGAACACGTGCGCCGCGCCGCGTGCGCGCAGCGCATCGAAATACGGCTCGTCGAGATACTCTCTGTTGCGGACCTCTACGGCGTAACGCCAGCCTGATGGCAGGGCGGAGAGGAATCGCTGCAGGTCCGCGGCGAACGGTCCGGCGCCCTCGTAGTGCCGTTTGCCCATCGTGCCGAACTCGAAGATCAGCACGCCGATCTGCGCAGCCCAGGGCTCCAGGGGCTCGAGAAACGCGCGCCGGAACAGATCGGCGTCGAGGAAGTGCTCGTTCGCCTTTCCTGCCCTGGCGCCGTAACGCGCATGGCCGGGCCATTCCTTCACAGTGATTTCTTCGGGAACCTTGAGGCCGAACTTCAGCCGCGGAGCCAGGCTGAAGAGCCGGCGCCAGTAGTCTCGCGAAGGGAACTGATAGAACGAAAAATCGCCGCCCGCGGCGGGGAAGACCTCCGCGTATTCGGCCAGGCACTCCGCCTCGAATTTCTTCTGCGAGAAGCGCCCGCGCGTCATGTAACGCTCGCGCGTGTAGATCTGGCCGATCCAGCCCTCGTATTTCCACGAGCTGGTCCCGATGTAGATGCCCTGGGCGGCAAGCTCTGCCAGCCGCGCCGCGAGGCGCTCGCGCGGCGAAGCGGGCTCAGCGAAAAGGGGAAGAGACTCCATGCGCGGCCTGCTTCCCTATTGTCGCTCTGGCGCGGGGGTTGACATCTGGCTCTGAAGTGTAAACAATTACAGTATGGAGTTGACAGCGCGCCAGCAGGAAATCTACGACTTCATCCTGGCCTACCGGCGCGAGAACGGGTGTTCGCCCTCGATTCCCGAGATTCAGAGGCATTTCGGCATCCGCAGTCCGAACGGCGTGGCCGGGCACCTGCACGCGCTGGAGGCCAAGGGCGCGATCCGGCTGTCGAGCCGCGGCTCGCGGCGGATCGACGTGCCGTCAGACCCCGCGCCCGGAGGCCGCATGACGGCGCTGCCGGTGTTCGGGGCGATCCCCGCGGGACTGCCGCAGGCGGTGCAGGCTGCCTCGGAAGGCGACGCATGGCTCGATGAGACGCTGCTCGGCTTCCGCCCGAAGCCGGGGTCGTTCCTGCTGAAGGTGCGGGGCGACTCGATGAAAGACGCGGGCATTCTGGACGGCGACCTGGTGCTGGTGGAGCCAAACCCGGCGCCGCGCGCCGGACAGATCGTGGCGGCGCTGATCGACGGCGAATCGACGCTGAAGCGGCTGGTGCGCGTGCGCGGCGCGTGGTTTCTGAAAGCCGAAAATCCGGCTTACCCGGAGCTGCACCCGCGCGCCGACCTGGTAATCCAGGGGGTGGTGCGCACGGTGATCCGGCGGATGAGCTGAGCGGCCGGGCTATACTGACGGCATGGCGCAGGACGAACGGATCGAAGAGGCTGCGGCGCCCCGCCCGGAAGAGAATGAACCGATGCTCTGGTGCCCGGTCTGTTCGGAGCGGCTGCAGCAGAGGAAGTGCAAACTGTTCTGCCCCCGCTGCGGCTATTACATGAGCTGCGCGGATTATTACTGAGGCCGCGCGGCTGTTGCGCTTCGTTCCTTTGTCTGATACACAGAAACGCGGATCAGGAGAAATCAGCGCCTGATGTTTTCGCTCGTCCTGACCTGCCCGGAAAACGAAGCGGAACTGCTGTCCGCCGAGCTGTGGGAGCGCGGCGCCGCCGGGATCGAGGAAATCGCCCTGCCCGGCAGCCGTTGTCAGCTCAAAGCCTACTTTGAAAGCCCGGAAGGACTCGCGGAGGCGTTTGCCGGCTTCGGCGCGCACCTGGAGCCCGTGCCGGAGGTGGACTGGGAGCTCCTGTCCCGGCAGGCATGGCCGGCGTTTCCGCTGGGCAGCCGGCTCTATCTCGCGCCGGAGTGGGACGAGAGTGCGGTGCCTGAAGGCCGCATGCGGCTGGTGGTGCATCCGGGCCAGGCTCTGGGCACGGGCGCGCATCCGGCCACGCAGCTGTGTCTGGAAGCGCTGGACGCCTGGTTGCAGCCCGGCCGGAGCGTCCTCGATGTCGGAACAGGATCGGGCATTCTTGTTTCGGCCGCCCTGCTGCTGGGCGCGCGGACAGCCATCGGATGCGACATCGATTTCGCAGCGCTGGATGAGGCGCGGCGGAACCTGCGGTCGGACGGCCGCACGGCGGCTCTCTTCTGCGGTTCGGCTCGGGCTGTGCGGGCGGGCGCATTCGATGTGGTCGTGGCGAACATCAACGCCGCCGCGCATGAATCCCTGGCGGGCGAATACGCGCGGCTCGCGCCCGTCCTGCTCATCCTCAGCGGATTTCCGGAGCGCGACAGGCAGCGCGTGGAGGCGGCGGCGCGCGCATCGGGATTCCGCGTCCAGACGGCTCTCGAAAAAGAAGAATGGAGGTGCCTGGTCCTGTGCAACGGCGATCGTTCCTGAACCTGCTGGCTTCCCTGCCCGCCTTTGCCGCGCCGCCCGCGCCGCACCGCATCGCCTCGGTCGAGCTGTTCCGGCTGCACGGGCGCCGCACGGTGACTCCGGGCGCAGACGGCCAATATCAGGTCCAGCCGCTGCACGTCTACCCCGAATACCGCCCGAAGCCGTATCGCGACGAGCCGCAGCCGCCGCGCGAGGCGCCCGTGTCCGCCATCTACCTGTCCATCCGCACGGACCGCGGCAGCGAGGGGCTCTACGGCCCCATCGACCGGGAAGCGGCCGTTCTGATTGAAACGCAGCTCAGGAATTTTGTTCTGGGCAAGGACGCCATGGCGGTGGAGACCGTATGGGATCTGCTCTACCGCTCCAACCGCCACTACCGCACGTCGCACCCCATGATGGCGATTTCGGCCATCGACAACTGCCTGTGGGATCTGCGCGGGCGCGTGCTCAACGCCCCCGTCTACCGCCTGCTGGGCGGTCCCGCGCGCGATTCGGTGGAAGCTTACGGCTCCGCGCTCGGCTATTCCGTGGAGCCCGACGCCGCGGGCAGGCGCGCCGTGGAGCTCAAGGATCAGGGGTTCCGCCACCAGAAATGGTTCTTCGCCCACGGTCCCGGCGACGGACCGGAGGGCGTGCGGCGGTGCGCGGATCTGGTCTTCGCCCTGCGGCTCGCCGTCGGGCAGGACGTCGATCTGATGTTCGACGCCTTCATGGGCTGGACGCTCGACTTCGCCATCGCCTGGGCCAAACGCGCCGAGCCGCAGAATCCGCGGTGGATCGAGGAGGCCTTCCCCCCGGATCAGCTGGATTCATTCGCCGCCCTGCGAAAAGCCACCTCCATTCCGGTCGCCTCCGGCGAGCATCTCTACAACCGTTGGGAAGTGAAACGCTACCTGGACGCGCAGGCCATCAGCGTCGTGCAGGCCGATCCCGAGTGGTGCGGCGGCGTGAGCGAACTTGTCAAGATCTGCCACCTGGCCGCCGCCGCGGGCGTGCAGGTGATCCCGCACGGGCATTCGCTGCACGCGGCGCTTCATGTGGTGGCGGCGCAGTCTCCAGCCGTGTGTCCGCTGGTGGAGTATCTGATCCTGAAAATGCGCAGCTACTACCACTTCGAAAAGCGTCAGCTGACGCCGGTGCGCGGGCGGATCGAGCTGCCGGACGCTCCGGGCTTCGGCATCGAGCTCGATCCGGCGAAGATCGAGAAACGCGAGCCCTTCAGCCCGTAGCCTCCGCTATTCGAACATCTCCTCCGCCGGAACGGCGCGCGCCGCGGACTCCTCCACGGGGACGGGACGCACGGATACGATTTCGTCCTCCTGCAGCAGCCAGTCCGGTTTGGCCGAGTTGTACTGGATGCGTGAGGGCGCGTTGTCGAGAATGGCCTTCCGGAGCGCCTCCATGTCCGGCCCGGCGAAAGCCGCGGCAATGGCCTCCGGACGCAGGTGGCGCTCAACAGCCCGCTTCACGTCGGACGGCGTCAGCTCCGGCAGGGTCCGCTTCAGATACTGCGACTGCAGCCCCGTTCCGTAAAACAGCCCGTCGATTTCGTGGCCCAGCTGCGCGCTGCGGGCCTCTTCGAGCAGCGCCTGGTGGCGCAGGAGGAAGGACCGCGCCGCCTCGAATTCCCCGTCGTCGAGACCCTTCCCCGCGAGCTTCTCCATCTCGTGCAGGGCCAGCCGCAGGGCGAAGTGCGCGTGCCCCGGCGCCACGGGGCGCACCCACAGCTCGAAGATCTGCCGCTGCCGCGCGTGGTTCGGTTCCGGCTCCAGCGTGAACATCGGAGCGGGGAAGTATTCGATGTAGGCGTAATCGCCATAATTGAGCCCGCGGTGCTGGCGGAGGCTCTGGAACAGCCGCCCGCTGCTCATCCGGTGCTGCCCGAGAGCGGAGACGGCCACGAGCAGCGCCGGATAGTCCTCGTGCCCGCGGCGGACCTCGACGGGGAAGCCGAGCGAAAGAGCCGTGCCCTGCGACGGCTTCTCCACAAAGATCATGCTGGTGCGCCGCAGAGGCGGCGCGGCGGGAACAGAACCGTCGCTTCTTGTGCGCGCGGGCAGCGTGGAGAGCCGTTCCCGCAACCGCGCCGCCGCGCTTTCCGCATGCGCGCCGCCGCAGGCCGCAACGACCCGGTTGCGGCCGTATTCCGCCGTGTAGAACTCCCGGACCGCGCTCAGCTCCATCCGGCGCAGCGAAGAGATCCGCCCCTGGCAGGGATGGCCGTACGGATGGCCCTCGAACAGAAGTCCGTACAGGGCTTCGCGGCCCAGCTCTTCATCGTTTTCGCCGCGCAGGTCGGCTTCAAGGGAATGAATGGCGTCGTCCCGCAGGCGCCGGAAGTCCTCCTCGCGCCAGCCGGGGTCGCAAAGCATCTCCGCCAGCAGCTCCGTCATCTCCGCCGCGTGCGCCGCGTGGCAGTCGAAGTGGAAACAGGTCATCTCCTTGTCCACGGAGACATCCACAGACGCGCCGCGCGGAAACAGAAAGTCCAGGATCTGTTTGTAGCTCCGGCGGCGCGTGCCGCCGTGCGCCAGCATCTGCCCGGCCAGCCACGCCGCTCCTTCGCTTCCAGGCGGGTCCATGGCCGAGCCGGCGGGAAACGCAACGCGGACCGACAGCAGGGGCGAGCCGTCCTGGTGCACCAGCAGTTTCATTGCGGCTTCTCCTCGAGCGTCACCACGGTTCGGCCCTCGGGGCGGAACCAGGCGGCGGCAGCGGCGGCCAGGTTCTGCGGCGTGACACGATGGTAGGTCTCGAACAGCCGCCTCACCGTCTCCGGCGTGCGCCGCAGCGCCAGAAACGGCGCCAGCTGCGCGGCCACCGAGTCGCTGCGGTTCAGGCTCAGCACGAACCGGTAAAACAGATGCGACTGAACCTGTTCCAGCCGCTCCTGCGGCGGCGGCGCGCTCACGAGCCGGTCCAGTTCGTCTTCGATGGCGCGCCGCACGTCCGGCAGCCGTTCCGGCTGCTTCACCCGCGCCACCACCGTGAAAAGGTAGGGATCGAGATGATCCGCCTGATTCGCCCACAGTTCATCCGCCCACTGCTCTTCAATCACCAGGCGGCGGTAGAGGTCAGAGCCCGGGCTGAAACAGAGCGCGGAAATCAGATCGAGAGCGGCGCAGTCCGGATCGCTGTCGTCGTAGGCAGGCGCGCGCTGCGCCACGGCCACGTAGGGCAGCGTGTGGGTCTCCCACTCGATCCGCGCCTCGCGCGGCGCCTTCTGGGGCGGCTCCTGCGGCGCTTCCAGCCGGTATGAGCCGCGCCGCCAGCCGCCCCAGTGGCGCTCCACGAGCGCCCGCGCCTCCGCGGGCGCCAGGTCTCCGGCGATGAGGATCGTCGTGTTTTCGGGCCGGTAGAAGCGGTCGAAGAACGCCAGGCTGTAGCCGTACATCCCGGGCATCCGCTCGATGTCGCGCAGGAACCCCATCGTCGTGTGCTTGTAGGGATGGACGTCGAATGCCGTGTCGCGCAGCACCTCGTGCAGCCGGTTCAGGGGCTCGGCGCTGTCCTTCCAGTATTCGCCCAGCACCGCCAGAGCCTCGGTGCGGAAGTCCTCTTCGCTGTATTCCAGGTGCTGGAAACGGTCGGCCTCCATCGCGAGCAGGGCGTCGAGCTCCTCCACGGCAAGGGTCGTGTGATAGACGGTGCGGTCGTCGTCGGTGTAGGCGTTGGAGGAAGCGCCCATGCGCTGCAGTTCCCTCTCATAGCGCTCCGGCGGAAAGGCGCGCGTGCCGCGGAACATCATGTGCTCGAAGAAATGCGCAAAGCCGCTGCAGCCCGGCTCGACCTCGTTGCGCGAGCCGGCGTGCACGACGATGTAGACGCTGGCCGTGCCGCGCCAGGGCAGCGGAACGGCCACGAGCCTCAGGCCGTTGGGGAAGTCGAAGAGTTCGTAGTCGAAGGGGAAAGCGTTTCGCTCGGCCATGCATCACCGCGGAGTTCTTCAAAGATTTCGGCCACCCCGATCAGCCGTTCGTCCTCGTAGGGCGCGCCGATGAACTGCACGCCCACGGGCATCCCTTCGCCGTTGACTCCGGCGGGCGCCACCATGGCGGGCAGGCCCAGCAGATTGGCGGGCGTGAGCGGACGCGCCGCATCCAGGACCGGAATGGGGGGCTGCCTGTGCGGGAAGGCCGCCGTGCCAAAGGCGGGCGCCACCACCACCGTTTCTGCATCGAGATGCTCGAGCAGGCGGGCGCGCATCACGTCGCGCTCGGCCAGCACGGCCAGCAGGCGCTCCGTGCTGACGGTTTCGCGCGCTTCCTGCATCAGAGCCACGCCCGTCCACGCGCACTCGTGTTCGCGCCCGGCGATCATCGCGCGGAGGCTCTGCGTGATCAGGTCCACGAAAAGCACGCGCCACAGCTCGTGCGCCCCTTCGATCAGCCGCTTGTCGAAATCCGCTTTGCCGAAGCCGCCCTGCCAGAGCCGCTCCGCCGTGCGGACCGCCGCCGCGGCGCACTCCGGGCGCACGCCGTCGGGCAGCCAGAGGGCGATCTTCGAGCGCCGGACATCGGGGCTCTGCAGGGCCAGGGGAGCGCTGAACGGGTCGCGAACATCCCAGCCGGCCAGTGTTTCAAACAGAAGACGGACGTCGCGTGCAGTGCGGGCCATGGGCCCGCCGGCGCCCATGAAGCCGGCTGGGTGGCCGAGCACCGGCCAATGGCCGCCCCCGCCCACGCGGCCGGGCGTCGGCTTGAGGCCGCAGATGCCGCAGAAATGGGCCGGTTCGCGGATGGAGCCGCCGCCGTCGCTGCCGATGCCGCCTGCGCTCATGAAGGCTGCAATGGCCGCCGCCTCGCCGCCGCTGGAGCCTCCGGCCGTGTACCCGGAATTCCAGGGATGGCACGTGCGTCCGATGATGCGGTTGTCGGTCTCGTAGTAGTACAGAAACTCGGGCGTGGACGTCTTGCCAATGACGATGGCGCCGGCCGCTTTCAGCCGCGCCGCGGCTGTGGAATCCCGCGCCGCCCGCTCCCCGCGCCGCAGCAGGCTGCCGCAATACGTCACTCGGCCCTCGAGGTCGAAACTGTCCTTGACGGTGACCGGAATGCCTGCCAGAGGGCCGCGTACGTGCCGCCGCGCCGCAAGACGGGCTTCATCTGCGTAGACCTCGATAAAAGCATTCACGCGCGGATTTGTTTCGGCGATCGCGGCCAGGTGCGCCTCCACGAGTTCCTGTGCGCTGACGCCGCCCCTTTCCAGCGCCTCCCGCATCCGCCACAGCGGCAGCCGGTTCCACATGCTTCCAGCCTAGCAATGCGGAACCCCGCTGCTACAATGGCGCATGTGGCGGCGTTGACGTTCGAACAGGCGCGCGCGGAGGTGCTGAAACGCGTGTCGGCGCGCGCGGCGCGGCCGGCGGTGGCGACGGTTCCTCTGGACGAGGCGTGCGGAAGGGTGCTGGCCGAGACGGTGCCGGCGGATCGCGATTACCCGCCGGAGCCGCGGTCAATGCGCGACGGCTTCGCGCTGCAGGCGGCGTCGGCGCCCGGAGAATTGCGGGTTCTCGGCGAGGTCCGGGCGGGGGAACCGTGCCGCTTCCGTGTCGGTCCTGGCGAGGCTGTGGAGATCATGACCGGCGCAACGGTGCCCGAAGGCGCCGATGCCGTCGTCATGGTCGAGCACGTTTCCGTCTCCGATGGCCGTCTGCGTGTTCCCCAGCCGGTCGAGCCCGGCGCCAACATCAGCCCGCGAGGATCAAGCCTCCGCGCCGGCGCCTGCGCGGTGGAGGGCGGTACGCGGTTGACGCCCGCGTCCACGGCGCTGCTGGCCGCGGTCGGAGCGGCGCAGGTTCCCGTCTTCGCGCGCCCCCGCGTGGCCATCCTGCCCACGGGCGACGAGCTCGTCGACATCGGACAGCGGCCCGAGCCCTGGCAGATCCGCAACTCCAACTCGCATGCGCTGGCGGCGCAGGTGCGGCGGGCGGGCGGAGAGCCGGTCGTCCTGCCGCCGGTGAGGGACCGGCTGGAAGATACGGTGGAAGCGCTCGAAGAGGCGCTGAAACAGGATCTGGTTCTTTTGTCGGGCGGCGTTTCGGCGGGCAAGTACGATCTGGTGGAGCAGGCGCTGGAGCGGTTCGGCGCGGTCTTCTATTTCGACCGGGTGCTGATCCAGCCAGGGCAGCCCTGCGTGTTCGGACGCGCAGGGGAGACGTTCTTCTTCGGGCTGCCCGGCAATCCGGCCTCCACGTTTGTCTGCTTCGAAATCTTTGCGCGGGCGGCTCTGGATCTGCTGGGGGGCGTGGCAAGGCCGCAGCTGCCCTTCGCGCTGGCCGTTCTCGGCGAGCCTTTCCGGCACAAGCCGGGACTGACGCGCTTCCTTCCGGCGCGGCTGGAAGACGGCGCGCGGCTCCATCCGATCGCGTGGGGCGGCTCGGGCGACGTGCGCGCGCTGGCGGGGGCGAACTGCTTTCTGGTGGCCGATCCGGACCGGCCGCAATACGAGGCCGGCGAACTGATCCGCGTGCTGATGGCCGTATGAAGAAGTTGTCCCATTACGATGAGGCAGGCCGCGCCCGGATGGTCGATGTCAGCGCGAAGACCCCGACGGCGAGAACCGCGCGCGCCGAGGCGTTCGTGCGGATGAAGCCCGAAGTGTTGAAAGCCCTGCCGCGCAACCCGAAGGGCGATCCGCTGGAAGTGGCGCGGATCGCGGGCATTCAGGCGGCCAAACAGACCGCCGCGCTGATCCCCATGTGCCACCCGCTGCCGCTGACGCATGCTGATGTGGAATTGACGCTGGAAGCGCGCGGCGTCCGCATCGAGAGCAGCGTGTCCACCAATGCGCAGACCGGCGTCGAGATGGAGGCGCTGACCGCCGCCGCCGTGGCTGCGCTCGCCGTCTACGACATGACGAAGGCGCTGGACAAGTCGATCACGATCGAAAAGCTCAGGCTGCTCGAAAAGACCGGGGGCAAGTCCGGCCATTACCGGCGCGGGAAGTCATGATCCGGATTGCGGTGCTGACCATTTCGGATTCAGGCGCTGCGGGGCGGCGCGCCGACGCATCAGGGCCCGCGGTCGCCCGGCGCTGCCTGTCGCAGGGCTGGCAAATATGCCATCAGGAGATTCTGCCGGATGAAGCGCCAGCGATCACTGCGAAACTTCAGGAGCTGGCCGACAGCGGAACTGTAGACGTGATCCTGACGGCCGGCGGCACGGGCATCGCCGCAAGGGACTCGACGCCGGAAGCCACCCGGGCTGTGCTGGAGAAGGAATTGCCCGGACTCGGAGAGCTGATGCGCGCCGAGGGGCTGCGGCACACGCGCCGCGCGGTGCTGAGCCGGTCTGTCGCCGGCACCCGCGCCCGGTGCCTCATCGTCAACCTGCCCGGCTCGCCCAGGGGTGCCGTCGAATCGCTGGATGCTATCTTGGATCTCGTGCCGCACATTGTCGAGCTGCTGCAGGGCAGGACTGCGCACACCCGGGAGACGTAACTGAGCCGATGATTCACGCATCTCACCCAATGATGAGAATCCTGTGCGCGGCCGTTCTGGCGTGCCTCGCCTGGCCTGCCTTCGGGCAGTTGACCCTGCCGGGCACCCCGGCGCCAAAACCGCAGTCCCCGGCGAAGAAAGCTCCCCAGATGCCGGGGCAACCCGCCCCGCAGCTGCCTCCGGAACTCGCCGAGGGGCCTGTCATCCGCGCCACGGTGAACGTGGTGCTGGTGCCGACCACGGTCACGGACGAGAAAGGCCGGTTCGTGCAGGGCCTGGAGCCGCACGATTTTCTGCTCTACGACAACGACAAGCTGCAGACCATCAACCGGGACATCGCCTCGCTGCCGCTGTCGCTCGTGGTCTGCATCCAGCGCAGCAGCAACGTGGATTCCGTCCTGCCGAAGATCCGCCGCATCGGAAACGTGCTGAACGACCTGCTCGTGGGCCAGGACGGAGAGGCGGCGATCCTCGCCTTCCACCACGAAATCGACCTGCTGCAGGATTTCACCCGCGATCCGGACGAGATCAACGCGGCTGTGGCGAAGATCAAGCCGGGCAGCCGGAGTTCCCGGCTGAACGACGCCGTGCAGACGGCCATCCGCATGCTCCGCTACAAGAAGGACCGCCGCAAGGTGATCCTTCTGATCGCCGAGACGCTGGACCGCTCTTCCGAAGCCAGCGTGCGGGAGGTGGCGACCGAGCTGCAGCTGCACAACGTCGACGTCTACACGCTGAACATCAACCGTCTGGTGACGCGGCTGCAGGAAAAGCCGGATCTGCCCCGGCCGGATCCCTTCCCGCCTGGGGCGCGGCCCCGTCCCGGAGTGGCGCCCGGCGATCCGACGACACAGGCGCAGATCTCGGGCGCGCCCGGCTACGCCGCGGAATTCATCCCTGTTGTGGAGGAGATTTTCCGCGCTGCCAAGGCGATTTTCGTCAGGAATCCTGCTGAAGTCTACACGAAATTCACCGGCGGCCGGGAGTTCGGTTTCACGACGCAGGACGGGCTGGAGCGGGCGATTGCGGCCATCGGCGCGGAGATCCGCAGCCAGTACATCCTCAGCTACTCGCCCAACAACAAGATGGAGGGCGGCTTCCACCGGATCCGGGTGGAGGTGAACCGTCCGCGCCTGAAGGTGCGCACGCGTCCCGGCTACTGGATGGCGGCCGTGCCTGAATAATCAGGCGGCCCGGCGGAACTCCATCGCTGCGAAGCTGACGACGCTCTGCGGATCGATGTTCCACTGTTCATACAGCCGCAGCGCGCCGCGCGCTCCGGGGACGGCCTTCAGAAATGTATAAAAGGGCGCGCTGCCGCACCACTTCAGGTCGTCGTGATTGGGCCTGACCAGCTCCCAGAAGCCCTCGGCGTCTCCCTCTTCGAGCCGCCGGATCCGTTCCCGGTCGCGTTCGGCCACTTCGACCATTTCGCCGCGTTGCGCCTCCGCCTGGATCGGATCGCCATAGCGGCGCCCCATGTGGGCCATGTCCACCCCCAGCACCCAGCACAGGCGCGACCCTTCGGCGGCGTTCAGCTCGCCAAGGGCGTCGAAGAACTCCCGCACCCCGTCGTCTTCTTCCGGCAGACCGCCCTGGTAGAGGCTCCGGGCGAACGGACCTGTCAGAATCGGCAGAATCCGGATTTCCGGGCCGAGGATGGCCTGCAGGAACAGCACCTGGAATTCAATGGAGTGTTCCACGGCGTGGCAGTAGTCTTCCATCTTCGAAGCGCGCGGCGCCTTCGCCGCCAGCCGGTCCACGAGCGCGCGCTCCGTCCGCGCCGTGCCGAACGGCGTGACGAAATCTTTTCTCGTCAGCCCGAACTTCTCCGGCTCGCCATAGTGCGACGTGCCCAGCACGACGAACACCCGGTCTGCCAGCGCAGGACCGAGCGTCCGGTAAGCCTCGCGGTAGCAGCTCCAGCCGCCCTCAGGGCTCACATGGGGCGCAGCGATGCCGAGAATGTCCTCACGGCTCGTGCCGGGTTCGAGCCCCTGCTGCTCCATCCACGCCCGCAGCATTCCGGGCTCGTCCGGATAGGCGGCGCCGGCGTGGGCGGGCGGGCGCGCTTCCGCCTCCGCGAAGGCCCTGTGCCGCGCCGCCTTCAGTTCCTCGAACACCGGTCCTTCCAGGAACCCCGCCTTCTCCAGAGCCTCCTTCAGATGGTTCATGATCTCGCCGCTGCGCAGATCGTTGGTCATGCGGTAGATGGCCTCGCGCAGCTCGTCCTCGCTCTGCTCGCCGTCGAACATCGCCAGCAGCGGCACCAGCGGCGGCGGCACGATCAGCGTCACGTCGGAGTAACCGAACGGATCGCGCATCATCAGCCCCGGACGGTCTTCCAGGGGAGAGGGCAGGAAGTCCAGGTCCATCCGCAGGCGAGGTAGTGGTTTCGGCATCACTTCATCATAATGTGAAGTGCGGCCGAAAGCCCGCAGCAGATCCGCGGGCGGAACTCGCTGAGGACAGAAACCATGCAGAAACTGGAACCGCAGCAGATCCTGGATGCGCTGCAGGCGCTGCCGGGATGGACCTACGAAGGCGGCGAGCTGCGCCGCCGGTATGCCTTTCCCTCGTTCACGCACGCCATGGCGTTTCTTGGCGGCGCGGCGACCGTCATCGAGAGGATGAACCACCACCCGGACTGGTCGAACGTCTACAACCGCGTCGAGGTGCGGCTGTCGACGCACGATGCCGGCGGCGTCACGCAGCTGGATCTCGACCTGGCCGCGCAGATGGAAGCGCTGGCAAAGAGGCTGTTATGAGGAAGACCGTCCTTTCCGCAATCCTCGCTCTGGCTGTCTCTGCGCAGACCAATTTCCCGGGCTCTCCGCACCTGGATGCGGCGATCGAGGAGGCGATCGCCAGGGACCAGATTCCCGGGGCTGTCTGCCTCGCGGCGAAAGTCGAAAAGGACGGCCGCACGACGGCTCTCCACTACAAGGCCTACGGCAGCCGCGCTCTCGTCCCGGAGCGTGAAGCGATGACAACGGACACCATCTTTGACGCGGCGTCGCTCACGAAGGTGGTGGCCACTTCAGCCTCCCTCATGAAGCTCTTCGAGCAGGGCAAAGTGCGGCTGAACGACCGCGTGACCGAGTACCTGCCCGGCTTCCAGGGCGGCAAGAGCGAGATCACGGTCCGGCAGCTGCTGACGCATTTTTCCGGGCTGCGTCCGGATCTGGACCTGGAGCCGGAGTGGTCCGGTTACGAGACCGGCGTGGCAAAAGCTCTCGTCGATCAGCCGGTGGCCGAGCCGGGACAGCGGTTCATTTATTCCGACATCAATTTCATCCTGCTGGGCGAAATCATCCGCGTGGTCAGCGGCCGTCCTCTGGACCAGTTCGCGCGCGAAGAGGTCTTTCTGCCGCTGGGAATGACCGAGACGACGTTCAATCCGCCGGAGGCATGGCGGCCGCGGATCGCACCGACAGAGATCGTCAAGGGGCGGCTGCTGCGGGGCACGGTGCACGATCTTACAACCCGGTACATGGGCGGCGTGGCGGGCCACGCCGGGATGTTCACGACCGCCGAGGACCTGGCGAAATTCGCGTCGATGATCCTCAACCTGGGCCGCCTGCCGGACGGACGGCAGTTCCTGAGTCCGCTGACGATCCGCAAGTTCTCAGAGCCGCAGACGCCGCCTATCCAGCCCACGCTGCGCGGGCTCGGCTGGGACATCGACTCGCCCTATTCGGGCAACCGCGGCGAGCTGTATCCGCTGGGCTCCTTCGGGCATACGGGGTTCACGGGCACCTCGCTGTGGATCGACCCGGAAACGCGGAGCTTCGTCATCCTGCTGGCCAACAGCGTTCATCCGAAGCTCCGTCCCGCGATCACGCCGCTGCGGTCGAAGGTGGCGACGATCGTCGCCGCCGCGCTGGGCGTCGATGCCCCGGGCGTCTCGCTGACAGGCTTCCATGAATTGCAGCCTCTGCGCGCCCTCGGGCGCAACGTCGAGGTGCTCACCGGCCTCGACGTCTGGGACGCCGAGGGGTTCGCGAAACTGAAGGGCAAACGCGTCGGGCTGATCACCAACCACACTGGCCTGACGCGGGACGGAAGGCGCAACATCGATGCCATGCTGGCAGCCGGCGTCCGGCTGACGGCGCTGTTTTCGCCTGAACACGGCATCGCCGGAACGGAAGACCACGAAAATATCGAGCACGGAAAGGACCCGGCCACAGGCTTGCCCGTCTACAGCCTCTACCGCGGCAAGGACCGCAAACCCTCGGCGGAAATGCTGAGGCGCGTCGACGTCCTCGTATTCGACATCCAGGACATCGGCGCGCGGTTTTACACCTACCTTTCCACGATGAAAAACGCCATGCAGGCTGCTGCCGAAGCAAAGATTCCTTTCATCGTGCTCGACCGTCCCAACCCCATTACCGGGGTTCATGTCGAAGGGCCGATGCTCGATCCGGAGGCGATTTCCTTTGTCGGCTGCTCGATTCTGCCGCTGCGGCACGGAATGACGCTGGGCGAGCTGGCGCGCATGATCAACGCGGAGGAGAAAATCGGCGCGCAACTGGACGTGGTGGCGATGAAAAACTGGCGGAGGAGGGACTGGTTCGATTCCACCAACCTGACTTGGGTGGACCCGTCTCCCAACATGCGCTCGCTGATGGCGGCGCTGCTCTATCCGGGGGTCGCCATGCTGGAATACGCGCGGAATTATTCTGTAGGCCGCGGCACGCCGGCGCCGTTCGAACAGATCGGCGCAGACTGGATCGACGGGCGGCAATTAGCCGCCTACCTGAACCGGCGCATGGTGCCTGGCGTGCGGTTTTACCCGGCCAGGTTCACGCCGAATGATTCGAACTTCAAGGGGACGACGATCGAAGGAGTGCGGTTTGTCATCGTAGACCGCGAGGGATTCTCATCGCTGCGGCTGGGGCTGGAGCTGGCGGCTGCCCTCCACAAACTGTATCCGGGGAAGCTGGATTTTGAGGCGAATTACCGGCTGATCGGCAACCGCAGCCTGCTGCAGGCGATCGCAGCCGGGGAGGATCCCCGGACGCTGGAGCCGCGGGTTCAGGAGACGGTCCGCGATTTTCTCGCCCTCCGCGCCCGCTACCTGTTGTATCCCTGACGCGGCGGACAGCGCCGGGACAAAAGGAAAAGGGGCGGCGCAAAACATGCGCAGCCCCTTTTCAGGGTAAACAGCCGCCGCTTACTGCTGAGGCTGAGGGTTCTTGGGCGGACGGCCCCGGCGCTTCCCTGTTGGCGAGGGCGCCGCAGCCTTCTTGGCGGCTTTCTTCTGCTGCAAGGCCATCATCCAGGCTGGCGGGCGGCCCCGGCGCTTGCCCTGGCCCCGGGCCAGCCTTTCCAGCGCCACGAGCACCTCCTCGATCTTCTCCCGCTCCTGGCGCAACTCGGCGATTACCTTCAAAATATCCATGGGTTATCTCTAGCTCCCTGCTTGGGCCGGCCTTCTCGACTCCGAAACCCCCTGTTCCGGTTTCGGAACAGAGAGGCAAACCATGGCCGCGCCTCTTTTCTATTCATACTCCACAATCAGACGGATTACAAGACCTCTGTTCCAAAAACGTAACAAGAATTGAGTTTCGGAGGCTGTTTAGACCGTCTCGCCGGGAGTTTCGACCCGTTTTTTCCAGCGGACGTAGAACGGGAGGCCGCACAGAATGAGGCCAAGACCAAGGAGCGATTCCCGGGTCGAATGCAGCAGGGTCTGGATGGTGAGAAACGCCGCAACCAGAACAAACAGAATGGGAACCACAGGATATCCGAGGGTCCGGTAGGGCCTCTGTGCGCCGGGCATTTTGCGGCGGAGAACAATCACGGCCGCAGTGGCCATTCCGTACAGAATCCAGCTGGGGAAAATCACCAGCGTCACCAGCTGGTCGTACCGTCCGCTCAGCACCAGCACAGCCGACCAGGCGCTCAGGGCAAGGATGGAAAAGCCCGGCGTGGCGTGCCTGTCATGAACCGCACCGAATGGACGGAAAAAATACCCGTCGCGTGCAAGCGCATAGGGGACCCGGGAGCCGCTGAGAATGGAGCCATTGAGAGCGGCAAAGATGGAAATCATGGCGGCCACGCTGACCAGATCCGCTCCCCAGCTCCCCAGCACGCGTTGCATCATCACGGCGGCGATGCGGTCCGAGGAAGCGGCCTCCCCGGGGCTCAGGACGCGAAAGTAGGCGAAATTGGTCAGCAGATAGGTGGCCATGACCAGCGCTGTGCCGAAAATGAGGGCGCGGGGCAGCGTCTTCTGCGGGGATTTCACCTCGCTGGCGACCATGCTGAGGTTGTTCCAGCCGTCGTAGGCCCATAACGCCGCCACAAGGGCGGCGAAAAAGCCTGCCACGCCGCCGCGCGCCTGCGCGAGCGGGGCCGCGTCCTGTGCAGGTTCCCCAGTCAGTCCCGCCGAGATGATCCAGGCGATCAGGAGTAGCTTGCAGGCGGTGACGGCCACCTGGACGCCTCCCCCGACGCGGATTCCGAACCAGTTCAGCCATCCCAGGGCCAGAATGACGCCCATGGCCAGCAGCTGCCCCGCGCTCACCTCCAGCGGGCCGCCTCCGGAGCCCAGGGGAACGGGAATCCGGAACAGAACGTCGTCCAGCTCCGGCCGGAAATTGGCCAGGTAGTAAAAAAAGCCCGTGGCGAGTGTGGCGATGGAGCCGCTCTTGGCCACCCACATCTGCGTCCAGCCGTACAGAAAGCCCCAGAAAGGGCCGTAGGCGGCCCGCAGGTAATTGTATTCGCCGCCCGCCTCGGGCATCAGCGTGGCCAGCTCGGCATAGGTGAGGGCGCCGGCCATCGACAGAAGCCCGCCGAAAATCCACACCGCAAAAACCAGCTCGACGCTGCCCGTCTCGAGCAGCATTTTTCGCGGAACAAGAAAAATGCCGCTCCCGATGACGGTGCCGACGACAATGGAAGAGGCGCCCCAGACGCCCAGTTCCCGGCGCAGCTTCGTCAATTCGCCTCCTCCCGGTCCAGCACCGCCGATGCGGCCAGAGCCACCCCCGCGGTGGTCACCGTGCCGATCAGGACGTACCAGGTCCAGGCCACCGGCGTGGCGAAACGCAGGTAAAGGTTGACGCCGAGGCCGGCCAGCATGCCGGCCATGGCCGATTTTTCGCCCACGCGCCGGGTCAACACGCCCAGAACGAAGACCCCCAGCAGCGCGCCATACAGAATGGAAGCGATGCCGAGCCCCGCTTCCAGAACGCTCTTCACGTGCCGCGACAGCACGCCGATGACGAACAGCACGGCGCCCCAGAACAGCGTCGCCATCCTCGCCAGACCCAGGTAGTGCGACTCGCTATGGTGGCTGAACCGCAGCTTGTAAAAATCCATCACCGTCGTCGAGGCCAGCGAATTCAGGGCGGCGCTCAGGTTCGACATGGCGGCGGCGAGGATGGCCGCGATGACCAGTCCTCGCGCGCCCGTCGGAAGCGAATTCCAGATGAATTCCGGATAAATGCGGTCGGCAGGCTGCGGGGGCGCCGCCCCCGTGTCCAGATAGTGCTTCCACAGGATCAGGCCGATGACGAGGAACAGCGTGAACTGGAAAAAGATGACCGCCCAGCTCCCGAACAGCGCCTTCCGGGCGTCGCTGATGTTGCGGGAAGCCAGCAGCCGCTGCACCATCAGCTGCTCGGTCCCGTGGCTGGCGGTTGTCAGGAAGCAGCCGCCCAGCACGCCCGCCCAGAAAGAGTATTGCCTCGACAGGAATTCGAGCGTCGGCTCGAAGCGGAAGTCGAACACCTGCAGCTTGCCGGCGGCGGCGGCAGCCGACATCACCGCCTGCCAGCCTCCGTCGATCTGGCCGAGCATGATGAACAGGCTCAGAATCGCCCCGCCGACATACAGAAACATCTGTACGACATCGGTCCAGATCACGGCCGTCATTCCGCCTTCGAAGGTGTAAAACAGCGTCAGGCAGACGATGACGACGATGGAAGCGATTTCGCCGGTGCCGAGCACGATGGACACGACGATCGAGATGGCGAAGACGCGAACCCCTTCGGCCAGCGCTCTCAGCAGCAGGAACGTGCCCGCCGTGACGCGCCGCAGGCGCAGCCCGAAGCGGCGCTGCATGAGCTCGTATGCGGTGAACAGTTCGCCGCGGAAGTAATGCGGCATGAACAGAAACGAAATGACGATCCGCGCCAGCAGATAGCCGATGACCACCTGAAGGAATCCGAAATTGCCCTGGAAGCTGAGCGCTGGAGTTCCAATGACAGTGAGCGTGGACGTCTCGGCCGAAACGATGGAGAACCCGATGGCCCACCAGGGCGTCGTCTTGCCTCCCAGGAAGTAGTCCTTCAGGCTCTTCTGGTGCTTGCGGAAATGGGCGCCGAACCAGGTAATGCCGATCAGGTACAGGACGATAAGACCGAGATCGAAAGAATGCATGGATTCCAGATTCTACCATCGGCCCGCGCGGCGGCTGGCGGCGTGTTGCAAGTCTGCAACTGGATGGGCCGCCGCCGCGTCCAAGCGGGCAGAAACAGTTGCAGTTCCGGCAGGGGCGGGTTGCGCCGGTGCCGCTTGCGGGCTGCGGACGGGTTCCGTTATACTCCGCAAGTGTTTGGTTGATGGAACCCTGAGCGGTTCCGCCCGCCCCTCCCGGTCAACCGGCGGGCATGGATCTGGACTATCAGGAGGCTCGTGGTGCTGAAGATCATCATGAAAAAGACGACCGCAGGAATCGCCCTGCTGTGCCTCGGCGGCGCCTTTCTGTGGGGCCAGGCGGCGCAGCCGCAGTGGAAAGACCGCGCTGAATTCGATCTCTTTGAGCTCATCCGCAAGGAACAGAATCCGCAGGCGCGGCTTCAGCTGCTGCAGCAGTGGGAGCAGAAGTACCCCGAGACCGATTTCAAGGACGGCCGGTTTGAACTGATGGTTCAGACCTATCAGCAGCTCGGTCGCGCCAAGGAGATGATGGAAACGGCCAAGTCCTGGGTGGCCGCCAACCCCAAGGCGATCACTGGCTGGTACTGGATCAACCTGCTCACCGTGAGCATGAACGACAACTCGCCCGCGGCGCTTGAATTCGGCGAGAAAGCCGCCAAGGCGCTGCTCGAGCAGATCGAGGACGCCCTGAGCCCGGCCAAGAAACCTGCCCAGGTCACCGACGAGCAGTGGAAGCAGCAGCGGGACACCATGGAATACGTGGCCTACCGGACGCTCGGCTGGGTCGCGCTGGAGAAGCAGCAATACCTCGACGCCGACAAGTATTTCATTGAAGCCCTCAAACGCAACCCGAACGACGCCCAGGTTTCCGCCTGGGCCGGCCGCGCCAACGTGCGCACCAAGATGCTCGAGCGGCAGGGCATCGCTCTGTTCCACTTCGCCCGCGCAGCCGTTCACGCCGGTGCTGGCTCGTTCCCTGAGCAGGCGCGGCAGCAGCTGATGTCCAGTTTCGAAAAGAACTACATCAACTTCCACGGCAGCAAGGAAGGCATGGATGAGGTTCTCAAGCTGGCCCAGTCCACGGCGGTGCCTCCGGAGGGCTTCAAGATCGAGTCCCAGGACGAGATCATGGCCAAGCAGGAGGAAGAGCTGAAGAAGACCAACCCCGTGCTTGCCCTGTGGGTGGGCATCAAGCGCGAACTGACCGGTCCAAACGGCCCCGCATATTTCGAGAATTCGCTGAAAAACGCCCACATCCCCGGACCTGACGGCATCCCCGTGGGCGACACCAAGGTGACGAAGCTCAAGGGAACGGTCGTCAGCATCGATCCGCCCAAGCGCCCGAAGAAGTTGGTTCTCGGACTCAGCTCGCCGAACATGAGCGAAGTGACGCTCGTGTTCGACAATCCTCTGGCGGTGGCGCCCGAGCCGGGAACCGTACTCGAATTCGCGGGCGTCGTGACGGAATACTCGCTCGATCCGTTCAACGTCACCTTCGAAGTCGAGCCTTCGGACGTTTCCGGCCTTCCCGCGCAGAAGAAGGCCCCGGCCGCTGTCAAGAAAGCGCCTGCGGCCGTAAAGAAGAAATAAGGCGGAACTCCGGCACCCAGCCTCGATTCCTCTCGAGCCGGCCTCCGAGCCGGCTCTTTTTCTTGTCAGCCCAGCGGGCGTCCGTTGCTGCCGTCCCGTTCGTCCCGCCCTGCCAGAACAAGGCTGATGGCAAGCCGGTCCCACACGCTCAGCCCGGAGCCGGTCCGCTCCAGCTCAGAGAAATAGCAGACGAACCGGTGGGTCGTCGACGGAAGGCGGCGCACCGGTCCGGGCGCTGCGGCGAACATCCACAACGCTGCGGCGGCGCTCAGCAGCGCCACGCCCAACGTCTTTTCTGCTCCAGCAGGCCTCACACCTGCTATGACGTTTCAGCTGCCGGTTGGCTTTCCAGGATCGTTTTAAGCTCTGTAAAAAGTTGCCGGGCGCAGGCGGATTCTTCTGCAGAAGCGCGCCACTGTCCGCCCTTTGCGACGAACCAGTCCTCTTCGTCCCGCCGCACGAGCGCGGCGAAGCCGTGGCCTTCGATCAGTTTCCCCGGCGATCCCACCCGCCCGAAGCCGTCCCCCCGGCGCTCGACGAGCACGACATAGCCCGCCCTTTCGAACAGGAAATGACTGGTGACGCCCGCGGCGGGAATGAGTCCGATGCCCAGCTCCGCAATGCGCTCCAGGCGCCACAGCGTTTCCGGACTCATGACGGTCACATCTTGTAGCGGCCGAAATCCTCGTCGTTCAGGCCTTCCAGCCAGCGCTTGAGTTCTTCGTTGCCGCTCTTCTCCGCCATGCTTGCGGCGCTCTTGCTGCTCTTCAGCACTTCTTCGTCGACGTAGATCGGGCAATCGACGCGCAGCGCCAGCGCCAGGGCGTCTGAAGGACGGGAATCGATCGAGATCAGCTCGCCGTTGCGCTCCAGCCAGATCACGGCGTAAAACGTGTCTTCTTTCAGCTCGCTGACCACCACCTTCCGGACCCCTGTTTCCAGCCCCAGCAGGACGTTCTTGATCAGGTCGTGCGTCATCGGGCGCGGCGTGGCGACTTTCTCGATCTCGAGCGCGATGGCGTTGGCTTCGTAGATCCCCACCCAGATCGGCAGCACCTGCGTGCCGGCCAGGTCCTTCAGGATCACGATGGGCATGTTGGTCACCGGGTCCATCATCAGGCCCCGGATCTTCATTTCGATTTCCATCTGGCGCCGCCTTCCTTACACCGCTATAGCACACTCGCCAGCCAGCGAGTTCGGGCCCGCCCGCGTCACCCGCACGGGCAGGTAGCGGCCGAACATCTCCTCTTTCGCCGGCGCGCTGCCGTCCGGACGCGGCCGCGTGACGAAGTTCAGCACGCGGTTCTGCGTCGTGCGGCCGATCCACTGCCCCGTCGAGCTGTTGAAGCCTTCCACCAGCACTTCCTGCACCGTGCCCACCTGCGCCGAGTTCCGGCGCAGCTGGATCTGCCGCTGCTTCTCCTGCAGCTCGGCGAGCCTGCGCGATTTCTCCTCTTCCGGAATCTGGTCGCCCATCTTCCGGGCGGGCGTGTTCGGCCGGACCGAGTATTTGAAGCTGAACACCTGGTCGTATTCGACTTCCTCGAGCAGCCGCATCGTCTGGCGGAAGTCTTCTTCCGTCTCCCCAGGAAAGCCGACGATGATGTCCGTCGAAAGCGAGATGTTGCGCGGCGAGGCCTTCAGCCATTCAATCCGCCGCATGTACTCCTCTCGCGTGTACTGCCGCTGCATGGCTGCGAGCACGCGGGTCGAGCCGCTCTGCACCGGCAGATGGACCATGTTGCAGACCGTCTCGTTGCGGTCGATCACTTCCACGATGTCGCGGCCGAAATCGCGCGGGTGGGACGTCGTGAACCGCACGCGCCGGATGCCCGGCGTCTGCGCCACGGCTTCCAGCAGCGGCGCAAACGTGCGCTGCGGGTCCTGCGGGTCGCGGTAGCTGTTCACATTCTGCCCGAGAAGCTGGATCTCGGTGTAGCCCATGCCCGCCAGCGTGCGCGCTTCTTCCAGCACCGATTCCCACCGCCGGCTGCGCTCGCGCCCGCGCGTGAACGGCACCACGCAATAGGCGCAGTCCTTGTCGCAGCCCTCGATGATCGTGATGTAGGCGCGGTAAGGGTTGTCGCGGCGCGTCACGGGCGTTTCGAACGTTGCGTCCGTGTCCAGGCTGAGCCCGGCGGCGCGCCCGCCGCCCTGCTCGATCTGCACCAGCAGCTCGCCCAGCCGCGGATAGCTGGCCGAGCCCACCACGAGCCGCACGTGCGGGGCCTTCTCGAAAATCTTTTCCCCTTCCTGCTGCGCCACGCAGCCCAAAACGCCAAAGATCTTGTCCTTTGCGCGGCGGTTTTCGTTCAGCCGCTGAAACACCTTCTGCTCGGCCTTGTCGCGGATGCTGCACGTGTTGTACAGCACCAGGTCGGCCTCTTCCGGCGTGTGCACCTGCACATAGCCCCTCTGCTCGAGCGTGCCGATCACTTTCTCGGAATCGTGCACGTTCATCTGGCAGCCGAAAGTCTCGATATAGAAACGCTTCATAGCCCAGCGGGGAGTGTCACTTCCATTCTAGCGTGAAGGCGCGCGCCGTCCCGTCGCAGGGAAGATGACAACAATCCGGGCTTTCTTCGGAGGCTCAGGCGTCGTTACCGGAAGGCGGGACGCCGCTGCGCTTCCTTCGCCGCCGCCACCACGCGGCCGCGATCAGCCCCACGCCTGCGGGGATCCAGACACTCGGTTCGGGCACGGCGCTGACCTGATACTGCGTCAGCAGAACCGTGCTGCCGGGAATCGTGAACGCGCCAGACCGGACCTGGAAGTTGTCGAACTCGAAACCCGTGGACGTCGTGCCAGAGTTGTCCAGCACCACGCGGTTGAATGCCAGCTCGCTTGCCCGGAACATGACGTAGGCATAGTATTCGCCGGAGTTCGGCCGGGGCGTCGTGCCCGGCTTTCCCAGGTATGCGCTGGTCTGGTACACGGTGTTGTTCTGCGCCGTCAGCGTGGGCGATGCGCTGAACAGGGCAATCATGTCAGCCCCGCTGATGCGCATCAGAAACCTGCTGTCATCGTACAGGCTGACGCCATTGTACTGGTCGATCGCCGACCACCACATCCCGAAAAACGTCGTCGGGCTCGTCAGGTTCAGCGTGATGGCGCCAGACGTTCCGCTCTGCGCCCCGATCGCACCGTATCGTCCGCTGTTGCCCGCGCCGCCGTACTGATTCGAGGAAACGATGCTCAGAGCGCTCTGCGGGGAGAGGTCGAACGTGCCGATGATCCGCGTCTGGTCAGTCGTGTAGGTGCCCGTGCGCCAATTCGGGCTGGAGCTGAAGTTTTCGTTCACTGCTGTCCCGCCCGTCGCCGGACTGCTGACCACGCCCGGCGCCGCCACGTAGACTGAAATGCTGATGGCGCTGCACGGGAGAGCGCCCGCCAGCAGCACGACGAGGGCTGCTGCCGCCCCACACGATTGAAAACCCCGAAGCAGGTGAAAATTCATTCGTCTTTCATTCTACCCTTGTTCGCCCCCAGCAGGTGAGCAAAGAAAAAACGAAAAAATACTAACCCCCTGTGCGAGTCAGGCATAACCCTGTAGGCAGATGCCATGCCGCCGGAACCATCCGGCCAGTGTGTTATATTGAAAGGGTTAACCTGCTGCCCGCACGCCGCAGGCAGTTCCCCAGGACAAATCCATGGCCAAGCTGAAGCTGAAAACGCACAAGGGCGCCGCCAAGCGCTTCAAGAAGACCGCCACGGGCAAGATCAAACGGAGCCGCGCGTTCGCGCGCCACATCTTCACCACGAAGAGCCCGGCTCGCAAACGCCGCCTGCACCAGGCGACGCTGGTGGACCCCGCCGACGCCGCCCGCGTGCTGGAAATGCTGCCCTATTGATGCAGACCGGGCGTGCGCGCCGGCGCCATGGCATGTGCCCGAGCCGCCGCCCCTGAGCCTGCAGCCCTTCCCTGAAGGGCGCGGCTCCGAGAAGAAAGAAGGAGATCAAACGTGCCACGAGTCAAACGATCCACCAACCGCCGGGACTACCGGCGCAAGACCCTCAAGCTCGCCAAGGGCTACTTCCTCACCAAGAGCAAGCTGTATCGCGCCGCGCAGGAAGCCGTCGAAAAGGCCCTGCGCTACGCCTACGTGGGCCGCAGGCGCAAGAAGCGCGACTTCCGCGCGCTCTGGATTCTGCGCATCAACGCCGCCTGCCGCACGCACGGCATCTCGTACTCGAAGTTCATCGGCGCGCTGAAGAAAGCCGGCGTCGAGCTGAACCGGAAGATCCTCGCCGATCTCGCCGTCAATCAGCCCGCTGCTTTCGCCGCGCTGGTGGAGAAGGCAAAGTCCGCGCAGGCCTGATCGACCGGAGGATTCTCCCATGACCGGCTTCGCCGCAGAAGAAGAGGACGTGCTGGCCCGGCTGGAGGCGCGCATCGAAGCCGTCGTCCAGAGGATGGCGCTGCTGACCAGGGAGAAAGAGGAGTTCGACCGCCGCCTCGAGGCCGTCGCCGCCGAGCGCGACCGCGCCGTGGAAGAAGCCCGCGCGGCGCGTCAGGAGGCCGAGCGGCTGCGCGAGGAGAACGATCATCTCCGCACCCGCCAGAAGGAGGCTGTCGCCCGCGTCCGCGCCCTGTTGGAACAGGTCGAACGGATGGAGCTGCCCGAAGCCTGAGAAAGGAGACAGGCGTGGACGACTCCGCCGCCGACAAAAAAGTGGTGCGCGTCACCATCTTCCAGCAGCCCTACGCGCTGCGCACGTCCGGCGACCCGGCTGAGACCGAAGCCCTCGCGGAAGCCGTCGATACGTTGATGCACCGCATCGCCGCCCGGACCTCCGGCGCGGATCCTGCGCGTGTGGCTGTCCTCGCCTGCCTCCACCTTGCCGACCAGGTCCGGCAGCTGGAGCGCGCCCGCGACCAGGTCCTCGAGCGCATCGAGGCGATCGAACGGCGGCTCGCCTCCGTCTCGGACGATTCCCCGGGCGCTGCCTGATCCCCGGGCGCCGGCTAGAACAGCCTTTCCTGGCGCTTCAGCGTCCCGAAGCTGCCAATGTTGGCGATCACCATCGCCAGCCGGAACTGGTTCTCGCCGCTCCGCGCGCCGAAGTTGAACCTCCGGTATTGCCCGCTGAACGCGCAGCACTCGGTGTTGTACGTCAGCTGCATATTCACGTACTGCAGCACGCCGATCGCGTAGTCGTAGACCCCGTAAACGCCCGCATTCCAGCCGCGGCGGTTCTCGTTTCCGATTCCCAGCGTGCCTCGGAACTGATTCGACGGCGGCGAAAGGATCTGACCGGAAGGCGCGCTGCGGCAGAACGCCTCCCGCTCGAACGCTTCCACAGCGCTCAGAGGCACGCAGGAGACCTTCGTGTGCCCGAAAGAGAGGAAGTAGTTGGTCGCACGCGTGTCCACCGTCAGGCTCGTGTTGGTGATCCTTCCGCGCATCGGGTCGTAATCGGCGCGCCACTCCAGCGCGAAGGCGTCGCGCGGCTGCGCCCGCAGCACGCTCACCACCGGCGACGTCCGCCGCGGACGGTCCAGGAATGCGAAGCCCGTCAGCTCCGCCGCGCTCGCCACCACGTTGCGCTGGCCTGCAACGACCGCCCCGCCGAAATCTGGATCAAAAAACCGTTTCTGCCTCAACTCCCAGCTCATCAGGTCCCGCACCACGTTGTTGCGCCCCTTGCGCCACAGCCGCTGCGTCAGCGAATACTCGATCTCCGTCGTGTCGGAGATCAGTTCCAGCTCGTCGAACCGGATCAGCCGGTCGAACCGGTTGGCGCCCGCCACCGTGCGGAACGACGCCCGCGGCTCGATCGAGTGTTTCACGCGCCCGCCCATCCACCGCGGGGCGTCGAAGATGCGCACGAGCGTGGGAAGCATCAGCTCCGCGCCCGCCTCGCGCGTGAACCGGTTCATCCCCTCGCCCGTCACTTCCTTGCCCATCTCCCTCTCCATCGCCGTGCGGAAGGAAGACCCGTAATAGGTGTCCCGCAGCGAGACGTACGGCGTCAGATGGAACTCCTTCCAGCGCAACGCGGTCATCAGGCGCGGCGCCAGGTCGAACCGCTCCACGAACTGCCGCGTCTGGAACAGCGGCTGGTTCCGCTGCAGCAGTCCAGCCGCAGCCGACCAGCTCACCCAGACCGGCACCGGTCCGCGCGCGATCTCCCGGTCCTGGCTGTCCCACTCGATCTGCGGCAGCTTCCGCAGCATGATCGTGTCGCCCGGCGTGGCGCTCTGGAAGTTCTCCTGGCGCGTGAAGACGGCGTTCAGCGACTGGCCCGCCCAGTCGCGCGAGGCGTGAATCACCGTGTTCACCTCGCTGAAAACGGCTTCGTTGAAGCTTTCCGTGAAGGCCTGGCGGAAAGCGAAATTGCTTAGATAGTTCACCGTTCCCCGGGCGTAAAACCCGGCCGGCAGCAGCGCCCGCCCCTGCGCGCTCACCAGGTATCCGCCCTCCTTCACCCGGCTCCCGACATCCAGCAGCCGCCCGCGGTCGCGGATGCCGTAAATGAAGACGCTGAACTCGGAGTCCTGCGTCGGCCGCCCGCGCAGATCCACCGTATGCGCCAGCCCGCGCTGCGTGAAATATTGCGGCCTGTAACTGAGATCGTAGCTGCGGTTGATGGCCCAGAAATATCCAAGCCCGTACATCAATCCCCGGCGGTTGCTGTTGCCGATGCTGGGAGAGAGAAACCCGCTTTTCCGGGCCCCTTCCCGCAGATCCTTGTAAAACGCCGGCGCATAGAAAATCGGCACGCCCCGCAGCTTGAACCAGCTCCGCTGCGCGATGGCCCTCTGTCCGGGAATGACATCGATGACCGGAGCCTGCAGCTTCCACCACGGGTTGATGCCCGCGCAGTTCGTGATGGTAGCGTTGTGCAGGATGTAGCGCTGCTGGATTTTTTCCGCCCAATCCCCCTGAAGAAAAAACGGGTTTTCCGTGCGCAGAATGCCCGGCCGGTAGTCGATTTTCCCGAACGCGGCGCCGCTCACCTTGTAAAAGGCTCCGCTGGAATCATTCAGGTTGTAGTCGATCCTTTCCGCCTGAAGCTGTTCCCCGCTGACGAAGTTGACGTAGCGGACCCGCCCGCGCGCCTCGGCTATGCCCGTCTCCTGGTCGTAGTCGATCTCTTCCGCCCGGAGCCACATGTCGCTCGTCTCGATTTCGGCGTTGCCCCGAAGCCGGTAACGGCTGCCTTCCCGTTCCTGCTGCAACGCCCGGACGACCACGATCCCTTCCGGCGGCGGATCCCTGCGTTCGATCACCGAAGCTTTCTCGTAGGAGGGGAACAGAGGCTGGGAGAGCGCCAGCGGCAGCAGGCAGGCGCCCGAAGCCGCCAGACGCAGCAGTCCGCTCCATGTTCCCGCCGCCGGCGCTGGATGAAAAAAGACGTGACAAATCCGCCCGATTATGTTATTTACTGAGTGATACGCACGGCGCAGACGTGCCTCGGAACGCCGTCGTCGGAACAAGGGATCGCTCAAGGCTCAAACCTAGCACGAGCAGAAAGAAGCCCGCAAGACGGGCTCGGAAGACTGGGGGAGCCGCGGGCCGCAGTAACAGGGCAGGACGCCAGACCGGCGTCTCCGGCGTTTCGGAGGCATGGCATGACGTGCAGATACTGCGGGGCGCAGATTTCCGAAGACCAGGTTCGTTGCGGGCGTTGTCAGAGGCGGTTGGGCGGGGGGCCGGACCCCAGGCCCGGAACTGCGGCGCAATATGTGGCCGCCGCCGTCGCCCCGGAGGTGGCTGAAGATCCCATCGCCAAAGCCCGCGCCCGGTTTTATGTCGCCGAAGGCGGATCTTCTGTCCGTACCACGGCGCCTGTCCAGCCGCCGCTGTTCGCCGCGCCGGGCAAGCTTGTCGGCCTTGAGGAATACCTGCCGGCTCCGCCCCGCAGGCGCGCGCCGGCCCGGAGAAGCGGCAGGACTGCTCCACAGCCCTCCGCCGTGCAGGCCGCTTTCGACTTCGACGCTCCGCCGCCGGGCGCGCACGAGTTCGCCGCGGCGCAGATGCGGATGCCCGTGGCGCCGCCTGCCCGCCGCGCCTTCGCGTTCCTGGTCGACTTCTCCTTCGTCCTTGCCGGCTTTGCGCTGTTCCTCGCGCTCGTGCGCGCCATTCTCGGCCATTGGCCCGCCAGCATGGAGTTCTACGCCGCCCTGTCGGTCTGCCTGTGGTTCGTCGCTTCCATCTATCACTTCCTGCACGCAGCCGTCGGGCGCCGAACGCCAGGCCAATATGCCGCCGGCCTGAGGCTTGTCACCCGCGAGGGCCGGCCCGGCGAGCCCATCCATCGCGTCAAGCGCGTCATCTCCAACACTGTGCCCGTCGTCAGCCTGATGGGCGCCGCCTGGGCTGCGTTCACGGAGGAGCACCTGACCTTCGCCGACCTCATCACGGGCACCTATCTCACGACGACCCAGAGCCGCTGAGCATCAGAGCCGCTCTTCGGGAATCGCGCCGGTCCTTCTTCCGTGCAACCTCCACGTCCGGGCAACACGGATCCGCCAGCACACCGCTGGGCGAATCCGCCCTCATCGGCCCCGTCCCTCTCGAAACGGCCGAGTTCTGGCCCCTGCTCGCGCACTCGCATCGGGAAGCCAGCCGCGGGTCATGAGCCGCGGGCACAGCGGGCGGTCCCAGCATGGCTTGCCTGCGGCCTTGGCCGAGGGCTGCCGGACAGAGGCCACATCGAGGCCACCGCTCTGCTGGAGCCACACCCCCCTAGATTCAGACCTGAAACTCTGATATAGAGGATAGCCGGAGAGTTTCTGGCGGCCTCATGCGGAGAAAGTCATACCGGCTGGACGAGAAGGGACTGGAGGCGCTCATCGCGCGCCTCCGCGAGCAGGGCTACACGGTCTACGGCCCGAAAGCCGACGACTCGGCCCTGCACTGGCGGCCCATCGCGGGCTGCGCGGATCTGCCGCGCGGCTGGACGCAGGAACTCGCGCCCGGCCGGGCGAGGCTCGTGCCCGACAGCAGCAGCGCGATGTTCCATCACTGGACTTGCGCGGAAGGGCTGAAAGCCGTCCTTCATTTGCCGATCGTGCGCGTGCTGGCCGCGCGGCGAGACAACGGCGCATTCCGCATTCTCGACAATCCCCCGCCGGCGGAGAAGTGCGCGTTCCTCGGCGTGCGCCCGTGCGATCTGGCGGCGCTGGCGATCCTGGACCGCGTTCTGCTCGGCGACCGCTACGCCGACGACATCTACCAGGCGCGCAGGCAGGGCGCGTTTCTCGCGGCGATCCATTGCCAGCAGTCCGCGCCCACCTGCTTCTGCGCCTCCATGGGCAGTGGTCCCCGCGCGCGCTCGGGATTCGACATCGCTCTGGCCGAGTTTGTGGAAACTGACGCGCCCGAGTATTTCGCGGAAGCCGGCACGCCAGCCGGGCTCGACATGCTCGAAGCCTGCGGCGCCACGCCTGCCCCTCCGGAGTGGGCGCGCTCCGTCGAAGAAGGCTGCGCCCGAGCCGCCGCCGCGCAGACGCGGCGCGTCGATGTCCACGCTGCGCCGCAACTGATCGACGCCCTGTTCGAAAGCCCGCACTGGGAGCAGGTGGCGCGCCGCTGCCTCGCCTGCGGCAACTGCACTTCCGTCTGCCCCACCTGCTTCTGCGTCAATTATGAAGACCGCACCTCGGTCGATGGCCTCGAAGCCGAGCGGTGGCGGTTGTGGGATTCCTGCTTCACGCAAAGCTTCACTTACATCCACGGCGGCAGCGTGCGCTCCAGCGTGAAAGCGCGCTACCGGCAGTGGCTCAGCCACAAGCTGGCCCGCTGGCAGGCGCAGTTCGGCACGCCCGGCTGCGTCGGCTGCGGCCGCTGCATTGCATGGTGCCCCGTGGGGATCGATCTCACCGAAGAATTCCGGCAGCTCCAGCTTAGCGCTGCGGCGGCCGCTTCATTCCCGATGAAGGATTAGACCATGGCTCCCGCTGAAATGAAGAACGTGCTCGCTTCGCACCCCTTCCTCGAGGGGCTGCCCGAGAAGTACATTGACATGCTTTCGAAGCTCGCCTTCGAAGTGCGCTTCGAGCAGGACGAGGTGATCTTCCGCGAGGGCGATCCGTCGAGCCTGTTCTACCTGATTCTCGAAGGCAAGGTCGCGCTCGAGATGGGCGCGCCCGGCCGGCAGATCATCATCCAGACGCTCGAGGCGGGCGATGAGCTCGGCTGGTCGTCGCTGCTCGAAAACACGACCAAGCAGTTCCGCGCCCGCTGCATGGAGCCCGTCCGGGCGCTCGCCTTCGATGGCGCGCGCGTGGTCAACCTCTGCGAGGAGGATCACGAGTTCGGCTACCAAATCATGCGCCGCGCCCTCGCCCTGGTCGCCGAACGGCTCCGCGCCACCCGCTTCCAGGCGCTCGATGTGTACTCGCCCAAGGGGGTGCGCGCCCAATGAGCGCCGCTGCCTCTCCCGCCGCTCCGCCCTTGCGCCCAGTGATGGAGCCGGTGCCGTGCCGCGTCGCCTCGGTCGCCAAAGAAACGCACGACACCTTCACTCTCGCCGTGGCCCCGCCGCCCGGAGATCCGATCTCGGCTTTCGAGCCCGGCCAGTTCTCCATGCTTTACGTCTATGGCGTCGGCGAACTGCCCATCTCGATTTCCGGCGATCCGGCTGTGCGCGAATCGCTCACCTACACCATCCGCTCCGTCGGCCAGGTCACCTATCAATTGGTCACACGCCAGCCGGGCGATTTCATCGGCGTGCGCGGCCCCTTCGGCTCCAGCTGGCCGCTGAAAGAAGCCCGCGGCAAGAGCGTGCTCATCGTCGCCGGCGGCATCGGCCTCGCGCCGCTCCGGCCGGCCATCTATTCCATCCTCCGCCACCGCGGCGATTACAACCGGCTGGTCATCCTCTACGGCAGCCGCAGCCCGCGCGACCTTCTCTATAAGAAGGAATTCGCCGCCTGGGGGCTGCTCCCGGACACGCAGGCGCTCTGCACGGTCGACTATGGCGGCGTCACCTGGCGCGGCCATGTCGGCGTCGTCACCACGCTGTTCCGCCACGTCCGCATGCAACCGAAAGAGACCGTCGCCATGATCTGCGGCCCCGAGATCATGATGCGCTACGCCGCCCGCGAGCTCGAAGCCCGCGGCCTGCCGCCAGAACAGATCTATCTGTCGATGGAGCGCAACATGAAATGCGGCGCCGGCTTCTGCGGCCACTGCCAGATGGGCCCGTACTTCGTCTGCAAGCACGGCCCGGTGTTCTCCTATCCCCAGATCAAACCCTACTTGGACCTCTATGAGCTCTAACGGAACCAAGCCACGCATCGCTGTCTTCAAGTTCGCCAGTTGCGACGGTTGCCAGCTCAGCCTGCTCGACGCCGAAGACGAGCTGCTCGCCGTCGCCGGCGCCGTCGAGATCGCGTATTTTCCCGAAGCCAGCCGAAAGATGCAGAAGGGCCCCTACGACATCGCGCTGGTGGAAGGCTCCATCACAACGCACCACGACGCCGAGGCCATCCAGCGCATCCGCCGCCAGGCCAAAACGCTCATCACCATCGGCGCCTGCGCCACCGCGGGCGGCATCCAGGCCCTCCGCAACTGGCACGACACGGCCGAGTGGGTCCGCCTCGTCTACGCCAAGCCGGATTTCATCTCGACCCTGAAAACCTCCACCCCGGTCGCCGAACACGTCCCTGTCGATCTCGAACTGCGCGGCTGCCCGATCAACAAATATCATTTGATCGAAGTCATCTCGGCCACGCTCGCCGGCCGCAAGCCCAACATCCCCACCTACAGCCTCTGCCTTGAGTGCAAACGCCGCGGCAACACCTGCGTCATGGTCGCCTGCGGCACGCCCTGCCTCGGCCCCGCCACCCAGGCCGGCTGCGGCGCCATCTGCCCGTCGATGCACCGCGGCTGTTACGGCTGCTTCGGCCCCATGGAGAACGCGAATGCGCCCAGCCTCGCCGCCCAGTTCCGCATTCTCGGCTGCGCGCGCGACGAGGTGGACCGGGCCTTCCGCAGCTACAACGGCTGGGCCTGGCCCTTCCGCAGAGTCTTTGAGGAGGCTCCCAAGTCATGACCACCGCATCCGCCTCGAAATCGGGTGTCAACAAGATCGAAGTCCCCGTGCTTGCCCGCGTCGAGGGCGAGGGCGAGCTGCACATCAAGGTCAAAGCGGGCAAGATCCTTGATCTCAAGCTCCGCATCCCCGAGCCGCCGCGCCTGTTCGAAGGCTTCCTCCGCGGCCGGCACTTCATGGAGGTGGCCGACATCACCGCGCGCATCTGCGGCATCTGCCCCATCGCGTATCAGATGAGCGCCACGCACGCGCTTGAACGCGCTCTCGGCATCCAGATCCACCCTGCCATCCGCGCCTTGCGCCGGCTCTTCTACTGCGGCGAGTGGATCGAGTCGCACGCCCTGCACATCTACTTTCTGCACCTGCCCGATTTCCTCGGCTGCCAGGACGCGTTTGAAGTGGCCGGCATCAACCCCGATGCCGTCAAAATGGCTCTGCGCCTCAAAAAAATCGGCAATGAGCTCGTGCGCGTCATGGGCGGCCGCGAAATCCACCCCGTGAGCGCCTGCGTCGGCGGCTTCTACCGAGTCCCGAAAAAAGCCGAGCTCGACGCGCTGCTGCCCGCCCTGCGCTGGGCGCTGGAGGCGTCGCTCAAAACCGTCACGCTCACTGCCTCGCTCGAGTTCCCGGACTTCGAGCAGGACTACGAGTACGTCGCCCTCTCGCACCCGGACGAATACGCCCTCAACGAAGGCCGCATCGTCTCCAACCGCGGCCTCGATATCGACGCGGCGCAGTTCGAAGAGCACAGCGTTGAACAGCACGTCAAGCATTCCAACGCGCTGCACTCGGTGATGCGCGAGCGCGGCTCTTACCACGTGGGCCCGCTGGCGCGCTTCAACCTGAACTACGCGCAGTTGACGCCCGAGGCCCGCCGCGCCGCGGAAGTAGTGGGACTCAGGCCCCCCGTGCTGAACCCCTTCCGCAGCATCATCGCCCGCGCCGTCGAACTCGTCTTCGCATGCGAGGAGGCCATCCGCATCATTGAATCCTACGAGCCCCCGCCCGCCCCGCGCGTGGAGGCGCGCCCCCGCGCCGGCACGGGCATGGCCGCCACCGAAGCCCCCCGCGGCCTGCTCTACCACCGCTATTCAGTGGACGAGAACGGCCTGATCACCGCCGCGCGCATCGTCCCTCCCACGGCGCAGAACTTCCGCCGCATGGAAGAGGACCTCTGGAGCTACCTCCCGCGCCTGCTCGATCTCGACAACAACCAGATTGCCTGGCGCGCCGAACAGGCCGTGCGCAACTACGACCCCTGCATCTCCTGCGCCACCCACTTCCTCAAACTGCGCCGCGATTGACTGCCGGCGGCCGGATCGTGACGCCTGTCCTGCCGCCGACGCGGAGTCGTCGTTCCCGATCTGCTGGCAGCCCGGCCTCTCCCGCTGCCGGAAGATCCCCCGCAGGCGAAGGACGAAGATTGCCCAGGCGGCCCTGACGGCACGCACAGAGCTTCCCGCGCAGAACCGCGGCTCGCCGGCCTGGACCTGCAGCGCCATCAGCATCCGCGTCCAGCAGCACCGCTCTCCGTCTGAAGTCGCCTTTTCCTGCCGTCGTCCACCCGCCTTTTGTAACCGCCTGTTAACAAGCCTTGCTCTCGTCAGAAGGGAATGCTAAGCTTCCTTCATGCAGGGGTAGGTCTCAACTATGACACCAAAACAACTTTTTACCACCTTGTTTGTGACTCTCAGCCTTCTGGCCATGTCAGCCAGCGGGCAAACCATTACTGGCGCCATTACGGGCACCGTCACGGATCCTTCGGGGGCGATCGTTCCCGCAGTCCGCGTGACGGCGACCAATACGGCGACAAACCTGTCCTATGACACCCAGACCAACGAGGCAGGCGTTTACAACCTTCTTTTTCTCCCGGTCGGCGACTACACGCTGACTGTGACGGCGCAAGGGTTCAAGCGCTCTACGCTGGGACCTTTCCGGCTGGAAGTGAACCAGACGGCCCGCGTCGACGTGAAGCTGGAAGTCGGCGACACCACGCAGACGGTCGAGGTGCGCGACATCGCGCCGATCCTGCAGACGGAGTCGACGCAGACGGGCGACACGCTGACGTCGCAGAAGCTGACTTCGCTGCCGCTCAAAGGACGCAACTTCGTGTCGATGACGCTGCTGATCCCCGGCGCGATCTCGCCCAACCCGGAGGCGACGAACAACCGCTTCGGCGCGCGTCCCTACGTCAACGGCAATCGCGAGCAGACCAACAACTTCATGCTCGACGGCATTGATGTGAACGACTCGATCGACAACCGCGTCGGCTACTCGCCCAACGTGGATGCGCTGGAAGAAGTGAAGGTGCTCACCGGCAACATGGGCGCCGACTACGGCAACGCCGGCGGCGCCACTGTGATGCTCACCATGAAGAGTGGCACCAACCAGTTCCGCGGCAACGTCTTCGAGTTCCTGCGCAACGAGAAGCTCGACGCCAACGGCTTCTTCCGCAACCGGAACGTGAACACGGCCAAGCGCCTCGGCTACAAGCGCAACATCTTTGGCGGCACCCTCGGCGGGCCCATCCGGCGCGACAAGGCGTTTTTCTTCATCAACTACGAGGGAACCGAGCAGCGCACCAGCGGGCCGGCGTCGGCCAGCGTCGCGCCTCAGGCCTGGCGCCAGGGCGATCTGAGCCAGTTCCCCAATGTCGTCCGCGACCCGGCCGCCGGCGGCGCGCCGTTCCCCAACAAGCAGATTCCCCAATCGAGAATCGTCAACCCCGTGGCGCAGAAGCTGTTCTCCAGCCCCGACCTCTACCCGCTGCCGAACCAGGCCGGCGCAGGCGCTCTCGGCGTCAGCGGCAATTACGCCTCTTCCACGGCCAGCAAGCTGATGAACCACCAGGGCGACGCCAAACTCGACTACCGGCTCAGCGACAAAGACAATCTGTCCGGCCGCATCAGTTGGGGCGAATACGAAAGCATCGGCAGCCGCACGGCGCTGCCGGTGAATATGACCAGCGGCCAGCTCGGTCCCACGCGCTCCGGCGTCATCAACTGGGTGCGCACCTTCAGCCCCACCATCGTCAACGAAGCGCGCGTCGGCTTCTCGCGCATCATCATCAAGGACACCACCATCGACTGGTCGGGCAAGCTCGGCATGAACGGCAACCAGACCTTCGGCATTCCCGGCGGCCAGTCGGTCGCAGGGTTGAGCTCGGTCAGTCTCGGCAGCGGCTTGACGTCGGTGGGCGCCAGCGGCATCTTCTCCAACACCGCTGACAACAAGTACACTTACTACAACAACCTGACCTGGCAAAAGGGCCGCCAGCTGATCAAGATGGGCGGCCAGTTCATGCGCTACCAGCAGAATCGCTATTACTCGGGCAACAACGGCGTGCTCGGCCTGTTCACCTACAATGGCACGTACACCGGACTCGATTACGCGGACTTCCTGCTGGACCAGCTCGCTGCGAAGGGCCGCGGTTCGGCCACCGGCACCTGGGGCCACCGCTTCTGGCGCTCGGCCTTCTTCATCCAGGACGACTGGAAGTTGCGGCCCAACTTCACCCTGAACCTCGGCCTCCGCTACGAGTACATGCAGCCCATTTACGAAGTTGCAGACCGTCAGGTCAACGTGAATACTTACACGGGCGAGCTCCTTTACGCCGGCAAGAACGGCAACAGCCGCGCGTTGTACCGGCCGTACAAGAACCAGTGGATGCCGCGCATCGGCTTCGCCTGGACGCCGGGAATCCTGAACAACAAGCTGGTGATGCGCGCCGGCTGGGCCTACATGAGCTTCATGGAAGGCACCGGCGCCAACCTGCGCCTGCCGCTCAACCCGCCGTTCTTCATCGAGACCAACTTCTCTTACGACGTCAACGCTCCGGGCTCCATCCGCACCGGCTTCGCCGATGTCGTGACGGCGGATCTGAGACTCGACATGCCGCGTCCGGCGGGCACGACGACGCCGCAGTTGCAGGGCCGCGCCTGGGATCTCGACCTCCGGCCGCAGACCACGTCCCAGATCAACTTCACCCTGGAATACCAGATCGACAACGCCACTTCGATTTCGGCCGGCTACGTCGGCCAGAAGGGCACGCACCTCGTGGCGCCGGTGGAAGCCAACCAGCCGCTGCCCGGCACCGGCCCTGTCTCCACCTGGCCGAACCTGAACCTCCGCCGCCCGCTGATCAACAAGCTGCCCAACCTGGGCAACATCGCGCGCACGGAGTCTTCGGCGACGATGGACTACCACTCGCTCCAGCTCTCGGCACGCCGCCGCTACACGGCGGGCCTGGAGCTTCTGGCCAGCTACACGTTCGGCAAGACCCTCACAGACAACCTCGGCTACTACGGCAGCGCCTTCACGCAGGGCGAGGGGGCCTACTGGCAGAACGCCTATGACCGCCGCGCCAACCGCGGCCGGGCGTTCTTCGATGCGCGCCACAACCTGTCCATCGGCGGCCTGTACGAACTGCCTTTCGGCAAGGGCAAGAAGTTCGGCTCCGACATGCCGAAAGCGGCCGATCTGCTGCTCGGCGGCTGGAACATCAACTCCATGGTTCTGGCGCACAGCGGCTTCCCCATCACCGTCCGCGCCATCGACCGCACCAGCCAGGCCGTGCGCGGCAACGTTCGCGCCAACCGCTTCCGCACGCTCGTGAAGAACGAGTCGCTCGTCAATGTCGACAACTTCTTCGGCCTGCCCACCGACACCGCCGCCCGCACGGCGTTCTTCTGCCCGGCGGGCGTCGATGACGGCAAGTGCCCCTACGGCAACCCCGGCGACGGGCTGTTCGGCACCGCCAGCATCGGGACGGAAAATGCCCCGAGCTTCTTCTCGATGGACTTCTCCATCGGCAAGAAGTTCTACGTCACCGAGTCGAAGTACTTCGACTTCCGCACGGAGTTCTTCAACGTGCTGAACCATGTCAGCTGGGCGCCGCCGCCGGCCAACATCGGCTCGCCCGGCACCTTCGGCGCCGTCACTGCCCAGGTGCAGTCGCCGCGCAACATCCAGTTCGGCCTGAAGTTCTACTTCTGAGCCGCTCTGATTCGCTGCAGGGCGCCCTCCCCCCGGCGGGGGAGGGCGCCCTTTTCTTTTCTCCTCCGCTGAACTCCCTGCGTGCGGAGATATTTCGAGAAAATCAGGCCTGATAATCATGAATATGCCCGGGATTTTGCCCCGCTCAAGCCTCTGGCCAGACTGGAATTTTCCGCTCAATTCGCCCGTTCCGCACGCCTTTGCGCAACCGCGGCTGGTGTACACTGTCCCGTATGAAGACTGCTTGTGTACTGATGGCCCTTTCTCTTGCCGCGCCCGCCGCGCTGCCTGCCCTCGAAGATCCGCCGCCCCAGCACGTCCAGTGGATGAAGGAAAGCGCCCAGCTCCAGGACAGGATCCGCAACGGCCAGGACGTCGAGGCCAGCGCGAAGCGCATGCAGGCGCTTTATAAAGAAGTCGAGGCCTTCTGGGCCAAACGGAACTCCGACATCGCCGTCAAAGCCTGCCGCGACATCCAGGCGGCGGCTGCGAAGGTGGCCGCCGGAGACGCCAGCGCCGGCCGCGCCATCGGGGGAGGTTGCCGCAGCTGCCACGACCAGCACCGCGAGAAGATCTCCGACACCGTCTACAAGATCAAATAGCCGCATCCCAGCCGCGCAAGACCGGCCCTCACAGCTCAGGCGGGGCCTCCGCCTTCTCGCATGAAATCAGCGCGCATGAAAATCCCCGCGCCCCGTCCAGCGGGTTTCCCCTCCGCCCTGGCCGAGGGCTGCATCCCAACCGTCTCCGCCACGGGCGCGAGAGCCAGCGGCGCACCGCCCAGCCTCGGCACGCGGGAGATTCGAAAGCCTGCAGATTTCAGCACTGCGGCCGCCGGCTGCCGGCCGCGGCCGGCAGGACTTTCGTTCACGCTCGTCCGGCAAACGGCCCCGGCGCTCCAGGCGGCAAAGCGGAGCGCTCCACCCTTCACGCCGAAGGCCTCATAGGTCCCGGTCCTCCGGCGCCCCGCTCGCAGGAGACTCTCTGGCCGCCGATTGCGCGTCCGCGGCGCTTCCGGTCCTCCACTGGCGCCTTCACGGTCAACTCTTGCACGCAACGGCATGCCCGGCGGTCTCCTGAAAATCTCCGGTCCGCCTCATCACGGTACTCTGTGAAACATGGCGGTGTTTCAGAAGACGTTCCAGTTCTCCACCCGCGGCATGTGCGACGTGATCGACATCAGCGGCCACGTGGAGCAGGCCGTTGCCGAAAGCGGCGTCCGGAAGGGAATCGTCAACGTCAGCGGTCTCGGTTCCACCCTCGGCATCACGACGATTGAATTCGAGCCCGGAGCCGTCCAGGACCTGCGCGAAGCCCTCGACCGCATCGCCCCCGTGCACGACCGCTACGCTCACAACGCCCGGTGGGGCGATCACAACGGCTTCTCGCACCTGCGCAGCGCGCTGATGGGCGCATCAAAAACATTTCCCGTACAGAATGGCAAACTGCACACCGGCACGTGGCAGCAGATCGTCCTGTGCGATTTCGACGACCGCCCCCGCCGCCGCGAAGTCACCGTCACCGTGATCGGAGAGTGACTCAGTCCGGAGCCAGCCCCGCCGTCATCGCCGGCTCGCCCGCGCCCACCGCCGTCAGCGCGGTCTTCCTTTCCGGTTGCCGGTAGTCTTCCTTTCCCGCCGCCCGGCGGTACAGCCACCGGATGCCCAGCCCCGCCTGATAGACGGGATTGTTGAACGTGAAGTCGTGCGCCGCCGTCAGCATCACCTGGCGCACGACCCGCCCGAATCTCCCTGGCCTTGGCCCTTGCAGGGATTCAGGCGGGTCAGGGATCTCCGCTGGCAGGCACCGGTTCAGCTTCATCACCGCCACCATGCCGTCCGTGCGCACAGTCTGGCCCGTCGACAGCCGCAGCGACGCCGGCACCCACGGGCGCGGCAGCATCGCGGCGGCTTCCACGCAGCCGGTGTGAAGCAGATCGTTGACCACCTTGGCGCGCTCGTTGTCGATCTCCGGATCGATCACATGAATCAGCCTGCCGTTCGAGAAGGACCACGTGATGGCCTGATCATGCGTCGCCGCCCCGGCAAGCACGGGCCTGCCCTGCCATTCGCGCCCCGTGCTGAAGACGCGCATGTGATGCCGCTTCGAATAGTTGTTCAGGGACTTCGACAGCTCCAGCACGGCAGGGTTTTCGTCCATCAGCATCGGACTCATCGGCGCTTCCGGGTAGGGCGCCGACTCGGCCACGCTGCGGAACGTCCGCCACCCGCTCGACACTGTCAGCCGGTCTGCCCGGACCCACCCCGCGGCCCGCGCGGCTCTTTCCAGCCATTCCGCCTCGCCTATGAAGACCAGATTCACGACATCCGCCTTCCGGCGGACATCCGTCGTCGTGAGCCTCCACGTCATGTGCCGGATCAGGCTCTTCAGGCCGTCTTCTTCTTCCTCCGCCAGCGCTGCCGGAGCAGGCGGCGCCGCATGCGCCGCAGGCGCCACGATCAGCGGCGCCAGCGTCTCCAGCACCAGCTCCGTGGACGCTGGCAGGTAGATTTCCGCCTCCGGAAATCGCAGCGTCGCGTTGGTGGCGGCGGCCAGCACGGCCTGCAGCAGAGGATCCCAGATGAAAACGTTCCTGGTGATCCCTGCAAGCCGGTGCCCCATCGGCGCTGTCGCACGGATGCCGACCAGCCGGCCGTCCCGGGTGACGGTCTCCCGTGCATTGTCTACCAGACGCAGGCGCGTCCGGATGGTTGCGCTCGGCCCCCCGGGCAGGTGGATCGTATGGAAATTCATCCGCAGCGACGCCCGCACCCGCCTCGTCCCCCAGCCGATCCGCCGCACCTCTTCCAGCCGCCCCTCCACGCTCGTTCCCTGCGGAACCAGCGTCCGCCCATCAACCATCAGTGGTGCGACCACCACGGCCCAGACCGCGTCCCCGCTCCGGTTGGCGTAGGAAGAAACGGAGTTCAGAAGCCGGATTTCCAGGAGCGATCCCGGCGGCGCTGCCCCGAACAGTGCGGCTGCCTGCAGACAGAAGCAGGCGGCTGCCGCGAGCCTCATTCCGCCACCCGCGGGCTGCGGAGGTCTATTCCAGAATTTCTCTGCCAGGCCTCAGGACCGGCGGAACGCTTCCCCAGAGGCTTTCGTGCAAAGCGGTAGCCGGGCCTGTTCGCCATGCCTCTATTCTAATGGCATCATCTCTTGCGTCGCCCTTCGCTTCAAAAGCCGTGAAGAGGAAACCCGCTCCGCCGCCGTCCCGCCGTTCGTCTGCCCTGATGCCAGCATTCGCCCGGACCAGGCGCAGACGCCAGCCTGGACCGTGCCAGCGCACGCGCCGTCAGAGTGCCTGCTCCGGAGAGCTTCCCAGGAGCCGCCCCCCTGTCCCATCCGCAGCCTGGCCAGAGTCCGCGTTCCCGGAAAGCCGGCGCGGCATTTCCTTGTTGCCCTGAATCAGGAAGGCGCATCTTTGTAAGGCTTTACAGATCTTCCAGCCTGCAGGGCCATAATTCCACTGCACGAGGCTTGTTTTGCAGGCTGTCTGCGACCTTTGGGCGCGCTCGGGTGCGCCTCCGGGCTACGACACGGGAAGAGTGTTCCTGCTGCTGCAAAGAAATATCTAAATGTCTGAATGTATTGATCTTTCAGGGGCGAGTTTCACCCATTTTTATCTGTTAATCGGGGGCGAAATAGTATTGACACACTAGTAGGGCTTCCATATACTTGGTTAGGATCGGATGGCCGGAGAGCATCACCTGCCGTGCCGTCCGGCCCATGAGTGAATCTGCAAGGGGTCCAATGAAAGAGACACTTGAAACCGTTAACAGAGCGGCGAGGCGGGAAGCGCGCGGCGCGCTGCGTTGCCTGGCAGCCATGGGGGCTGCCATCGCATTGCTGTGCGTCCTGGCGTTTCCTGCAGCGGCGCAATATGGCAGCGCATCCATCAGCGCCACTGTGGTGGATCGTACCGGCGGCGTGGTGCCGAACGCGAAAGTGGTTCTGAAGAACGAACAGACCGGCATCACGCGCGAGACGGTCACCAATTCCAGCGGCGTGTTTGTGTTCCCCTCCGTTCCCCCCGGCTCCTACACCGTGACCGTGTCGTTCACGGGGCTGGAAACCTGGGAGGGAAAAGGGATCGTGTTGACGCAGGGCGCGACCGTCAATCTTCCGAACGTGGTTCTTGAAGTCGCAGGAACGCGGCAGGAGATCCAGGTTTCGGAGGCGGCGGAAGTGGTTGTTCCGGTCGACTCCGGCCAGTTCAGCCAGACGCTGAACCGGCAGATGGTCGAGGATCTCCTCGTGGTCGGACGCAACGCGGCGGAACTGATCCGCATCATGCCCGGCATGGCCATGACCAGCGGCCTGGGCCAGACGATGTGGAACAGCTACGTCACGGCGACCAACTCGGGGCCGATCGGCGCTTTTTCGGCCGCAGGCACGCAGCCGAATGGAGCCATGACCATGACCTCCGACGGCGCCAACCTGCTCGACCCGGGCAACCAGGGCACGCAGACTGCCAACATCAACCAGAACCAGGTGCAGGAAGTCACCATCCTCACCTCGGCCTACGGCGCCGAATTCGCCAAAGGTCCCGTGACCTTCCAGGCGATCGGCAAGAGCGGCGGTGCGCAGTTCCACGGCAGCGGGTACCTGTACGCGCGGCACGGGAAATTCAATGCGCTCGACAGCTTCCAGAAAAGCCAGGGGATCAAGAAAGAGTCGCCCGACTTCATGTACGACAAATTCTTCTACCCCGGCGGCGATCTGGGCGGCCCGGTGCTCATTCCGGGCACGGGCTTCAACAAAAACCGCGACAAGCTCTTCTTCTACACCGCTTACGAATACATGAAGCAGCAGCCCATCGGGCAGCTGCGCAGCTACTTTGTCCCGACCGACCAGATGCTGCAGGGCAACTTCAGCCGTGAGTACCTGGACTCGCTCGGACCCAATTTCGCCAGTGCGCGCAGTCAGGCCAACACCCTGCCCGGTGGCAACGCCACCAGCCAGGATGGCATCGAGTTCCCCGGCGGGCGGGTTCCGGCCAGCCTGTTCGACAAGGATTCGATGGCTTACCTCAAGCTGTTCCCCAAGCCCAACGCCGACCCGCGCACCAACTCCTCTGGTTCCAACTACCAGTTCCTGGCCAACCCTCCGCAGGACCGTTGGGAATACCGCATCCGCACGGACTACAACATCAGCCAGAACACGAAGCTGTTCTTCAGCTGGAACCACCAGTCCGAGCTGCAGCAGAACCCCATCTCCATCTGGTGGACCATGCCCAGCTCCCTGCCGTATCCTTCTCCCCAGGATGCCCGGCAGACTTCCGACGTCCTCAGCGCCAACCTCGTTCATGTCTTCAGCCCGACCCTGACGAATGAATTCATCTTCGCCAAGGCGCGCTTCCTGAACCCGGTCAAGCTGATGAATCCGGATGCGGTGAACCCGGCCAAGATCGGCTTCACCATGACCGGCCTGTTCGAGAATCCGTTCCTGCCTCAGATCCCCAACACCTACGGCTGGGGCAACTCGGCGGTCGGCTTCGCCACCTATCCGTACGGCGCTCCGTGGCCTGCCGGCGGCGCCAACGCCTTCGGCAAGCTCTCCGATACGCCCAACATCTCCAACAACCTCACTAAACTGTGGGGCAAGCACACCCTCAAGACGGGCTTCTACTGGGATTTCGCCCGCAACAACCAGACCGGCGGCGGCTTCAACATGACGACGCAGGGCGGCGCGGCCTTCGAAAACTGGGGCGCGCGCAGCACCGGCAACCCGCTCGCCGACTGGATCACGGGCCGCATCACCCAGTTCGAGCAGATGCAGAACGCCCCGGTGACCGACTTCAAGTACTACACCTGGGCCTTCTACGTCAGCGACCAGTGGAAGGTCACCCGCCAGTTGACCCTCACGCTCGGCATGCGCTTCGAGCACCTCGGCAACTGGTTCCCGCTCGGCAATCACCCGGGCCTCGCCGTCTGGGATCCGGCCCGCTACGACAACACTTCCAATGCGAAGTCGTGGACCGGCCTTTCGTGGAACGCCATCGACAAGTCCATCCCGAAGTCGGGCTGGCCCTCGCGGACCCTGTTCCCCGAGCCCCGCTTCGGTTTTGCGTATGACCTGATGGGCGACGGCAAGACCGTGCTGCGTGGCGGCGCTGGCCTCTACCGCTACCAGATCGCATACAACACGGTCAGCGGCCAGACCTACAGCGCCCCCCTGGACATCCCGCAGTACGGCACCCTCTGGGGTTGCTGCGTCGGCTGGCACCAGTTCAAGCAGTACTCGCCGGCTCTCGGTCCGTCGGGCCTCGGCTCCAGCGTCGATCCGCTGCTCAAGGGCGACGACCGGACTCCCTATACCTGGACCTACAACTTCACCATCTCCCGCCGCCTGCCGTGGCGGAGCGTGGCGGAGTTCCAGTATCAGGGCAACCGCAGCGAGGATATGCTGATCCGCGGCGCTCTGGGCAACATCAACGCCATTCCGTTCCGCGCGTTCTTCGGGCCCAATCCGAGGACCGGACAGGTTCTTGATCCGTTCTCCTCTGATTTCCCCGTCAACGACTACCGCCCGCTGGCCAACTACAGCGACGTCTCGCTTATCCAGCACGGCAGTTACTCGCGCTACAACGCCTTCATCGCCACCTGGCAGAAGCAGTCCGGCCGGGTCACCTTCACCACCAACTACACCTTCAGCAAGGTGCTCGGCGTCCGCGACAACGTGTCGGACAACGGCGCCAGCGCTGGCAACACCCTCTGGCCGTTCGGCCTGCGGGAAAACTACGGCGTCCTGAGCTGGGACCGCACGCACATCTACAACGCCGCCTACGTCATCAATCTGCCCAACGTCTCCACCAAGAACAAGTTCTACGGCGGAGTCGTCAACGGCTGGACGATCAGCGGCATTACGCAGCTGCAGAGCGGTGCCCCCATCCAGCCCAACACGGGCGGCACGCTCAACGCCCTCTGGCCGGGCAACTTCACCAACCAGAACCAGCTTGGCACCAACTCCGTTACGCTGGTTCCCAAGGTGATCTGCGACCCGCGCAAGAACCTGCCTGACGGCCACTACTTCAACCCGGCGTGCTTCGCGCCTCCGCCGGGCAACGGGTTGAACGGTGATATCATCTGGCCTTACATCAAAGGCCCGATGTTCTTCAACACCGACATGGCGGCATACAAGACGTTCAGCATCAACGAACGCCACAAGATCCAGTTCAGGTTCTCGGCGTTCAACTGGTTGAACCACCCGCTGCCGCAGTTCAACGCGACCAATACCAACACGGACATCCAGCTGAACTTCACCTCCAACGGTCAGCTGGCGCAGACTAACCAGAACCCGATCACCAGCGGCAAGCCGCTCCATACGGTCGGCCGCCGCGTCACTGAGTTCACGCTCAGATACACGTTCTGAGCGGGAGCCAGCATCTGTTGTGCGAAGGGGACGCCTGCGGGCGTCCCCTTCGTTTTGATGAAATGGGAACCATGCGGAAAGGCGAGCGGTGGGCGCTTCCGGCTGTCGTGCTCGCGGCGTTGGGCGTGTGGGGGGCCGCTGTCCTGGGCGGGCCTGTTCCGGAGGCCTCCGCCCCCATCCGTTTCGAGCTCGCCCCGATCAGCTTCCGCCTCGAGCACGGCGAGATCAGGCCCCGCCGCGTTCCCGCCACCATGGCCGGGGGCCTCGCTGTCTTCGACTACGACCGCGATGGCCATCCCGACATCTTCTTCACGAACGGGGCCAACCTCGAGACGCTCCAGAAGGACGATCCAAAATACCGCAACCGCCTCTTCCGCAACGAAGGTGGCGGTAGGTTCCGCGACGTTACTGATGCCGCCGGCCTTGCAGGAACCCGCTACAGCCACTGCGCCGCAGCCGCCGACTTCGACAACGACGGCTGGCCCGACCTCTTCGTCGGCGGCGTCCATCACAACACGCTCTACCGCAACAACGGCGACGGCACATTCTCCGATGTCACGGAAAAAGCGGGCATCCGGAACACTCCCGACCCGGAGTTCGGCCCTCTCTGGGCCATCGGCGGCGTCTGGGTGGACGTCAATTCCGACGGACTGCTCGATCTGTTCGTCGTCAACTACCTCCAGTGGGATTTCAAGACCGAGCCGCTCTGCGAGTACAAGGGCGAAAGCGACTACTGCAGCCCGCGCATGTACAAGGGCACGCCCAACCAGCTCTATCTGAATCGCGGCAGCGGCCGCTTCGAAGATGTTTCCGCCCGGTGGGGCCTGCGCTCAAAAGTGGGGAAGGGAATGGGCGGCGCCATGGCCGACTTCGACGCCGATGGCCGCCCGGACATTTTCGTAACAAACGACTATTTGTACAACTTCCTTTTCCATCACAAAGGCGACCGTTTCGACGAAATCGCGTTTCAATCCGGCATCGCGTTGCCGGAAGACGGCCTTTTTATCTCCGGGATGGGCACGGATTTCCGTGATTATGACAACGACGGCGTCCCCGATATCGTCTTCGCCGCGCTCCAACGCCAGACCTTCCCGCTGTTTCGCGGCCTCGGCGCCAAAGGCTTCACGGAAGTCACCTCCTCCACCGGCCTCCGCGAACTCGTCATGCAGATGGCCGGCTTCGGCGTTGGCTTCGTCGACTTCGACAATGACGGCTGGAAGGATCTGTTCGTCTCGCGCGGCGACGTGCTCGCCCGCCCCCTGCCGGGCAACGTCGTCGAACAGCACAATTCCGTCTTCCGCAACCTCAAAGGCAAAGGCTGGCAGGCGCTCACTGCGGAGGCAGGCCTCGACGCCGCGTCCCCGGCGCGCCACCGCGGCCTCGGCTTCGGCGATTTCGACGGCGACGGCCGCATGGATGTCGCCGTCACCGCCCTCGCCTCGCCGGCCGAAATCTGGCTCAACCGGTCTCCGCAGGCCGGCCACTGGATCGCCTTTCAGCTTGAAGGCGTAAAGTCCAACCGCGACGGCATGGGTGCCCTTATCCGTGTCGACACGCCCTCCGGTCCCCAGTGGAACCACATGACCTCCAGCCTGGGCTACGCCAGCTCGAGCCTCGGTCCCGTCCGTTTCGGCCTCGGCCCGCATGCGAAAGCCGATCGCGTCGAAATCCGCTGGCCCTCAGGCAAAACACAAATCCTCGAAAATGTTGCCGCGGACCGCATCGTCCCCGTCCGCGAGCCGGACTGACAGCCCTCTCCTCCGGCCCCTGAGCGCTCTTCCAGAGGTTCCCCGGCCGTCAGGCCCCGCGCCGCTCCACCGCCGGATCCGGAGTGGGCACGGGCACGGAGATGATGGTCTTCCAGCTTCTCGGCCGTCCGTTGCGGGTCAGCGGCCGGAACCGGTATTTCAGCACGGCCTCGCGCGCCGCCTCGGCCAGCAGCGGATGGCCGCCAAGAAGATGCGCCTCTCTCACCCGCCCGTCCGGGCCGACGGTGATCTGGAACCGGACTTGGCCCCGGATGCCCGCCTCCGCCGCTGCCGGCGGCAGATCCACCGGCTCCCGGTGCAGGAGAAGTTGCTCGGCGGCGCCCTGCGGTACCAGCAAATCCTGCCCGCCCGCCGGCCACGGCCAGGCCGCCAGCAGCAACAACGGGAGCCAGCGCATCGTCCGTCCTCCGTTGTCCATAGACTCCGCAGCCCGAAAAAAGGTTCCCATCAGCGGCGCGCGGCGCTATAGTAAAGCCGCGAGCCTTGCGAGGAGGCAAGCCATGCACAGGCCGATCGGGATCTTGATCGCAACGCTCATCCTGGGCGCGCTGTGCGCCGCCCAGCCGGCCAATCTCAGCGGAAACTGGCAGCTCAACGTGGACCGTTCAAAGTGGGGCAACATGAACAGGCCGGTCTCCGTCATCCTCACCATCGTCCATCAGGAGCCGAGCCTCAGCTACCACGGTTCCGTGCAGTACGCCAATGAAGACGTGCGCGACTTCGGCTTTTCCGGCGCTATCGACGGCAAGCCGTACCCCATGTCGCGCTCCTACGGCGACGGCGAGATTGTGATCATCCGCATCGACGGCCGCACGATCGAATCCACCTTCCGCACCGCCGACGGGAACACGATTGAAACAGCCCGGACCATCGTCTCGCGCGATGGGCGCACCCTGGAGCGACGCCTGCGGCTCACGACGCCGGAAGGCACGCGCCGCTGGACCGAGATCTACGAGCGGAAGTGATCACTTCCGGCTGAAAAACGAAGCGAGCCGCACGGCGCCCCCTGGCGGCAACCGCGCTTCATCCGACCAGTGCACAAAGGTCGTGCCGGGAGGCGTCTTCGCCGTCCATTGCACAAGAGTTCGCCCGGCGCCCCTGGCAGAAGTGAAAAACCGCGCCAGCGTGAGAAGCAATCCCTCCTGCGGAAGCGCGGGCGCATCAAACTGCAGCCGCCCCTCGGGAGGCTCGCCCGCCATGATCAGCCGCCGGCGCACCAATTGTCCCGAGACGTCCTGATACTCGAGCACTTCCGCGTCGATGTCCGCGGGCGCGGCCTCCGCGCGGTGCTGGATGACCACGGCCTTCTCCTGCGGCGCCGGGTTGGACGCAATCGTCTCCAGCGTCAGCCCGCTCTCCGTTAGCACAATGCGGTGGCGCGCCTGCAGTCCGTTTTCCAGCGTCCCTGTAAGCAGAAGCTGATTCCCGCCCGCATGCTCGGCCTGCCACTTCACCGCCCACGCGGACGCGCGGCGGTGCTCGTGCAGCGTGGCCGAAATGCCGCCCGTGTCCGGATACCGAAGGTCGTGCTGGGGCGCCGGCCGCAGCAACTCGCGGCCTGCCACCTTGTCGAAGAATCGGACCACGCGCCCGCCGAGACCCGGAACCACGGCAACCTCGAACAGCCGGTTTTCCAGCCTTTCAACCGGAAACTCCCGCAGCGATTCATACAGCCGCTCGTCGAACTCGATGGGCCGGCCCTCGTGCAGGCTGCGGATCCCGTGTTCTCTTGCCCGGGCCAGCAGGCTCCGCGCATCCTCTTTGACACGCTCGAGATCCGCCGGAGCGTACCTCCCGCCGCGGACCTCGTACCGCGCCGCGCGCAGCAGCGCCAAATACTCAAGCGAGAGCCGGTCCTTGCGGATTCGCCGCCGGATCTCTTCGCTCTCTTCCGCCTTTTCCGCTTCATCAAACAGGCGGAATCCCTCCTTCAGAAGCAGATCTGAATAATCCGGCACATTGAAAATCCAAAGGTGCAGTCCCCGTCCCTCGGGCGGCAGCCGGACCTCGGCGTGCAGCAGGTCCAGATACCGGCGCATGGCGGGCGCGGCTCGGCCATAGACGCCCTCGAGAAACTCATCCACCAGCTTCCACGCATCCCTCGCCGGATCCCACAACAGCCGCGCGATCACCCACGACTTCAGCCACGCCATCTCGCCGCCCCCGCCTTCCGGGTAAGCCCCCTGCATGAACAGTCCTTTCACTCCCAGGCTTCTGTAGCGCGGAATATCGGCCGCCAGCTCGTCCAGGTCAGGGAAGGGAAGCAGGTAATGCGTGAAATTCGTGTTGTAATGCCAGATGTAAAGCTGGTCCGTGATTTTCGCCCACGCCTGAAGATTTTTGTGGAAATAAGCGCTCCGGGGACATTGGGAAAACGGATGCGCCGTGCAGATGCCGATGGGGCACAGCCGGATGCGCACGTTGCGCCGCGGGCGGACGCGCAGCGGCGGGGCTTCCGTGTACCAGTAGGCAAGCGTGTCGATCAGCTTGTCCGGGTGCTTCTGTTCGATCCGCTCCGCCAGCGCGTTGACGAACCGCAGCAGCGGTCCGCTATGCGCGCCCCCTTCCTCTTCCTCCACGCGGCGGCACCGCTCGCACTCGCACCAGCCCTCCCAGTCGTTCTGCGAGACCGAGAAAATCGTCGCCTCCGGGTGCTCTGCGATCCAGCGCTCCACGGTCTCCGTGGCGATCCGCAGCACCGCTTCATTCGTCAGGCACAGCTGGCTCCGTTCCGCGCGTCTCCTGCCGTCGATCAGCGAGAAATACTCGGGATGTTCCGCAAAATACTTCTCCGGCGGAACCAGCTGCTCGAACGAGTGCACGAACGGGTAATAACTGATCTTGCCGCCCGTCGAAGCATCGAGCTTTGCATGATGGCCGTTGGCGCGGTTCCGCGCCGCCCAGTCGCGGTCGAAGGCTTCGGTGAAAAAGGGTTCGCGGTATTCAAACGCCGGCTCCTGGCGGATGCGCAGGCTGCCCAGCGGAATGGTCTGGAGCCTCGGAATCCGCGTCACGTCAGCCGTGAACCAGCGCACCCCCAGCCGCTCGAGAAACTCTGACACGCCGTACATCGTCCCCCGCTGTCCGCCCCCGGCGATCACCAGATGCGGACCGCGCGTCTCGATCACGAATCCCTCGGGTCGCAGACCCTTCGGCGGCAGGTCCGGCGCAACCCGCGCCAGTGCGCGGCTCCGCCCGATCAGCACCATCGGGCCACGCACCGGGCGGCTGTCGTCCACGATCCCCAGTTCTGCGCCGCTGATCTCGCGCACATATTTCTGCAACTCCGCCGCGGCGCGTTGCTCGGCAGGCGGCGCCTGCGCTGCCAGCACGATCGTGTGGCGCGTCCTGCCTCCGCGCACGAGGTCCGCGGCTGAAGCCGCTGCCAGCGTCAGAAGCAGTGCCGCCGCAAGCCTCATTGCCGGATCTTCCCCCTCAATTGATAGAGCCACAGCAGAGCGCGGTTCATCAGCTCCTCGCCTGCTCCCACGACGGCCGGCGCCACCGGCGGGTCCGCCCCGTAGCCGCCCTCCGCGCAGGCCTCAATCGTCGGGAAATACTGATGGTATCCGTTTGAATAACCGAAGAAAAACAGCGTATTCAACCGCGCCCTTTCCCGCAGCCGCACGGCATGGCTCGAGAAGAATTCGCCCGAGGCGGCCACCGCTCCCACGTCCGTTCCCAGCAACACGGTCATCAACCGCGGCCGGACGCCCTGCGCGTATTCGTCCCGGTAATTCCGCACTAGCTCCGGGAAAAACGCTTTCTCATAAGCAGCGGCGACCAGCGGATTGCTCAGGTCGATCCGGGGTTTGAACGAGAAGCGCTCCTCCCGTGCGCGGATCTCGACCGTCTGCGGCGGTGAGCCGGGGGCGAGAGAGCGCGCCAGCCGGAGAGCCTCCCGGCCCAGCGCTTCTCCATACGCAAACGTGTCCATGCCCCGGCGTTCCGTGCGCAGATCTCCAGCCGCCCCCTGCAGAAAAATGGCCGCAGCCCCTGATTCTTTCCGGATGATTTCTTTCAGTGATCCGGCATAATCGGCCGAGAATTTCAGCGTCGACGGCGGCAGCGTGGTCGGATGCGCCGCCCAGTTCACCAGAACGGCCAGCGGCTGCCCCGACTCCCGGTCCACGCGCAGCACGGCCAGCACCGGGTCCACGGGCTTCGGCTCGAGCTTCGTATGGCGGTTCGCGTTCCATCCCGGCAGCTCCGCCGCCCCAGCCGCAAGCTTCGCCGGCTCCAGCTTCGCATTCGCTTCCAGAACGGCTTCGACAATCGCGTCCTCCAGCTGCCGGTAGTAACGCAGGGCGGCGTCGAACCGCCCCTTCCCCTTGCCGTCTTCATCCGTAAGTTCAAGCACCGGTCCATGGTGCGTGTGCGATCCACCCAGCACGGACCAGCGGATGCCCGCCTCGCGGAGCAGCCGTTCGCGGATCTTTTCAAGCGACCGCTCCCCGGGGCTCCGGCCGAGGTCCAGCCCCACGATGGCCAGCTTCTCCTTCCCGTCGGAGAGCACCAGCGCGTCCGCATACAGAGGATCGAGCACGCCCTCCGACAGCGCATCGTGGCGGTCCCCGTAGCCCCACATCGGCACCGGCTCGCGCGGCGTAATCTCGCGCCGCGCCGTTCCGGCCAGATACGTCTGTCCGGCGGCGGAAAGGGAAAACAGAACCAGCAGAATTTGTACCGGGAGCTTCTTACGCATGGAACTCCAGAATATCGCCGTCTTCAACAACATGATCGCGGCTGACCGGCAGCCCGTCCTCCAGCCGGTCGCGGCGGTACAGGCGCGCCAGTTTCAGCCGTTCGGCGAAGTCCTTGTGCACATGGCGCGCGGCATCCAGCACGGTCGAGCCGCGCTTCAGCACGTATGGCGCGGTCAGATCCGGCTTCTTCCCCGGCGCCTTCGTATACACGCGCACCACGTCAAGCAGCTCGAAGCAGCGCCGCGCCAGCCGGTCCAGCCCTTCGCCGGTCTCGGCGCTGACAGGCAGGCATTCATACCTGCCCTCGTACAGCTCCGCCAGCACGCCGAAATTGTCCGCGCCGCCGGGCTGATCGATCTTGTTCACCACCATCAATTGCGGCCGCGCAAGCTTCCACTCCTCCAGCTGATGTTCGAGAAAGTCGATTTCGGCCAGATCGTCGGGGTCGTCCGCCGCCACCACCAGCAGCGTCCGGTCGGCGCGCCGCAGCACCTGCGCCACCCACGGCTCCACCCATTCCGGCGCCAGCGGCGGCAGGTCGATGAGCTGGAACTGCACGTCCTCGAACTGCGCCATGCCCGGAGTCGGCGCATGCGTTGTGAACGGGAACGGCTCGACATCCGGCTCCGCGTTCGTCATCGCCCGCAAGAGGCTCGACTTGCCGGAATTGGGCGGCCCCAGCAGCGCGATCTGTCCGATGCCCTCTTTCTGAATCAGGTAGAACGGCGTGCCCCGCGCCGGACCTTTTTTCTGGTTTTCCTTGCGCAGTTGCGAAAGCTTGCGGCGGATGTCGGCCTGCAGTTTCTCCGTGCCCTTGTGCTTGGGCAGCACGGCGTACATCTTCTCGAGCGCCGCAATGCGCTCCGGCACGGTTTCGGCCCGGCGGAATTCCTCCTCGGCGGCCAGGTAATCAGGTCCGAGATTGGCTGGCATGGGACCTCCGCGCTATGAATGTACCACCACCGCCGCGAAAATCTTCAGCGCCGCCGCCGGTTTCCTGCTACTCTCAAGTCAGTCCTCGGCGATTTGCGCTCTCCGGCAGGCTTCCCTCCCAGAGCGGTGCTCGATGCAATGGACCGGCCTTAGGGCCCGGCAGACTGACTGGAGAAACGATGCAGGTTGGCCATGTGCTCCGCTCCTGGGGCAGAATTTTGCAGGGATACGCACCTGCCCTTTCCATCGAAATCACGCGCGAGTGCCCTCTGCGGTGCCCCGGCTGCTACGCCTACGAGCAGAACCATCTGGGCGGCGGCGTCACCCTGCGGGAATTGAGCGACTACCGCGGCGAGGAACTCGTGCGGCGAGTCGTCGAACTCGTCGGGCGCGAAAAGCCGCTCCACGTCTCGCTCGTGGGCGGCGATCCGCTGGTGCGGCACCGCGAAGTGGAGCGCATCGTCCCTGAACTGACCTCCCGCGGCATTCACGTGCAGGTGGTGACCAGCGCCTTCCGGCCTCTGCCCGAGGCGTGGGCTTCGATGCAACGGCTCACCGTGGTCGTTTCCATCGACGGGCTGCGCGAAGAGCACGACAGGCGCCGCGCTCCTGCCACCTACGATCGGATCCTGAAAAACATCCGCGGCGGCCGCATCACGGTTCATTGCACGGTGACGCGCCAGATGGCCGAGCGCGAAGGAGCGCTGAAACAGTTTCTGGAATTCTGGTGCGGCCGCAGCGAAGTGCAGCGCGTCTGGTTCAGCCTGTTTACGCCGCAGCGGGGGGCGGAAGCGCCGGAGCGTCTTGGCCCGGAACAGCGCCAGCGCGTGGTCGCGGAACTGCTCGAGCTGCGCCAGCGGGAACCGAAGCTCGACATGGCCCCAAGCGCTCTGCGGCAGTTCCTGAAGCCGCCCGACTCCCCGGACCAGTGCATTTTCGCCAAAACGACCCGGACAGTCTCGGCGGACTTCAAAACTCCCGTCACGCCCTGCCAGCTTGGCGGCGATCCTGACTGCGCCCAGTGCGGTTGCATTGCGGCCATGGGGCTGGCTGCCGTGGGGGCTTACAAGGTGGCCGGTCCCATTACGGCGGGCGGACTGTTCCATCTGTCGCACCGCTTCGGCCGGCTGGTGGCCTCGGCGCGGCCGGCGCCGCCTGCGCCCGGTCTCGTGCAGATTGTGCCGGACATCGCGCCCGCGCCCGAGCCAGAGCTTCGCTAGAAGCCGCACCGCAGATGGCGGCGGACTTCAATGCCCTGCTGGCGCGGGGCCCGCGTCCGCGTAACGCGGGCGGATCAGCAGCACCAGGACAACGGACAGCGCCGCCACGCTCGCGAAGATTCCAAAAATCGCCAGCAGCGGCACGTGATGGTCGCGCAGCAGCCCGAAGCCCCAGTCGGCCACGCCGCCGCAACTGATGCTCGCCATGTTCATCAGTCCGTATCCGGTGGCCCGCACCTGCGGCCGCGCGATCTGACACAGGATCGGCATGTTGTTCGTGTCAAAGAAGCCCCAACCGACGCCGAACAGAATCAGAAACACGACGGCCACCGCCAACATTCCGGTCTGCGGCGAGTAGCCGACGCCCATCATGGCCACGGCCAGCAGAAACACGCCGATGGCGCTCGTGTAGATGCGCCCGCGCTGGGTCCGCCGCGTCCAGCGGTCCGCCAGCCACCCTCCGAACAGCGCGGAAGCGATGGCCGCCAGCATCCAGAACAGCGTCGCCGACACGCCGGCCTTGCCCTGCCCGATGCCGAACTCCGCCTTCAGAATCGCCGGCATCCAGTCCCTCACAATCCAGCCCGCCATGGCGGGAAGCGTGAAGTACAGCACCAGCAGGATGAACGAGAAGTTGCCAAGCAGCTCCCGCAGCGGACCCAGCGGCGAGCTCCGCTCCTCCTGCCGCGCCGGAGCTGCTGACGCCGGCGCATTCCGCACGAGGAAGAACAGCGGCAGCGCATACAGGATCCCCGCCAGCCCGCACAGCTCGAACATCCAGCGCCACCCCAGTTCCGGATGATCGGCGGCATAGCCGCTGAACCCGCCCAGGATCACGCCCGCGTAAATGCCCATCTGATGCGCGCCGACGGCGCGCGAGCGCGTGGGGCCGAGGTGGTAATCGGCGATCAGCGCCAGCGCCGCCGGAATGTAGAAGGCCTCGCTGACGCCCATCACCGCCCGCGTCACAAGAAGCTGCTGAAATGTTTCGGCGTGCGCCGTGGCCCACGTCACGGCGCTCCACACGAACAGGCTGCCCGCGATCACGTGCCGCCGGCTGAACCGGTCCGCCAGATAGCCGCCCACGGGGCTCAGGAAGGCGTACGTCCATTTGAAGAACGCCAGGATCTTGCCCCAGTTGGCCTCGCTGCCGATGTCCGGGATGTCCTGCATCACCGAGAACTTCATCGACGCGAGCATCTGGCGGTCCAGATAGTTCAGCAGTGCGACGGGCACAAGAAGCGCGACGACAAGCCAGGCATACCCGGGACGGCGCGGATCGAGAAACTGCATGGCGCAGAGACCATCCTAGCGGGACGGCCGGGCGCAGCGCCGGATCACTTCGCCCATGCCAGCCCGTCGGCGTCTTTCCCGGCGGCGATCACCGTCTCCAGCTTCCAGTCTGAAGTGCGGATGGCGGCGATCTGGCCGCTGCGGTCGCAGGAGACGTACACCATTTTCCCGTCCGGACGCATCAGCGCCATCTGCGGCGTCGGCGGCACGTCGATAACGTGGGCGACGGACCGCTTGCGCAGATCAACGACCGCCACCTGATTGGCCCGCGGCATGGCCACCACGAGCATGCGGCCGTCAGGCGTTGGCGCCGTGCCGTAGCCTGTGGCGGGCAGGGGAATCCATCCGGAAAGCCTATTGGTCGTGGTGTCGATCACCGCCAGCCGCGGCGTGCGCTGATCGGACGTGAATACGTTCTTTCCATCAGGAGAAATCGAGATGCGCTGTACGCGCTCGGCGACTGGAATCACCGTGATCAGCTTCCGCTCCGGGAGGTCGAGCACGGAGACGCTGCCCGGGCCGACGTTGGCTGTATAGGCGCGCCGGTTGTCCGGCGATATCGCGAGCATGTGCGACTCTGCGGCGCCGGTCGGAATGGCGCCAATGACTTTCAGCGTCGCCGGATCGATGACCGTCACCGTATTCTCGATTTCCGTGGTGACGTAGAGCAGCCCGTCTTTCGGGCCGAACAGGGGGCAGTGGGGCCGCAACCCGCGGCCGAGATCGATCTCTGCAACGAGGCTGCGCGTTGGAATGTCGATCACCGCAATCGTACGGCCGTCGGTGCCGGGACGGCCGACGCCGGAGTCGCCGAAGATGGGCACGAACGCGCGGCGGCCGTCAGGGGAAGCGATCACTTCATGGCCGGTGACGCCGTTCACCGGAACGCTGGCGACCATGCGGCCGGCCGCGGCATCAATGATGCCGAGACTGCGGTCGCCCTTGTTCGCGACGAGAAGAAACCCGCTGACGCGAGTCTGTGCTGCCGCTGCAAGGACGCTGAGACAGCCCGCGAGCGTGAAAAAGACGAGCCCTGGCATGGTGGGATGATGCTACAGGCCGGGGAGCTGCCGCGTCAAGGCCCGAACGCCAGCCTGAGCCTCCGGAAGCAGCCGGGTGCGGAGATTACCCCGAAACGGCCCAGCCACGTCAGGCAGGCAGGAACTTGCCCGGGCGCGCTAACGCATGGAAGATCAGCAACCATGACAATCGCCGCACGTCCGGAGCCGCGGGTGGAGTGCCGAAGGCATGCAACAGGCTGCCCTCCGCAGTGCTGACAGCACCCCGCCAGCGCGGCGTTTTCGAGGGAGCGATCCTCCGCACTCCATCCTGCCCCTCCGGCCGGTGGTCAAGGGAGCGGTCACGCGCTCAGACCCGCGCGGCCTTCGCCACCGGGCGATCTAGCAGAGCGGAAGCCCGGCGGACGGCTTCCCGGAGGGAGAGAATCAGGCAAGAGCGGGAGAGGATTGGAGTGTTGTTTGCACCGCAGTTGAAGAAGCCTGTGGGCAGCGCCATTGCCTGGAAAAGGATCTGAAACAATGAAACACCACCCCTCCCGCCGGAATTTCATCGCCGCCGGGCTGACCGTGCCGGCAGCCACGTTCACCCCACGCAGGGATTTGGAGCCACAGGCGGCCAAGACGGGCTCGATCCCGCTTGCTGACCGGACGCTCGGCAAGACCGGACTGAAGGTGACGACGGTCGGATTCGGCTGCATGGTGACGACGGATGCCAGCGTGGTGGAGCGCGGCGCCGAGATGGGCATCAACTATTTCGACACGGCGCGCGTCTACGGCAACGGCAACAACGAGCGGATGGTGGCCAGCGCGCTGAAGGGCCGCAGACAGAAAGTCATCCTCTCGAGCAAATCCGTCGCCCGGACCGCCGCCGAGGCTCGCGCCCATCTCGAGACGAGCCTTAAAGAGCTGCAGACGGACTACCTCGACATCTGGTACATGCACTTCCGCGACAACCCGTCGGCGATCACGGACGAACTGCTGGCCGTGTGGGAAGACGCGAAGAAGCAGGGCAAGATCCGGCACATCGGCGTGAGTACGCACAACCCGACCGCAATCGCAGACCGCGTGATCGAGACCGGCAAGATCGAGGTGGTGCTGTCGGTCTGCAACTTCGCCATCGGCGCGGCGCACGATGCGGCGTTCGAGCGGCTGCACAAGGCAGGCATCGGGCTGGTGGCGATGAAGGTGATGGCGCCGGCCAGCCGGGCGTTCGGGTTCAAGAGCAGCGGTGAACACATGAGCAAGCCCGGCGGCGCGCTGGCGGCGCTGAGGTGGGTGCTGAAGGACCAGCGCTTCGCCACGGCGATCCCTGGCATGGCCGACATGGAGCAGCTGGAAGAAAACTCCGCGCCATGGCGGAGCGCTTCGAGCCGCGCGACGAGAAGCTGCTGGCGCAGATCAATGAAGAGATCCGGCCGCTGTACTGCCGCATGTGCTACCGCTGCACGGGGCAATGCCCGCAAGGCGCGGCGATCCCGGAGACCCTGCGGTATCTGTCTTACGCCGATTTCTACGGGCAGTTCGCGCTGGGGCGCGAGCACTTTGCCGCGCTGCCCGAGCGCCACCGCAGGATTCGCTGCCAGGATTGCCCGCAATGCGCGGTGCGCTGCCCCAACGGCGTGCATGTGGCCGAGCGCATGATCCGAGCGCAGGCGTTGTTCGCCTGAGGGAAGGCCGTCCCGTTCCGGCTTGCACGCTCCGGTCCCTCAGGCCGCCTCAGCGCTTCCCGGGTTCGGTGCGGATCGCGCTTCCGCCCTTCTGCCGCTTCACCGATTCCAGCCCGCAGGAGCCGGCCGTCCGGTATCCCTTCTCCTGGAGGAACGCCGCCGCACGGGCGGCGCGGCCACCCTGCGTTCAAAGGGTGACGATCACCTTGTCTTTGGGAATCTCTCTGAGCCGCGCCGGCAGCTGGCTCACGGGAATGTTCACGTAGCCTTTCACCGAGCCCAGCATCTGGATCTCGGACGGCTCGCGGACATCGAGAAAGAACACCTTGTCCGGCTGCTCCAGCAGCTTGGCCAGCTCCTCGGCGCTCAGTTCCTTCACCTTGCCCGCAGGCTGCGCGCAGGCGAAGGCGAACGCCAGCACGGAAGCCAGCACGCAGGCCCAGCAGAATGCCCTCATGACCGGCAGTGTAGCATGGTGAGTATATGCAGTTGGGCACAGCCACGGACGAGTTCTACCGGATTGCAAAATTGCCGCCTTATGTTTTTGCCGTCGTCAATGAAATGAAGGCGCGGCTGCGCGCGCAGCAGTACGACGTCGTCGATTTCGGCATGGGCAATCCCGACGGGGCGACTCCGCGGCCTGTCGTCAACAAGCTCATCGAAGCCGCCCGCAATCCGCGCAACCACCGCTACTCGGTCTCGCGCGGCATTCCCAATCTGCGGCTGGAAATCTGCCGCCGCTACGAGCGCAACTATGGCGTCTCCCTCGACCCCGAGACCGAGGCCATTGTCACCATCGGCGCCAAGGATGCGCTCGCCCACCTGATGTTCGCCGTCATCGGTCCCGGCGACGAGGTCGTCACGCCCGCCCCGTGCTACCCGATCCACCAGTACGGCGTCATCATGGCCGAAGGCCACGCCGCGCCCCTGCCCGTGGCCGATCCCGCTGAATACCTCAACCGCCTGGAAGACCACTTCCGCAGGGCGTCCAAGCCGCCCCGCCTCATCCTGCTCAACTACCCGCACAACCCCACCACGGCCTGCGTGGATCTCGATTTCTTCCGCCACGTCGTCGCCCTCGCGCACCGGCATGGCTCGATGATCCTGCACGACTTCGCCTACGCCGATCTCTGCTTCGACGGCTACCGCGCCCCCAGCATCCTGCAGGTGGAAGGCGCCAAAGACGTGGCCGTCGAGATTTTCTCGATGACGAAAAGCTATAACATGGCCGGTTGGCGCGTCGGCTTCTGTCTCGGAAATGCCCGCATGATCAAGGCCCTGGCCCGCATCAAGAGCTATCTGGATTACGGCAATTTCCAGCCCATTCAGATCGCCGCCATCATCGGCCTCCGCGACTGCGAAGAGGAGGTCGGCAGGATCTGCCATGTTTACGAGAAGCGCCGCGACCTCCTCGTCGAAGGGCTCAACGCCGCCGGCTGGCCGGTGGAAAAGCCGCGGGCTTCCATGTTCGTCTGGGCGAAAATCCCCGCGCCGTTCGAGGAATTGCCGTCGCTGGATTTCGCCAAGCTTCTTCTGGAAAAGGCCCTCGTCGCCGTCAGCCCCGGCATCGGGTTCGGACCTGCGGGCGAGGGCCATGTCCGCTTCGCGCTGATCGAGAACCACCACCGGACGCGCCAGGCGCTGCGCTCCATCCGCCAGTTCCTGCGCGACGCCGCGCGCCGCAGGGAGCTCTGATACCGTATGCCGGCGGGCGAGAGCGCCACCATCGTGGAACTGCAGGCGCTCGGGGGCGCCGAGCTCGCCCCTCTGCTCGAAGATGAAAAAGCCCGGTGGATGCGGCTCCTGCACTGGGACTTTTCCCCGCTCGCGGAGCTCATCGTCCGCTATGCTTCGATGGGAACCCTGGAGGGCTTCGCCCTCAGGGACGGCGGCATCGTGGCCGGCTACGGCTACTACGTCACGGAAGGCGACAAGGGACTGCTCGGCGATCTCTACCTGCGCGGCGCCTGGCGCTCCCCCGCGCACGAGAACATGCTGATCTGCGCCCTCCTGGACCGTCTCCGCTCGATGCCCTGGCTGAAGCGCGTGGAAGCGCAGCTCATGCATCTCAGCCTGCAGAGCGGCCAGATCGCTCCCGCCTGCCGGCCTCCCCGCGCATTCCCCCGCCAGTTCATGATTGCTTCGCTGGAAGCCCTTCCGGAGTCTGTCCGCCCAGGCGCCGGCCTCCATTTCGAACGCTGGTCCGCCTACTGGAGCGGCGAAGCGGCCGAACTCATCGCCGAGGCCTATGCCGGCCACATCGACAGTGAAATCAACAACCAGTATCAGTCGCCTGCGGGCGCGCGCCGCTTCATCGAAAACATCGTCCGCTACCCCGGCTGCGGCTACTTCGCTCCCGACTGCACCTGGGTCGCCCTCGACAGTCGCGGAAAGGTCATCGGCGTCTGCTTCGCCAGCCGCATCGCTCCGGGAACCGGCCACATCGCCCAGATCTGCGTGGCGCCTTCCCATCAGGGACGCGGAGCCGGCGCGGAACTGCTCCGGCGTTCGCTGCAGTCGCTGCGCGCCAGCGGCGCCGTCGAGGCTTCTCTGACCGTCACCTCCTCCAACGCGCGCGCCATCCGGCTGTACGAAGCTTTCGGCTTCCGCGCCATCCACCACTTCGAGGCCTTCGTCTGGGAACCGCTGTAATTCAGGCCCGGACTACGGCGTCGCAAAGGCCCGCATCGCGTCCATGAACGACAGCACTGCGGGTCCAAGAGCGATCACGAAAACGGCGGGCATGATCAGGAAAAACACGGGGAAGATCAGTTTGACCCCCAGCTTCCTCGCCGCCTCCTGCGCCATCTGCCGCCTTCGCGTCCGCAGGAACCTTGCATGCGTCCGCAGCGCCGGCGCCAGGCTGGTTCCGAACCGGTCGCTGTCGATCAGCACGACGGCCAGTTTTTTCAGCTCCGGCGAACCGGTCCTCTGACCCAGGTCCGCCAGCACGTCGGACCGGTTCCGCCCGGCGCGGATCTCCAGCTGCACCTGCGTGAATTCCGCCGCCAGATCCGGATAGATCTGCCGCAGCTCGCGGCTCGTCTCCGCCAGCGCCTGATCCAGACCCTGGCCAGCTTCCACGCTCAGCACCATCAGGTCGAGCGCCGCCGGAAGCGCCCTGTGAATCCGCGCGATCCGCGCCTGCGTCATCGCCTCCAGCACGCGTCCCGGAAGCAGAAAACCCAGCCCGGCCCCGCAGATGACTGCCGTTGCAACGGCGCCGCCGCCTCCCGTCTGCCAGAATGCCGCCCATCCCAGCAGCAGTCCCAGCGCAGCCGCTGCGGTCATCCGGATCCCCTGGAAAATCTCCGCCGCCGCCGGCTGCCGGTACCCTGCCGCCGCCAGACGCCCGCGCAGATCCGAAGCCGCCTGACCGGACGGCGCCGTCAGCACGCCGAGTTGCAGAAACGCCTCCAGAACGCGCCGGGACCACGTCTTCCCCGACAGGGCGGATTCGGCTGCCGCGGACGGCACCTCCGCCTCCGGCATCAGACGCACGGCGGCTGCCAGCGCCGCCCAGACAGCCGCCAGCACAAACCCGAAATAGAGCGCCACGAGCCCGGCTGTGTTCATACGCCCCTCACAACCGCACCTGCGCCAGCCGCCGGATCAGCACGTGCGCCGCCACATTCGCCAGCACCGCCCCCGTCAGCATCGCCCGCCCTGCGGGCTTCTGGACCAGAATCGCCATCTGGTCCGGATTGATCCAGAACAGCAGCACCGCGATCACCACCGGCACAGCCGACAGAACCGTTCCCGTCAGGCGGCTGTGCGCCGAGATCGACCGGACCTCGCCCTCCAGCGCAGCTTGTTCCCGCATCGTCTCCGCCAGCCGCGACAATACTTCATTCAGCCGTCCGCCGTACCGGTTCTGCATCTTCACCGCGGCGGCGAACAGCGCCACTTCCGGCAGCGGAATCCGCGCCGCCAGATGGTCCAGCGCCTGATCCCACGGCACGCCAAGCTTCCACTCGTCGCGCGTCCGCCGCATCTCCCCCGCCAGCGGCTCCGGCTGCTCCAGAGCCAGCAGATCGATGGTGTGCGCCAGCGGATAGCCCGCCTTCAGCGCCCGCGACAGCGAGTCCAGCGCTTCAGGAAACTGCTCGGCGAACAGCCGGAACCGCCGCGCCCGCGCAACCCGCAGATACAGCACCGGAGCCGATGCCGCCAGAAGAATCAGAAGCCATCCCGCCCAGGCTGGAAACATCGCCGTCCGCACCAGAAAATACCCCACCGACGCCCCCCCGAACAGCATCACCAGCGTCGTCCGCCCCACCGTCCACGGCACGCCCGCCTGCGCGATCAGCCTCCTGAGCCGCTCCACCTGTCCGAACCGCTCCAGCAGCGCAGCCCAGATCCCGATCGTGCTCAGCTGCTTTCCGTTCAGCAGAGCGCTTCCCGCCCCTTCGCGCACCCGCCGCGCCTCCTGCACCGCCCAATAGAACGATCCCGCCAGCAGGGCTGCCATCAGCCCCGAGACAAACATCATCAGCAGGATCGCCGCTCGCTCCATCGGTCCTCACTCTCCCGCTGCCCGCGCCTTCTCGGCGGGATTCCGCGCCAGCAGCCGGATCTGCTGCATCGCGTCCGCCAGCGCCAGCCGGTCCGCCTGTTCCGGCAGCGCGAGCACCGTGACCACCGGCCGCTGCGCTTCCGCCTTCTGCACCTGCAGCACCGAGACGTCTTCCAGCACCCGCCGCGCGTACGCCTCCCCTCGGACGTTCACCACCAGCACGTCCACCCGGCTTCCCGGCTGCAGCATCGACACCACCCCGGCCGAATCCACCGGATGCAGGCTCAGGGCGCGATAACCGGGCGGAATCGCCGCCAGCGCCCCCGTGCCCGCCGGTCCCAGACTGACCGCCCTCACGACCTCTCCAGCGGCAATCGGCCGCAGCGCCACTTTGCCTGCCACATCCGAAACCCGCCGCGCCGCTCCCTCAGGCAAGGGCCCCTGCTTCCAGGGCTCCGTCCGCAGATCCTCCGGCCGCACCGTCGATCCCAGAGCCACGTCCCGCGCCGCCACCACCACCGTGGCGTGAGCCTCGGCCTTCGCGCCGCTGAGGCCCGCCGGCAGCAGGGCGTAGAAAACGCCTGTGGCCGCAACCGCAGCCGCCAGCGCAATGCCAAACAGGGGCAGCAGGTTCTTCTTCACAGCCTTCCTCCAACGGCGCACACTTTCCGCGCCTGCTCCCAGTCAATCATGGTCGCCTCAGACCAGGAATCCGCCGTTCGTCTGAGGCGCGGGCGGGAAGCGCCTGAGGCAGGCGGGCCACAACAGGCCGCCGCTACAATGAATTCAGTGGAAACCCGCCGCATGTGCCCGCATTGCCGGGCCTTCATCACCGTCCACGACAAGGTCTGCCCTTACTGCGACACGCCTGTCGGTCCCCGCGCCATTGACCTGCGCGACCCCGGCGGCATCCTCGGCGGCCTCGTCCCCTCCGCCCAGTTCGCCACCATCGTCATCAGCCTCGTCTGCGTCGCCCTGTACCTGGTGACGCTGCTGGCTTCCGCCAAAGTCGGCGAAGTCAACGCCCTCATCCGCTATGGCGCCGCCCTGCCGCAGGGCGTCTTCGGCGGACAGTGGTGGCGCCTGATCACCGCCGGTTTCCTCCACGGAAACCTCATGCACATCTTTTTCAATCTGTGGGTTTTCATGGATCTGGGCCGGCACGCCGAGGAGATTTACGGCGCCAGGCGCATGGTGGCCATTTACATTTTCTCTACCATCGGCGGCTTCGCCCTCAGCATGCTGCGCGGCACCATGCTCACCGTCGGCGCCTCGGCCGGCCTGTTCGGCCTCATCGGCGCCATGATCGCCCTCGGCGTCCGCTACAAGTGGTCCGGCGAAGCGGCCATGATCAAGGGCTTCTATATCCGTTGGGCCGTTTACGGGCTTCTGTTCGGCCTGTTGCCGTTTTTCCGCATCGATAATGCCGCCCATATCGGCGGCCTGATCACGGGATTCATTCTCGGATATCTGGCCGGAACTCCGCGCCTCGTCCCGAATTTCACGGAAAAAGTCTGGACCGGCGTCGCGGCCTTCGCCGTCGCCCTCACCGGCTACGCCTACCTTCAGCTCGTCCTCTGGCTCTCCCGCCTCGGGTGACCCCTCTCTCGCGAATCACCCTTCCGGCAGCAGCCGCGCGGACCGGGCAACGGGCTCCGAGCCGCGAGCGAAGCGGCCGCAGGCCACAGGAACGCGCGGTGCCCAACCGTGCCCCCGCGCCCTTCCCAACGGATTTCCCCTCGCGCTTGCCTCCAGACTTCCCCTCGCGCTTGCGCGAGGGCTGCATCCCAACCATGCCCCCGCGCCCTCCCCCTCGGGCTTCCCCTCGCGCTTGACCCCCGGATTTCCCCTCGGCCTTGGCCGAGGGCTGCATCCCAACCATGCCCCCGCGCCCTCCCCCTCGGGCTTCCCCTCGCGCTTGACCCCCGGATTTCCCCTCGCGCTTGCGCGAGGGCTGCATCCCACCCGTGCCTCACGTCGCCTTTTCACGGATTTCCCCTCGCGCTCGCGCGAGAGCCCAACTGTGTCGCATGCCTCTCTCCCCAACGGATTCCCTCCCGGCGCGCGTTTCCCCGGATCTCCCCTCGGCCTTGGCCGAGGGCTGCATCCCAACCGTGTTACCCACGCCCTTTCCTGCGGATTTCCCCTCGCGCTTGCGCGAGGGCTGCATCCCAACCGTGTTACCCACGCCCTCTCCTGCGGATTTCCCCTCGCGCTTGCGCGAGGGCTGCATCCCACCCGTGCCTCACGTCGCCTTTTCACGGGCTTCCCCTCGCGCTCGCGCGAGAGCCCAACTGTGTCGCATGCCTCTCTCCCCAACGGATTCCCTCCCGGCGCGCGTTTCCCCGGGTTTCCCCTCGGCCTTGGCCGAGGGCTGCATCCCAACCGTGTTACCCACGCCCTTTCCTGCGGATTTCCCCTCGCGCTTGCGCGAGGGCTGCATCCCACCCGTGCCTCACGTCGCCTTTTCACGGGCTTCCCCTCGCGCTCGCGCGAGAGCCCAACTGTGTCGCATGCCTCTCTCCCCAACGGATTCCCTCCCGGCGCGCGTTTCCCCGGGTTTCCCCTCGGCCTTGGCCGAGGGCTGCATCCCAACCGTGTTACCCACGCCCTTTCCTGCGGATTTCCCCTCGCGCTTGCGCGAGGGCTGCATCCCAACCGTGTTACCCACGCCCTCTCCTGCGGATTTCCCCTCGCGCTTGCGCGAGGGCTGCATCCCACCCGTGCCTCACGTCGCCTTTTCACGGGCTTCCCCTCGCGCTCGCGCGAGGGCCCAACTGTGTTGCATGCCTCTCTCCCCAACGGATTCCCTCCCGTCGCGTGTTTCCCCGGATCTCCCCTCGGCCTTGGCCGAGGGCTGCATCCCAACCGTGTTACCCACGCCCTCTCCTGCGGATTTCCCCTCGCGCTTGCGCGAGGGCTGCATCCCACCCGTGCCTCACGTCGCCTTTTCACGGGCTTCCCCTCGCGCTCGCGCGAGGGCCCAACTGTGTTGCATGCCTCTCTCCCCAACGGATTCCCTCCCGTCGCGTGTTTCCCCGGATCTCCCCTCGGCCTTGGCCGAGGGCTGCATCCCAACCGTGTTACCCACGCCCTCTCCTGCGGATTTCCCCTCGCGCTTGCGCGAGGGCTGCATCCCACCCGTGCCTCACGTCGCCTTTTCACGGGCTTCCCCTCGCGCTCGCGCGAGGGCCCAACTGTGTCGCATGCCTCTCTCCCCAACGGATTCCCTCCCGGCGCGCGAGTTGTGTCCCGATTTCTCTGCAAATAGGTCAGTGGGCCATGATGCTCCGTGGTTGACGGTTGGCTAAGCTGCGAAGGGCGTAGCCCGTAGCAGCTTAGCAAAACTCAGGCCGCCTCCCCCAGCCGGGGCCGGCTCTTCTCCTGCTCGCGCAACAGGTCCATGTCCAGGTACCGTGTCGCCTCAATCCAGTCCTCGTGGATCTCCACTGCCAGCGCCCGCACCAGCCTCAGGCAACTGGCCGCATTGGGAAAGATCCGCACCACCAGTGTCCGGCGCTTGATCTCCTCGTTGAGACGCTCCAGCATATTGGTCGACTTCAGATGCTTGTGATGCGCCAGCGGCAGCGCGTAGAAGCTCAGCGTCTCCTCGATGTTTTCCTCCACCCACTGGCACAGCCTGCTGTAGCGGCCCTGCCAGCGCCCCAGCCACGCCTTCAGATCCTGCCGCGCCTCGGCCGCTGTCCGCCGCTCATAGATCCAGCGCAGCTCGGTCAGACAGTCATCGCCGCCCCGCCGCGGCAGGTAGTCCAGCGCATTGCGCAGGAAGTGCACGTAGCACCTCTGCCACAGCGCCTCTCCCAGCACCTCCCGCACCGCCCGCTTCAGCCCCGCATGATCGTCGCTCACCACCAGCCGCACCCCCCGCAGCCCCCTCCCCTTCAACCCCTCCAGCAACTCCCTCCAGCTCGTCGCACTCTCCCGCTGCGCCAGCTCCACCGCCAGCACGCACCGCCGCCCCTCCCAGTTGATCCCGATCGCCACCAGCACTGCCTGCGCCCTCACCACCCCGTCTTCTCTCACCCGCTCGTAGCGCGCGTCCAGCACCAGGTACGGATACTCCTCCTCCAGCTGCCGCCGCGCGAACTTCTCCAGCTCCTCGTCCAGCCGCGCATTGATCCGGCTGATCGCCGAGGCCGAAAACTCGTGCCCGCACAGCTGCTCGGTGATCTCCTTCACCCGCCGCGTCGACACCCCCTGCACATACATCTCCGCCAACGCCCCCACCAGCGCCTTCTCGCTCCGCTGGTACCGTTCGAACATCTCCGTCTGGAACCGCCCCTCCCGGTCCTGCGGCACCCGCAGCTCGATCTTGCCCACCCGCGTCACCAGCGTCCGCCGATAGTATCCAGACCGGTATCCCGTCCGGCTCGCCGTCCGCTGCCCCTTCTCCGCTCCCACCACCTCGTCCATCTCCGCTTCCATCACCTCCTCCAGCACCCGCCGGATCAACACCCGCAGCAGATCCTCCTGCTGCTCCGCTAGCGCCGCCAGTTGCTTCGCTTTCCTCTCGGCCGCTTTCGCGCTATCCTTCTTCTGGGTCATCGGTGTTCCTTTCCCCTTCCTCTCAGGAAGGTTTGTTTTCTCTCACTCGGAACATCATGACCCATCCCTGTTTTTGCTGAAGATTCGGCACACAACCGGCGCGCGTTTCCCCGGGTTCCCCTCGGCCTTGGCCGAGGGCTGCATCCCAACCGTGCTTGCCCGGGTCACGGGAGCGCGCGATCCCCTCGAGGTCCCCACCCCGAACGGCGGTTGACGGGCGTGCCGTTCCAACAAGACAGCAACGCACGTGCCGGCTCTTGCGAAAACGGCCCGCTCAGCCGAGGCTCTGAGAGATGACGGCTCGCTCCAGGTCGCCGTCGCACCCTTCGTTCACGGCACAGAACCCGCTGCAGGACGGCGCGAGTTGAATTCATGCGGATGACCCGCAGGGTCAGCGCCGCTGCACGGTCGTCGGGCGCGCCGGCTATTTCACGCGTGGAAGGGCCGCTGATCCTCCGACGTCAACCGGTCCCAGGACGCAGCAAAACAGACGCTCCTGCATGCCACCCGGATTTCTCTCCGGCCTCGTCCTGTGCCGCCTACCCCTATCCATTCTTAGGGGGTATCCCGTGTGGCATATCGAGAGCGGTTGATCTATCAACGACTTGCCAGCTGTGTCCCTGTCCCGCAGCAACCGCGTACCGCACGTGACCGCCCAACCCGGAACGGTTCTGGAACCCGCCGCCTATTGGAAAGCGAATTTGGGCCTGGTAACGTTCCCTCAGGCAGGAGAATTTCAGTAGTATGGATTCCGGCTGGCAGGTGAATTTCATGAATGCTTTTCGCGTAATCGTCCTGTTGGCACTCGTGCCCGCCTGCCTTTCCGCCGGCATTCTTCTCCCGGAATCCGCTCTCGGCACGGGAAAAGCCGTGCATATCACCAACGACCGCCTCGTGCTCGTCCTCAGCGGCGGGCGTTACAACGGCTTCGTCGACGGCGTGGATGTCGACCTGTGGACCGTTGACGTGGAACGGTTCGCCTCTCCGGGCAACCGGTACACGGCGAACGTCGTCCCCCTTCTGCCCTGGAACTCGGACCAGGCTGCCCTGGTCCGCAAGGGATCGTTTTCGAACGAGGATTTCTGGTGGGATCTCGGCTTGGGTCCGCTCGAGCGCTACCAGGCTGCCGCATGGCTCATCACGCAGATGGAAGCCTACCGCAGCGGGACGCACTTCCAGCCCGACATTCACATCCAGCAGGCCATCTGGGGCATCCTCGATGATGCCGAATTTCAGTCGATCACTCTCACGCCTCTGGCTCAATCCTGGATGCACACTGCGGCGCTTGTCATCCGCGAGAATCCGTCATTCGGCCTCGGTGAATGGGCCGTCATCAGCGGCAATGCAGCTGCGGACGGATCGTTCGTGGGCTGGCAATATCAGACGTTCCTGGCGCGGCTCGCAGCCGTTCCCCCGGCAGCAGGCTTCGGCCCGGGCTTCGGCGTGGAGCCAGCGCTTGCCCCGGTGGCAGAGAGCCCCGAGCCGGGCACGTTCGCCCTGATCGGCGCCGGAATTCTGCTGGGCGGCTGGGCGCTGCGCCGCCGCGCCATCCGGTGACGGATCCGCTCAGACGATCTGCTCGTTCACCGGGTCCCACTTCACCTTGCGCTCCTTGAAGTAGGACTCGACGCTCATCACGATCGTCACCGCCTCTTCCCACGCCCGGTCCATCCCGCAGCGCGGCTGATCGAGTCCGCGGATCGAGTCGATCCAGTTCCTCATGTGGCTCGACACCGGGTTCTCGCCGCGCTTCCACTGGTATTCCGGCTCGGCCAGGAAATGCGCCATCTCCGGGTCGAGCCCCCATTGCTCTGCCTTCTTGCGCGCCGCGTTCACCTTCGCCGTGCCCTCCGGCGTCCATTCCGCCGTGTACAGCCGGCAGTGCCGCTCTGCGACCTCGATCGTCGCGTCCCGCCCGAAGATGTAAGTGTTCGTCCCGTGATGCCGGTTGTGGAACGTGCAGGCGAACGTCACGTTCAGCTGCTTCTTCGGGTACTCGAACATGACATGCCACTGATCGGGCACTTCGCGGTCTTTCGTCCAGAAGTAGAGCCCTCCCATCGTCTGCACGGCTTCGGGGATGCCCATGCCCATGATCATGTTCACCCCGTCCCACTGATGGCTCATCAGGTCGCCGGCGATGCCCGTTCCGTACTCCCACCAGCACCGCCACCGGAAAAAACGTTCCGGGTCGAAATTGGTTTTGACTCCCGAGTACTCCTGGAACCGTTCCCAATCGATCCGTTCCGGCGTCGCATCGGCGGGCAGCGCCTGGTTGTCATACCGCGTGTAGAACTGCCACTCCGGCCAGGGATTCGTGCGGTCGATGTAGGTCCGCGCCAGGCACGTCTTGCCCAGCCGCCCGGACTGGAAAATCTCCCGCGCCTTGATGAACGAGGGCTCCGAATTCTGGTGATGCCCGAGCTGCAGCACCACTTTGTTCTCGCGCACCGCCTTGCGGATCGCCTTGGCCTCCTCGAGCGTCCGGCACAGGCCCTTTTCGACGTAGACATGTTTCTTCGCCTGCGCCGCCCGCACCGTCATCGGCGCGTGCCAGAAGTCCGGCGTGGCGATCACCACCGCGTCCACGTCCTTGGCCTCGACAGCCTTCTCCCAATCCTTCGTCACCACGGCTTTCTTGTTGAAAGCCGTCTTCTGCGCGCGTTCGAGGTTGGCGTCGTACAGATCGCAGATCACCGCGATCTCCGTGTTCGGCGCTTCCTGCATTCTCTCGAGCAGGTAAATGCCGCGCGTGCCCACGCCCACCACCGACAGCCGCAGCCGGTCGTTCGGTTTGGGCTGCGCGAGCACGGCGGGCGCTGCGGGCAGAGCGGAAGCGGATTTCAGAAACGTGCGGCGGGGAAGTTGAGAGTCGCTCATGGCGGCTCCTATTCTACCCCCAACGCCAGCGCATCACCGCGGCTCGTCGATCGGCACCTCGGCGAAGAACAGCTCTTTCCCGCTCACGCCTTCGCGGATGCCCGTGATGTAGAGGATGGCCTCCCGCCGGTGCCGCGTTTCGAAGTAGAAAAAGCCGTGCGCCGTCTCGCCCTTCAGCAGCGTCTTCGCTCCGAACGCCCGCGTCTCGAACTCCACCTTCGCCAGCGGGTTCTTTTTCTTCGGCAGCGGGATTGGCGCCCGCGGCCCCATGCTCGGCCGCCTCGGTCCCAGAATCGACGGCAGCTCATGCGCCGGCGTCGGCTGCACTTCATACCGCCCTGCCTGATACGTCACCCGCATCCGGTCCAGCATCAGCGCCTCCTCGCCCCGGTTTTCGAGGATCAACATCACAGGCAGCACGCCGTGCTCGTTTGGATTCACTCCCCCGAACAGCGGCTTGGTCTCGTCATCCGTTTCGAACTTGACCGCCGCCAGTACCAGCGGCCCCACCTTCTGATGCGACGGATAGCTGTCGGCCGGCTTCGGCCGGAAGGGCGCCTGCCCCGTGGCCGCCGCCAGCATCAGCCCCAGGCTTACAATCAGTGTTTTGCCGAGCACTCTCATCTACGTCCTCTACCGGGCCGTTCAGACCCTCGCCTTCCCGTTCCTTCTACTGTACCTATCCTTCCGGATCGCCAAGGACCGCCGCTACCTGCGCCGCCTCGGCGAGCGCTTCGGCTTCCTGCCGCCGCACATTCTCCCGACGGCACCCGGCGCCATCTGGTTGCATGCCGTCAGCGTCGGCGAGGCGCTCACTGCCGCCGTCCTGCTCCGCCGCCTCCGCCCGCTGCTGCCGGCCGTTCCCGTGTACGTCTCGACAACGACGCTGGCGGGGCGCGCTCTCTGCGAAGAGAAGCTGGCCGGACTCGCCGACGCCGTCTTCTACGCGCCGCTCGACTACTGCTTCGCTGTCCGCCGCGTGCTCCGGCGCCTCCGTCCTGCTCTCGTCATCGTCATGGAGACCGAGATCTGGCCCAATCTCTTCCGCGAAGCCCGCCGTTCCGGTGCGCGCCTCCTGCTCGCCAACGCCCGCATCTCGGACCGCGCCCTGCCCCGCTATCTGCGCTACCGCTGGTTTTTCCGGCACGCGCTCGCACAAGCGGACCGCATCCTCGCCCAGGATGCTGCGGCCGCGGAACGCTACCACGCCCTCGGCGCGGAAAATGTGGAAATTGCCGGGAATCTCAAGTACGATTTTGACCCGGATTCCACGAAAATTCCTCCAGATCTTACCGCATTCCTGGACGCTCTCCGTCCGGAGCCCGTCTGGATCGCCGCCTCCACCATGCCCCCGATGCTCCCTGACGATCCCGACGAAGACGAGATCGTCCTCGATGCGTTTCAGCGCCTGGCAGAGCGCTTCCCGCGCCTGCTCCTGATCCTCGCCCCTCGCCGCCCGGACCGCTTTTCCCTTGCCGCCGAAAAGCTCGCCGCCCGCGGCGTCCCCTTCCTGCGCCGGTCAGAGCTGCACCCGGCCGCCGGACTCGCTCTGCCCGGCGTCCTGCTGCTCGACTCCATCGGCGAGCTCAACTCGCTCTTCCGCATCGCCGCAGCGGTCTTCATGGGCGGCACCTTCCCCCGTCGCGGCGGACACAACATCCTCGAGCCGGCCGCCTTTGGCGTCCCTGTGCTGTGCGGCCCGCACATGGAGAATTTTGCGGAAATCGCTGCTGAATTCCAGCGGAATCACGCAATGATCTCCGTGCCGTCGCCTCCGGATCTCGCCTCTGCCGTCGAGCGCATCCTCTCGGACAGCGCATCCCGCGCATCCGTCGGCGAACGGGCCCGCACCCTGTCCGCTGCCCGCCGTGGCGTTGCCGCCCGCGTGGCCGCCGCCGCCGCGCAACTCCACGATGCCGGCCTGCCGCGCCCGCTCGGCCCCAACCTTCTCGCGCCGCTCTGGCTCGCCGGCATGGCCGTCCATCGCGCCGTTTCTTCCCGATTCCGCATGGACATGCCTGAGAAGCCGGTCGTCAGCATCGGCAACCTCGCCATGGGCGGCACAGGCAAGACGCCCCTGGTCCGCTGGCTCTGCCGCGAACTCGCCGCGCGCGGCCTCCGCCCTGCCGTGCTCACCCGCGGCTACCGGCGCCAGTCCCGCGAGATCGTGGCCGCCCTCCCCGGCCAGACCCTTCCCGTCGAGCTGACCGGCGAAGAAGCCCAGCTGATCCTCCGCGACGGCGCCGCCGCCGTCGCCATCGGCGCCGACCGCCAGGCAGCGCGCCGGAAGCTCGCCGCCGCAAGCGGATTCTCGCCCGACCTCTACATTCTCGATGACGGCTTCCAGCATTGGCGGACCCGCCGCGAACTCGACCTCGTCCTCATCGACGCGATCGACCCCTTCCGCGGCGGCGTCTTCCCCAAAGGCCGCCTCCGCGAGCCCCTCCGCGCGCTGGCACGCGCCTCAGCCGTCATCATCACGCGCGCGGAGCAGGGCAGGGAATACTCCGGCCTCATCGGCGGGATCCGCAGGGAAAACCCCTCCTGCCCCATCTTCAAAGCCTGGTTCGCCGCCGATCCTCCGCAGCTCCCGCCCGGTCTCCGCCCCGGCGCCTTTTGCGGCATCGCCCAGCCGGAATCCTTCCGCCGCACCCTGGCTTCGCTCGGGATCGAGCCGGCCTTTCTGAAAACCTTCCCCGACCACCACCACTACACGGAATCGGAGATCCGCCCGCTGCTCGATCAGGCCCCCCTGCTCCTGACCACGGAAAAAGACCTGCTGAATCTCCCCGCTTCGCTTCAATCCCACCCTGGCATCCGCGCTGTCCCCGTCCGTCTCGAGCTGGACCGGCCCGGGGAACTGCTCCAGCTCGTGCTTGGCCGCCTCAGCGCAGCTCGCGGATCTTCAGATTCCTGAACCACGCCTCGTCGTTGTGATGCTGCAGCGCGATCGGCGTCCGCCGCTTCGGAATCTCGACAAGCAGCCGCCGCACCGGGTGGCCTTCCTTCCATCGCTTCTCGATGCTCTCCCGCACCTGCGGATCGTCCAGACGGATGTCGACCACCTTCACTCCGTTCAGCCAGTGCTCCACATGCAGCCCGCGCAGCACGATGCGGCCTTCGTTGAACTCGCCGGCGGGCCTCGACACGGATTGCGCCGGCGCCGCCATCCGGTACAGCGCCCCGGCGCGCCCTGTGGCGTTGTAGAGGGCGTCAATGTGCCTCTTGTCGTCGATCACCTGATACTCGAACGCCACCGGATAGACCTGCGCTCCGCTGCCCGGCTTCACCAGCTCCCGCTTCGCGCTCCGGTGCTCGAGAAACCAGCCCACCTGCTGCTCGAAACTCAGCCGCATCCCCTCGGGAAGCTGCTTCTCATCCACCAGCACCGAATCCTGGATCAGGTACTTGACGCCGCTGTTGGCCCCGGGCGCCACTTTCCACTCGAACGCCAGTTCGAAGTCCCCGAATTCGTCCAGCGTCAGCAGATCCTCGCGCAGCACGGGACGCGGAATCGCCTTCAGACACCCGTCCTCCACCGTCCACGCCCCTTCAGCAGCAGGGACCCAGCCGCGCATCGTCTCGCCGTCGAACAGCAGGCGCCAGCCCGCTTTCTGCTCCTCCGCCGTCAGCCGGTTGGCAGCCGGCTGCGCCGCTGCCAGGCCGAGCGCCAGGCCCGCGCAAAGAAAAAGCCGCCCGCAGGCGGCTGCAATCGTACCCCTCTTCATCGCGGCTCCCAACCTCTATTTCTTGCTCCGGGAAGGCCCCTTTTTCGGCGCATCGTTCTCCGCCAGCAACTGCTCGACGATTTTCCGGATGTTGGCCTCTTCGGCCGCCGGCGCCATGCGGGGATCCTCGGCCCTGAGGTGTTCCCGCAGATTCCCTTTCCTGTCGATGAACGCCAGTTGAGGATACGCCATCCGCAGCATCATGGGCACTTGCAGGAAATTTCTGACCGAAGCGTCGCTGTACACCGCAATCGGAAACAAGGCGCCCGTTTCCGCGGCAAAGACCGGAATTCTCGGCGCGGCTCCAGGATCCACCGCCAGGCCGATCACCTGGAAGCCCCGCGGACCGTACTCCCTCTGCAGTTGCGCAAGAATCTTGCCCGAGTGTTTGCACCCGGGGCACGTCGTCAGCAGAAACTCCAGAGCCACCACTTTGCCGCGGAACTGCGACAGCCGCATCGTTCCGCTGCCGCCGGTGACCGGCGCAAACTCGATGTCGGGCGCGGGACGCGGCATCTGCGCCATGGCGCCCACTGCCAGCCACCCCGCAAGAGCGGGCAGCGCGAAAAAGAATCTCACGATTTCTTGCTCCGGGATTTTGGTGCGCCGGCGCCGCCGTTCTCCGCGGCCAGCTCCAGAATCAGGCGCCGCATGTTCGCCTCTTCGTTCCTGAAAAAGTCATCTCCGCCCGGAAAATAGTAGCGGATAACCCCCTTCTTGTCGATGAAAACGACTTGCGGAAAATACATGGGCGCGTTCGAGTTCTGCGCTTCCAGCCAGGCATAGGCCTGTTCGCGCGGCGTGTAGCCCACGGGGAATTTCAGTCCGAGATTGCTGATATAGGCTGGAACCAGCATCCGCGCCTCGGTCATCGAGTTCGGGTTGATCGCGGCGCCCAGCGGCTGGAACTTGTCCCCGAGCTCGTTGTAAAGCTTCTGCATGATCGACGAGCACGTCGCGCAGTGCGGGCAGGTCGTCAGCAGGAACTCCAGCACGACCACCTTGCCCCGGAACCGGCTCAGCAGCAGGTGCTCCCCGCTGTTCAGAATGATTGTCAGCTCAGGCGCCGTCTTGGGCGGCTTCAGTTGCGCCAGAAGCGGCGAGGCCCCTGTGAAAAGCAGAAAGTCTCGGCGGTTCAACATGACGGGAATCTTTACTATAACGCAGGACGCGCCCTGTCCTCAGCCGGTTGCAGGCCTTCCACCGCGGCCACGGCCGCACCGCGCACCTCCACCCGGAACCGCCCGTCCGAGTTGCTCCCTTCCAGCAGTCCTCGCCCCGCCGTCCGCCACCGCAGCTCCGTCGACTTGCCCTCCAGCACCCGCCTGTAGCGGTTCACGAAGTCGAGTGCCGCAGCCTCCTCGCTGAACCCCAACGACCAGCGCAGCGCCGGCCGGCCCGACGCCTTGTGCTCCAGCAGCTCGTAACTCCCGCCCCGCCATTGCGGCCCCAGCCTCTCCGCGTCCTCCTGCCCGCAGTACTGTTTCAGCAGCACCCGGACGTCGAACTCGCCCAGGATTCCTGAGGACAGCTTCCGGTAGTCGGATTCCCGCTCCGGCACCGGGGCCGGCGGCGCATCGAACTTCGTTCTTTCAAACCACCGCCCGGGGTGGAAAATCTCGTGCGTCGTCGCCGGCGGACGTTCCAGGACCAGCCGAAACGCCTTCTTGCCCAGTTTTTCCACTGCCGCCTGCTGGAACAGCACCCCTGCCGTGTAGGGGAACAGCAGCGTCTCCTGCAAATACAGCGGCGACCGGCCGAATACCGGATAGCTGGCCGCCGCCATCGTGCCCAGCATCGGCAGCATCTTCTCCAGCGCCGCAGCATTGCCCGCCAGCGATCCCATTCCCATCCGCCCCAGTTGCCACTCCAGCATCACCCACATTGCCTGCCCTTCCACCACGGCCAGCCGGGCCGCCTGCTGCTCGCCCGTCTTCGCTCCTTTGTCGAGAAACCTCTCCATGCTGTAATGCTGGTCTGCCAGCGCATGCGACAGCTCGTGCACCAGCACGGCGTCTTCCATCAGGCCCCCGGATCCGTCCTCCAGCAGCAGCATCCGCCTCCGCCGGTGGTCGTAGACCGCCGCCGCCTGTTCCGCCAGCAGATCTACCGTCGCCTGCTTGAGATCGAAATCCCGCGGCACCAGCCCGAACAGCTTCAGAGTCAGCTCGTCAGCCCGGATCTCCTCCGGCTTCACCTGACGCTCGATCTCGCGCTGCACGTAGTCCTTCCACTGCGCGCGCGTCAGAGTCTCCACGGGAACCGGACGCTTCTGCTCGAGTCCCGTGATCCGGGCCACCTCGCGCGTCAGCTCGCGGATCTTCTCCGCCGCCGGCGCCTGCGCCAGAGCTGCCGAGACCAGCAGCCACAGCGCCGCTGCCAGCCTCGCGCCCGCCTTCAAAAAGGTCTGCCAGTCCATGCCGCGCGCCGCCCTTTCCCGGAAATTCGCAATCCCTGCCGCTGCTTCCACCTTATCGCACCCGCGCGGGGCCGGGCGCCTCTGCTACACTAACGGTTTTGGAGGTTGACTTGGCAGAGAACAAGACCGGCAAGCTCTACCAGGCCGAATATCTGGGAAACGGCACGTTCATCATCCACAAGCCGAAGCGCAAGGCGCGCAAACTCCGCCAGCTGCGCCTGAAGAGCCCCAACCCCGGCATGCGCAAGTAAAGCGTCTCCACCAACATTCGGCCCCCGCAAACGGCCTGCGCATGGCGGCAGTTCTCACCCGGTTGGATGAGAGTGCCCCGTCTTTGGCTAGCTCTTTCGTCCAAACGCCGCCTGCATCCGTGCAGCGCTTGTGCGCTCTCTGAATTCTCTGGCGCTAATCCGGAACGGCCCGAAGCACCTGCTCAAGGTGTTGCGGCTCGATCCTATCCTGAAGCATGCTCAGCAGGCAGGATTCGTCGCTTTCGGAGAGCCCAAGGCGCGGCTCGATGCAGCCGCCGCATTCGATGCCCGTCCATGCCAGCATACTCTTCAGCGCGGGGATCAACGGGAAGCGGAGCACCACCTCGATCAGCGAGTTGATCCGCATCTGCACGCAGCTCGCCTCTTCCCACTTCCCCGCGCGCGCCAGCCCGTAGAGCTCGACAAACCACTCGGGAACCAGATTGTAGAACGAACCGATCCCGCCGTCGGCGCCCATCAGGAGGCCCGCTGCCAGGATTTCGTCCCGCCCGTTGTAGACAACTGCTCCGGTCTTTTTGAGAATGGAAAGACGAAACAGGTCGAAATCGGTAAACTTCAGCCCGATGACGTTCGGAATGGCCAGCAGATCGAGAATCTGATCTGTTTCGCTCACGGCAGGGCAGAGTTCAGGAAACCAATACAACAGCACCGGGACGTCCGAGGCGGCTGCGAGAGCTTGGTAGTAGGCGCGGATTTCTGCGAACGAGTACGGTCCTATGGGGGGCAGCGAGCTCACCGCTCGCACGCCTATTTTTGACGCGTGACGCGCGAGAGCTAAGGCGTCTTCGGTGCGGGGCGACCCGACATGAACGATCACCTGGCTCCCTCCCGGCGCACACCGCACGGCGGCCTCGGCGGCTTTCTTTCTCTCCTCGACCGGCAGCAGCAGGCCCTCCCCGGTCTGACCGCAAACGTATACACCGTCGCAACCAGCCCCGTATAGCCGGTCGAGCAGCTTCTCGTAGCTGGGACTGTGAAATTCGCCCCGGCTGTTGAGGGGCGTGATCACAGCAGGCAGAATACCGTGCAATTGCGTCATACAACCTCCACCCGGCGTGCCGTGAACCGGGGGCGGCCCGACCAGTTCAGGACATGCCGGGAAACACCGCTGCCATGGGTCAAACAGGCGGCCGGAATCCGGGTTTTGCCAGCCCATCGCCGGAACCAATAGCCGCCATGCCCGGCGGCTCCTCAAGACTCATGGCGACTCCTCCAGAATCCAGGACAACCGGAATTTCACCAGAGTCAGCGCCGCGATCCGAAAACGCGGCTCGCCCGGTGCGCCACGTTCATACAGAACGTAGATCCAGCCGTCCGGCCCCGCGGCAATATCCGCGTACCCGGCCCAACCGGGATCGATCACGCGCTTTTTCTTCCACGTTGCGCCATCGTCTTCGCTGAGCTGAACCGTCAGCTTTCTCCTGTCCCGGCTTTGCCCGGGCGCCCCCGGTTGCCCTCCGCGCAGCAGATTGTCAGGATTCACGAACAGCAGGCGATTCGGCCCGCGCCGCTTCGGCGGACCGTAGCGCACGATGCTCCCGAAGCAGATGGGCTCCAGCAACTCTTCCTGAAACACCGGCGCGGACCAACGGGTGGCGCCGTCCGGACTCGTCACCACCACACGGCGATGGCGGTGGCTCGTCGATCGGACATTCAGCATGACGTGCCCGTTGGACAACTCTACTGCAACGCTTTCATTTGGATTGGTCACCTCGCCGCCTTCGGGTATCGCTATCTGCCCGGCGCGCCACGTTTTTCCATGGTCGTCGCTGTAAATGGTGGCCACGATATTCGGGCTGTGGGGCGAGACGGCCGCCGTCGAAAGCCAGACCGGAACGATCAGACGGCCGGATCGGAGCTGAATGCCGTGGCCTGGCCCTGTGGCGATCACTCTCCAGTTGTATTGCGGCCGGAAGCCCTCGAAAGCCGAAGTGATTTCCACTGGCCTGGAATACGTCCGGCCATCATCGCGGCTGGACATGGCGAAAGCGCGCATGTACTCCACGCAGTAAATAAAATGCACCAGGCCTTTCTTGCGGTCCGCTATGACCACCGGATTGTTGTACGTGATCATCTCTGGCGGCCTCCGCAGGCTCCCCGCGGCCGGGTTTTGTTCAGGTCTCTCCTCCAGCAGTCCGGCGATCTGCTGCGGTGTCCATGTGGCTCCCCCGTCCTCGCTTCGCCGCATGACAAGGCGGATGTCGTCCCAGTCGGAACCATTCGTGCGGCGCGCCTCCGCGTAGGCCAGCAGAGCTCCCCGAGGAGTCACGGCCAGTCCGGGAATTCGATACATGAAATAGCCGTCTTGCCCGGAGATGAAGACATCGGTCCGGGCCGGTTCAGCGGCGCCGCACAGGAGAAGAGATGCCGCCCCGGCTGCGATCCAACTCCGGCCTGCCTTGTTGACCATCGGTGATCCTCCACACCTGCCTCCCGGCTCCGAGCCGCCACCCGCCCGGCGCCAGTTCAGAAAACGTATTTCAGGGCGAGTTGAACGTTCCGGCCGCCGCTCGCTGTGAGAATCTGCCCGAAATTGGGATTGGTGGCCACAGCGTTGGGATTCCCGAGGATTTTGTGGTTCAAGGCATTAAACGCCTCCAGCCGGAACGTCAAGCGGTGGCCCTCACGGATCGGGAAGTCCTTGTGCAGCGCGCCGTCGAATGAAAACCCGGATGGGCCGCGAAGCGCATTATATCCAAGACTCCCGAATCGGCCCTCCGCGGCCGGCCGCGTGATGTCGAACGCCGCCCGGTTCAGCCAGCTCAAAGCCACGGTGTCGCGGTTGTATGGATCGGCGCCCATGACATAATCGGGACGCTGCCCGTCGACCCGACCGTTGCGCACCAGCAGCGTCCCGGCCGTCACGTTCAGGGGCAGTCCCGACCGCCATACCGGGATGCCCTGCACCGTCCAGCCGGCCAGAAGCGCCTTCCACACGGGGTTGTTTCCCATCGCCACCGCCGGAACGCGGAATGTGAAAGTCCCGACAAACCGGTGACGGAGGTCTCCGTCCTTCACCCCACGCGAGCCGCGGATGTCGTTGGGATCCTGCAGGGAGCCAAGCGTGAACGTGATGGTCCCGTCTGGAACGAAGTAGGCCGTCGCTTTCGCCCACGTGTAGTAGGCGTCGAACGACAGCCCGCGCCACAGACGCTGGTTGGCGGAAAGTTGCAGGGCATGATAGGAAATGTTGGCCGCATTTTCCAGGATGTTGACATCTCCGAACTCCGGTCTCGGACGGCGCCCCAGCGCCGGATTCACCAGGTTTACGTTCCGTGGCGAGGTCAGCTTCACGTTCCGCGTCCCCACGTAGCTTGCCTGCACTGCCAGGGCCTGATTTACCTGCGTCTGCACGCTGAAATTCCACAGCCCGCCGTAGCTGTCGCGGCGGTTGTAGTCCATGATCTGCCGGGTCACGACGAAGTTTGTCGGCAGCAGATTCGGGTTCGCCGCGATCTGGTTCACCAACGCGAACGGAAATGGATAGGCAGGGGAGAACATGGGAATGTCGGCTGGCGCGAAATCAGCGACGAAGGGGAGCCGTGGGTCCAGCGACGCCATGTCCATCAGATAAATCGGCACCTGCGGAATATAGCCCAGCGAGGCGCCCGCCCGGATCACGAGTCTTTGCTTTCCTGTCGGGTCCCACACCAGGCCCAGCCGCGGCCCCCAGTTGTTCCGGTCTGCGACGAACATATCGCTGCGCGCCGTCGGGATGAACGCCCCGAACGGATCGGAACTGGCGATGTTGAACAGACCTCGCAAGGGCGGGAAATATTCATAGCGCAGGCCCAGATTCATTTGCAGCCGCGCTGTGATGCGCCAGTCGTCCTGAACATAAAAGCCATACTGCGTGTTTTTCAGCCCTTTCCTCCCGCCGAACAGCATGCGGATCCGGTTCGGCCGGTCGGCGATCAGGTCGTTCACGTTGTTGTAAAAATGCGTCGGCTGACCCCCTTGGTCGCGGTTGTTCATGGTGACGCGGACTTCCGCCCCCATCTTCAGCGAGTGCTTGCCGCGGATGACCGACAGATTGTCGTTCAACGTGTACGTCGTGGGAATGAAGTGCAGATATCCCGGCAGCGTCAGATTCACGTTCACCCCCGCGGTGCTCACCCAGGCGGGATAGTTCTCCCGTCCCGCTTCGTACCGGAACAGGTCCGTGCGGTTGAAGCCCAGCCGGAGTTCATTGAAAACCGCCGGCGACATCGTCCAGTTTTCCTGGACCACCGCATTGTGGAACCGCGTCGGCAGAGTTTGCCGCAGCACGGGTGACAATTGCGGCGTCACGATGTCCTGGTTGTTGTAGCTGTACCGTAGCGACAGCCGGTGCCGGCCGAAATCGGCGTCGCCCCGGCTCAGATACGTATGCTCGTCGTTCACCCGGCGGTCATTGCGCCGGTGGAAGCCCACCAGCGGATTCGCCGTCGGTTCGAATTCTTTCGGAGAGAGGTCATTGAACGTCTTCTGCAAAGCCGGTGTCAACTGGGAGATCAACGCTGGCGTCGCCACGTTCCCTGTCACCTGGCTCGGGCTTCGGACCTGGGCGCCCTCGTAATTGAAAAAGAAAAACGCGCGGTTGCGGATCACCGGCCCACCCAGATTCCCTCCGAACTGGTTCCACCGCAACGACGGCCGGGCCAGCCCTGAACGGTTATTGAAAAAACTGTTCGCATCCAGCTTGTCATTGCGGAAAAAATGGAAAAGCGTCCCATGAAATTCGTTGGTTCCGCTCTTTGTTGTCACATTCAGAACGCCCCCGATGGCGCGTCCATACTCCGCCGACATCGCGCTGCCCGAAGCCTTGAATTCCTCGATCGCTTCGACACTGATCGTGTTGATCAGCGGGTTGCCTCCCGTCGCATTCCCGGTGCCTGGGACCTCGCCCAGCGACATGTCCACTCCGTCCAGCATAAGGTTGTTGCCAAATGCCGTCGCCCCGTGAAATTCAATGCCTCCGCGTCCTCCCGCGCTCGATGACGGGTTCGCCAGCACACCCGCCTGCAAGCCCACCAGTTGCTGGAAATTCCGGCCGTTCAGCGGCAGCTCGACGACCTTCGTCCGGTCCATCGTGACGCCCAGATCGGTCGTTGTCGCGTTCACGATCGGTGGCGCCGCCACCACCTCCACGCTCTCGGTCACCTGGCCCAGCTCAAGTCGAATGTCCACGCGCGGGCGCGTGCCGGTATTGACCGGAATGACAGCGGTCGTCCCGCGGCGGAATCCCTCCTGTTCCGCTTCCAGTCGATACCGGCCGGCCGGCAGAAGCGGAAACTCGTAGTAGCCCGTTTCGTTCGTGACCGTTTCCCGGGTCACGCCGGTCTCGATGTTGCGCACCTGAACACGGGCGCCCACGATGGCCGCGCCCGTCGGGTCTGTCACGTTGCCCACGAGCGAGCCGCCGCCCACCTGGCCCCAAGCTCCGAGCCATCCAGCGAGCATCGCAAGGATCAGCCTGCAGATGTGCACCCTGACGTGTGTTTTCATGGAGACTCCTTTCGACCGATAATATTATCGATAGTATGATCGAGAAAACGCGTTGTCAAGGATCTTCTGTGCTACGATGACGATGGATGCCTTCCCGCGCAGCCCGCGCACGCCGGACAACCACCGGAAGCCTTGCCGGTGAGGTCGTGCATCGCCTGTTGGAGGACATCTTCAACGGGGTTTATCCTCCGGGCGAGCGTCTCCGGGAGCTCAGAATTGCGCATGAACTGGGTGTCAGCCAGGCGACCGTGCGCGAGGCTTTGCATCAGCTCGAATCCTCCGGATTGGTTACCCGGCATCCCAACGTGGGCACCACCGTCACCCGGCTCACACCGAAAGAGATTCGCGAACGCGTCGAGCTGCGCGCATTGCTGGAAGTGATGGCGGCCCGCCTCGCGGCCGAGCGGATGGGAGAGCAGGAGTTCGCGGAACTGGAGCGGCGTCTGGCGGCGCTGGGTTCGGCGATCGTGCGCGACTCCTATTACGAGGCGGCCCAGGCCGACCTCAACTTTCACCGCTGGGTGTGGCAATGCTCGGGCAATGAAACTCTCTGCCGCGTGCTCGAACAGGTTGCTGTCCCTCTCTTTGCCTTTATCAGCGTCCTGCGGGCGAGCGGTCTCCAGCACCTGGCAGACGTGACTGCCGCCCACGAACCGCTGGTTGCCGCTCTGCGTTCAGGCGACCCGGTCAGGATTGAAGAAGCATTCACCCGTGGCGCCACAGGCTTCTATGAAGAGTTCATGGTGGAGACCCCGTCTTCCCGCAGGGCGCAGGCTTTTGGAATGCTGGAGAGACCGGCATCGGACCGCACTTCCGCTGCCCCCCGTTCGCAGGTCCTGCCTCCGGCTCAGGCGGACTGAAGCAGCTTTTCGCGATTGCCCGAAAAATGCGACGCCGGCCTGCTGATTGGCCTGCCTGCCGCCATTGTTCCGTCCTCAGCGCAAGAGAGACTTGGGTGAATTCCAAAGACCGGATTCCACGGAAACGCAAACGATCTCTGAGACGGCGCTGTGGCAGTTCCGGGCTCGAAAGAAAGCCGGGCATGCCCGGCAGCCTGCCCGGGCATCCGTGCTCCGCGCCGACTTCCGGCGGGGCTTGCCTCCTCATGGCCGCCATCCTCGGTCTCGCCCGCTGCCATGAGACCTCCCGCGTTGCCCGTTCCCGGTTTTGGCCTTGAGCGTGGATGCACGGCTCCATGCCGGGCCGTCTCGGAGGTCCGGTTTGCAAGTTGCCCCTCAGCGCGCCTCCGCCGGCGCCACTCGGCGCTGCCCCGTGATATTGTGCCTCCGTGGTCGTCAAGGATCTCTCCATCCACCCCCTGGCCGTCGCCGATCCGCCCCTGCGCAGCTCCTACGGTCTTCACGCGCCCTACGCCCTGCGCACGCTCATCCGGCTCGACACCACAGAGGGCATCTCTGGCGTCGCCGAAGCGCACGGTGGCGAGGGATCCATCGCCGCATTTCATGCCATCCGCGAGCACGTCCTCGGCATGGATCCCTTCGCGCTCCACGCACTCTGGATGCGTTGGGGCGCGGATCAGGCCGAAGGGGACCGCTCGCAGACGTGGCTCGTTCCCGGAGAAAACCCACACGACGCCCGCCGCCGCGCCTTCGCCGCTGTCGAAGCCGCCTGCCTCGACATCATCGGCAAAGCCGTGGGCAAGCCCGTGTGCGATCTGCTCGGCGGACGCGCCCGCGATGCGGCGCCTTTTTCCGCTTATCTCTTCTACAAACACTCCGGCGGCGGTGGCGAGGGAGCAGATGCGCGCGCGGACGAGTACGGTGAGTGCCTCTCACCAGAATCCATTGTCCGCCAATGCCGCCAGATGGTTGCACAATATGGCTTCCGCGAAATCAAACTGAAAGGCGGCGTCCTGGATCCCGAAATTGAAATCGAAACCATCCGCCAGTTACGCGCCGAATTCGGCCCCGATTATCCCCTCCGCATCGATCCGAATTGCGCCTGGAGCGTCGAGACCTCGGTCCGCGTCGGCCTGGCCCTGCGCGAGGAGCTGTCCGGCGGCGGCTATCTGGAAGATCCCTGCGCCGGACTCGACGGCATGGCCGAAGTCCGCCGCCGCCTTGTTGAAGCTGGCGCTGAGATCCCGCTGGCCTCGAATGTCGCCGTCACGGGCTTCGAGGACATTCTGCCTGCCTGGCGGAATCACGCCGTCCAGATCGTTCTCTCCGATCCCCATTACTGGGGCGGCATCCGCGCCGTGCAGCGTCTCGGAGATCTCTGCCGATGCCTTGGCCTTGGCCTCTCCATGCACTCGAACAATCACCTTGGGGTGAGCCTGCTCATCATGGCCCACTCCTGCTGCGCCACTCCCGCCATGGAGTTCGCCTGCGACACGCATTACCCTTGGCAGCACTCTTCGGATGAAATCCTGGCCGGCGGCCGGGTGAAATTCGAGAACGGCTGCGTCCGTGTGCCGGACCGCCCGGGGCTCGGGGCGGAGATTGATTGGGATCAGGTCGCCCGGCTCGAAGAGCGCTATCATGGTATTCCCTACCGCAGGCGCGACGACGCCGCCGAGATGCGCAAACACGTCGATCCCGCCTGGCAGCGCATCCTCCCACGCTGGTAGAGCCATTCGCTGCCGGCTACCACCCGTCTACGCCTTCCCTTCCAGCGGGTCTTTCGGAGTCCGTTGCCGTCGCCTGAGGTTCAGATGCACCGCCGCGGAAAGCCCCTCGCGTCTCTGAGGCAGGGCGGAGCCGCCTCCGCCCTGCCGCTCGGCCTCAGCTCTTTTTGGATGTGACTGCCGAGAACGAGCTCACCGCCAGCTCCACTTTGGTGCTGCCGCAATGCGGGCACTCCACCTTCTTCTTGTGGAGCTCGTCCATATGCATCACTTTCTCGAACTCTTTCTTGCAGTCCTTGCACACATACACGTAGTGAGGCATACAGAACCTCCGTCTCTACTTCCTCTCTTACACCACAGGCTTTCCGGTTTCCACCCCTTCCTCCTCTCCTGCGCCAGCTGCCCCTTTCTGCCCGATCCCGCCCCGACGGGATTGTCTGCAGGTTTCAAAAGTGTTAGTGTCAGGGTGACGGCGGCTTTCCGCAAAGCCGCCGCCGGGTTGCACTGATGCAGGGATCCTTGCGCCGCGCCGTCTCGACAACGCCTCCCCCGACGGCTGCGCGTGGATCTTCCCACATGAAGGAGAGAAAACCCCATGGAAAAGTTCACCCAGGAAGAGCTCAAAGAGTACCTCATGCAGCACAATGAGGAGTTTCGCGCTCTTGCCGAGAAGCACGCCGAGTACAAGCGTCTGATCGACGAGATCGAGGCGAAGCCCTACCACACTCCGGAGGATGAACTGGAGGAACACCGCCTGAAGAAGCTCAAGCTTCATGTGAAGGACCAGATGCATCAGATCATGTCCCGCTACAAGACCTCCGAAGTCGCCTGATTCCGGCCCTCTTTCGCGGATGCAATTCCGCTGTTGAAGCCCCGGCCGCTGGAGTGGCCGGGGCTTCGTGTTTCCGGGGCGCGGGACATCTTGCACTACGCCGGCAGCCGGGGCTAGGATGACCACGATGCCATACTCCGGGAGCGCGCGGTATCGGGGCCTTTCGGCCACTTCTGCATGCTGGAGTCTCCTGTCCATCCTCCTGACGGCCGGCTGCGGCTCTCCCCCGCCGACTCCGGAGGAAGCCGCCCGTGCGCTGCTTGCCAGCGAGATGTTTCTGACGGCTCGTGTCGAGTCGATCCCCACCGAACTGCCAGGCCGGTGCCCCCAATCCCCGGGCGGACTGCCGGACTGGAACCGGTGGGTCAGCCTGGGCATTGCCCGTTTCGCAGAGGTCATGACGGCGGAAGGCCCAGTCTGCCGGTTGACCGTGGAGGAGACCTACCGCCGGGAGGCCGAAAACTGGCATCACCGGATGGGCGCGAGTCCTTTGCCCAACGAGCGTGCTTTCACCCTGCCTGTGGCAGTGCGCTCGCTCTCCCGCATTCTCGATCTCCGCTCCCTGGGCCGCGGCGTGGCGGAGGTCTCCTTCGAGTGGCAGTGGCGCCTGAATCAGGTTGGCCAACGCCTTGGCATTGATACCTCCCCCCGCCGCGGCTGGGCGCAACTGGTTCTGGCAGAGGATGGATGGCGCGCCTCCCGAGTAGAGCCAGGACCTGATTGAGTGTAGGACTTTTCCCTGGTTCTACGCTCGAATTAATGAATCTTCCGAAAATTATTTGCTGAAGTACCAGAATCGCTTGACAGTTGTCCGACAACATGCCAAACTACTGACACAACACCCTTTCTGGCTTCTGGTTTTATAAATTGCAAGCCGGGTGATGGGACTTTCGGGGCGGTAGCCTGTCCTGAAATCAGCTTTCGCTGAGCCTCCTCCCGCCAGAACCGCCTCCCCCGCAAGAAATACTCCCCGTTATGACGACGCAGGGCATCGCCGTTCAGGCGTCACCAGCCAGGTTCGCGCTGGCCGGCGCAGTCAGCAACCGCTGGAACGAACTGCCCGAAACCGGGCGGTTGGTCGTCGTTCTGGCAATGCACGCTGTGCTGGGTCTGGCCATGCGGCAGCTGTCGCCTTTGGCCACCCTGCACACGTTCGCCACAATCCTTACGGTCATCGCCATCAGCCTCTCCACGAGAAACCCGGCGGTTGTGCTGATGTGCGCCTGCTACGTGAGCGGCGCTGAGGTTTTGTGGCGGATGTCGAATGCCTACACTTTCCACGAGACCGCCAAGTACGTGGTTTCGCTGCTTTGCTTTCTCGGGCTGATCCGGCTGAAGACGGTGCGGCTGCCGGGCCACGCCGTACTTTATCTGGCGCTCCTGCTTCCGGCGGCGGTGTATCCGTTCGTTTACTTTTCTTTCGACCTCTTTCGCCGACATGTGTTGTTCAACTTGTCCGGCCCGATTGCTCTCACAATGGCGGTCCTGTTCTGCTCGAACCTGCGGATCTCGGCAGGCGAGTTGTGGCGCGCCTGCGTGGCCTTTGCCGCGCCACTGTCCGGGGTGCTGATGGTCACAGTGCGTTCTTCATACATGCAGGAGGTGAAGTTCGGGACGGAGTCGAATTTTCAGACGAGCGGCGGGTTCGGGCCCAACCAGGTGGCGTCGTCGCTGGCGATGGGGGCCCTGCTGGTGCTGATGGGGGCGCTGCTGGCGCGGACAGGGCGGTGGCAGCGGGTGATGCTGGCGGGGCTGGCGGCGGCGTTCACACTGCAGAGCGCGATGACGTTCTCCCGGGGCGGGGTGATCTCGCTGGGGCTGGCGCTGGTAGTGGCAGGGCCGCTGGTGCTGAGCGGGCATCGCTACAAGCGGCAGATTCTGGCCGGGGTGACTGGCGTGGCGCTCGTGTTGGCGGTGGCGTTTCCGCTGGTCAACGCCTACACCGGGGGGAAGCTCGTCGAGCGGTTTGCTGACAAGAAAATGTCGGGTCGGGAAAGACTCACGGCTGCTGACTGGGAGGCGTTTCAGAATAATCCCGTGTTTGGTGTAGGTGCAGGGATTTCAAAATATTTCCACCCAAATGCGATCGCTGCGCACACTGAATATACGCGGGCGCTGGCTGAGCACGGGCTGCTGGGAGTGGCAGCGTATCTGTCGCTCTTGTGGCTGCTTTTGCGGCGCACTGCGGCGATTCTCGAAGCGCGGGAGTCAAGACCTTATCGCGGGCTGCTTCTGGCGCTCCTGGTGTGGCCGCTGACCTACATGGTGGTGAATGCGATGCGGACGTCGGCGCCCGGGCTCTCGATCGGCATGGCTTTTCTGACGGTGTTACCCGGGGCGGTGCTGGCGCAGAAGGAGCGGTTTGCGCGGTGACGCCGGCGGCGGCAAAACATTTCTCGCCGGTTTTGTTGATCGGGAATTTTCTGTCGGGCCACGACGGGAGGCGGACTTACAGCGAGGATCTGGCGGCGAGGCTTGAAGCCGCGGGCGCCGGAGTGCTGCGGGCGTCGACGCTGATGTTCAAGCCGGCGAGGATGGCGGACATGACGGGAGCTGCTCTGGGGGCTCGAGGAAATTACCGGGTCGCAGTGATCGACGTCTATAGCGGCCGGGCCTTTCTGTGGGCCAATGTGGCTGCGCGGGTGGCGAAGATGCGCGGCCGGCCGGTCGTCCTGGCGCTGCACGGAGGTCGTCTGCCGGAGTACGCCAGAAGGCACGGCGAGCGCCTGCGAAGGCTTCTGCAGCTCGCGGATGCGGTGGTGGCACCAAGCGGGTACCTCCGAGACGCGCTGGCTCGGTGGCGCGGTGACATTCAGGTGATTCCGAACGCGATTGAATTGGAGCGGTATCCGTTCCGGCTGCGGACGCGGGCCGAGGCACGGCTGACGTGGCTGCGGTCGTATCACGCGATTTACAACCCGGAGATGGCGGTGGAAGTGCTGGCGCGCGTGCGGGCGGAGCGGCCGGAAGCCCGCTTGACGATGTACGGAGCGGACAAGGACGGCAGTCTCGAGCGGGTGCGGGAAGCAGCGCGGCGGCTGGGCGTGCAGGAAGCCGTGGAGCTGCATGGGGCGATCCCGAAGCAGCATGTGGGGCCAGCGCTCGCGGAAGCAGACGTGTTCCTGAACACAACGGACATCGACAACGCCCCGGTGAGCGTTCTGGAGGCGATGGCGTGCGGGCTCTGCGTCGTGAGCACAGACGCAGGCGGGGTGCCGTATCTGGTGGATGACGGTGTGGACGGCCTGCTGGTAAAGCCAGGCGACGCGGACGGGATGGCGAGGGCCGTGCTCCGGATTCTGTGCGAAGAAGGGCTGAGCGTGCGGCTGAGCGCGATGGCAAGGCGGAAGGCGGAAAGGCATAACTGGGCGGCCGTGCTGGACGAGTGGGTGCAGCTGCTTGCACGAGTCGCGGGCGAGACTGGAGGCACGCGCCATGCGGCTGTGGATTGAGCGGCACCGAAGGCTGGCCATTGCGGTGATGCTTGCCGGAGCGGCGGCGTTCAGCGTCACGATGGCCTACCTCTTGCGTTTCGACCTCTCCGTGCCGAAGGCGCAGAGGCACATGATTCCGCTCGTGGCGGCGGCGGCAGTGGCGGTGAAGCTGGGCGTGTTCTTCGCCGCCGGATTGCATCACGGATGGTGGCGCTGGACCGATACGCGCGACCTGCTGCGGTTGGTGGCGGCGAATTTCGTCGGCTCGGCGATTTTCAGCGCGCTGCTTCTGGCGTCGCAAGGCATCCTGGTGCCGCGAAGCATCTATGCAATCGACTTTGTGATCTGCACCGCGCTGACGGGAGGCCTGCGCATGCTGGCGCGGATCACCAAAGAATTGGCGATGCAGGAGCCGCGGGGCAAGGGGCGGAAACAGGTGTTGATTTACGGCGCCGGAGCTGCAGGCGTTGCGCTGGCGCGGGAGCTGCGGATGAATCCGGATCTTGGGTACCGGGTGGCAGGCTTTGTCGACGACAACACGCTGCTGCGCGGAGAAGTGGTCAGCGGGCACCGGGTGATGGGGGCGGGGCGCGACCTGATCCGGATCTCGGAGCGGTTGCGGCGGCGCGGCGTCGTGGTGGATGAGGTTCTGATCTCGATGCCGTCGGCTACGGGAAGGCAGGTGCGGGAGGCGATGGCCAACTGCCGGGCAGCCGGGCTGCCCTGCAGGATCCTGCCAGGGCTGGGCGGGCTCGTGCAGGGCAAGGGGCTGAGCGGACAGCTGCGCGAGGTGGCGCTGGAGGATTTGCTGGGGCGGGAGCCGATCCGCCTGGACAAGGCGCAGATCAGCGCGAAGCTGAAGGGGCGGGTGGTGCTGGTGACAGGGGCGGCAGGGTCGATCGGGCGCGTGCTGAGCCACCAGATTGCGATGTTCGAGCCGGAACTGCTTGTGCTGGCGGACCAGAGCGAAAGCGGGCTGTTCGAAATCGACCTGGACGTGCGGAAGAGGCACCCGCAGGTGCGCGTGGCGGCCGCGATCGCCGATATCCGCAACGAGGGCGACGTTCGGGATCTGTTCGGGCGGCACGGCGTCGAAGTGGTGTATCACGCGGCGGCGTACAAGCATGTGCCGTTGATGGAGGCCCATCCGGTGGCGGCGCTCCACACGAACGTTCTGGGGACGTGGAACCTGGCGCGGACGGCGTTCGAAGCCGGCGTGCGGTCGTTCGTCATGATTTCCTCGGACAAGGCGGTGAATCCGGTGAACGTGATGGGGGCGACGAAGCGGGCTGCCGAGCTGGTGGTGTCGAGCTTCAATGAGCTGGACGGCGGGCGGACTCGGTACATGTCGGTGCGGTTCGGCAACGTGCTCGGCTCCAGTGGCAGCGTCGTGCCGATTTTCCAGAAGCAGATTGCGGAGGGCGGGCCGGTGACGGTAACGCACCCGGAGGTGCGGCGCTTTTTCATGCTGACGGAGGAGGCGGTGCAGTTGGTGTTGCAGGCCTCGGCGATGGGGGAGGGCGGGGAAGTGTTTGTGCTGGACATGGGCGAGCTGATCCGGATTGCAGATCTGGCGGCAAACATGATCCGTCTGGCGGGGCTGGAGCCCAACGAGGATATCGAAATTCGGTATACCGGCCTGAGGCCGGGAGAGAAGCTGTATGAAGAAGTGATCACTGACGGAGAATGGATCGCGCCGACATCGCACGAAAAGATCAAGGTTTTCCGGGGCGAACCGGCGCGGCAGGCGGCGGTGGCGGAATGGGTGGCGCGGGCGAGGCAAGTGGTTGAGCGGCGCGATGAGGCGGGGGCCGTGGCTCTCCTGAAGGAGATCGCGCCGGAATTTGAAGTGGGAAGCCTGTGGAAGGACAAACTGTCTCAGAAAGGCTGGGCGGAGGTGGATGATACGCGAGGAGCCAGGCAATGACGGTGATGCGTGCGAGATCGCGGCTTGTGTATTTCCGAGTGTCTGAAGAGGAGTACGCATGGCTGCACACAATGTGCGAGCGGACGGGTGCGAGGAGCCTGTCTGATCTGGTGAGGACGTTTCTCCAGGAGAGAAGAGACGGAAGATACGCGGTGGGCGATGGGGTGGAGGAGCTGCAGGCCCGCATCGCGAAACTGACCGAGATGCTGGAGAAACTGGAGAAAATGCTGGACGGGCGGGGGGCCGCGAATGCACGGGGCGGCGTGTAGCAGAATGAATGAAAGACGCGGCGAAAACAAGACCAATTAGGCAAGAAACCATGAAGCAGATCGCGGGATTGATGATGGCAGCGGTGATGGCGGCGGGACAGCAGGCGCCTTCGCCGTCTGCGGGGCAGCTGGCCGGACAGGAAGAAGCGCCCCGCCCAGTGTACCTGCTGAGTCCTGGCGACCAGGTGGTGATCCGGGCGCAGAACGTGGAAGAGATCAGCGAGAAGCCGTTCCGGATCGACGGAGAGGGGTTCCTGAACCTGCCGGTGGTGGGCCGAATCCGGGCGGCTGGCTTGACGGTGGAGCAACTGGAGGCGGCGCTGGCAGACCGGCTGAAGCTGTTTGTACGGGCGCCGCAGGTGGTGGTGAGCGTCATTGAGACGGCGCGGCCGCAGGAGGTGGCGAATCCGGTGTACCTGGTGGGGGCGTTCAAGCAGCCGGGAGTGTATCCGCTTGGGACGAGGCCGGAGACGCTCGGAGAGGTGCTGATGCGGACGGGCGGGCTGCTGCCAACGGCGATGCGGCGGGTGCGCGTGATCCGGCGGGCTGAACAGGGGCGGCTGGATCTGAAAAACGTGACGGAATCCACCGATGGCAAGACCACATATGGCGAGGTGGCGTTGACCTTGACCGGAGAGCTGGCCGATCCGGCCGACAACATCGTGATGAAGCCGCAAGACGTGGTCGTGGCGATGAAACTGGAGCCGGTATATGTGACTGGAGAGGTGGCCCGCAGCGGGGCCTTTCCGCTAGAGGACCGGGAGCATTTGACGGCGGCGCAGATTCTGGCGATGGCGGGTGCGGGGCCGATGGCAGACCTGGAAAAGGCGCGCGTGCTCCGGGTGGTGGGAGATACGAGCCAGCGGGCGGAAATTCCGGTGAATTTGCAGGCGGTTTTCCAGGGGAAAGCCAATGATTTTCCGCTGATGGCAAACGATGTCTTGTACATTCCGCGGAAATCGGGAGCCGGCAGAACGGTAGCGCAACTTGGTTTGATCGCTGTGCCGGCGCTCATTACGAGCCTGATCTGGGTTTGGGTTCGGCGGTAAGGAGAGAAAACGGGATGGGACCACAGGATGAGAAGAACGCGCTGACGGCGGCGCGGGCGGAAGGGAGCGGGGCGCTGGCCCCGGGCTATGGGGCAGGCTACGGTCACGGGTACGGACCCGTGTTTGGCGATGGCGCAGGCGGGACATTCGCCGATGTCCTGCAGGCACGAACCTTTGGCGATTACGTCCAGGCGCTGCGCCAGAGGAAATGGCTGCTCATCGGTCTGGCGGCGGCGGGGATGTTGATCGGGTTGGCAGTCATTCTGCCGAAGCCGCTGACCTATCCCGCGGACACTACGCTGGAGATCCAGGGAATCAACGAGAATTTCATGGGACTGGCGCAGGTGGATCCGCAGGCGAGCGGCGGGATTTACTCGGCAACACAGTCCAACATCCTGACGCAGGTGGAGATTCTGAACAGCTCGTCGATGCGGCAGCGGGCGGCTGAGCGGCTGGAGCGGGAGACGATTCCCACGCTGCCGCCGCGCGGGAGCGGGGTGGCGGGAGTTTTCAATGCCGTGCGCCAGGCAGTTGGCCTTGGCCCCTCGACACCTGTGGAAGGGATGCGCGAGGCAATCCAGACTGCTGTGAGCACGGCGCGTGCGCAGGCGGTGGAGGGAGCCCGGGTGGTGCGGGTTTCGTGCCAATCGACGATCCCGGAAGTGGCCAGCGAATATGTCAATGTGCTGGTGGCGGAGTATCAGGAACAGGCGCTGGAGACGCGGGCGCGGAGCTCGAAGACCACGAACCAATGGCTGGAAAGCCAGATGAAGGAGCAGAAAGAAAAGCTGGAAGAAGCGGAATCGCGGCTGAAAGAGTTCGTCATGCGGGCTGGGCTGGACACGGTGTCGACCGACCAGGGGCAGCAAAGCCTGACGCTCGCTGACGCGAAGATGCTCGCGCTGCAACGGGAGCTTGCACAGATCCAGACCGATCGAATCGTGCGGCAATCGCGCTATGAGACGGCATTGAAGAGCGGACCGGAAAATCTGCCGGAAGGAATCGCCAGCTCGGCGCTGCTTCAGTTGCGCGGGCAACTGATTGAACTGGAAAAACAGTACGCCGACCTGACAACGACGTTTACCGAGAATCACCCGCGGGTGACGCGGTTGAAGGCGCAAATGGCCGAGGTGCGCAAAGCGATCGAGAAAGAGCGCGAAGAGGTGATCGAACGGCTGCGGACGGATCTGGAAGCAGCGAAGCGGCGGGAGCAGTTGCTGACGGGCTCGTTTGCGGCTCAGACGGGCCAGGTGCGGAGCCAGGCGGACCAGACGCTTCAGTACAACCTGCTGAAGCGCGAAGTGGAGTCGAACCGCCAGATTTACAACAATCTGTTGCAGCAGGTCAACCAGGCGGGGATTGCGACGGCGGTGCCGACGCAAAATATCCGGGTGATCGATCCGGCGTCGCCGAGCGGCAAGGCGCTTTTGCGCAACGTGTATCTGGGAGGCGGGCTGGGGCTGGCAACCGGCCTGTTGTTGGGCGGGGTGCTGGCGGTGTTGCTGTATCACGGGGAGATGAAGTTTCAGAAGCCTGGGGAGCCTGTGGCGGTGCTGCAATTGCCCGAACTGGGGGTGATTCCGAGCGGCGATCTGTTCCAGCCAAAGCGGGGCTGGTTGAAGCTGCGGGGGGGCGGGCGGACGGAAGCTAAAGGGCTGCTGCAGGGGAACAATGGAGACGGGCCGCTGGAAGTGGAAGTGATCCACCACGGGGAGCGGCCGACGCTGCTGGCGGAGAGTTTCCGGGCGGTGCTGACGTCGCTGCTGTTCACTGCGGACGGTGAGAGGTGCCGTCTGGTGACGGTGACCAGCCCGAACCCGCAGGACGGGAAGAGCACGGTGGCGGCGAATCTGGCCATGGCGCTGGCGGAGATGGGGCGGCGGGTGCTGCTGGTGGACGCGGATCTGAGAAAGCCGAAGCAGCATGTGCTGTTCGGGCTGGAGAACACGTGGGGGCTGGCGGACCTGCTGGAGGACGAGACGGCGGTGAGCGCGTATCCGCGGGAGGCGTTCTACCGGGAGACGGAGATCCGGAACCTGTTCGTTCTGCCGAGCGGACCGCCGATGAAGAATGTGGGGGCGATGGTGCACTCGGACCGGTTCGGGGCGCTGCTGGAGCGGTTCCGGGCGGAGTTCGATTACGTGTTTGTGGACACGCCGCCGGTGCTGCTGGTGAGCGACGCGCGGGTGACGGGGCAGCGGAGCGACGGGGTGATTCTGGTGCTGCGGGCGGGGGAGACGAAGCAGGCGGACGCGCTGCAGGTGGTGCGGCGGCTGAAGGAGGACGGGACGCGGATCCTGGGAACGGTGCTGAACCAGTGGACGCCGCCGGGCGCGGGGCGGAAGTATTACAAGAAGTATTACGAGTATTACCGGCCGACGGAGAGCTGAATGGCGGCGAGGGAAGCGAACGTGGCGGTAGAGGCGAGCGGGCGCGAGGCGGAAGCGCCGGTTCTGGTGATCGAGCCTTCGCGCGGTTGGGTGGGATTGAAGCTGCGCGAGCTGTGGGAGTACCGGGAGCTGGTGTACTTCCTGATCTGGCGCGACGTGAAGGTGCGCTACAAGCAGACGGTGCTGGGGGCGCTGTGGGCGATCATCCAGCCGCTGTTCAGCATGCTGGTGTTCACGGTGGTGTTCGGGAAGCTGGCGAAGATGCCGTCGGACGGGATTCCGTACCCGCTGTTTTCGTACGCGGCGCTGCTGCCGTGGAACTACTTTGCGCAGGGGCTGTCGAGTTCGTCCGACAGCCTGGTGGGGAGCGCGAACCTGATCCGGAAGGTGTATTTCCCGCGGCTGGCGATTCCGGTGGCGGCGGTGTGCGGCGGGGTGGTGGACTTTCTGATCGCGTTCGGGGTGCTGCTGCTGATGATGGGGTATTTCGGGGTGGCGCCGACCGCGAACGTGGTTTGGCTGCCTTTCTATCTGCTGCTGGCGCTGGTGACGGCGCTGGGGGTGGGGCTGTGGCTGAGCGCGCTGAACGTGCAATACCGGGACGTGAAGTACACGGTGCCGTTCCTGGTGCAGTTCTGGATGTATGCGACGCCGATCGTGTATCCGAGCTCGCTGCTGCCGGAGCCGTGGAAGACGCTGTACGGGCTGAACCCGATGGCGGGCGTGGTGGAGGGGTTCCGGTGGGCGCTGCTGGGGGTGAAGACGCCGCCGGGGGCGATGGTGTGGGCGAGCGCTGGGGCGGCGGTGGTGCTGCTGGTGAGCGGGGCGTACTTTTTCCGGCGGATGGAGAAGACGTTTGCGGACGTGGTGTGAGGGGGAACGAACCGGGATTTCCGCTGAAACGAATTCCCCCGTGGCGGGGTGAGATGTTGCGATGCAAGTTGCTGGTCTGCAATGGGATATGTGGTGTTGGGCGGGCGCACTCGTTCCAGTTCGTTTTGAAACGAACTCTTTGGGTTTAGTCTTTTGTTTTGAGCAGGATGCGCGGAAAGTGCGGGAGGGGTACCCCCTTATGGGGCGGCGGGTGCAGGGCGGTCTGGCGAAGACAGGGTGAAGATGAGTGTCTGGAGCATGGCTGGTGGAAACGGCCGCCGACGGGATGGATGTAGAGCGCATGCTGAGAGGAAGGTGGGGCAGGGTGAGGCGCGGGAAGAGGGGTGGCGGCACAAGTGGCTGGTGGCAGGGGAGAAGTTGTTGAATCTGACTTGTTACGCCGATCGTGGCGATGAGGTGGTGAAAGGATGAGCCGGCCAGCGATCCGAGTGGAGGGATTGGGGAAAATGTACCGAATCGGGGGGCCGGTGGAGCGGTACAAGACGCTGCGGGACTCGGTGACCCATGCGGTGACCGGAGTTGGCCGGAGGTTACGCGGGCTTTTCGGGGGTGGGAATGGCACCGGCTCGGGTTATGAGACGATCTGGGCGCTGAAGGATGTGTCGTTCGAGGTGCAGCCTGGGGAAGTGGTAGGGATCATTGGAAGGAACGGGGCGGGGAAGAGCACTCTATTGAAGATCCTGAGCCGGATTACGGAGCCGACCGAGGGGCGGGTGGAGATCCGTGGGCGGGTGGGGAGCCTTCTGGAGGTGGGGACCGGATTTCATCCGGAGCTGACGGGGCGGGAGAACGTGTATCTGAACGGGGCGATCCTGGGGATGACGCGGGCGGAGGTGGACCGGAAGTTCGACGAGATTGTGGCGTTCGCGGAGGTGGAGAAGTTCATCGACACGCCGGTGAAGCACTATTCGAGCGGGATGTACTTGCGGCTCGCGTTTGCTGTCGCGGCGCACCTTGATCCGGAGATTCTACTTGTGGATGAGGTGCTGGCGGTAGGGGACCAAGCGTTTCAAAGCAAGTGCCTCGGCACCATGCAGCGGGCTGCGGGAGAGGGCAGGACAGTGCTGTTCGTTTCGCATCAGATGGCAGCCGTACAAGCGCTGTGCGAGAGTGCGATCGAGCTGGCGCGAGGGAAGATTGTGGTCCATGGGGAGGCCCGAGATGTCGTGCTCGACTACCAGCGGCGATGCATACTGTCCGGAGCCAGTGCGATGAGAGGGGCGGCTTTGGAGAAAGTGGGAGGGTTGGAACTTAAGCAACCTTTTCTGATGGATTTGTCCGGCGCTGCAGTGGAAACAATCGCCTGCGGTGAGGAGTTGGTGTTTTGTTTGCCCTATCAATGGGATAGGGAGCCGACGTCGAAAGCGCTAGATCTTTCGATAGGATTCCGCAATCAGCACGGTGCCGAAGTTGCTGCGTGCCCCTCGACGGTTTTCGGAGAGCGCCTTTCGATTTCCGGCAGCCAGGGCGAAATTCATTGCAGAATTCCTCGAGTCCCGCTTGTTCCGGGGCTGTATGCAGTCGATCTGTGGGTTGAAGTAGACAAAGAACACAGAGCGAAGTTCAACGAAGTCCTGCAATTGGAAGTCATGCCGGGAGACTACTACGGCACGGGACGGGTGCCGCACAGGAAGCAATCAGGGGTGCTGATCGACTATGCGTGGACGATAGGGAAGGGGTCCGACGCATGATTGTCTGGGTTCCATGCGGGCCAAGATTGCTGGCTTCGGCCCGGTTCTACGCTTACCGTACCCATGAGATTCTGGCCAACCGTGGATACGCATCCATGGTATTCAGGAGCCCGAGCAAGACGCAACATGACCTGACTGAGGCCGAATGTCGAAGATTGGTCAGGCTGACTGCTGAAGGGAAAGGACCGCATCTCATTGTATTCCAGAAGGTATGGGGGCCGAGGGCGTTGGATGCGGCACAGAGCCTCAAGAGGCGAGGCCATTGGATTCTTTACGCAGGGAGCAATCTGAGGCGCGACCAGGCCATGGCGATTGAGGCGCATGCCTGCATCGCTTCCTCGGAGATCATTCGAAACGAGCTCGCAAAATACTGTCCTGATGTTGTCGTCGCACCGGAGCCTGTGGATTGCTGGGTTCCTCCGGGGACCCGGTCTTTCCGAGAGAGTCCTATTCGCCGGCTCTGCTGGATTGGATCGGAGGCCAACCAGGCGACGCTTGATCGATTCTTGCCGATCGAAGCAGCCAAACGGCGTGGTGTGGAAGTCAAAGTCATTTCTCAAGGAAAACGGGCGAGCGTCCAATACGATCCGACCAGGCTGGTGGAACATTGTGCCGACTGTGACGTGATGTTGGTGACGGCAAGCATCAATCCTGAAGCATCCCCGAACCGAATCATTCAAGGATGGGCCCTTGGTCTACCAGTCATCGTGGACATGGCTCATCCATACAGCCAGATCATCAAGAATGGCGTTGATGGCTATCTAGCAAGGGATTGGAAAGAATTCGCCCATGTCGTGGATACGCTTAGAGACCCTTTCAAACGCTTCCGGATTGCTGAAGCAGGCTTCACAAAGGCGAATAGGGACTTTAATGATGAGGCTATCGGCGACTGGTGGCAGCACTATCTGAACGCCAGGGGGTGGAGCAGAGTTTTGCGACGATCTCAATGCAGGCTTGCAATAAGACCATCGTGGATGGAAACGCATCGCCTCAGGGATGTGATGAGGAGGATCCACGCCCTTTTGCAACCGCGACGAAAATCGGAGCGGCAATAAGGAAAGCATGATCCGAGGACGGAATTTTGAAGAAAGCCGTGGATTGATAAAAACCCAAGTTGCTTATTAAAAGATATTATTAAGACGTTATAAGGTCTTGTTCTGTTCAAATGCTGCAGCCCTAACATGTCGCTGAGATATCCCACTCGATCACAAAAGCTGCGCCCTAGCACTCTAATTTTGCGCATAATTTTTTGCGGAAATATGCCTTTTTCGGCAACCAGTTAACTCATTGATTCTCGCTTTTCGATCTCGCCAAAATCAGCTTGTTACCGCATCCTGTGAAGACATGAGGAGGCTTTGTGAGCGCCCGTTCCATCGTAATAATCCGTGCGGCCGGAGAGCGGACGGAATCGGCGTGTATTGAAGCCGTGAGCCGACAAGCGAGAGGGTGGCTGGGTGTAGAGGTCGTACGGGAGAGGCCTTTCTGGAAGGCGCTTTCGAAGTCGATTGGAATAGCCTGCCGGGCCGAAACGCGATGGGCGGTATGCGTTGATGCGGACGTGCTCGTACGGAACGGATGCCTCGAGAGAGCCATAGTGGAGGCATCACAATGCAGACATGGATTTTTCATGTTGAATTTTCGGGTTCTTGATCGTCTGATGGGTGGAGAGGTCAGCGGGGGATTGCACCTCTATAGCGGAAAGCTGCTGAGGCAAGCGCTAGAGCTACTTCCCCAAGTGGAGTCCGCTTTGCGCCCAGAAAATGCCCTATGTGCCAAGATGGCCGAGCGCGGCTATCCGACAGTGAGAAGCAAGTATTTGGTTGGGTTGCACGACTTCGAGCAATACTATCGTGACATCTACAGGAAAATGTTTGTAAAGGCTAATAAAATGGGTGCGCTTTTGCCGTATCTATTTGCACGATGTAACCAAGAGAAAAATAGGATCGAGCACCGGGTCGCACTCGCTGGGCTCATTGACGGAATTGCAGCCGGCGCCGCTGGGCGGCGTGCAAGCCTGAATGTAGCCTATTACAGAGAGATGGCTGATCGGGTGTTGAGTGAGGCAGGGATCGCTGAGCGGGGACCTTTGACGGCTTTCGATGCGACGCGAGTGGACGAGGTCGTGGACTCATTCGTTCCGGACGAGCTATACAGGGCTCACCGAAGCATGCTGGCTGCGGATGGCGAGGTCTGTTGGTTTGGGCAAGATGCGCCGTGGACAGCAAAGTTTGTACGGCGAGTCCGGAAAGCTTTGCAAAGAAGACTAGAGGCTCTGGAGCGGCGTCTTGGAGGGTCGGCCTGAATCTGGAGGTGAGGATTCGTGAACACAGTGAGTCGGAGCGAGCGCGGGCGAGAAGGCAGGTCGGATGCAGAGGTTGAGAGGTGCCTGCCGATTGGCATGGAGCACGAACTTTACTCGGAGTATTAAGCGCGGAAGTGTGCTCCACATTGCTGGCGAGTCACCGGATTCGATGCGCGAAGAATCTGAGTGTTTCAGGAGTGCTTGGTGGGGCAGCACGGCGCAAGAAATGAAGTCTGGACCGGTGTGCGTGGTTAGAGAGAGGGCCGAAGCGGGGAAGGCACAACCGTGTGCGGGTTTGTCGGACGTTTGAGAGGTGAAGGTCGCGGGCGGGGCGACAGATGTGAGCTTCTGTCTGCATCGGCTCTCATGGTACGGCGCGGGCCGGATGACGAGGGGTATTGGGACGATGGGCGGTGTTTCCTGGGATTCCGGCGGCTGGCGATTCTGGACCTGACGCCGGCTGGGCATCAGCCGATGGTGAGCGGGGATGGGCGGAGCGTGATCGTTTTCAATGGGGAGTTGTACAACTTCCCGGAGCTCAAACGGGAGCTGGAAGCGGAGGGGGTAAGGTTCCGGTCACGATCGGATACCGAGGTGGTGTTGGAGGCCCTGAACCGGTGGGGAGAAGGTGTGGTGGGACGGTTCAACGGGATGTTTGCGTTCGCATGGTATTCGATTGCGGGGCGGCGGCTGGTGCTGGGGCGGGATCATGCGGGGATCAAGCCGCTCTTTTACAGGATAGGGCCGGGCGACGGGCAGGTGAGTTTCGCCTCGCAGCTCAACTGCCTGGTTTTGCCGGCGATGGGGGGCGAGCCGAGACTGAGGCTGGACGCTCTTGGGCTGTATCTAAGGTTGAACTATTGCCCCGCCCCTTACACGATCTATGAAGACATCTGGCAGTTGCCGGCGGGGCACATCCTGACGGTTGAAGCGAACGGAGAGAGGCGGCTGAGGCAGTGGTGGGGACTGCCGGAAGCGCCGGAACCGGTTGACGGCAAGACGTTGCTGGAATTGGACGAGCGACTCGAATCGGCAATCGACAACGCGGTGAGGCGGCAGCGGGTGGCGGATGTGCCGGTCGGAGTCTTTCTCTCCGGGGGGGTGGACTCGCCGCTGGTGGCTGCGGTGAGCGCGTCGCAGAGACACGGGGCGGTTAGGACTTATACGATCGGAATGCCGGGCTGGGCCCATGACGAGAGCGGAGATGCGAAACGCTATGCGCAGATCCTGGGCTGCGCTCATAAAGTCCATGAGGTGGGGGAGACCGAGGCGCTGGCACTAGTGGACGAAGTAGCTCAAGCGCAGGTGGAGCCATTCAGCGACTACTCGATGCTGCCGACGATGCTGGTGAGCCGGCTGGCTCGGGAAGATGTGATCGTGGCGCTGAGCGGCGATGGGGGCGATGAGCTGTTCTTCGGGTATGAGCGACCCCATTCGCTGTGGCGGAACGGGATGGATTTTCGTTATCCCCTTGTGATACGGCGGCTGCTCTACTATAGCGGCCGGCTGGGTTTGGGGACGCGGCGGTCGAGCGCTATTGTGCATCGCGATCCCGGGGACTACTACTTCACTGTGAACAGCCGCTTTGGCGACGATCACTTCGGCAGGCTACCGAGAGAGATGCAGGAAGTCCCTGAAGATTTTCGGCTCTACGAATTCAGGCAGCCGGTAACAGCGAAGACGCTGGCTGATTTTTCGCGCCGGGTAGAGTACTCGGGACAGCTACAGCGAGTACTGCGGAAAGTCGACATGGCGTCGATGCATTACAGCCTTGAGGTGCGGGTTCCACTGCTGGACCGGGAGGTGATCGAGGCGAGCCTGGCGTATGACGGCGCGGAGGAGCTGCGTTCCGGGCAGCGGAAGCGGGCGCTGCGGCGGCTGCTGGCGAAGCATGTTGGGGAGGATGCGATCCCGCAGCATAAGCGGGGGTTCGGCGTACCGCTGGCGAAGTGGCTGCGCGGGGCCTTGCGGGAGCGGGTGGAGGACGAGCTTTTGGGGAGGGGGGCGCGCGTGGCGGAATTATTGGGACGGCCTGTGGTGCAGGCGATGTGGGAAGAGCATCAGAGCGGGAAGCGGAGCCATCATTGGGCGATTTATTCGATGCTGTCGCTGGAGTGGTGGTGGAGGGTGCATGTGGTTCGTGGCACCGGTTGAAGCGGGTGCGGTGGCCGCCACGCAAGTGCGAGGGGAGAGCTGGAGGATGTGGGGACAGTCCGCTGTATCCACAAGAGAGCGGCGAGGGTGGTTGGGGAGTTGAGGTGGGGGGAAACAGTGGACTGTCCCCGAAGGTGGAACTGTCGATGGCGGCCGCGAAGACGGGCGCGGAAGCCCCCGGCTGAAGCCGGGGGGAACCTCTAATTTGGTGGCCTTGTGGGTAGCCTGCCATCCGTGAGTGTCATTGTGGCGACCCGGGACCGTCCTGCTCTGCTCCGGCGGGCGCTCGAGTCCCTCGAGAAGCAGACGTGGATCGATTTCGAAGTGGTCGTTGTGGATGACGGTAGCCAGGCGCCACAATCCGTGGAATCTGTGATGCCTTCCGATTCCCGGTTCCGACTGTTGCGGCTCCCGATCTCGGAAGGGCCAGGTGGAGCAAGGAATCGGGGATTCGAAGAGGCGCGCGGACAGCTCGTCGCGATTCTGGACGATGATGACATCGCGATTCCGGAGAGGCTGGAGCGCCAAGCAAAGGTCCTGCTTGAAGATTCCTCGGCCGGGCTGACTTTCTCGGCGGTGCAATGGTTCCGTGGGGAGAGCGAGCCGACGGGCGTGTTTCCAGGGCGCTGGCCGGCGGGCGGTGGCCGGAAGATCCGGGCAAAGTTTTCCGAATGCTGTATCTGGAGAGCAACAAGATCCCGAATACGACGGTGATGCTCCGGCGGGAGCTGTTGTCGAGATTCCGGTATCCTGAGTGGACTCGCATTGGGGAGGACTGGTTCCTGTTCCTTCAGATGGCGGCGAGCGGGGTTCGGATGAAGGCCATTCGGGATTGCCTGGTATGGCAGCGCCGGGATGGGCAGACGCGGAGCCTTGTACAGGACCTCGACTACCGTCTCACATCGGAGTTCGAGGTGCTGCGGCGGATCCGGCTCTGGCTTGAGAAGATGGGAATCCGTGAATTTGACTCATTGCACCGGCGTGCCCTCAGCAACGCTTATGCCCGTCAAGCGCGGATGATCTCCCGGTTCCGGGGGCTGATGTTAGCAATGCGAGGCGTTGGAAATGACCCGTTGAATCGGGGCGCATGGTCGGCAGCGGCAGAGATTCTGGGCAGGGCAGGACGGCGGGTTGCGAGGAAGGCGGGTCTTGCCTGAGAGGCCGCGAAGAAGGACCCGGACTTACGGGGTCTTAGACCTACGGGCCCCCTGTTACGTCCCTCGATGGGCTGGAGGAGGCTGGGTGGAGGGTGCATGTGGTTCGTGGCACCGGCTGATGCCGGTGCGGTGGCCGCTACGCAAGTGCGAGGGGAGAACTGGAGGATGTGGGGACAGTCCGCTGTGTCCACAAGAGAGCGGCGAGGGTGGTTGGGGAGTTGAGGTGGGGGGACACAGTGGACTGTCCCCGTTTGGCGCCTGCGGATGCGGGCGCTGCAGCCCATGCAAAGGCGAGGAGAAACCTCGAGTGTGGGGGGCGCTCGGTCGAAAATCGCCCGCTGGGCGAGAGTGCCCGGTCGCGCCTGCGGCGCGATGCGGATTCATCGGCGGGTAGGAAGAGGCTTTGACCGCTTGGTCGCAGCCCTTCGGGCTGCTCCCGCGCGGCTCTGAAGGGCGCGGGGGGAAACCGGAGAGGGGGGACGCAGTGGACGGTCCCCGATTGGCCCCGGCATGAATGCCGGGGGAAATCCTGAGAACAAGGCGCTCGGGCACCTGCCGAACCGCAGCGTATCAGCTTCATGATTCGGATTTTGTACACGATCCCGAATTTCATTACGGCCGGATCGGGTGGGGCGATGCTCAACATTGTTTCGCGGTTGGACCGGAAGGTGTTCGAGCCGGCGGTGTGCGTCTTGAGGAGAGGCGGGAAGCTGGACAGGGTGGTAGAGGAAATGGGGATCCCGCTAATCGAGGCACCGTTTGTTGTCGGAGCGAGGCCCTATTCCACCCTCCTCTGGCGCGCATGGAAGGCGGCGAGGATGTTCCGGCCCTACCGGTTCGATCTGTGGCACTCGTTCCATTATGGGGATGACTACACGGAGCCGCTGGTAGCGTATATGTCGGGCGCGCGGGCGTGGGTTTACACGAAGAAGAACATGAACTGGAGGGGGCGGGCGTGGAAGGTGAGGAGCGTGCTGGCGCGGGGCATCGCGGCACAGAACAGCCGGATGATGGGAGAGTTCTTCGGCGCCTCGCCGTTCGAGAGGAAGACGTTTCTGATTCCTCGCGGAGTGGATACGGCGAAGTTCCAGCCCGGTGCGGCAGCGCGTCCCGGCATGAGACAGAGGCTGGGCACGCCGCCCGGCGCGAGGGTGGTCCTGGCGGTGGGACATGTGCTGCCGGTGAAGGGGCATGACCTGCTGCTGGAAGCGGTTCGGGGCCTGGAGGGGGTGGAGGTCTGGATCGCCGGGTCGATGGCGAATCAAGAGCATGTAGAGAAAGTGCGGCGGCTGGCGGAGTCGGACGGGCTTGCCGGGAGAGTGCGTCTCCTGGGCAGCGTGGAGGATGTTGCCGGGCTGCATGCGGAGGCGGATCTTTTCGTCCACCCGAGCAGACAGGAGGGCTGCCCGGTGGCGCTGCTGGAGGCGATGGCGAGCGGGATGGCGTGCATCGCCACGGACATTGCGGGTTCGCAGGACGTGATCGAATCCGGAAAGAGCGGGCTGCTGGTGCCGCCGCTGGACGCCGGCGCGCTGCGGGCGGCGATCGAGCGGGTGTTGTCGGACGAAACGCTGCGGCAAAGCCTCGGAATAGAGGCGCGGCGGAGGATTGTAGAGCAGTATTCGATCGAGCGGGAGGTGGCGCAGCACGTGGAGATGTACTTCCGTGTGCTCGGGCGGACGGCGGGCGGAGAGCCGGGGCGTGACGCATGAGGGCATGGGTTGAGTTCGCATTGACGCTGCCGGGTGAGAGGCTCAGCGGGGATGGCAAGCGGGCAGGCACTGGGCCTGCGGCAGCGCTCCAGTGTCTGCTGACACGTTCTGACGAGCGGTGTATTGTTCTGGGAGATACATACGGATGCGGCGGGGCGTCCGGCGGCGAGAGCGTCCTCCGGTTTTTCCGGGAGCCGGAGCAATCGGGCGGGCTGAAGCCGAGCACGCTGTGCGGCCATTGCGCGGCCGTCTACCGGGATGATGAGACGGGCAAGGTTCAGATCTGGACAAATCTGGCGGGCAGTCTCCACATATACCGTCAAAACGGAGCCGGCAGAGGTGCCGTGGGGACACGGTTCCGGGACCTGGCGCGGCGTTCTGAAAAGAAGCTGGACTGGGAGGGGCTGGCGGGGTTTTTCGGGCTGGGATTTTTTCCCGGGGACAGGACTTTCTATCAAGACATCCGGATTCTGCGGCCGGCGAGCGTGTATGAGTTCGACGGGCAGGGGCGGAAGGTTCGAGAGGAGCGGTACTGGCAGTGGTTCCACAAGCCGGATGAGCGGCGGAGCGAAGCGGAAACCATCGAGCAATTCGGGGAGGTGCTGCGAGAGGTTCTGGCGGATCAGACTCGGGAAGGGCGGGTGGCGCTGCCGCTGAGCGGCGGGCTGGATTCAAGGACGGTGGCGGCATGCCTGCCGGACGGGGCCAAGCCGTTCAGTTACGGGTATGGGTACACGCCGGATTCGATTGAGATCCGGATTGCACGGCAGGTGGCGGAAGCGGCAGGGCTGCGGTTCCGGCCTCATGTGATCCGGCCCTATCTGTTCGACAAACTGGACCTGGTGGCGGAGGCGACGGAGTGCTTCCAGGACATCACGCAGGCGCGGCAGGCGGACGTGACGGACTGGCTGGGAGACGAGGCGGACTATGTTCTGGCGGCGCACTGGGGGGACGTGTTCTGCGACGACATGGGTTTCCCAGAGCTGGAGGGGACAGAAGAAAAAGTGCTGCAGCACAGCCTGAAGAAGATGAGGAAGAAGGGAAGGGGGTGGCTGCTGGAAGAGATCGTAAGGCCGCATCTGAAGGGGGACCCGGAGGAGGCGATCCGCGAAATGATGCGGGCGGAGTTGCGGAGGCTGCCGGAGATCGAGGACCCGGATTTCCGGGTGAAAGTGTTGAAGACGGAGCAGTGGGCGTTCCGGTGGACGCTGGCGAGCCTGAGGATGTATCAGGCGGCGGCGTTCCCCCGGATTCCGTTTCTCGATCCCCGCGTGATGGAGTTCTTCTGCACGGTGCCGACGAGAATGGTCCGGGGGCGGCGGTTGCAGATCGAGTATCTGAAGCGGCATGCGCCGCGGTTTGCGCGGATTCCCTGGCAGCCTTATGAAGCGAACCTGTTCGTGTACGATTGGTCGCCGCTGTGGATGAAGCCGGTGCGGGCGGTGCGGAAGCTGAAGCGGATGGTGACGGGGGAAAGGCCGATCCAGAGGAACTGGGAGGTGCAGTTCTTTGCGCCGGGGCAATGGGAGCGGCTGGAGGGCGTGCTGCTGCGAAAGGGCGCGCCACTGCACGAGTTTGTGGCCCCGGGGAAGGTGCGGGCGCTGCTGGACCTGTTTCGGGCGCAGCCGGACGGTGCGAACGGGTATGCGGTATCGATGCTGCTGACGTTCGCGGTTTGGCTGGAGCGGGTGCATGGGTGAGCCCGTCAGGCTGCTGATTCTGGATATCCGCTGGCCGCCCGAGACGTTTCTCATGCGCAAGATCGAAGCTCTGGCGGGATGCGGATATCAGATTACGGTGGGGACGGCGGATAAAGCGAAGGGCTGCATTCCCCCGAACGTGAGAGTCCTGACCCTTCCTGCTTCGCGCCGCGGCTGGGTGAACGCTTTGTGGCTGTTTCTCAGGGCCTTATTGAGAGAGCCAAGGCAGGCTGTCCGGGGGTTGAGAGAAGTGGCACGGGGTGGACTGGCAGGATGGCGGCTGGGAGTACGGAGGTGGGCGATTGCGGCGGAGAGGCCGGAGATTGTGCACTGGGAGTGGACATTGGCGGCGATGCCGTGCCTGCCGCTGCTGGAGGGAGCGCATGAGTGGCACGCGGTGGTGAGTTGCAGGGGCGCACATGTCTCCATTGCACCGGTGAATCCAAGGCGTACTGAGGATACAAGACGGCTGGCGGATTTATTTGCGCTGTGCGCGCGTGTGCACGGAGTCAGCGAAGCCATCGTTTCAGAAGCAGGGGAGCTTGGGCTGCAACGGGCGAAGGCGGCCGTGATCCGGCCTGCGGTGGATCCCGCGCGTTTTTCCATGAAGGAAGTTCGGCAAGAAGGCAGGGTGGTGCACTGTGTCATGACAGGGGCGCTGATCTGGCGGAAAGCCATGGAATATGCACTTGTGGCTTTCCGAGGGCTTTTGGACTCGGGCGTGGAAGCGGAATTGGAGGTGCTCGGGGGCGCGAAAAAGGAAGAGAAGGACCGTCTCCTGTACACGGTAGAGGATCTTGGGCTGCAGGGCGTAGTGCGCTGGCGGGGGGCGGTTCCGGCGGTCGAGGTGGCGGAGAGGCTGCGAGAGGCGGACATCTTCCTGCACTCGAGCCACAGCGAGGGGATCAGCAATGCAGTACTGGAGGCGATGGCGTGCGGGCTGCCGGTGGTGTGCACGGATGCTGGGGGAATGCGGGAGGCGGTGCGGGACGGGATCGAAGGGTTCGTCGTGCCGGTCCGGGATGTGGAGGCGATGACGGAGGCTTTGTTGAAGCTGGCGCGGGATCCGGAATTACGGAGGCGGATGGGGGAAGCGGCGCGGCAACGGGTGCTCGAAGAGTTCACGCTGGAGAAGCAGACACGGGAGTGGCGGGCGCTGTACGAGGGGCTGCTGCAGGAGTGCCGGCACTGAGGCGGGCGGGGGGATGCGCATCGTCATGGTTTGCCCCAGTTTTCCGAAGACATCGGAGACGTTTCTGTTTCAGAAGGCGGCGGGGCTGATGGAACGGGGGCATGAGGTGACGGTGGTGTGCGGGTCGAGCGAGGAGCGGGAGTGGGAGCGGTTCCGCGGGCGGGCGATGCGGGAGGAGCTGAGAAAGCGGGTTCGGGTGGCGGCGCCGGTGAGGCCGAGGTGGAAAGTGGGGCTGCACGGGCCCGTGGTGCTGGCCAAGTCGCTTCGGGGGGATGCCCGAGCAGCCGGGCGGTACCTGGGGGCCGGACGGCGCGGGTTGCGGGATCTGTATCTGGATGCGGAGATTCTGGCGGCGCGGCCGGAGGTCGTGCATTTCGAGTTCGGGGCGGCGGCAGTGGGAAGGATGCACCTGAAAGAGAGGCTGGGATGCAAGGTGGTGGTGAGTTTCCGGGGGTACGACCTGAACTTTGCGGGGCTGGATGATCCGCGATTTTACGAAGAAGTCTGGGAAAAAGCGGACGGGATTCATTGTCTGGGGGAGGATCTGTGGAGGAGAGCGCAGCGGCGGGGGTGTCCGCCGGAGAAGCTGCATGCGCTGATTCCGCCGGCGATCGATGCGGAGTTTTTCCGCCGCTCGGAGCCGCGGAAATTCGAGCGGACGGGGACGAACGAGAGGCCGCTGCGGCTGCTCAGCGTGGGGCGGCTCGAGTGGAAGAAGGGTTATGAGTTTGCGCTGGAGGCGGCGCAACGGGTGCGGGCGGCGGGGGTCGAAATCGACTACCGGATTGTGGGGGACGGAAGCTATTACGAAGCCGTCGTGTTTGCCCGGCATCAGCTCGGGCTGAGGGAGGTGGTGACGCTGTGCGGAGCGATGGACCGCGAGGGGGTGCGGCGGGAGATGGAGCGGGCGGACGTGTTCGTGCATGCGGCGGTGAGCGAGGGGTTTTGCAACGCTGTACTGGAAGCGCAGGCCATGGAGCTGCCGGTGGTATGCTCAGATGCTGGCGGATTGCCAGAGAACGTGGCCAACGGAGAGACGGGGTTCGTGACGCGGCGGCGGCATCCGAAGGAGATGGCGGAGCGGATTCTCGAGCTGGCAGGTGATGCGGAGCTGCGGAGAAAAATGGGGGAGGCGGGGCGCGAGCGGGTGGCGAGGCATTTCCGGGTGGAGGAGCAGATCCGGGCGTTTGAGGAGTTTTATGGGAGGGTGGTGGGGTGACCGCTTCCTGCGGCCGGAATTGCTGCGGCGATTCCGGCCTTCGTGCGCGGCATAAAACAAGGGGGCTGTGCGGGGGAAACGCAGCCCTCGCGCAAGCGTGAGGGGAAATCCTGGAAGGATGTGGTGACAGTCCGCTGTGCCCACAAGGGAACGGTTCGGAAGATTGCGAAGGTCGTGCGGGGGGAGACAGTGGACAGTCCCCACAGTGGCGGAAATTTGAGTGGCTGGCATGGAACTGGTGCTGACCGGCGGTGAGGCACCGCGGTGGGACGCGGAGCGCGTTGCGGATGGACGGGGTGGCGTGCGGGCCTGCGCGGAAGCAGTTCGGCGGGTGATGGACGAGGGAGAGGCGGAGTGGGTGCTGTTCTGGGACGGTTCACTGGGCGCGGTGCCGGAGGACCTGATCCGGGAGTTGATCCAGAGGTCTGGAGATGTTTGGCACGGCGGACTCGACATGGGGTTGAAGGGCCGGCCCGAGCTGTTCGATTTTGTGACGCCGTGCTGGATGTTGCATGGGGACCCTGAGGAGGGGATCGAGGCGAGTTCGTGGCGGGTGAGTCTGCGGTGCTGCCTGATCCGGAGAGAGTTGCTACGCGTGGCGGGCGGGCTGGATGAGGGGTTCGTCTCGATGGAGGCGGCGGGACTGGATCTGGGGTACCGATGCCTGTGCGCGGGGGCAATGATGCGGTTTGTGCCTGGCCTTTCTGGTTCGAAGAGGTTGCCCCATGTTTCGATACCGCTGCAGGACGAGGCGCGGCTGGTGGCGAAGGCGCGGGGGCGGAAGTGGCTGGGGTACGCATTGGCGAGGGCGGCGATGACGGGATATTGCGGGGTGGTGGAGGCCTTCCGGGCCTACATGAGGGCCAAGGATGTGCCGGGTGTGGTGCTTGGAGGCTGGGAAGGGATTGCACGGGGGCGAGGCCGTGTGGGGACCGGTCGGGATGCCGCCCTCGCGCAAGCGCTTGAGGAAGACGGGGAAGAGAGCGTCGTTCTCTCGCAAGGGCGAGGGGGAATCGCAGCGGGCGGCGGGGAGAAGGTGACGGTGCTGGTGCCGACGGTGGACCGGTATCCGTATCTGAAGACGCTGATGGGGCAGCTGGCCAGGCAGACGGTGCGACCGCATGAAGTGATTGTGGTGGACCAGACGGAGCGGGAGCGGCGGCATAGGGACTGGCAGGAAGCGGCGGCTGGGCTGCCGCTGCGCGTGATCGAGATGGACGAGGCGGGGCAGTGCAGTTCGCGGAATGCAGGGCTCCAGGCGAGCACGGGCGACTGGGTGCTGTTCCTGGATGACGACGATGAAGTGGCGCTGGATCTGATCGAGAGGTTTCTGAAGAGCGCGCGGGAGACGGGTGCGGAGGTAGTTTGCGGCGTAGCGGACGAGGCAGGAGGAGGCGAACTGCCGGCCTGGTTCCAGTTCCGGCGCGTGAGCGATGTGTTTCCGACGAATGCCGGCATGGTTCGGCGGGATGTGTTCGTACGGAGCGGGCTGTTCGACCTGGCTTACAACCGCGGGGCGCGGGCGGACGGGGATTTGGGAACCAGGATGTTCCGGAGCGGTGCAAAGGCCGTGCTTGATCCCAGTCTGCGGGTGTTTCATCATCACGCGCCAAGGGGCGGACTCAGGCGGCATAAGGCGCGGGTGGCGACGTATGCGGCGAGCCGGCAGAGCCTTTGGGTACGGCAGTTGCCGGAGGCGACGGAGCTGTATCTGAAGATGCGGTTCTACTCGCCGCGGCAGGTGCGGGAGTCGCTGGTGATGAGCGTGCTGGGGACATTTTCAGTGCGGGGCCCGTGGTGGAAGCGATTGGCGAAGGCGGGCATCGGCTTGGCGGTGTTGCCCTGGACGATCAGAGAGCTGCGGAAGCAGCTAGCGAAGGCGCGGGAGATGCTGGAGAAGTATCCAAAGATTGAAGGCCTGCGAGAGAGCTGCAGTAATCCTACTGGGGAAGTGTGATGAGGATCCTGCACGTTATCGACAGCCTCGGCGTTGGCGGGGCGGAGACGATGCTGGCCGTGCTTGCGAACGCGTTTGCGGAGGAGGGGCATGCGGTGCAGGTTTGCGCAACCCGGACGGGAGGGGCGACAGAAAGCCTGATCTCCAAGGGAATTCCTGTTCACATTCTGGGAAGGACAAGCCGGTATGATTTCCGTGGGCTGCTCCGGTTCCGGAGGCTGGTGAGTCAAGGGGCGTTCGAAATTATCCACGCACATGGGTGGAGCACTGGGGCATTTGTGACAGCCGCACGCCTGCTGTTCGGAATGCGATTCGGATTTGTGATGCACGATCATCAAGGGAAGAGTGAGGCTGGTTCAGTGGTTCATGATCTCTTGCGGAGGAGCACGGTGCAGGCGCTGTCCTGTTACGTTGGAGCGTCGGAAGCGGCGCTTGCGCGAGCGAGGAAGGCGGGGGTCCCGGCTGATAGATCCTTCTGTATTCTGAATGCGCTGCCGGTGGCACCCATCGATGGGTTTGAGAAAGCGGACATTGATGGAGAATTTCATAAGACGAGTGACGAAGCAACAACTGGTTTGTGCTTAGCCGGAATCCGAAGAGAAAAAGGAATTCTGGAGCTGATTCATGCTCTGGCCATGATTCGGGTAGAAAAAGCCTATCGGATTCTGGTGGCGGGCGGGGTCAGAGACCGCGAGTACGTACTGGCGTGCGAACGAGCGATACTAAAGCACGGCTTGAGCGGGAAGATCGCTTTGATCGGGGAGGTCCCCGGGGGGAAAGATCTCCTGCGGAGGGCCGATTTCTGTGTGATCCCATCGCTTTCAGAGTCAGGACCACTCGTGCTGATCGAGGCGATGCTAGCCGGAGTGCCGTTCGTCTGCACGCGTACAGGAGAAGTTGCAGAAGCGGCGATGAGTGCCGGGTTAAAAGCGTTTGTCACGCCTGGATCGCCTGAGGAACTCGCGAGGGAAATTCAATTGCTGCTGGAAATGGATGCGGCAGCACGACGAGAGCGAGGGCGAGTCGCGAAGCAGTTTGCTAAGGATAAGTTTGACATCCGGGGCCGGGTGAGTGAATGGCTGCGAGTGTATGAGAGGGCGCGAGCCATCGGTCTATGAAGCGTCTTCTCGTCATTTCGAACATGGCCCATTATCGTGACCCGAAGCACGGGGTCGTGGGATTTGGTCCCGCCGTGGAGGAGTTGAGCTGGGTCGCTCTGCTATTCGACGAGGTCGTGCATCTGGGGTGTCTGCATGAAGGGCAAGCGCCGCTCAACATGCTGCCGTATTCGGCTCCGAATCTGCGGTTCTTTGGCGTGCCGCCCAGGGGCGGCGAGGGAATTCCTGCGAAGGCTGCAATTCTGGCCCAATGGCCGTTTCTCATACGCGTCCTGATGAAACATCTCCGGACAGCTGATGCGGTTCATGTGCGGTGTCCATGCAACATCGGGCTGCTGGCGGTGATCCTGTTGTGCCTGGTGAGGGAACCGCGGAGGAGGTGGATCAAGTACGCGGGCAACTGGCGTCCGGAGGGGCGAGAGCCATGGTCGTACCGGGTGCAGCGTTGGCTGCTGCGGCGGACGTGGCACGGGGGCGTGGTGACGGTGAACGGGCAGTGGGAGGGCGATCCGCCGCATGTGCGGGAGTTCTTCAACCCGTCGTTTTCAGAGGCGGAGTTGGAGGAGGCGCGTTCGTGGGGGAGGAAAAAGGCTCTCAACGGGGTGGTGCGGTGTGCGTTTGTCGGGCGGGTGGAGGAGGCGAAGGGGGCGGGGCGGGCGGTAGAGATCGTGAGGCGGCTGCGGGAGCAGGGAGTGGAAGCGGAACTGGACGTGGTGGGGGATGGGCCCATGAAGGAGGCTCTTGTACGGGCCAACGCGCCCTGGCTTCGGCTCCATGGGTGGCTGCCGCGGCAGAAGGTGGGGCGGGTGTGGCGGGAGGCGCATATGTGTTTGTTGCCCTCCAGAGCGTCAGAGGGCTGGCCGAAGGTGTTGAGCGAGGGGATGGCATGGGGAGCGGTGCCGGTGGCGAGCACGGTGAGCAGCATTCCGCAATACCTGGAAAGGTTCGGGTGCGGGGGTGGCGGTGCCGGCGGCCGATGTGGACGGATTTGTGGAGGCGATCGGCGGATATCTGCGGGAGCCGGAACGATGGAAGCAAGACAGCGAGCGGGGGATTGAGGCGGCGGGGCTGTTCACGTATGAGGCGCATGTGAGGAGGGTGGGGGAGGTAATCGGATGTTGAGTGCCATCGAGCGCCATTATACGGCGCTCCAATCGCGCTGGCGGAAGATACACCCATTCCTTCTGCCGGGCTTGTTCGCTGCAATGCTTGCAGCCAGCGCATGGTGGATCTCCTGCGAGCGGGCCAATCCCGACCTCTGGCTTCAGCTCCTAGCAGCTGAGGGAATCCTGGATGGGCGGGGATACGGCTTCGAGGAGCAAGGGAAATGGATCTCCATAGCGGACCGCCCTCCAATCACGAGGTGGCCGCCGGGCATCAGCGTGATAGCCGCGGCAATCACCATGCTCGGAGGTAATCCTCTAATCTTTTTGACCTATGCATATCCCATTCTGCTCGCCGCGTCTTATCTGATAGTTTTCACAGCACTCAGAGTGCACGTTCCGCTCGCTGCGGCGGCCATTGGAGCATTTTATGCGCTAAGCTTTCACTCGGTCATTCAGAGCCACCGGGTGCTCCAGTCTGAACCGCTGGCGCTGTTTCTCTCTCTCGTGATGGCGAAACTATGCGCCGAGTCAGATTTCCGATTTTGGAACGTAATAAAGATTGTGGTCGTTGGTTTCATATTGACGATGGTTCGGGCATCTGGCGCATTCGTCGTAACGGGAGCGGTTGCAGGATATGTGTTCCGGAATCAAAGTGTCTGGAGTCGCAGATTGGCATACTCGTCGGCCCTCATCGGAGTAACCCTCCTGCCGATCCTGTTGTTGCAGTCTGGCGATTCCGCGACGGCGAAACCAGTTGTCGTTGTGAAAGAGATGGCTGGAAACAGTTTGCCGGTTTTTGAACTTATTGGGCCGCATTTCTATCCGAATGGGCGTCTATAATCCGTGCGATCTGTGTTTGCGGCAGCGCTCATTGTCCTTATCGCTGTCGTAACGTGGAGAAAGAGAAAGGCCGACATCGGAACTATTTCACTGGTTATTTTCCTTGCATATGTCGGCATGCTGGCTTATTCTTCGTCCCGCTATGAATACTCCTGGTGGACACTCTATCGAGTGACAGGATTCGTGCTGCCCTTCATTGCGATTGCCTTTTTTCTCATTCTGCCAAAGAACCGGTTCTGGTTGGCGTTTCTGCTATTGGTTTCTGTTTTACATATAGGCCAGACCTTGCTGGCAGCAGAGAGGCAGCCCGGCTATAGGGATGTTTGCGACACGATCCAAAGAGAAATGACACGGCTTGGTGTGGAGGAGGTATGCATCGAGAAGGATTCCCGAGAAATATTGCGTCTGTTGTGGTACTCGCGACGGTACTATAAGGAGATTGGTGCAGAAATCAAGTACGGAGATTGTGGCGGCAGCAGGTTGTCGGTGAAAGGAGGAGATCTGGTTGGAGATGGAGAAGTGCTGAGGAAGTTTTGATACTTCGGGTTCAGGCGATGGAAACGCAACTAAATCGTGCAGTGGAATGCACATGGTGCAGGTGCGGGGGTGTGGGGATGTGAAGCAGGCCTGTACAGGCACAGAATTCTGTCGAGAGAGCAGCCCCGGGATCCATTAGCTCTGGAATGGATGAGGCAGGGCTGTTCACGTATGAGGCGCATGTGAGGAGGGTCGGGGTGGTTTTGGGGCTCTGGGCGTGTTTCACTGTCGACTCTTAGCGGTTGCCATTAGAAGGACACATACAAGACGCACCGTGTTGATGCCCGGGGAGATGCTTGCGTGAACATACCTGGAAGAATCGAAGATTATGTCCGACGATTGGCCGGCTTGCGGCCAAGGATCGTGAGGACGCTGCTGCTGGGCCGAACCGTTGAAGTAGTAAGGGGAAGCTTACGGAGCCAGCCGGATTACGACGACGCGTGGGTGTTGGCGTGCGCAAGGCGGGCCAAGGTGGTGCTGGACGCCGGCGCGAACACCGGACAGGACGCGATGCTCATGCTTGCCGTTGGAAACCTACAGAAGCTGATTGCCGTTGACGCGAACCGGGAGTCGCTGGCAGTGTGCGCGGAGAACCTGATCTTCAACGGGATGTCCCACAAGGTCGTATTCGTCCTGGGAGCCCTGAGCGACCGATCCGGCGAGGAGATCGAGTTCTGGGCGGATGGGTATGGAGCGGCGAGCAGCATTTTCAAGAGCCATGCAAAGACTGCGGCTAGAAGAGGAGAGTGTCTGCGTGTCCGGACGATTGCCGCCGACGATCTTTTTGACGAGCTAGGACTGAGGCCGGATTTTGTCAAGGTGGACATCGAAGGCGCCGAAGTCCAATTGTTACGTGGCTCGATGAAACTCGCACGGGAAGGGTCGACGCGCTTTCTGGTGGAGATGCATTCCAACCCGGAGCTTCCCATGGAAGTCAACGTGAGGAATTTGTTGGCGTGGTGCAGTGAAGTCAATTACAAAGCGTGGTATCTGAAGGCGCACGAAGAGCTGACGGATGTTGCCCAAGTTGCCGGCCGGGGCCGGTTTCATGCATTGCTCCAGCAGAGCCACTGGCCCTACCCGGAGTGGCTGCTGGGTATCGCTCAAGGTGACACTCCTTCCATTCGCTCATAGACGAACGGGAATCTGTCGGGGTAAAGGAGGACGAATGGTTTCCACAATTGCTTATCAGAGGAATGCCACCGGGCTGAGGCGATTTCGATTGACAGCCGCAATCAGGCTGCTTGTGATTCTGGCCGCCTCGGCGCATTGGACGAATGCGAAGGAGTGGTACGTGGCGCCGGACGGGACGGCGGGAGGGGACGGATCGAAGGAGAGGCCATGGAGCCTGGAGGCGGCGCTGAAGCCGCACCCGATGATTCAGCCGATGGATACGGTGTGGGTCAGGAAGGGGATTTACAACGGGGCGTTCGTGGGGCGGCTGAAGGGCACGCCAGGCAAGCCCGTGGTGTTGCGGGCGTATCCGGGGGAGAGGGTGGTGCTGGACGGGCGGGGATTTTCGCCCAACTCAGTTTTGACGATTGAGGGCGAGTGGGCGTGGTATTGGGGACTTGAAGTGACGAATTCGAACCCGAATCGAGTCAGTTCGTTGCCGGGGTCCAACCATCCAGAAGATCGAGGGGCTGGAATTAACGTGACCGGCCCGAATACGAAAGTGATCAACTGTATTGTACATGACAGTGGCAACGGCATTGGTACCTGGAGCGGGGCCTTCGATTCGGAGATCTACGGAGCAATTCTCTTCAACAATGGATGGCGAGCTCCAGACCGGAGACACGGACATTCGATTTATGCACAAAACGAGAAAGGCCAGAAGACCATACGGGATTGCATCTTCTTCAGTCCCTTCAGCTTCAATCTGTCCATTTACGGTTCGCGACGGGCGTTTCTCAACAACTTTCAACTCGAGGGGAACATAGCCTTCAATGGGAGGTGGCTGGTTGGTGGCGAAGGGCCTATGAAACGGATTGTGATGCGCGACAACTTCCTTTATGGCAATAGCGCCCAGTTAAATTACTGGAATAGGCCGAACGAGGGGCTCGTTCTGGAGGGTAATTATCTGCCAGGAGTGACCAGCGCTCTTTACTGGGACAGGATGGATGTTCGTAACAACACGTTCGTGCGACCGGGCCAACAGGGAGAGAGGATTACGGTCTCGTTCTGGACTCCAGATGGATTTCAGAACTCGGTCTTTGAAGGCAATACCTATTATGTGTTGGATCCGCGGGTACAGGTCTTGCGGCTGGCTCGCGTGGACGGACCTGAAGTGAGTGACTACACATTTGAGCGGCTGCAGAAAGAACTCGGTTTTGAAAAAACCGGCAAAGTAATCACGACGCCGCAGGGACGCCCACCAGAAGTTGCCGTGTTCGTCCGGAGGAATTATTACGAGCCCAACCGGGCTCATGTGGTGATTTACAACTGGCCGAAGAGGGACGAAGTGGAAGTGAATATCTCGGCGATGAACCCACAGCCGGGAGATCGGTGGGTGCTGCGGAATGTACAGAACTACTTTGAGGAGTTCATTTCGGGGGTTTACGACGGAAAACCTTTGAGGGTGAGGATGACGGGGTGGACGGCGTCGCCGCCGATTGGGGAGGACGAGCCGCTGTATCCGGTGACCTTTCCGGAGTTCGGGGTGTTTGTGCTGACGCTGGAGAAGGGAAGCGGGCAGAAGACGGTGCTGGCGGCGGATCCGGCACGAGCAGGGGTGGGAGCTCCGGGGGCGTTGCTGAGGACGGAGCTGCCAGAGGGTTTCTTTCGGGGCGCGCCGGTGGCGGGGACAGTGCCGTTTGGGGAGGAGCTTGCGGGAATCAGGGTTCATGTGACGGATGGTGAAGGGGGGCTGTGGTGGGCGCGGGTGGTGCTGGTCGACAGCGAAAAAGTGGTGTGGGAGGCGCCGCGGGAGTGCGGTCTGGGGCTGGCGCGGGTGAGGCTCATCCGTGAGGGCGAACCCGAAGTGGATGCCGGAGTTGTGCTGATCGAGGCGGCGGCGCCGGCGCTGTTCACGATGGAGGGAAGCGGAAAGGGCGCTGTGCTGGGATGGGTTCGTTACCGTGACGGTACGATTGAGGCACTGGCTGAATGCGGATCGGCGGGATGCATGGCGAAAAGTGTGGACGGGGCGCGGGCGGAGGAGTTGGGACTGATGGGAAGCGGGTTTGGCGTGTCTGGCGGCGTTTGGGCGAGGATCGGGGAGACGGAAGGGGAGGTGCGGGGGGTAGAGAGGGCGGAGTACCCTGGGGTGGAGTGGGTGCGGGTGGGGTGGTCCGGCGATGTTGCGCCCGGGATGAAGATCATTCGTGCCGGAGTCCACTCGAAAGAGGGGAATACCCCGCATCTGATCGTGAGATGAAAAGGCCGGGATGTTCCGTCCAAATCAAAGTCAACAGCCGTGCGGTTGGAATGACGAGGCGGCTTTCGGTCTGCAGTGGACTCCGATCACCAAGTCATCCTTGGGCGCCGTGCTGAAATGAGGGCTTGACGAAGATAGGCCGAGGTGCAGCATGAGTGAGTCAGCGGAATTGTTTGCGAGGGAAGCGACGATCGGAGCTCAAGGTGTTTTTTATGACCAAGGCCCGCGGAATTGGCTCCCAAAAAAATGGAAGCAGCTGAGGGAGCTGTTTGCGAAGTATCGGAAGGATATAGGCTTACTTGAAGAGGCGGTTGAACTGCAAAAGCGTTGGATGGGGGATCTTTCCAGGAAGCGAGTGTTGGATCTCGGCGCGGGCGATGGCAACGTCCTGAGCATGTACATCGCTCGAAGCTGCCACGAATATGTCGCTGTTGATCTGAGCGCAAGACGTATCGGAATTTTGCAGGAGAAGCTGCGCCGTGCCGGACTGGAAAATGCGATCGCCGAGGTTCGCGATGCGATGGCGGAAGACTGGCCTCATGGGGAATTCGATATCATCTATTCGAGTAGCGTTCTGAACGCTTTCCGCGACACGGAAAGTGCCATTCGCATGCTGAAGAAGAGGTTGCGGCCAGGCGGGATCGTGGTGGCGTGGGAGCCGCTAAAGACGAGCTGGCTGAACATCTTCGTACGTGGTCTCTATCGGCCGTTCCAACCGGATCGATCCTGGCACTGGCCGTTGTCAAGGAAGACACTGCGGTTGTATTCCAGCGAATTTGAGATCAAAGCCGTGCAGGGCATGCTGGGGTGGTCGAAGTGGGGCTTTCTGCTATATCTGTGCCCTGGCTTGCGAGCAGCCGGAGTAAAGCTGGGCCGGAAGCTTGCAGGGCTGGATCGAAGGAATGCGACGCAGTTGGGGACTGGCCTTTGGAGCTGCCATCAGGTTGTCATTCTGATGAGGAAATCAGACTGAGGGGATTGGAGAGGGCAGTGATTGGCAGCTGAAGGACAGAATAATATCGCACGGGATGTCCTGGTGAGGATCGGGGCTGGCGGCAGAGGTGCGGGGCGTGGAGATGGCGGAATATTCGGGGGGAGTGAGTGCGGGTGGGGTGACCTTCAATGTTGGGACGGGTTGGGAGACGGGGCGGGCGGAGATTGGCCAGAAAGCTGTGAGCGAGGTTGGGGGTGGGGGTGGGGGTGAGGTCAGAGGGGGCGGCGGCGTGTGGAGTGACGTGAAGTGCGTATGCGGAACCGAGCATTCTTTGGGCGCGTAGTGAAAGCTGCGAACCGGTTGTATCCCACTGCGGGCGTGCTGACTGCAGTGGTCATCTTCGTCATCGCACTGGTGGTGCGACTGCTGGCAATTGGGTACCTGTCGCCGCAAAGAACACCTCAGCATTTCGAGATGGACCGGATCGCGATCAGCTTAAGCCAAGGCAACGGATTCTCGAATCCTTTCCCGACTGCGACAGGCCCCTCAGCGCATTACACGCCCGCATACCCACTCCTGCTCAGTCTCCTCTATTCGCTCCTGGGTACCGGAACAGAAGCGGAACTGGCCAAACTTCTTTTTAATGTCACAGGAACATGCCTTTGGCTCTCAATGCTGCCTCTTGTCTCCAAGATGTCGGGTGCAGGCTTCTTGCCGGGGGTGATTGCTGGGCTTGTGGGCGCAGTGGCGCCGCTTCATCTTTGGACGGAACTAACAGGTCGCTGAAAAACTCCGGAACAAGACACCTCGGAAATGTTTGATGCGTCTTTCCTAGTGTAGGGACGCCATGAGAGGAGAAGACCGTCAGCAGCAAGAGATGTTCCTGTACGCGAGCCTGGAGGATCTGGTGCCGGCCGATCACCCGCTGCGGCCGATCCGGGCGATGGTGGACGAGGCGCTGCAGAGGCTGGACGACACCTTCGATGAGATTTACGGAGAAGTGGGGCGGCCGTCGATCGCGCCGGAGCGGCTGCTGCGGGCGCAGTTGCTGATGCTGCTGTACACAATCCGGAGCGAGAGGATGCTGGTCGAGCAGCTGCGCTACAACCTGCTGTTCCGGTGGTTCGTGGGTCTGGGGATGAGCGAGGAGGTCTGGCACGCGACGGTGTTCACGAAGAACCGGGACCGGCTGCTGGAAGGGGACGTAGCGCGGCAGTTCTTTGGCGAGATCGTGCGGCAGGCGAAGCAGCAGGGGCTGATGTCGAGCGAGCATTTTTCGGTGGACGGGACGATGGTGGAGGCGTGGGCGAGCCAGAAGAGCTTCCGGCCGAAACAGGAGAAGTCGGATGAGGACGAACCGAAACAGGGTGGGCGGAATCGGGAAGTGGACTTCCGGGGGCAGCAGCGGTCGAATGAGACGCACGAGTCGGTGACGGATCCGGAGGCGCGGCTGTGGCGGAAGAGTCAGACGGCGGAGGCGAAGCTGAGCTATCTGGGACACGTGCTGGGAGAGAACCGGCACGGGCTGATCGTGAACGTGCGGGTGACGAAAGCCTACGGGCGGGCGGAGCGGGAAGCGGCGGTGGAGATGGCGCGGGAGATACCAGGAGGGACGAAGCGGGTGACGGTGGCAGGGGACAAGGGGTACGACTCGCGGGAGTTTGTCGGGCAGATGAAGGAGCTGAACGTGACGCCGCATGTGGCGCAGAACGTGAGCAGGCGGCGCAGCGCGGTGGATAGGCGGACGACGCGGCACGAGGGCTACTGGGTGAGCCAGAGGAGGCGGAAGCTGGTGGAGGAGTTCTTCGGGTGGGCGAAGGTGGTGGCGGGGCTGAGGAAGGTGAAGTTGCGGGGACGGGAGAAGGTGGGATGGCTGTTCACGCTGGCGGCGGCGGCATACAACCTGGTGAGGATGAGGAACCTGATGGCGGCGACTGCCTGAAGAGTGCGGAAAGAGCCCTCCGGCAGCCTTGAAAAGGCCGCTGGAGGGCAAGCAGGACGCCGGCAGACCGCGTCTGAAGACCTCCCACTGAACCGGAAATCGAAAAACGGAACAATTTTCGGTTTAGCAAAGGCGATTTTTCAGCGACCTGCTAGTGGGTGCGGCAGCGGCCTGTTGGCGGCAATGAGCGCCCTGGTCCGACCCGCATATCAGTTGCTGCCGCTCGTGCTGAGCCTCATTAGTTTTCTGGTCTGTCGAGGCCAGCGCAACGAGATGAGGAAGCGCCGCTGTTGGACGGTGGCTGCTGCTCCCATGGCCGGAATGGTGGTGCTGATCTCGCTAATGGCGTGGAATTCCTGGAGGCATGGGTATTTCGGGCTGACGTGGGCTTTAGGATGGAATCTCTGCAATCGCACCGCTCTGTTTGTGGAGCGTGCTGGCACCCACTGGGAGCCATTGAGAAGCGCGCTGATTGAGGCGCGGAACGAGGCTTTGATAAAGGGGAAGTCTCATACCGCGCTTCAGTACCAGTGGGATTCTGCAAGTAGATTGCACGAGAACAACGGGCTCAACAGCATTGAGCTGGCAAAGCGGTTGGCAGCGCTCAATGTTGAATTGATTGCGGAGAATCCGCTTGAATATTTAGCCGCGGTGGGGAGAGCGGGGGTCTCTTCGCTCTTTCCTCATGTGACGCGCCTAATCGGCGCATCCGGTGCGTGGCAGATTATCTGGAGCGCATTGCATTTCGTTGTCATCGCAGCGTGGCTTTTTCAGTTCTGGATATTTGGTGGGAGTGCCTTGCGGGAAGGTCTGATGCAAAGGATTGCTCCAGGTCGAATCGCAGGCGTAGCTAGCGTGAGTTCAGAACAACGGGTCGTGTACATTGTTCTGGGCTTGATCATCATCTACACGATTCTCATTAACGCAATGGTGGACGTCGGTGATCCGCGGCAAAGGAGTCCGGTGGATTGGGCGATCGTCATGCAAACACTAATCGGGATGGAGGGGATTTTTCGCGACCCTGAGATAACGTGTGCATGAGTGTGAGATTCGTTGTTGAGGTGGCTGTTGTACGGCAATTCGCGCGGGGGTTGGGGAGAAGGCGGGGAGTGAGGCGGGGGTGGGGGTGAGGTGAGGGGGCGCGCGGCGAGAAAACTAACTACTGAACAAGCGACTCGTCATGGGCTGCGGCAATGATGCACGCGAGGAGAGAGGGATAGTAGGAACTCTCCCTAAAGAAGGAAGGGCCGGACGAGAGCCGCACGGGGGGCTAATCTTTCTCTGGGATTGGGATAAATGGCCGAGCAAGGCCGTTTTGCTGCTCATCATTTTAGCGGGAGTATTCGCAATCGGCTACTCGCCGCTGCGGCCGAAGCCGTTTTCGGACGGGTATTTTCACGACGAGGCGAAAGGGCTGCGAGCCGCGCTTCTGAGTGGTGATCTTCGAAAAGGTGTGCCCATCATCCACTCGCCGGGGGTGCCGTTCTACTATGTGCCTGCGTATCTGGCGGTCCCTGAGGGGTCTCAGGAGCGGGTGTATTGGTATGCGGGAGTCGGTTGGAACTGCCTGATGTTGTGGCTGGGGGCGCTGATGCTCGGGGCGACAGCACAGCGGCTGGGGGGCGGGATGGCAGGATGGATCGCTGTTGCGGCAGTACCGATCACGTTCTTCCCGTTGTACTATTCGGCTGGGATTGCGACGGAAACGGCCGCCTTTGTTGGTGCTGCGGCCGTCGGATGGGCAGGGGTTCGGTTGGTAAACGGGCCTCGCCATAGGTGGATTCGAGGAGGGTTGGTCCTCGGGCTTGCACTTGCATGGCTTGTGGTGATGAGAGGCAATTATGTCCTGTCAATTCCGCTAGCCTTGCTCGCGGGGCTGCTGGGGAAGAAGCGTGAACTGGCTGCGGGGGCGTGTCTGGCCTGTGCCACGGCCGTTGTGTTGTGCCTCGGGGTTTATCTAGCAGGTCGCTGAAAAAACGCCCGCGCGGAGCCGAAAATTGTTCTGTTTTTCGATTTCCGCCCAAGAGGAAGCCCTGGGAACGGATCGCCCCCCTGCCCACTCGCCTTCCAGCGGCCATTGGAAGGCCGCCGGAAGGCTGTTTCCGCGCTCCTCAGGCAGTCGCCGCCGCCATCAGGTTCCTCATCCTCACCAGATTGTATGCGGCTGCCGCCAGCGTGAACAGCCATCCCACCTTCTCCCGCCCCCTCAGCTTCACCTTCCTCAGCCCCGCCACCACCTTCGCCCATCCGAAGAACTCCTCCACCAGCTTCCGCCTCCTCTGGCTCATCCAGTAGCCTTCATGCCGCGTCGTCCTCCCATCCACCGCGCTGCGCCGTCCGCTCACGTTCTGCGCCACATGCGGCGTCACGTTCAGATCCTTCATCTGCTCCACAAACTCCCGCGTGTCGTACCCCTTGTCTCCGGCCAGCGTCACCCGCTTCGTCCCTCCCGGAATCTCCCGCGCCATCTCCACCGCCGCTTCCCGCTCCGCCCGCCCGTAGGCTTTCGTCACCCGCACGTTCACGATCAGCCCGTGCCGGTTCTCTCCCAGCACGTGTCCCAGATAGCTCAGCTTCGCCTCCGCCGTCTGACTCTTCCGCCACAGCCGCGCCTCCGGATCCGTCACCGACTCGTGCGTCTCATTCGACCGCTGCTGCCCCCGGAAGTCCACTTCCCGATTCCGCCCACCCTGTTTCGGTTCGTCCTCATCCGACTTCTCCTGTTTCGGCCGGAAGCTCTTCTGGCTCGCCCACGCCTCCACCATCGTCCCGTCCACCGAAAAATGCTCGCTCGACATCAGCCCCTGCTGCTTCGCCTGCCGCACGATCTCGCCAAAGAACTGCCGCGCTACGTCCCCTTCCAGCAGCCGGTCCCGGTTCTTCGTGAACACCGTCGCGTGCCAGACCTCCTCGCTCATCCCCAGACCCACGAACCACCGGAACAGCAGGTTGTAGCGCAGCTGCTCGACCAGCATCCTCTCGCTCCGGATTGTGTACAGCAGCATCAGCAACTGCGCCCGCAGCAGCCGCTCCGGCGCGATCGACGGCCGCCCCACTTCTCCGTAAATCTCATCGAAGGTGTCGTCCAGCCTCTGCAGCGCCTCGTCCACCATCGCCCGGATCGGCCGCAGCGGGTGATCGGCCGGCACCAGATCCTCCAGGCTCGCGTACAGGAACATCTCTTGCTGCTGACGGTCTTCTCCTCTCATGGCGTCCCTACACTAGGAAAGACGCATCAAACATTTCCGAGGTGTCTTGTTCCGGAGTTTTTCAGCGACCTGTTAGCCGCGGTGGGGAGAGCGGGGGTCTCTTCGCTCTTTCTGTACCGCCCCCGATTTCTTGGACAGTTTTTTGAATTATCGTCATGCGGCAGCCTCGAGGGCAAGCAGGGCCTGGTGAGCCTGCCGCGGGGATTGGAAGTGGAGGCGTTCGACCAGCCACTGTTCGTTGTAGCGCTGGCGGAATTCTTCGAGCGCTTCGGCCAGTTCTTCCAGGGTTTCGAAGTGCCGCACCCAGAGTGTACCGCCCCCGATTTCTTGGACAGTTTTTTGAATTATCGTCATGCGGCAGCCTCGAGGGCAAGCAGGGCCTGGTGAGCCTGCCGCGGGGATTGGAAGTGGAGGCGTTCGACCAGCCACTGTTCGTTGTAGCGCTGGCGGAATTCTTCGAGCGCTTCGGCCAGTTCTTCCAGGGTTTCGAAGTGCCGCACCCAGAGTAGCTGCTCCTTGAGGGTGCGGAAGAAGCGTTCGATGCAGCCGTTGCCTTCCGGCTCGCGGACGAAGGCCGGTGAAGACTCCAGGCCGAGAAAGCGGATCTCGCGCTGAAAGTCGTCGCTCATGAACTGGGAGCCGTGGTCATGACGCAGCTTCACGCCGAAGGCAATGCCTTCGGCAAAGCCGCCAAACTGTTCGCGCACGGCCTGGCGCACCGGCTCGAGCGCCTCGAACCGCGTGCCGCGCCTGGCGACGTGAATGCCCAGGCAGCAGGCCGAGCAGTGATCGATCATGGCGAAGATCGGCACCTGTCCGTCCCGGAGAGTGAAGCCCGCCGTGGCGTCGATGCCCCACATCTGGTTGGGCCGCCCGGCGAGGATCGTTCCCTCGTGGCGCTTCGGCTCCACCGGCTGCGGCTGCCGCTGCGGCGCCAGCAGCTGGTGTTGGCGCATCAGCCGCAGCACGCGCCGCAACGACGTCCGCACGCCGGCCAGCCGCAGCCGCGCCCACACCTTGCGGTGGCCTTCGCCGTGGAAAGGCGACTCGTGAATCGTGCGCCGGATCTCCCCGGCGAGCTGCTCATCGGTGTAGTGCGTCTTCGGGCCGCGCCTGGCGGGCGGGCGAGGCGAGGCATGCAGGCGGCGCCGCTGGTAGAAGGTCGACCGCGGCAGGCCCCAGGCCTTGAGCACCCGAGCCCGCCCGTAGCAGCGTCCCGTGGAGATCGACCGGGCACGGCTCATCGCTTCGACCTCCACCGCAGAAAAGGCTCCTTGTCCTCCATCCGCCGGATGCGCTCCCTCAGCAGCTCGTTCTCCATCGCGAGCTCGGCGATGACCGACTTCATCCGGCGGCCCTGCTCGTCGACCAGATCCTCCTGCCGGATCTTGAGGCCTTCTTCGCCAGAGGCCAGAAAAGCTTCCCGCCACTCCGACAGGGTCGCCGCCGTCACACCGTACTTGCGGCTCGTAGTCTCCAGGTCGGCGCCGCGGAGCAGCTCCAGAACGACGCTCATCTTGCGCTTGGCAGACCAGCGGCCCTTGCCGCCGCGGCCGGATTCCGGTCCCGCTTCAGTCGCCCTCCGGGCTCCTTGCGCGGGCCCGGAATCCGAGTGTTTCGTGTTGGACATCCTGATTCTCCTTATCGCAAATCAGTGTCCAAGGAAATCGTGGGGCGGGGGATGCCGCACCCAGAGTAGCTGCTCCTTGAGGGTGCGGAAGAAGCGTTCGATGCAGCCGTTGCCTTCCGGCTCGCGGACGAAGGCCGGTGAAGACTCCAGGCCGAGAAAGCGGATCTCGCGCTGAAAGTCGTCGCTCATGAACTGGGAGCCGTGGTCATGACGCAGCTTCACGCCGAAGGCAATGCCTTCGGCAAAGCCGCCAAACTGTTCGCGCACGGCCTGGCGCACCGGCTCGAGCGCCTCGAACCGCGTGCCGCGCCTGGCGACGTGAATGCCCAGGCAGCAGGCCGAGCAGTGATCGATCATGGCGAAGATCGGCACCTGTCCGTCCCGGAGAGTGAAGCCCGCCGTGGCGTCGATGCCCCACATCTGGTTGGGCCGCCCGGCGAGGATCGTTCCCTCGTGGCGCTTCGGCTCCACCGGCTGCGGCTGCCGCTGCGGCGCCAGCAGCTGGTGTTGGCGCATCAGCCGCAGCACGCGCCGCAACGACGTCCGCACGCCGGCCAGCCGCAGCCGCGCCCACACCTTGCGGTGGCCTTCGCCGTGGAAAGGCGACTCGTGAATCGTGCGCCGGATCTCCCCGGCGAGCTGCTCATCGGTGTAGTGCGTCTTCGGGCCGCGCCTGGCGGGCGGGCGAGGCGAGGCATGCAGGCGGCGCCGCTGGTAGAAGGTCGACCGCGGCAGGCCCCAGGCCTTGAGCACCCGAGCCCGCCCGTAGCAGCGTCCCGTGGAGATCGACCGGGCACGGCTCATCGCTTCGACCTCCACCGCAGAAAAGGCTCCTTGTCCTCCATCCGCCGGATGCGCTCCCTCAGCAGCTCGTTCTCCATCGCGAGCTCGGCGATGACCGACTTCATCCGGCGGCCCTGCTCGTCGACCAGATCCTCCTGCCGGATCTTGAGGCCTTCTTCGCCAGAGGCCAGAAAAGCTTCCCGCCACTCCGACAGGGTCGCCGCCGTCACACCGTACTTGCGGCTCGTAGTCTCCAGGTCGGCGCCGCGGAGCAGCTCCAGAACGACGCTCATCTTGCGCTTGGCAGACCAGCGGCCCTTGCCGCCGCGGCCGGATTCCGGTCCCGCTTCAGTCGCCCTCCGGGCTCCTTGCGCGGGCCCGGAATCCGAGTGTTTCGTGTTGGACATCCTGATTCTCCTTATCGCAAATCAGTGTCCAAGGAAATCGTGGGGCGGGGGACTCTTCGCTCTTTCCTCATGTGACGCGCCTAATCGGCGCATCCGGTGCGTGGCAGATTATCTGGAGCGCATTGCATTTCGTTGTCATCGCAGCGTGGCTTTTTCAGTTCTGGATATTTGGTGGGAGTGCCTTGCGGGAAGGTCTGATGCAAAGGATTGCTCCAGGTCGAATCGCAGGCGTAGCTAGCGTGAGTTCAGAACAACGGGTCGTGTACATTGTTCTGGGCTTGATCATCATCTACACGATTCTCATTAACGCAATGGTGGACGTCGGTGATCCGCGGCAAAGGAGTCCGGTGGATTGGGCGATCGTCATGCAAACACTAATCGGGATGGAGGGGATTTTTCGCGACCCTGAGATAACGTGTGCATGAGTGTGAGATTCGTTGTTGAGGTGGCTGTTGTACGGCAATTCGCGCGGGGGTTGGGGAGAAGGCGGGGAGTGAGGCGGGGGTGGGGGTGAGGTGAGGGGGCGCGCGGCGAGAAAACTAACTACTGAACAAGCGACTCGTCATGGGCTGCGGCAATGATGCACGCGAGGAGAGAGGGATAGTAGGAACTCTCCCTAAAGAAGGAAGGGCCGGACGAGAGCCGCACGGGGGGCTAATCTTTCTCTGGGATTGGGATAAATGGCCGAGCAAGGCCGTTTTGCTGCTCATCATTTTAGCGGGAGTATTCGCAATCGGCTACTCGCCGCTGCGGCCGAAGCCGTTTTCGGACGGGTATTTTCACGACGAGGCGAAAGGGCTGCGAGCCGCGCTTCTGAGTGGTGATCTTCGAAAAGGTGTGCCCATCATCCACTCGCCGGGGGTGCCGTTCTACTATGTGCCTGCGTATCTGGCGGTCCCTGAGGGGTCTCAGGAGCGGGTGTATTGGTATGCGGGAGTCGGTTGGAACTGCCTGATGTTGTGGCTGGGGGCGCTGATGCTCGGGGCGACAGCACAGCGGCTGGGGGGCGGGATGGCAGGATGGATCGCTGTTGCGGCAGTACCGATCACGTTCTTCCCGTTGTACTATTCGGCTGGGATTGCGACGGAAACGGCCGCCTTTGTTGGTGCTGCGGCCGTCGGATGGGCAGGGGTTCGGTTGGTAAACGGGCCTCGCCATAGGTGGATTCGAGGAGGGTTGGTCCTCGGGCTTGCACTTGCATGGCTTGTGGTGATGAGAGGCAATTATGTCCTGTCAATTCCGCTAGCCTTGCTCGCGGGGCTGCTGGGGAAGAAGCGTGAACTGGCTGCGGGGGCGTGTCTGGCCTGTGCCACGGCCGTTGTGTTGTGCCTCGGGGTTTATCTAGGGGTGGCAAGGCTGAACCGGGCTATGGGAGCTGCGCTGAGGCAGGATTCATTTCTCACGCACGTGCTGATTCAGGGCGCCTTCCAATACCGCAGCGAGCCGTTTGACTGGAGGCCATGGGAAAAAGAGACACGAGGGGGAAGCGCTGATTATGCGGATTATGCCGAGACACGCCGGCAGTTGGAGAGGCGCCAGGAGGAATCCGGTTTGCCGCTGGCGATGGTGGAGTGGGAATGGCTGAGGCGATCGGTGATTGATGATCCGTGGGCATGGATCAGGATGGCTCCGTTCAAGGTTGCTTCAGCGCTCTGGTTCCGGATCAGTCCGGTGCGGATCGAGAGGGTTTTCGGGCGAGGAGACAGAGCGCGGGTGGTGGCACTGCTGATTTCGGCGGTGCTCAACGCCCCGTTTCTTCTCGCTCTGGGCCTTGCACTATGGGGTACATGGAGGGGCAGGAGAGAACAGGCAGTTGGCAGATGGATCTGCTGGACGCCGTTTCTCGCGGGGGCACTATTCATCGCGGGGACGTACAGTGAGCCGAGGTATCTGGTACCCGGATTCGGTGGAGTGCTGGTTCTGGCAGCCGAGGAAGCGGGACGTTTGGGGGTTTTGGAGCGCGTGGCGCAAGTGGGATGGCCGCGGTTTTTTCGATGGCGCCCGCTGGTGCGGGCGCGGTAGCTCCGGGAACTGCAGGTGGCAACCGCTCGTGTGGCTGCGGCAGCCCCTGAGATTGTTGGTGGCGCCCGCCGAAGCGGGCGCGTTAGCCCTCGGAACTGTAGGTGGCAGCCTCTGGCGAGGCTGCGGCAGCCCCTGAGATTGTCGGTGGCGCCCGCTTTGCGGGCGCATTCGCCCTCGGCCAAGACCGAGGGGAACTTATCGGCCGGGGTGAATTCATGAGTTGGATTGAGCGGGCGTGGGTCCGGTTGCGGGAGTCGCTGGCGAGGTACCGGGCGGAGATCGGGGTTCGGGATGAAGCTGTCGAGCTGCAACGGGAGTGGCTGGGGGATTTGCGGGGGAAGCGGGTGCTGGAGATCGGGTGCGGGGCGGGCAACATTCTGACGATGGAGATTGCGAGGGCCGCGGGCGAGTATGTGGGGGTGGATCTGCTGGAGGACAGGGTTCGGAAGCTGCAGGAGAGGCTCCAGGCGGCGGGGCTGGAACAGGCGCGGGCGCAGGCTGGGGACGTGCTGGCGATGGACGGGTCGATGGGGCGGTTCGATGTGATTTATGCGGGGAGCGTGCTGCACGCGTTCGGCGACATTGACCGGGCGGCGGGGGCGCTGCAAGGGCTGCTAAAGCCCGGGGGAGTGCTGGTGGCGTGGGAACCGATGAATACGGGGTGGGCGGTGAGGCTGGCGCGGGGGCTGTACCGGCCGTTCCAGCCGAACCGGAAGTGGCACCATCCGCTGACGGTTTCCGATGTGGGGAAGTGGGGGGAGCATTTCCGGCTGGAGGGAGCGAGAGGGTTGCTGGGGTGGTCGAAGTGGGGGTATCCGGTCTATCTGCTGCCGGGCGGGCGGAGGGCGGGGGTGTGGCTGGGGAGGCGGCTGCGCGGGCTGGACGCGGGCAGGCGGTCGCTGAAGGGGTGTCATCAGGTGGTGTTGCGGATGGTGGCGGAGGGGTGAGGTTGTGGCCCCGGCTGAAGGCCGGGGGAATTCCCATCAAAAAGAGCGGAGGACGCCGCCGATGACTGCGGCGAGTGGCGCCGCCTTCGTGTGTGGCACCCAGCACCTTCGGTGCTCCCGCGCGATTGCGGAAAAAAACCGCCTGGTCGCAGGCCGAAGGCCTGCTCCCGCGCTGAGGGAGGGAAACCGCTTGGTCGCACCTTCGGCGCTCCCGCGCGGCTCCGTTTGGGGTTCCGCGTAAAGTAGAGGGATGACGGCAGCGGTGCAGGAGAGATGGCGAGGGTGGGCGGCGGCCGGGATGCTGGCCGCGCTGGTGGCCGTGTGTTACTGGCCGGTGATCGGCAACATCGTGCATCAATGGCAGAGTGACGACAACATGGCGCACGGGTGGTTTGTGCCGGTGATCGTGGGCTACATCGTGTGGGAGCGGCGGGAGGAGCTGGAGGGCGTCGCGATTGAGAGGAGCGGGTGGGGGCTGGGGCTTCTGATCGGGAGCGGGGGTGGTGGCGTGCGTGGGGGCGCTCGCGGCGGAGATTTTCACAGAGCGCGTGGCGCTGGTCGGGACAGTGGCAGGGCTGGTGTGGTACCTGGGGGGCACCGAATTGATGCGGCGGCTGCGGTTTCCGCTGCTGCTGCTGTGTTTTGCGCTGCCGCTCCCGGGGCTGCTGCACAAGCAGATCACGTTTCCGCTGCAGCTGGTGGCGACGCGGCTGGCGGAGTGGGGGCTGGAGCTGACCGGAAGGACGGTACTTCGTGAGGGCAATGTGTTGGAGCTCGCAGGCCGGATGATCTCGGTGGTAGAAGCGTGCAGCGGGATCCGGGCTCTGATGGCGCTGGAATTCTTCGCGCTTGCGTATGCCTACCTGTTTCACGAGAAGGTGTGGATGCGGTGGGCGCTGGCGGCGGCAGCGGTTCCGGTGGCTGTGGTGGCGAATTCCGGGCGGGTGATGGCGACGGCGCTGCTGGGGGAGGTGGACCCGCGGCTGGCAGAGGGTTTCTATCACGGGCTGGAGGGGTGGGCGGTGTTCGTGGTGGCGATGGCGATGCTGATCGGGGTGGAGAGGGTGCTGCGGAGGTGGGTGCGGTGACGTGGTGGCGGGGGCGCGGGGTGTGGGTGGCGACGGCAGTGCTGTGCGTGCAGGCGGTGGTGTTTCATGTGTTCGCGCAAAATGAGAAAGCCGTCAAAGTGCTGCCGCTGGCATTCGTGGATCTGAACCGGGGCGGATGGGAGCAGGTGAGGGAAGAGCCGCTGGACAGCGCCACGGCGGAGATTCTGCATCCGGACGATTCGCTGTTCCGGATGATGGCGCACAGGGAGAAGGGGCTGATCGCGAGCGTGTTTGTGGCCTATTTCGCTTCGCAGAGGACAGGGCATGCGCCGCACACGCCGCGCAACTGTCTGCCGGGGCACGGATGGGTGTTTGAGAGGATGGGGACCTACGAGGCTGACGCGGCGGGAGCGGGGCGGCTGGAGGCGAACCGGTATGTGATCCAGAAAGGAAACGAGAGGGCGGCGGTCGTGTACTGGTATCAGACGGGGGAGATGACGGCGGCGAATGAGTACAAGGCGAAGCTCAAGCTGCTGTGGACGGCGGCGCGGTTCGGGCGGAGCGACACGGCGCTGGTGCGGGTGATCGTTCCGGCGGGGGAGGGCAGGGTAGAGGCGGCGGAGCAGGCGGCGGCGGATCTGGCGCGGGAGGTTTACGCAGCGCTGGCCGAACATATTCCGAGGCTGGGACGGTAATTTGGCGAGAAACATTTCAAGTGATTTCTGTTCCAACTGATGGTAAACTCAAGGATTTGACGAGAAGGGAAAAACGGCGCGCATGAAGCGGGATAAAAGGTTGACGAACGCGGCGGCGAGGGTGTTGGCGGCAGGGATGGCCTGCTGGCTGATGGCGGGGCCGGCGGCGGGGCAGGAAGCGGCGCGGGGCGGGCTGCGCATTTATGTCCTGCAGGGCGAGCAGGCGGTGAACAACGTCCGGACGGGGGCGGCGACGGCGCCCGTGGTGGAAGTGCGGGACGCGAACGATTTTCCCGTGGCTGGGGCAGAGGTGACGTTCCGGACGCCTGAGCGGGGGGCGAGCGCGACGTTCGAGGGCGGGCGGCACGAATACACGAACCGGACGGACGCCAAAGGGCAGGTCAGTGCGGGGCGGATGACGCCGAACGGAGAGGAGGGAGTGTTCTCGATTCAGGTTCTGGCCAAGCTGGAGGATCGGACGGGGATGGCGGTGATCCGGCAGCGGAATAGCCGGAACGAGTATTCGGCGGGAGGATCGCCCGGGGTGCAGAGGAAGGGATTCTGGGGCAGGAACAAATGGTGGCTGATCGGGCTGATGGCTGGAACAGGCGCAGGATTGGGTTACTGGCTGGCTACGAGAGACACGACGCCAAGTGAGGCGGTGCTGAGACCGGGGACGGTGGTGATTGGAGGTCCGCGATGAGGTGGCTGACAGCGGGGGCTTTCGTGGTAGCAATGGCGTGGGGGCAGGTGGAAGGAGTGCGCAGCGGAGTGATGTTCGATGCGCCACGGCGGGCGGTGCGCGTGATTGAAGGAGTCGCCGGCGCGGCGCACCTTGGGGCGGAAGTTCTGGGGGGAGTGGAGGCGGCATGGGTGTCGCCGAGCGGAAAGGCGGCCGTGGTGCGTGGTTCGGGGGGATGGGCGCTGGTGAGAGGACTCGGCAGCGAGCGCGTGGAAGAGCGGAGCCTGGAGCGGGACGTGGAGCAGGCGGCCTGGTCAGCCCGAGGCCGCTATGTGGCCGTGGCCGGGGGCGGGGCGATCGAAGTTTGGGACGTGGAGGGGCAGGAAAGGGTGGCGTTGGTGGACGCGGGAGAGGGTCGGGAGGCTGCGAGTGTGGCAGTCAGCGACGAAGGCGAGCTGGCCGTGGCCTGGTTCGACGGCGAAGAGACGGCGCTCGAGGCGTGGAGGCTGGGCAACTGGCAGGAGCTGGCGCGGGTGAAAGGCAGGGGCGTGGCGGGCGTGCTGGGTTCCCGATTGGCGCTGGCAGGGGAGAGCGAAGTCGTGCTGGTCGAGGGCGATCAGGAGAAGTGGCGGGCGGCGATGGATGGGCGCGGTGCGCCGATGGGAGTGGCGCTGACGGACGACGAAGTGGTGGCGGCATATCTGGGGGCGCTGGCCATCTGGCTGGCCGAAGGAGGGGAGGCGCGGGTTCTGGATCTGGAAACCGGGGCGGACCGGCTGGAACGGCTGGGCGGGGGCGAAGGATTTTTGCTGAGGGCTCGGGGACGGGAGGGGGAGGAGATCTGGGTGGCCGTGCGGCGCGGCGGAGACTGGAAGGCGTACTTTGTCCCGGCGGGAGAGTGAAGCGCGATGAAGAAGGCGATGAAACGGACATGCGGGCTGCTGCTGGGGCTGGCGTTGTGGGCTGGATCCGCCTGGGGGCAGGGCATTCTGATTACCGTTCGCGAGGGGGAGATTTCGCGCCAGATCGCGAACGGAACGACAGTTGAATTCGCCGGAAAGGTGGGGGAAGGAAAGGACATTTTTGTCGAGCTGCAGTATCTGGGCGCATTTCGGGCGGAATTGGGGGAGGCGTCGCTGACAGGATCCGGGGATTTCCGGCTGATGGGCGTGGCGCCGACGCCGCGGGTTCTGCAGCCGAGGGAAAAGGTGGTGTTCGAGGTCCGGTTCGAACCGTCGTCAAGCAGGAGAAGCCTGGCGCAACTGGGATTGCTGGTGCGCGAGCTGCCGCCGCCGGACTCGAACCTGCTGCCGGGGGCGTACGGGCTGATCTCGGTGGGATTCACCGGGACGGCGCCGGAGCTGAAGTATGCTTTCGTGCTTGCGGCTGACGGGAACGTGCAGCCGCTGGCCGATGGCGGGCTGATCCGGATTGCGAAGGCGCCGGTGAATCAGGCTACGTTTGCGACGGTACTCGTGTTCAATGAGGGCACGGCGACGGGCAAGCTGGAGTCAGTTCAACTGGAGGGCGCCGCGGAGCTCTCGCTGAATCAGGTGCCGCTGATGCCGGCGACCCTGGGAGCGGGGCAGGGGGTGCAGTTCCGGGTCCGATATGAGCCGAAAGATGTAGGGGAGCACGCGGCGACGCTGCGGCTGGAAGGGGAAGGCCGGGCCGTCACGGTCCGGGTGGAGGGTGCCTCCCAGGGGCCGAAGTGGACCTACGAGGTTCTGCCCGACCTGACTGCGGAGGCAGGGGACAAGCTGTTGCCGGACGGAGTTGTGGATCTGGGCGAAGTCGAGCTGGGCAAGCGGAAGCGTGTGTGGATCCGCGTCAGGAATACGGGCAACGAAGAGGGCGTTGTGGCAGGAGTCGCGGTGAGCGGGGCTGGATACGCGCTGGTGGATCCGCCCCTGGCGCAGACGCTGGTGAAAACGGGCGGGGAGCTGTGGTTCGGCGTGCAGGTGACGGGCGTGCAGACGGGACGGCAGACAGGGCGGCTGCGGGTGGGCGCGGATGGCTTCCTGCTGACGTCTTTCGGATTTGGAGCAATCCTGGAGTATTCCTATGTGGCAGGGGGCGTGACGGTGGTGGAGAGCGGCGGACAGGTGGCGGTTCCCGCGGCTGCGATTGGACAGACAACGGCAGCGCAGTTCGTGATCCGCAATACGGGCAACCGGGGGGCGACCATTGGCTCGATTGGGGTGAGCGGGTCGCAGACCGCGTTTCAGTTGGCCAGCGTGCCTGTGCTGCCGCTGGTGATCGAGCCGGATGAGCGGGCGGAATTCCGCATCGAGTTCACGCCGAAGCTGCCCGGGCTGAATACGGCGGTGTTGAATGTGGGGCCGGCCTTTTTCAATCTGACGGGCACGGCGGCGGCTCTGCCGGAGCTGCCGGGATTTCGGTGGGAGGGAGCCAGTGGCATCGTGGCGCCGTTCACGCAGCCTTCAGTAGGGCTGACGCTGCAGAGCGCGTATCCTTTGACGCTGCGCGGGACGGTGGTCATGACGGTGGATACGGCGAATTTCGGGGCTGATGCGGCAGTGCAGTTTTCGACGGGCGGCAGGAGTGTGAGTTTTGTGATTCCGGCGGGGCAGACCCGGGCGGTGTTCTCGAACGGCTCGACCACGATTCGTCTTCAGACGGGGACGGCGGCGGGGCGGATTGTGCTGACGCCGTCGTTCGTGGCGGAAGGGGGGATCGACCGGACGCCGGAGCGGCCGGTCGTGCTGGAACTGACGGTACCTGAGCAGGCGCCGGTGCTTCTGGCGGCGCGCGTAGAGGCGGGTCTGACGGCGCTCAATGTGATTGTGACGGGTTACACCACCACGCGGAATCTGACGAAGGTGGAAGTGACTGTCCGGCGGAAGAGCGGGAGAACCGAGACATTCAGCTTTGACGTTGCACAGGCGGCGCAGTTGTGGTTCGGGAGCGGGGCTTCTCTGACTACTGGCGGGCTGTTTTCGGCTACAGTTCCGTTTGGCGTGTCAGGAACGGCGGAAGAAAGGGCAAGGCTGCTGGCGGACCTGGAGGGGGTGACGGTGAAGGTGAGCAACGAGCGTGGTACTTCGGCGGAGATTTCCGCCCCGGTGGTCTAGGAAAGAAAGTTCGAATCGGGACTGGACGGAGTGCATGATTTGGCCTAAAATCTCAGGGAAAGCGAGAGTTCAATCCATGGCGATCCGATTGCTGGCAGTTCTGGTGATGCTGGGCGCGGCGGCGCCGGCGGCGGTGTTTAACTTTTACAGCTCGTTCGACGCCGGGGCAGAAGGCTGGACCACTATCGGGCAATACAACACAAATAGCTGTGTCGCCGGAGTCTGTTCGTTCAGTCCGGGTGTTGGCGGCCTGGGGCCCTATCACAGCGGCACCGGCGGGGTGATGAATAGCGGTCATCTCTGGGCTGAGGATTTTGGAGGAGGGTTCCTCATGTTCTTTGCTCCGTCCTCCTGGAGCGGAAATCTGTATGGCGGGACTCTCAGTTTTTACCTCCGCAGCGGTACCATCTACAATTACCGAGAGTATTACAATTACGTCGGCGATCCTGTCGTCGTGATACAAGGCAGTGGCGGCCCTGATTTGCGCGCGATTGCCTTGCCCGGTGCAACCAGCCAATGGACATTCAACTCCGTTAGTCTCAGCGAGAGCTTCCAATGGATGTTGAGCTCGGGCGCGCCCGCGAGTCCCAGCGACATCTATGCGACCATGTCCACGGTGACCCAGATTGCCATTCTTGCTGACTGGGTGCCGGCTTATCGGGATCGACCAGTTTATGGCTGTCCCATCCCCGGTTACAATTGCGAGGACATCACCGGGCTGGATGAAGTCCGCTTGTACGGCGGCGAGATTCCGGAGCCTGGCACAATGGGCCTGCTGGCTGCGGGACTGGCGGCGTTGGCGGTGTGGAGAAGGCGCGCCCGGTAGGGGCGATTGACGAGTCTTAGCTTCCTGATGCGGCAGCCGGGAGCGGATGACGCTCCAGCCTGCCGCATTTCCCGTCTCTAATGGCAGCAGACATTTGGCTGTCGCTCTACCACCGGATGCCCGCATGGATGCGGGACGTGGCTGCAAGTGTCCGCGGATGGCAGCTCGAGCGTTGGAGGTATGGAGCGGAAACGGAGCGGCTGGTGGAGGAAGCGCTAGAGAGGGAAAGCTGGACGGCGGAGCGGTGGAAATCCTGGCAGGAAGAGCGGCTCGCGCGGGTTCTGGATCGTGCTGCCCGCAAGGTTCCTTACTACCGCTCGATGTGGGCGGAACGGCGGGTGCGGGGCGACAGCGGGAGCTGGGAACGTCTGGAAAACTGGCCCGTGCTTGAAAAAGAGCCTCTCCGGCGGCAACCAGAAGCTTTCCTGGCGGAAGACTGCGATCCCCGCAGGATGTTCGAGACGCACACGAGCGGGACGAGCGGAACGCCTCTCAAATTATGGCAGAGCCGGAAGACGCTGCGCGCGTGGTATGCGCTGTTCGAAGCGCGGTGGCGGAGATGGCACGGGGTGAGCCGGCGTGACCGGTGGGCGATTCTGGGGGGGCAACTGGTGGCGCCGGTGGAGCAGCGGAAGCCGCCCTTCTGGGTGCACAACTGGCCGATGCGGCAGTTATACCTGTCAAGCTACCATCTGTCGCCGGAATTCGCGCCGCATTACATTGATGAATTGCGGCGTTTTCAGCCGGCTTATCTGTGGGGATACAGCTCCGCCCTGTACACGCTGGCTCAGGAATGCCTCCGGCTGGGTGTGAAGGACTTGCGGTACCGGGTGGTGTTGACGAATGCGGAGCCGCTATACGGGTTTCAGCGGGAGGCAATGGAAAAGGCGTTCGACTCGCCGGTGCGGGAGACATACGGAATGAGCGAAATGACGGCGGGGGCGGGCGAGTGCGAAGAGGGGAGGATGCACTGGTTCCCTGACGCCGGGGTGGTTGAGGTCCTGGACGCCGATGCAGCCGGCGCCGGGGATCTGGTGGCGACAGGATTGATCAATGAAGACATGCCCCTGATCCGCTACCGGGTGGGCGACCGGGTGAAACCGGCGCCGGGAGACGCCCGGTGCGAGTGCGGCCGGGGGCTGCCGCTGCTCGAGAGAATCGAGGGGCGTCTGGATGACGTGATCGTAACCCCGGACGGGCGGCGCGTGGGGCGGATGGATCCGGTGTTCAAGGCGGATCTGTCGATCCGCGAAGCTCAGATCGTGCAGGAACAGGTGGATCTGGTGCGGGTGCGGGTCGTGCCCGGGGCGGAGTTCGGGGCCCGGCAGGAGGAGGAGTTGAAGCAGCGGGTGCGGCTGAGACTGGGGGAGGGGGTGAGGGTGGAAGTGGAGCGGGTGAAGGAGATTGAGCGGACCGCGAACGGGAAGTTCCGGGCGGTAATCTCCAAAGTGGCGGCGGAGCGGAGAGCGTGAAAAGCGGTTCCAGAACGCGGGTGAGCGTGGTGGTGCCGTGCCGGAACGAACGGGCACACATCCGGGCGTTTCTCGAGGATCTGCTGCGGCAGGAGCGGGACGGGCTGGCGTGCGAGTTTCTGATCGCGGATGGAATGAGCGATGACGGGACGCGGGAAATTCTCAAGGAATATGCGGAGAAATATGGAGAAATCCGGGTGGTGGACAACCCGGGGCGGATTGTTTCTACGGGGCTGAACGCGGCGATCCGGGAGGCGCGAGGGGATGTGATCGTGCGGATGGATGTGCATGCGCGGTATGCGCCGGACTTTCTGCGCAGAGCGGTCGAGGTGCTGGAGGAGACAGGGGCGGCGAATGCGGGGGGGGCTTGGCGCGCATCGGGCAAAGGGTACTTAGGCAGAGCCATCTCTGCGGCTTTTCAGTCGCACTTCGGCAGCGGAGCTGCTGCTTCCCGGGATGAGAGCTACGATGGCCCGGTAGACACCGTCTGGCTGGGTTGCTGGCGGAAAGAGACGCTGGAGCGGATCGGGCTGTTCGACGAGAGCCTGGTGCGGAACCAGGATGACGAGCTGAACTACCGGATCACGAAGGCGGGAGGCGTGGTATGGCAGAGCCCGAAGATCCGGTGCTGGTACGAGCCGCGCAACTCGTTGCAGAAGCTGTTCTGGCAGTATTTCCAGTATGGATTCTGGAAAGTGGCGGTTATCCGGAAACACAGGCTGCCGGCGAAGGCGAGGCATCTGGTGCCGGGGCTGTTTGTGCTGGGGCTGTTCGTGATTGCGGCGGCGTGGGCGGTTTCGGCGTCGGCGGGCTGGACGGCGGCGCGGTGGTTGGGTTGGCTGCTGGCGGTACAGGCGGGGACCTATGTGCTGGCGGCGCTGGGTGCGGCGGTGCTGGCGGCGCGGCGGGCGGGATGGCCCTTGCTGCCGGGAATTCTGGCAGCCATTCCATGTTTTCATTTTGGATATGGGCTGGGATTTCTTGCCGGACTGTGGCATTTCGGGCGGAACTGGCCGCCGGCGCGGGCGGGCGAGCCGGAACTGGCCAGCCGGTTGACGAGGTGATTCATCGCGGTGCCGAACTGGCTGGAGCGGGTGCTGGCGGCGGCGGGGCTGGTGGTGCTGTCGCCGGTGATGGCAGTGCTGGCGGCGGCGGTGCGTCTGGATTCCGGACCGCCGGTGCTGTTCCGGCACCGGAGGGTGGGGCAGGGGGGACGGACGTTCGAGCTGCTGAAGTTCCGGTCGATGGTGGTGAATCACGGGGGGCCGTCGTTGACGCGCAAGGGGGAGGCGCGGATTACACGCGTGGGGGCGTGGCTGCGGCGCTGGAAGCTGGACGAGCTGCCGCAATTGATCAACGTCGTGCGCGGCGAGATGAGCCTGGTGGGGCCGCGTCCGGAGGTGCCGGAGTATGTGGATCTGGCCGACCCGCAATGGCGGCGGGTGCTCGAGGCGCGGCCGGGGATCACCGATCCGGCGAGCCTCGCGTTCCGCAACGAAGAAGAGTTGCTGTCGGCAGTGGAAAATGTGGAAGAGTACTACCGCGCGGTGATTCTGCCGCGGAAGCTGGCATTATCGGCGGCGTATCTGGAGCGGCGGACGTTTGTTTCCGATCTTGAGATGCTGTTCCGCACGGTGGCGGCGAGCTGGCTGTCCCGGCGGGACGGGCGTGGAGGCGCATGAGCGAACAGGAATTCATTCATTTTCACCGGGCCTCGATCGGTCAGGAAGAGATCGATGAAGTCACGGCGACGCTGCGCAGCGGGTGGCTGACGACGGGGCCGCGGACAAAGCAGTTCGAGGAGGAGTTCGCCGCCTACTGCGGCGCGCCGCATGCGCTGGCGGTGAACTCCTGCACGGCGGGGCTGCATCTGGCGCTGGCGGCTCTGGGCGTCGGGCCGGGCGATGAGGTGATCACGACGCCGATGACGTTCTGCTCGACGGTGCACGTGATCACGCACACGGGCGCCACGCCGGTGCTGGCGGATATCGGGGAGGACGGCAACATCGATCCGCGGTCGATCGAGGAGCGGATCACGCCGCGCACGCGGGTGCTGCTGCCGGTGCATTTGGCGGGGCTGCCGTGCCGGATGGAGGAGATCTGGGCTTTGGCGGAGCGGCACGGGTTGCAGGTGGTGGAGGACGCGGCGCACGCGGCGGGAGCGAGGATCGGAAAGACCAGGATCGGGGGGGACAGCCGGAGCGCGGCGGTGGCGTTCAGCTTCTACGCGACGAAAAACATCACGACGGCGGAGGGCGGGATGGTGACGACGTTCGACGCGAAGCTGGCGGAGCGGATGCGGGTGCTGTGCCTGCACGGGATCAGCCGGGATGCGTGGAACCGGTACACGGACAAGGGCAACTGGTATTACGAGGTGCTGGAGCCGGGGTTCAAGTACAACCTGAGCGATTTGCAGTCGGCGGTGGGAATCCATCAATTGCGGAAGCTGGAGGGGTTTCTGGCGGTCCGGCGGGAGTATGTGGCGCGGTACAACGAACGCTTCGGGCGCGTCGAGGAGCTGGAGCTCCCGCCGGGCGATCTGGAGGGCGGGCACGCGTGGCATCTGTATGTGCTGCGCCTGCGTCTCGAGCGGCTGCGGATCGGGCGGGGGGAATTTATCGAAGAGCTGCGGCGGCGGGGCGTGGGGGCGAGCGTGCATTTCATCCCGGTGCCGGTGCATCCGGCGTTCCGGGATCTGGCGGCTGAAGAGCGAAATGCGTGCCCGCGGGCGGAACAGTTGTATGAGCGGATCGTGACGCTGCCGTTGTATCCGGCGATGACGCGGGCGATGGTGGAGCGGGTGGCGGACGTGGTGGAGGAGGTGGTGCGGCTATGGAAGTGTTGATCCATAGCAAACGACGTGCCAACTCGCTGAATCGCGCAGCGAAGAGACGGCAAACCAGAGTACTCCCGTGGCAATCCCTGTACATTTGTCTAACAAACTGAATTGAAACGAGATTCAGTGAAAAAGGTCTTGCCAAGACGAATCGTTTGTTATACACTCCTCTTTAAGCGAAGGGATTGTTCAGATCCCGAAAGCCGACTCTGAGGAGGGTGAATTTGATGACGCGAGTGCCCAATTTGGTTTCGCTCCTGGCAGCATTATGTACGGCGGCGTGGGGCATCAGTTTGAACCCAGCAATAGACTACAACGTCTCTACGGGCGCGGAGCAAAACACTACCATAGTTGGCCTGCCGTTTTATGTCAATCAGACAATTCAAGTGAATGCTTTAGGAGTATTCGATTACGACCTCAACGGCATCTCGGGCTCCACGCAAATCACGGTGGCAATACATGAGTGGAATGCTTCACTTTCATCGTCACCAGGAACTCAGGTCGTAAGCGTCACTTTGAACAATCTTTCCACAACCGTGCCTTCCACTGGGGCTGTTTGGTCTCCGATTGTGACTAAACAGCTCGACCCCGGATGGTATATTCTGGTCGCAAGTGGCTTCGACACGTCCAATCCAACGATCACCATCACCAACAGCGATTTTGTACTCGACACTCACGGTGGCCGCGTCTCTTATGGATATCCTGTCTCGGGACTCTTCGGAACTGCCATCGGCAGCACGACCCTTAATACGTGGATTCTTACCCCCAATGTCTACTCAGTTGCTGGGGCGACATTCTCTGTTGTTCCCGAACCTGGCACCTACGCCCTGATGGGCACGGTGGGGCTTGCACTTTATCTGCTCCGGAGGCGGAAGACGGCAGCGAAGAGCTGAGCCGAGTATTTATTTCGTTTGAAGGTCGGGGCGGGCCGTGAGGCCCGCCCCGACCTGTTTTTGCGCACTACGAAGGTGCCTCCAATGCCGCGACGGAGACCGGGTCGAAGACCCGCGCGGCCCACGACGGGCGGGCGCTTACACGCCTGGCGGTGGCCGGGGCCGCGATTACAGCGAGTCGGCGGATTGCGAGAGCGATCGATCCCAGCTGGGTTGCAGCGCGGCTGACCGCTTGCTTTGGCAGCTCAAGCGGCCTTCGCGCGCGGCTCAGAACCCGCTGTCGAGTGCGGGGTAGAAGGCCGCGAGTGGGAGTGGCACCACCCGCGGGGTACAGCAGCATACGTGAGCCCAGCCGCAGGGGATCGGTGACTGCGGTGCGCGACCGCGGCGCCGTGACGCGGCACTGGGACGCCGCGTTTCACGAGAGAGTTCTGCCAGGATCGGCCGGCCATGCGAATTCTTCTGAGAGGATCCTCCCCGTACGATGCACTAATCCAGCAAGGAAACCCCATATGGAGCGAAGCACAAGCCCATTGAGCCCCGAAGTCGACCTGTCCCGGTTCGACGACGAATACGCGCGCGCCTCGACACAGCCGGCGCAACAGCCGTTCTATGACGAGATTCCGGATGGCTTTTACGACGCCTCGATCGAGGAGGTCCAGATCGGCCAGACGGCGAACACGGGCAATCCGATGATCGTGTGGAAGCTGCGCATTTGCGGACCGGAATGCCGGGGGAAGGCGATCACCAAGGTGCGGGTTGTCACCGAAAAGACGGTTGCATACCTCAAGCAGGATCTGGAACGGCTCGATGTTCACCTGGAACGCCTGAGCGAGCTGCCGGGCCGCATCGACGAGATGATCGAGCGGCCCGTAAGAATCTTCAAGCGCACCAACCCGCAGCGGCGGTGGACGGACGTGTTTTTCGTCGCCGGGCGGAAAGGACCGTCGAGCGAAGGCTGGCAAGCGGGGCAGTGGGCGACGGGAACGGACGACGACCTGCCGTTCTGAGCCACAGTGCGGGAACGCATTGTTGATGCCGAAGAGCGCGTACCCGCGGGCGGCCTGACCGTCAATTTTCCGCCGGCGCCATTCGATGGTTCTCCGCCAGGGGGATGACCTGCCGGCGAGGCAGCCGATTCGGGTGCACTCGCGCTCCTGACCCGTGATGCCGCCGTCCGGCCACAGTCCTCAAGCAGGGCGCTGTCAAACAGTCTTGAGTTGATGGCGTCTCATGGGGGTTGCGCTGCTCGTCGACTGAAGACGGGACGGGACCGATCGGTCGTGTGCGGGTCATGCAGAAAGAATGAGGGGCCGGAGAGGCCTGTTGACAGTTTCCTTGAGAATTTCCCCGCAAGATATTGGAGCAAGGGTTCTTTGTCTGTTTGAATGAAAGACCGGAATTCATGGCGGCGCGACGGTGGTGTTCATGGGCGCAGATGTCCCGCAGGGGCGTTTGGGGCGTCGCAGCAAACCTTGCAGGATCTTCCCACGCAGCGAAGATTGCGGCGCGCCTGCGGTGGGGCGGGGTTCGGTTCGTTTCGTAAAATCGCGGTTTTGGTTTTTGGCAGGTGTTGCGGGGCAAGGGATTGCGGGAGGGGGCACGGGTGGGATGCAGCCGCCGGCCAAGGGCGGCGGGAAACCCGTTGGGGAGGGCGAGGGGGCACGGGTGGGGAAACGATGCCTCGAGAATCGCCCTGACACGGGGTGCGTGGCTTGCGGCGGACCGGTCGCGCCTGCGGCGCGATGGGGGGTGTTGGAAGGTTGGGGAGGTTGTGTTTGAACCGCTTGGTCGCAGCCCTTCGGGCTGCTCCCGCGCGGCTCTGTTTGCGCACGAAGGGTTTCGGTTCGTTTCGTAAAATCGCGGTTTTGGGTTTGGGTGGGTGATGCGGGGCAAGGGTTTGCGGGAGGGGGCACGGTTGGGATGCAGCCGCCGGCCAAGGGCGGCGGGAAACCCGTTGGGGAGGGCGAGGGGGCACGGGTAGGGAAACGCTGCCTCGAGAATCGCCCTGACACGGGGTGCGTGGCTTGCGGCGGACCGGCCGCGCCTGCGGCGCGATGGGGGGTGCTGGAAGGTAGGGGAGGTTGTGTTTGAACCGCTTGGTCGCAGCCCTGCGGGCTGCTCCCGCGCGGCTCCGTCGGCTGCGTTTGGGGGGTGGGGGTGGCGAGGATCGAGAAGAAGTGCTGGACGAGGCGGAGCCATTCGGTGGAGCGGCGGAGGGTGGGGGAGACGCAGAGGACGGTGGAGCTGGGGCGGGCGAGGGCGAAGTGGAGGGCCTTGATGGCGGCGAGGGTGGATTTGCCGAACTGGCGGGCGCAGAGGAGGATGAGGCGGTGGGAGGGGGAGTCGAGGATCTGAGCCTGGAGGGGGTCGGGGCGGAAGCCGAGGCGGGATTCGGCCCAATCCGAGACTGAGGGCGGCAGGGGGGAATCGGGCACAGTTGGGATGCAGCCCTCGGCCAAGGCCGAGGGGAGCACGGAAGAAGAGGGCGAGGGGGACTGTGGGTGGCAGCCGCTGGAGCGGCTGCAGTAGCCCGTGCGCGAGCGCGAGGGGACCCCGGACAGGAGGGTGAGGAGGTGTGTGAAAGGAACCGGGTTTTTCATGGGAACGATCAGGCGGCCTCCGCGGGGGTGGGATCGGGCGGAAGCGGCGTGTTTTCAGAGGGTTGGGCGGAAGGGCGAGGCGGGTTTGATCGGAGTTCGTTCTGAAACGAACTTCGGGGGTAAGTGTCAGTCGGGTCAATAATTTGCGGGCAAGGCAGGGCAGGGGTACCCCCCTTGCGGACCTGGCGGAGGGTGGAGAGGACCTGGGAGCGGGCGTAGAGGAGCTGGGATTCGCGGACGGCGAGGTAGGTGGGGAGGCGGGAGGACTCGAGGAGCTGGTGGGTGGCGGCGCCGAGTTTGACTTCGGGCTGGGGGGCGAGTCCGTGCTGGGAGAAGGCGGCGTCCGCGGCGGCGAATTCGGTGTCGAGGATGGATGAGTCGAGGGCGAGGACGCGCTGGAGGCGCCATTCGATGGAGGCGAGCTGGCGGATGAGGTGGTATTCGAAGTCGTTCTGGGGGAGGAAGGCGCGGGCGACCTTGTCGACCATGCGCTCGAAGGCGGCGTGATCCTCGTGGCGAAGGACGAAGAACGAGCGGGCGTAGCGGCCGTGTTTGAGGGCGTTCATGGAGGAGCGGCGCTTGCCTTCGGGGGTTTTGGGGCCGCCGCCGCGGCGCCGTTTGCGGTTGGGATTGACGGGATTCGCCATAGACCTCACCTCCGGGCAGGGATTATAGGGGTGGAGGTTTGGCTTTTCGGGGGAGGTTTTGTGAGGGCGGCGGGGAAGTGGTTTGGAATGAGGGGGATGGGGAAGCGAAAAAAAGCGAAAAGTTGTGTGAAGCTGGCGGGTATGGGAGCGAGTTTCCGGTTGTGCGTGTGGAATGTGATGTGGGCGAAGGCGGGGACGGAGCGGGGGGAGGCGGTGCGGAGTCGATTGGGGGAGGCGGGATTCGATGGGATTTGCCTGACGGAAGGGACTGCGGGGTTGCTGCCGGAGGGCGGGTTTGTGATCGACTCAGACCCGGACTATGGATATCGAATGATCGAGGGGAGAAGGAAGGTTCTGTTGTGGAGCCGGCGGCCGTGGAGGGAGGTGGACCGGGTGGGGGACCAGGGGATGCCGGGCGGGCGGTTTGTGAGCGGGGTGACGGAGACGCCGGCTGGGGATGTGCGTGTGGTGGGTGTCTGTATTCCCTGGGACTGGGCGCATGTGAAGACAGGGAGGAAGGACCGCGAGAGGTGGGAGGATCATTTGCGATATCTGGAGGGGTTGGAGCGGTATTTATCAGGCCTTGATGGGGGGCAGGAAGGAGGCGGCCGGCGAGTTCCTGCCGTCGTTGCCGGAGATTTCAACCAGACGATTCCGCGGACGCGGGCGCGGCTGGATGTGTATGAAGCGTTGATGCGGGCGCTGCGCGGGTGGGACGTGGCAACGGCGGGGCACGGGGGGATTGATCATGTGGCGCTCAGAGGGGGATTGCGGGCGCTGCGGATAGAGAGGTGGGAAGTGGAGTATGGAGGGGGGAAACGGGTGAGCGACCATGCGGGGGTGACGGTGGAGGTGGGGTGAGGGGAATCGATGGGGGCGGTCAGCGTTCGAAGATCGAGAGCCTCTTCATGATGGCCTCGAAGAAGGGGTTCCGGTCCGATTGCCTGCCATAAGCTGTGGCAGCTCCGGCAATTCGCATCGAGGGGAGGCAGGAGGCAGCCGTGGTGTGGAGGGGGTGAGTGAGGAGCTTCGGGGGGTGGCGTGGTTTGAGGGAAAAGAACGACGATTGAGGAGGGAAGTGGCAGCTTAGTCCTCGTGAAAGAAGTGCGGGCGGAGATCCGAGGCCGGGATGAAGCGGGACGCCTGTCTAAAGATGGCTTGCAGAGTGCCCTTATCCAGTTCGTGATGCAGCGGAACCAGAAGAGTTTCGCGGGCTCCGGCGGGTGTCAACCGTCAGAGATTGAGGTGGCTGCCCTGCTGGCTCTGGATCGTAAACCCGAAGCTGCGAAGAATGGCTAGCACTTCTGCGCCGGAAAGGACTCGGAGACGGCCCATCAGGCGGCGGACGCGAGCTCGAGGGTGGCGAGGACGATGGGGCGATCGGCGAGGCCGAGTTCGGAGAGGTTCTCGTCTTTGAGGAAGAGGGCCACGCTCTCCTCGATGTTCCGGACCAGCTCGTCAAGCGTTGGGGCTTGAGTGACGATGGGAAGCTCGAGGCACTCGGCAACGTAATAACGTTCGCCGCGGCGGATGGCGAACTGGATGGTTCGTTTCATGCTGCGTCCCGTGCGTATTCCCAGAATAGGACGGGTCAGGCAGGGAGGGGAAGTGGGTGTAGCGGGTGGAGAGGCGGGAAGCGGGTGAGCAACCATGCCCTGCGCAGGTGTAGATCGCGCGATGAGTCGTGATGGAGAGCGATTCTGTCAGAAGGATGTGCCTTCTGAAGTATGGCCTCGATGAGGAGAATCACGGTGAGGTTGCCCGAGGCGGCGCTGCGGGCCAGGGTTGGGACCCCTTGTTCTCGCGGCCCAGCAAACACAGTTGGGATGCAGCCCTCGCGCAAGCGCGAGGGGAAGCCCATTGGGGAGGGCGCGGCGGGAAGGGAAGAGTGTCTGCGTGCTGATTCGGGGATTGGTGGAAAGAGGGCTGGGGGGAAGGACGGTCTATGGGATCACCGCCGATCTGGCTGGGAGTCTTGCGGGCGGTGAGAAGGCGGCGACAAATGCGCGGAGCAAGTTCTGCCGGGGATGCCGGATGTCTTCGACACGGGGCGATTGGAGGCACTGGCGAACGGGGACGGTTGCTGGACCTACTGGGCTGACGGGTGATGCGGCAGTTGGCGCCGGCGGTGGTGGTGCGCGAGGCGGTGTAGACGTTTACGGCGGATTTCCTTGGGGGGCGTGGGGTGAGTCTGGTTCTTCGCGGGCGACGTTGGCGCGGAGGAACGAAGCATAGGCGGCCTCGTCGAGGCGGCCGGCCGCGAGCGTGAGGACGGCCTGGGCGGCGTCTTCCTCGCTGGCCGTGAAGCGGTAGCCGTTCAGCTCGAGGAAAAGGATTCCGATGACGAAGCCGGTGCGTTTGTTGCCATCGACGAAAGGATGGTTTCTGATGATGGCGACCGTGTACGCAGCGGCGAGGTCGACGATGTCCGGCGCCTTTCCGCAGGCGGCGAGATGGCGGGGACGCGCCATGGCCGATTGCAGCAGTTCTGCGCCGCGGAGACCCTCGGCGCCGCCGTGGAGGGACAGCAGGCGCTCGTGCAATGCGAGTGCGTCGCGCTCGTCAATCCAGAGCGGATCTTTCATCTAGAGAGGACGCGCAGGGTGTTCCGGTACCGGGAGATGATGTCCTCGGCCTTGGCCATCTTCTCCTCGAAGGCGGGGTCATAGGGGGTGAGGCGGTAGCTGCCGTCCGGGGCTTCGATGAGGAAGAGCGGGTCTCCGTCCTTGGCCTGGAGGCGGCGGATGACGTCTTTCGGCAGGACGACGCCGAGGGAATTGCCGAAACGGCGGAGCTTGAGCTGGACCATGCAGAGCACCTCCTGTAATTACGATTGTAATAACATCGGGGCCCGGGTGCAAGAGGGGGAAGACCTGCGGGGCGGGCGCGAACAGGCGCCGGGTTGTTTCCCACGGGAATTTCGGGGTACACTGCGCCGCCGGGGAGAGGAGCCCGAACAGGGCCATGATCATCATTCTCTCGTGCGCATGAGGCGGTCAGTTCCTTTCGTGGTGATCTGAGTCTGGAGAAACCCAAAATCTACCACCGGAACGCCGCCTCGGGCACCGCGCCCGCGTTACCCGAGTGTCTGCTCAACTCCCGCTAAGTTCAGATAAGGCTTTTGGCGAGGTCTCAATAAAGGGCTTTGATGACTCTTACCACCTCTTTCCAATCAACATCGGGAGTAAGGTGGCACCAGGAGAGGCGGATTGCCCCCCTGATTCGTTCGGCGCTGAGCCCCATGGCTTCAAGAACGTGACTGGGCTGATAACTGGCTGACGTGCAGGCAGAGCCATTGGACACGGCCAAGATGCCTTTTAGAGCCACCATGATGGCTTCGGAGTCCAACCCCGGAATGGAGAGGTTGACGACGTGCGGCATGGTACGATCTTCATCACCATTGAACTCGGGATTCAGTTGGCTCAGTTCCGCGATAGCTTTCTTGCGAAAAGTCCGGCAGATATTCATCCAACTCGAACTCTCGCTGGCGGCCAGCTCTGCGGCGCGCCCCAACCCCACTATCAGTGGCACAGGAAGGGTTCCTGGCCTCAAGCCGCGCTCTTGCCCGCCACCGTAGCACAGGGGTTCCAGAGGAGGGCGTTGGAATTCTCGCCGCCGGCACACGAGTGCCCCAATCCCTTTCGGCGCATAGAGCTTGTGCCCGCTGATGCTGATGAAGTCGATCCGCTTCTCCTGGAGAGAAGCAAAATCTTTTCCGAATCCTTGCGCAGCGTCAACGTGAAAATAGCAGGTGTGATCGCGAAGTACGGAACAAATCTCGGGAATTTTTTGGAGGACTCCCGTCTCATTGTTAACATGCATTACGGACACGAGCAAAGTGTCTGGGCGCAAAGCTTTTCTGATCAGATCTGGATCTACCCAGCCGCCGGATGTCGGCGGTACGAGCGTCACCTTGAAACCGTGCTTCTGCAGGGCAGCGAGCGGCTCAAGGACTGCTTTGTGTTCAATCATCGTGCTGACCAGATGCTTCCGGCCTGTTTGCTCGCCATACCGGGCGAGGCCGAGAATGGCGAGATTGTTGCTCTCGGTAGCGCCACTTGTGAAGATCACCTCGTCACGCTCAGCATCGACTACAGCAGCGACCGCTGATCGAGCACGTTCCACGGCCTGTTTGGCTCTCGCTCCGAACTCGTGGGTTCTGCTTCCGGCGTTCCCATATTCCTCCAAGCAGTAATGAGCGACATCCGCCCAGACCCGCGGCTCGATTGGGGTGGTCGCGTTACAATCCAGATACACCGGCATCGGCGTTCAACTCCCTGCTCGCGTGAAGCCAGAAACAATCCTACCACAAAATGTTCGCATCCTCTTGCTATCCTGTTCGTTTTGTTTTAACGTACAGGTGAGGCGTGCCGCTCGAGACAACAGTGAGCCAAGAACAGGGAAGAGAGGTTGAGCAGAATGAACGCGCCGTTTGAGTACGTCTTCCCAGCGATTCGAGGTGTACAGGCAGGTCGAGAGTATTACGTCTCGATGTGCCCATTGAGGCTGATACCGAAGATCTTCCTGTTTGACGAAGAGGAGCTGGTTCCCGAGTTGCGTGCGCAGAGAATCCTGAACAAGGCCCGGATACCCGAGATCGCACGCTACATCACGAGCAACCGTGACAACTACATCTTCTCAGCCATAACTGCCTCGATCGATGCCGAGGTTGGCTTCACTCCATTAGCCACCGGTGCTGAGGGAAGCCGCGTAGGGCTACTTCATGTCCCAATGTCGGCCCGGTTTATCATCAACGATGGCCAACATCGGAGGGCGGCCATTGAGATGGCGCTTCGGGAATGCCCGGATTTGGGGGATGAGACCATCGCCGTGGTCTTTTTCCTCGACATTGGGCTCAAGCGCTGCCAGCAAATGTTTGCTGATCTCAACCGTTACGCAGTCAGACCGTCACGCTCAATCGGCATCCTCTATGACCACAGGGACGATTCGGCGGAGCTTGCACTCCCCCGCCCCACGATTTCGTTGGACACTGATTTGCGATAAGGAGTGTCAGTATGTCCAACACGAAACATTCGGATTCCGGGCCCGCGCAAGGAGCCCGGAGGGCGACTGAAGCGGGGCCGGAATCCGGCCGCGCTGGCAAGGGCCGTTGGTCGGCCAAACGCAAGATGAGCGTGGTGCTGGAGCTGCTTCGCGGCGCCGATCTGGAGTCCACGAGCCGCAAGTACGGCGTCACGGCGGCGACCCTGTCGGAGTGGCGCGAGGCCTTCCTGGCGGCCGGCGAAGCAGGACTCAAGATCCGGCAGGAGGATCTGGTCGACGAGCAGGGCCGCCGGATGAAGTCGGTGATCGCCGAACTGGCGATGGAGAACGAGCTGTTGCGGGAGCGCATCCGGCGCACGGAGGACGAGAAGCCTTTTCTGCGGTGGAGGTCGAAGCGATGAGCCGTGCCCGGTCGATCTCCACGGGACGCTGCTACGGGCGGGCTCGGGTGCTCAAGGCCTGGGGCCTGCCGCGGTCGACGTTCTACCAGCGGCGCCGCTGCGAGGCTTCGCCTCGCCCGCCCGCCAGGCGCGGCCCGAAGACCCGCTACACCGATGAGCAGCTCACCGAGCAGATCCGGCGTACGATTCACGAGTCGCCCTTCCACGGCGAAGGCCACCGCAAGGTGTGGGCGCGGCTGCGCCTGGCCGGCGTGCGCACCTCCCTGCGGCGCGTGCTGCGCCTGATGCGCCAGCACCAGTTGCTGGCGCCGCAGCGGCAGCCGCAGCCGGTCGAGCCGAAGCGGCACGAGGGAACCATCGTCGCCGGGCGGCCCAACCAGATGTGGGGCATCGACGCCACGGCCGGCTTCACTCTCCGGGATGGACAAGTGCCCATCTTCGCCATGATCGATCACTGCTCGGCCTGCTGCCTGAGCATCCACGTGGCCCGTCGCGGCACGCGGTTTGAAGCGCTCGAGCCTGTGCGCCAGGCCGTGCGCGAGCAGTTCGGAGGCTTCTCCGAAGGCATCGCCCTGGGCGTGAAGCTCCGTCATGACCACGGCTCCCAATTCATGAGCGACGACTTCCAGCGGGAGATCCGCTTTCTCGGCATGGAGTCTTCACCGGCCTTCGTACGCGAGCCCGAAGGCAACGGCTGCATCGAACGCTTCTTCCGCACTCTCAAGGAGCAGCTTCTCTGGGTGCGGCACTTCGAAACCCTGGAAGAACTGGCCGAAGCGCTGGAAGAATTCCGCCGGCGCTACAACGAGCACTGGCTCATCGAACGGCTCCAATTCCGATCCCCGCGGCAGGCTCATCAGGCCCTGCTTGCGCTCGAGCCTGCCGCATGACGATAATTCAAAAAACTGTCCAAGAAATCGGGGGCGGTACACCTGCTGCCCTCTCGGGGCAGCGGTGGCGCAGCGCGCGAAAGCCTTTGTGGAATTCGACGCGCTGCGCCACCGTCGGCGCCAACGTCTGGCAGTGGGCCATCTAGAAACACGGCCGCCTGATCATTGCCGTCTCTTCGGGACGTGCGGCGGTGCCGCAATCACCCTGCGCCGTCCCCGCGCGGCCTGCGGCGGGTCAGGGGCCGCCCCCTGAAAAGCTGCCGCTGCGCACTCCCTGCGCCCCTCCCCCTGCTATCATGAATCGCTTGGCGGCGCGCTTCTCATCGGGGCTTCTGCCGGTGCTGCTTCTCAGCGCCGCCCCTGCCCTTGCGCAGGAGCCCGCCCGCGCGGCCCTCATCGAAAAAGAGCGGGACGAAAAAGCGGCCCGCCTCGCCCCCGAGCGCGTCTCCAGATGGGAAGAGCGCATCCGCCTCATCTACGACAGGCGCATCCCCCAGCGCATCAGCTACGGCTACAACGGACTCCGCGCCAGGACCGGCGGCATGATCACCCAGGGCGGCTTTGGCATCGGTCCCGAGTACTTCCGCGAAGACCTCTTCAATGGCCGTCTGGAAACGCAGCTCGCCTACCAGATCTCCACCCGCGCCTACCAGCGCGGCATCGTCCGCCTCCGCTCCCGCGATCTGGCCGGAGGCCGCATCGAAGCCGAAATGCTCTCGATGCATCACTATTATCCGAAAATCCAGTATTACGGCCCGGGCCCCGATTCGAAAAAAACCGGCCGCAGCAATTTTCTCCTCGAAGACAATTCCCTCGATTTCAGCCTGGGCCTTTCGCCCGTCCGCAGCCTTCTGCTCGGCCCCAGCGGCGGCTGGCTCTGGATCAACACCGGCCCCGGCCGCGACAATCGCTTCATCTCCGCCGACGCGCAGTATTCTCCCGATCAGGTCCCCGGCATCGACCGCCAGACGAATTTCCGCCGCTACGGAGTCTTCGCCCGCCTCAATTGGCTGGACAACCCGGAAGCCCCGCGCGCCGGAGGCTTCTATCTCTTCCAGTACAACCGCTACGACGACCGCCGGTACTCCGCCTACGGCTTCAACCTGATCGAGGCCGATCTGCGCCAGTACATTCCTTTCTACAACCAGCGGCGCGTCATCGCCCTGCGTGCCCGCACTCTCCTCACGGACACGCATGCCGGCGAGACCGTCCCCTTCTACCTCCAGCCCTGGCTCGGCGGCAGCGACGACCTGCGCGGCTTCCGTCCGTTCCGGTTCCGCGACCGCAATTCGCTCCTCTTCAACGCCGAATACCGCTGGGAAATCTTCGCCGGTCTCGATATGGCCCTGTTCGCCGATGCGGGAAAAGTCTTCCCCCGCCGCGGCCAGCTCAACTTCAGCCGCCTGGAGAAGAGCGGCGGCTTCGGCTTCCGTGCCAACGTCCGCAACCGAACCTTTCTCCGCATCGATTTCGGCTTCAGCCGCGAGGGATTCCAGGCGTGGTTCAAGTTCAACGACATCTTCCCGTCGCGCCCCCTCGGCACGTCTTCGACGCAGCCCTATCAGTGAGCCGCCATGAAGAAGCTTCTGCTGATCCTCGCAGCCGCCGCCGCGCTTCAGGCGCAGAAGTTCTACCCTGACGACCCGCTGCTCGTCGAGCCTCCTCCCCGTGATGCCGGCAAGCCCGCCCGCCGCAAGCTCAGCGACATCTACGATCTCTTCTGGCACATTCTCGCCACGCCCGGCGAAAAGCAGCCCCGCAGCGCGCCTCCCATCCGCGCAAAGAACGTGAACACGCTCGGCGATCCCATGGATGGCGCATGGTACGTCCGCCGCCACTACTGGCGCCGCATGTCCATCGAAGAACTCCAGCGTGGTCCCGGCGGCACGGCGCCTCCCGTCTTTCCCTGGACCGTCGTCGCCGCGAAAGGCGAAGGAATCACCCCCGGCTTCACGGTGATCGACGCCACAAAACGGCGCTTTTTCATCAAGCTCGACCCGAAATCCAATCCGGAAATGATGACCGCCGCCGAGGTCATTTCCGCCCGCTTTTTCCACGCCCTCGGCTTCCACGTCGCCGACGAGTACATCGTCGAGTTCCACCCCCGCGACCTCGTCATCCAGGACCGGCTCACCTTCATCAACCAGCACGGCATCGAGCGCCCCTTCACCCGCCGCAACCTGACCGAGCTTCTGGTCAAGGCGCCCCAGCTCAGGGGCGGGCGCTACCGCGCCGTCGCCAGTTTGGCTCTGGAAGGCCAGCCCCTCGGTCCGTTCCGTTATTTCGGCACCCGCGCCGACGACCCCAACGACACCGTGCCCCACGAGCACCGCCGCGAGCTGCGCGCCTGCCACGTCTTCTTCGCCTGGCTCGCCCACGACGACTCCCGCGCCATCAACACCCTGGACACTCTCGTCAGCAGGGACGGAAAAACCTTCATCCGGCACCACCTGCTGGATTTCGGCTCCACTCTCGGCAGCGGCAGCGACAAGCCCAACAGTCCCCGCTCGGGCGCGTATCATTTTTCCTGGAAAGAATCCGCCATCCAGATGGCCAGCCTCGGCCTCGTCGTGCCGTACTGGGCCAAAGCGCACTATCCCCGCTTCCCCTCCATCGGCCTGTTTGAATCAAAAATCTTCGACCCCGAAAAATGGCTCCCTGAATACCCCAACCCCGCGCTTCTCAACCGCCTGCCCGATGACGAATTCTGGGGCGCCAAACAGGTGATGCATTTCACCGACGACGAAATCCGCGCCATCGTCCGCACCGGACAACTGTCCGACCCGGAAGCCGAGCAGTACCTTGTCCGCTGCCTCATCGAGCGCCGCGACAAGATCGGCCGCGCCTATTTCCGCAAGGTCCTTCCCATCGACCGCTTCGAGGTCCGGGGCGGGGAACTGGTCTTCGAGGACCTTGCCGCCTCGCACAGGCTGCCCTCGCCCGCTCCCTATCAGATCTCCTGGCGCGAGTACGACAACGACAGGCAGTCTCCTGCCGCGGCGCTCGGCGCCGGCGCCCGCGTGCCGGATTCTCCCGCCGCGTACGTCATGGCCGAAATCACCAGCCCGCAACGCCCGGGGCAGTCCGTCCGCGTCTGGCTCCGCGGCCGCCGCGTGGTTGGCGTAGAGTATGCATGGTGAACGTTCCTGAACATCCGTCGTTCGCGTCCTTCCCCGTCTTCCGGGCGGTCGATCCCCGCCGCCCCAGCCGGCTGGACCGTTTCCTCAGTATTTTCGCCGATGTCCGCGGCGGCGAAGGCGCCGGCGCCCTGCTGCTTTTTTCGAATATTTTTCTACTTCTTTCGGCCTATTATTTCCTGAAAACCGCCCGCGAGCCGCTGATTCTCACCGAACAGGGCGCCGTCGTCAAAACCTATCTTTCCGCCGGCCAGGCGCTTCTCCTGCTCCTCGTCATTCCCGCCTACAGCTGGCTCGCCTCGAAAATCCGCCGCGTCTGGCTGCTTTCCGGCATCAGCGTCTTCTTTGCCGCCAACCTCGCCGCCTTTCACGCCTTCGCCGCCGCCGGCCACCGCATCGGCATTCCTTTCTATCTCTGGGTCGGCATCTTCAACGTTTTTGCCATCTCGCAGTTCTGGGCGTTCGCCAACGACCTCTACACGGAGCCCCAGGGCAAACGGCTCTTCCCCCTGATCGGCGTCGGCGCCTCCATCGGCGCGGTCGCCGGCGCGCGCCTCGCCGGCGACGCCATCCGCCATTGGGGAACTCTTCCGCTTCTGCTGGCCGGCGCCGCCCTGCTCCTCGTCTGCGCTCTCCTCACCCTCCTCGCCGACCGCCGCATCTCGGAACGCCTTGGCGCGGAACAGCTCCTCGCCCGCCAGCAGCCGCTCAGGCCGGGCGACGGCTTCCTGCTCCTGTTCCAGGACCGCTACCTGGTCATGATCGCCTTCCTCGTCCTGCTGCTGAACGTCGTCAACACCTCGGGCGAATTTCTCCTCTCCAGCCTCGTCACCGAACAGGCTTCGCGCGCCCTCGGCGCCGGTCCCGAATTTTCAGAGGCCCGCCGCCGCTTTATCGGCGGCTTTTTTGGCGAGTATTTCTTCTGGGTCAACACCCTCAGCTTTCTCTTCCAGGCTTTCCTCGTCTCCCGCCTGTTCCGTTATATCGGCGTGGGCGGAACCCTGTTCATTCTCCCGGCCATCGCCTTCACCGGCTACGCGCTCCTGCTTGCCGCCCCCGTGCTCGGCGTCATCCGCCTGCTGAAAATCGTCGAAAACAGCGCGGATTATTCCATCCAGAACACCGCCCGCCACGCTCTCTTTCTCCCCACCCCGCGCGAAGTGAAATACAAAGCCAAGGCGGCCGTCGACACGTTTTTCCAGCGCGCCGGCGACGTCACCCAGGCGGGCATTGTCTACGCCGGCACGAATTTCTTCGCCCTCGGCATCTCCGGCTTTGCGCTTCTCAATCTCGCGCTCACCGCCCTCTGGCTCGTGCTGGTCATGTATCTGGCGAAAGAGTATCGCCGCCGCGCGCAGGCTGCTTCCGCTCCATCTCCAGCCGCCTGATCAGCGACATTTCAATGCTGGCATGCGACTGCAGCAGCGCGTCCACCACCTGATCCACGCTTCGTCTTTCTCCGCCCTGCGGCTGCTCCAGCAGCGCCCGCAGCTTCGCCCCCAGTCCGGCGGGCAGCACTCCGTCCAGATACTCGAGCGCCAGCGCCTGCAGCGCCGCATCGTCGGAGTGCAGGGAGCGGAACGCCGCCTTCAGCGGCTCCCGCGGCAGCACGAGCGCCAGCAGGCTGAACAGGTGCTCCAGGCTCCGGTCCGCCCGCTCTTTCAGAACTTCGTCCAGATGCTGCAGCTGCTCGAGCGGCGTCTGTTCCGCCAGCAGCCGCCGGCTGCGCCACAGGTTCTGATCCACGCTCAGCTCGCGCTCCACCGCCGCATAGACCACCTCCGCCGGCGGCCGCAGCGCCGGTTCCCGGCACGCCAGTTCATCCAGCGCGCGCGCGCAGCGGAACCGCACCTCGAACCGCTCATCTTCCAGCCCCTCCACCAGCGCCTGCATCGCCCGCCGCCCGCCGAGCGCCAGCAGCAGGGAGGGAATACGCCTGCGGATCGAAAAATCGCACTTCGGATCCGCCAGCCGGTCCCCGAGCTGTCCCGTGATCGGCGCCCTTACGCTAAGCAGCGCCTCCCGCGCCGCCCCGTACACTGCATGCCAGGCCAGCAGGTCGATCACGGCCGGCACCAGCACTGCATCCAGCGGGCGCTGCGCCTCAAGCACCCGCTTCACCCGCTGCTCCTGCCCCGACCGCAGTTCTGCCAGGCACCACGCCGCGTCGTCCACCCGAACCGGCGCGGCGGGCGGCGGGGGCGATGGCTGCCGTTCTTCGATCGCTGCCGGCGCCGCCGCGTAGCGCGATTCCAGCAGCTCCCTGTCGACTGTCCAGTCCCCCGCGCCCGACAGCAGCACTTCGGCCGCCCGGTGCAGGAGCCCGCGCTCCACCACCTGCACGTAGATCCGGTCCAGCTGCCGCGCCACCCATGTATTGGCCGCCGCAATCAGCGCCGTCGCCACCAGCAGCACTCCAGCCACCGGAACGCCCGGCAGCAGCAGCGCCGCCTGGCACACTGCGCCGCCCACGGCGTCCCCCAGCCGGTCGCAGCCGACGTCGATCACCGTCTTCGCCGCACGCTTCTCTCCCGGCGGAATCGGCGTGTACATCAGCTCGTAGCCGGCGCGGAACAGCGACCCCCGCAGTGTTGCTTCCGCCGCCCGCAGTCCCGCGATCACCGGAAACAGCGGCGCCGCCAGCGTCAGCAGGCTGCCCCCGCTCACCAGGGCGGGCATTGCGCCTACCGTCCTTCCCACTCCGATCCGCTCCAGCGCCCGCCGGCTCACCAGCGTCTGCAGCGTGAACGACACCAGAGCCACGCCCGTGTTGAAGTACGCGAAAAACTCCAGCAGAGCTTCGCCGCGCCCCAGCGTCTCCGCCGCCGCGCGCTTGTAGAGAAAGTCGAGAATCGCCGCCGCCGCCGTCCCCAGCAGCACCAGCGCCGCAAGATGCCGCAGATGCGGCGCCGACCGCAGCACTTTCCGCGGCGAGATCCACGGCTCGGGCGCCGTCCGCGCTACTTCAGTCCTCCGCGGCGTCCGCAACAGCAGCAGTCCGCAGACCAGATGAATCCCGCCCAGCGCCCCCAGCAGCGCCGCCTCCTGTCCCGCCCCGGTCAGATCCCGCCACTGCGCCGCCAGCAGGCCCCCCAGCACGCTGCCCGTCGTCCCGGCGCCCGCAATCCGCCCAATGCGCTTCTTTGCCTCGATTGGATCCAGCTGCTCGCTCAGCAGCAGCCAGAAGCTCGACAGCAGCACCGCCCCGAACGCCACCATGTGGAGGTACACCGCCAGCGCCCCCAGCCGCGGGCTCGCCTCCACCAGCTTCCACTCCGCCAGCTGCAGCAGCCCGCTCGCCGCAAAACTCCACGGCACCGCGCGCTCCGGGCTGAAGCGGCTGAACAGACGCGCCCCGAACACCCCCAGCAGCACGGACACCACCGCCGCCGCCATCACCATCGCCGGCAGCCGCTCCGGTCCGAACGCCTGCAGGAACAGCGCGTCCCGGATCGACTTGCCCCCCACCTGATGCGACATCATGAAGGCGGCTGTCGCCATCGCCGCCCATGCGGGGAAACGCCCGCCGCCGCCCGCCGGCACTCACTCGCTCCTGATCGGAACCGCCGCCATGCCCGCCACCCGCGGCTCCGGACACCGGGCTGCGAACAGTTCAGGAAGATTGGTCCGCCACCACGCCTCTGCGTCTTCCTGCGTCCACTGGCCGCACTCCGGGCACTGCTCCAGCATCTTCCGCAACAGCCGCGCGCTCGCCGGGCGCTCTTCCGGCTTCTTGCTCAGGCATTGCAGGATGATTCGCTCCAGCTCGGCCGAAATCCGCACTTCGGTCCGCGAGCTCGGCTTCAGCGGCTCCTTCTGCACGTGCGCCAGCGCCATCGCCGTCGGCGTCGGCTCCTCGAACACCAGCCCGCCCGTCAGCAGCCAGTACGCCACGCACCCCAGCCCGTACAGATCCGTGCGTCCGTCCAGTTCATCCACCCCCAGCGCCAGCTCCGGGGCCATGAAAGCCGGCGTGCCCGTCGTGATGTTGTCCATCGTCATCCGCCCGCCGCCGCTCATCAGCCGCCACCGCGCCAGCCCGAAATCGAGCAGTTTCACGAAATCGAATTCCAGCCCCAGCCGGCACAGGAAGAGGTTCGTCGGCTTGATGTCGCGGTGAATGATGCCCGCGCAGTGCGCCTCTTCCAGCGACTCGCACGCCTGCCGCAGAATGTACACGACGCGCGCCGCCGGCTGCGGTCCGAACCGCTTCACCAGCTGCTCGAGGTCCAGCCCCTGCAGCAGCTCCATCGCGTAGTAGAAATTCCCGTTCTGATCCACGCCGAAGTCGTACAGCGACACCGTATGCGGCGACGTCAGCGCCGCAATCGCCCGCGCTTCCAGCTCGAACCGCCGTTTCAGCAGATCCGCCTGCCGCCCGCTCTGCGCCAGCAGAGTCTCGGCGCGGATCAGCTTGATCGCAGCCTCCCGCTTCAGCAGACGGTGCCGCGCCCGCCACACCTCGCCCATCCCCCCGATGCCCAGCACTTCTTCCATCTCGTAGCTGCCCAGCTCCCGCGCATGGTGCATCGAACACTCCATGCGGAAGATCAGCCGGCTCATCCACCACGCGCACGCCGCCACCAGGAACGGCGGCACATACAGCACCGCCATCTTGTTCGGCGTCAGCCCCGGATCGTGCAGCGTCGCGCGCACCAGCAGGTACGCTGCCGGTCCCATCGCCGCCGATCCGAACGCGCCTACCAGCGCCTGCAGCGGCGATGCCGGCAGAAACAGCGCCGCGGCGAAGATCCACGTCACCAGCATCGACATCCCGCGCACCGGATACTCGGCCGGCCACGGAAGCGAGACCTCGAACACCCCAATGCTGAACGCCACCAGAATCTGGAAGCCGAGCCCCGCGTACACGCTCGCCCTCGGCCGCATCACCCCCATCCGGTATGCCGCCACAATCAGCAGCGAAACCAGAATCAGCACGGCCTCCAGCGCCAACACGTGCGGTTGCCGCTGCGCCGCCGCGATCTCCGGCTGCAGGTGCGCCTGCAGCACCATCAGCGCCACGGTGAGGGCGGCGCAGATCACTGCCGTCAGCGCCAGCCGCGAAGGCGCGCGTTCCAGCGCCTCCACCGGCAGCGCCGTCCACGTCGTCGGCGTCGCCCCGCTCAGCGCGGGGCAGCATACCCGCGTGCCGGCCATCGTCTGCCCGGCCTGGGCTTTCGCTCCCTGCGCGTGCGTCATGCCTCTTACGATGGTAGCCCAGACGCGGCCGGGCTCCTGCAAACATTTTGCATCAAGCTTGTCAGATTCAGATCCGTTCCTCCCGGTGACCGGCGCAACCCGGTTTTTCCGCCGTTCGTATGAAACAATGAAGACAGGAGAGCGGCCGGACGGGCAGTCGCGGGCCCGGCGCGTCCCCCAAGGGGGATACGGTCGGTGTCCGAGGCAAAGTCCGGTCTCCACAGGGCAGCGTGCCGGCTAACGGCCGGGGGGGCGCGCTCAAAGCGCGCTTCACGGAAAGTGCCACAGAAAACAGACCGCCGGCCGCGGCAACGCGGCAGGCAAGGGTGAAAAGGTGCGGTAAGAGCGCACCGCGTTCCGGGCAACCGGAATGGCAGGGTAAACCCCACGCGGAGCAAGACCAAATAGGGGAGGATGGAGTGGCCCGCTCCGCCTGACTCCCGGGTAGGTCGCTGGAGCCCGTCAGCAATGGCGGGCCTAGAGGAATGACTGCCGCCCGGCCGCAAGGCCGGGTCCAGAAACCGGCTTACAGTCCGGCCGCTCCCCCGCAAAAAAGGGGACAGGAACACAATTCCCCTTTTTCGCCACCGCGCACTCCCCCTCCTGCCGTCCGCCGCAGCGCCCATGCCCGCAGAAAATGCGGTCCGCTCGCTCGTCCAGAGTCTTCGGCTTTCCCCTTCTTGGATCCCGCCATCCTGACCGCCCCCTCGCCATCCGCATTCGCGGTATTCTGGGATACCGAATGATCCCCATCCGCGACACCATCCCCTCGCGCAATCCCCCCGTCGCCGTGTGGATCCTCATCCTCGCCAACGCCTTCGTCTTCCTGCTTGAATTGGGCATGCCCGAACCCGTGCTGAACGAATTCTTCCGCCTGTTCGGCATTGTCCCGGCGCGCTACACGCATCCGGCGTGGGCCGAAATCTTCGGCTTTCCCGCCGATGATTACTGGCCTTTCCTCACCAGCATGTTTCTTCACGGCGGCTGGATGCACATCATTGGCAACATGTGGACGCTCTGGATTTTCGGCGACAACGTCGAGGACCGCATGGGCCCGGTGCGCTTCACGATTTTCTACCTCCTCTGCGGCATCGCCGCCGGCGTCGTGCACCTGATGCTGAATCCCCAGTCCACCATCCCCACTGTCGGCGCCAGCGGCGCCATCGCCGGCGTCATGGGCGCTTATTTCTTCCTGTTTCCCCATTCCCGCGTCATCGTTTTCATCCCGGTTCTCTTTCTGCCGTTCTTTTTTGAAGTGCCCGCCGTCACCTATCTCGGCTTCTGGGCGCTGTCGCAGGTCTTCAGCGGAACGCTCTCGCTGGCCGGTCCGCAGAACGTCGGCGGCGTCGCCTGGTGGGCTCACGTCGGCGGCTTCGCCGCCGGCATCGTGCTGCACTTCTTCTTCGTCCGCCAGCGTGGTTCTTACCGCCGCCTCTCCCGTGATCAGTACTTTATGGAGATGCCCTACCTGCCGCCCGGATATTGGAGGCGATAATGCCGATGAGCCCCACTGACGTCATCTGGTTCTTTTTCCTTGCCTCTGCTTTGCAGCCCGTGCTGCGGCAGCGGTTTCTCGAAGCCGCCCGCCAGCGCCTGATCGCCAGGATCGAACGCGACCGCCGCTCGCGCGTCATCCTCCTGATCCACCGCCAGGAGACCATGAGCCTGCTCGGTTTTCCGGTCTTCCGCTACATCGACGTCAACGACTCGGAAGAGGTCCTGCGCGCCATCCACATGACCGACCCCGACGTCCCCATCGACATCATCCTCCACACGCCCGGTGGTCTCGTCCTCGCCTCCATGCAGATCGCCCGCGCCCTCCACAAGCACAAGGGCAAGGTCACCGCCTTCGTGCCCCACTACGCCATGTCCGGCGGCACCCTCATCGCCCTCGCCGCCGACGAAATCGTCATGAGCGAGTACGCCGTCCTTGGTCCCGTCGATCCGCAGCTCGGCCAATACCCCGCCGCCTCCATCCTGAAGGTCCTCGAACAGAAGCCCATCGCCGAAGTCAAGGACGAAACCCTGATCCTCGCCGACCAGGCGCGCAAGGCCATGAACCAGATCCGCGAGGGCGTCTTCGAGCTGCTCCGCAAGAAATGCCCCGAGGCCAAAGCCGAAGAGCTCGCCCGCCTGCTCAGCGAGGGCACCTGGACCCACGACCACCCCATCACCTTCGAAGCCGCCCAGCAGTACTGCCTGCCCGTCAGCTCCGCCATGCCGCCCGAGATCCTCGAGCTGATGAGCCTCTATCCGCAGCCTGTCCGCCGTCAGCCGACCGTCGAATATCTGCCAGAACCCCGCCGCTTCTCCGGCGGCGACGGCAGGGCTGCGCTCCCTTAGCCGCCCCCAGTCTGGTTTCCCGCCGCCCCATCCCCCGGGTTTCCCGCCGCCCTTGGGCGGCGGCTGCATCCCAACCGTGCGCCTGATCTCCGCCGGGGCGGAGCCTGCATCCCAACCGTGCCCGCGGTCCCAGAGCCATCTGGTGACCCCGCCGCCTCACTCCCCCGCGTGCCGCTGCAGCAGCTCCGCAATCGCCTCCACATCCGCAGCCGCCGTCACGGGCTGGTTTGCGAAATTCGGCGAAATCCGTTCACCGGAAGGCGTGGAAAGCTGCCCCGTGTGGTAGCGGTAGATGTAATCCGGATCCTTCAGCACGTGGCCTGTCAGCACCGCCACGGCGTCTTCTTCCGCCTTCATCGCTCCGTCAGCAACCAGCTTGCGGATGCCCGCCAGCGTCGCCGCCGATGCCGGCTCGCACCCGATCCCGCACTGCCCGATCACAGCTTTCGCGTCGGCGATCTCCTGCTCGGACACCTTCTCCACCACGCCGTCCGACTCATCGATCACCTGAATCGCCTTCGGCCAGGACACCGGATCGCCGATCCGGATCGCCGTCGCCAGCGTCTCCGGCTTCGTCACGGGTACGAACGAGCCCCGCTTGTGGAAGTATTCGTAAAACGGCGCAGACCCTTCCGCCTGAATCACGGCGAACCGCGGCAGCCGGTCGATGAAGCCCATTGCAAGCAGTTCTCGAAGGGCTTTTCCAAAAGCGCTGATGTTGCCGAGGTTCCCGCCCGGAAGCACGATCCAGTCCGGCACGCGCCAGTCGAGCTGATCCAGCAGCTCTGCCATGATCGTCTTCTGCCCTTCAATCCGGAAAGGATTCACGGAATTCAGCAGATAAATCCCCGTCTTTTCAGCCAGCTCCCGGACCAGTTTCAGGATTTGGTCGAAGTTTGCCTCCACCTGCACCGTCAGCGCGCCGTACTCGAGCGCCTGCGCCAGCTTCCCGTAGCTGATGTTGCCCTGCGGCAGGAAAATGATCGGCGTCAGTCCGGCGGCGGATGCATACGCCGCCATCGAAGCCGACGTATTGCCCGTCGAAACGCACGCCACCCGCTTCAGCCCCAGCCGCAGCGCCTGCGAGGCGCCCACGGTCATGCCGTTGTCCTTGAACGAACCCGTCGGGTTGAAGCCCTGATGCTTGAACCGCAGCCTGTTCAGCCCTGCATACCGCGCCGCCCGCGGCGCCTCCAGCACGGGCGTGTTGCCCTCCGCCAGCGTCACGATCCGCGTCACGTCCCGGAACGGCAGCAGCTCGCGGTAGCGCCACACGCCGGAGCGGTCCTCCGGCGCGTTCGACATCCGCCGCTCCCGCCAGGCGCGTTTCATCGCCGCCGGGTCCAGCCCCTGGGGCGCGGACGCCTCCAGCAGAGCGCCGCACTTCGGACACGTGTAGATCACCTCGTCCAGCGGAAACCGCGAGGCGCAGGAAGGTTCGATGCAGAGAAGGCTTGGCGTGGACAACCCTTCAGTGTAAGGCACGCGCCCGGTGCGGCGCAGTTCAGTCGAGATGGAAGACCTCTTCCAGCGGGCGCATCTGCTCGTCGGCGTTCCGCCCCGCGGGATCTTCAAAGAACTCGCGCATCTCCGCCTGCCACCGCGCGTTCACCTCCTCGCGCGCCATGCCGTCCAGAGCCGCCTGAAAGTCCGGCGTCTCCACATACCCGATCAGCATTCCGTCGTCCCGCAGAAACAGCGAGTAGTTGTGCCAGCCGGTGCGCCGCAGAGCATCCAGCATTTCCGGCCAGACCTGTTTGTGCCTCTCCTTGTACTCTTCCAGCCGGTCCTTCTTCACCTGGAGGACGAAACACACGCGTTGCATGGCGTCATCATACCGGCCCGCCGCCGCCGGTGTCATCATGTCCGCATGGGACGCACGATGCTGGCGGCATGGATCGAAAACGGCAGCGTGGAGCTGCGCGGGCTCCCCCGTCCGCGCCCCCGCAAAGGCGAAGCTCTCATCCGCGTCCATTGCGCCGGCATCTGCAACACCGACCTGGAACTGCTCGCCGGCTACTACGGCTTCCGCGGTGTTCCCGGCCACGAGTTCGTTGGCACGGTGGTCGAAGGCAGCCCGCGGTGGTTGGGCAGGCGCGTGGCGGGCGAAATCAGCCTCGGCTGCGGACGCTGCCCGCAATGCGCTGCCGGCATGCGCCGCCACTGTCCGCGCCGCCGCGTGCTGGGCATTCTGAATCACCCCGGCGCTCTGGCTGAGTTCCTCGTTCTGCCGGAGGAGAACCTCCACGAGATCCCGCGCTCGGTGCCCGACGAAGAGGCAGTCTTCTGCGAGCCGCTCGCTGCAGCCTGCGAAATCCTCGAACAGGTCCGCATCCCGCGCGCCGCGCCCGTGGCTGTGCTCGGCGACGGCAAGCTCGGCCTTCTCTGCGCGCAGGCGTTGGCCGCCGCCGGGGCGCAGGTCGTCCTGTTCGGCCGCCATCCGGAACGATCGCGCTGGCTGGCCCGTCGCCGCATCCGCCTGCTGTGCGGGACCAGGCGGCCCGCGCGCGCGTTCCCCTTCGTCGTCGAGGCGACCGGCACAGCCGCGGGTCTGCAGGAAGCCCTGCAGCTCGTCGCGCCCCGCGGCACGGTCGTCCTCAAATCCACCACCCATGAACCCGTCCGCGCGGACCTGTCGAAGCTTGTTGTCGTGCCTGAAGTGACCCTCGTGGGCTCCCGCTGCGGCCCGTTTCCGAAGGCGCTGCGTCTGCTCAGGCAGAGGCGCGTCGAGACCGCGCCGCTCGTGCACGGCCGGCTGAATCTGGCGGACGTGGCCGAAGCCTTCCGCAAGGCTGCAGCGCCAGGAGCGCTCAAGGTCCTGGTCGCGTGCCTGACACCAGACGCCAGTAGCGCTCGATGACCCGCTCCACGTAGTTCAGCGTCTCGCGGTAGGGCGGAACTCCGCTGTAGCGGTCCACCGCGCCCGCGCCCGCATTGTACGCCGCCAGCGCCCGGCGCACCGGATTCGGCGTGTTCTGATACTTCAGCAGCAGATCCCGCAGCAGCCGCGTGCCGGCTTCGATGTTTTCCCGCAGATCGTGCGGATCGGCGCCCAGCTGCGCCGCCGTCTGCGGCATCAGCTGCATCACCCCCACGGCGCCTTTCGGCGAAACCGCATGCGGCTGATAGGCGGACTCCGTCGCGGCCACAGCGTGGACAAGCTCCGGCGGCAGCCCGTGCCGCAGCGCCGCCTCCGTCACCACCGCGCGCGGATCTTCCGTCCGCCGCGCGGCAGGCGCGGGCGCCGCCGCGGGCGCTTCAGCCGGACGCGCCGCTTCCGGCAGCCGCTCGATGCGTTCGATCGCCGACGCCGGCATCTCGATCCGCCCGCCCCCGAGATGCAGGATGCACGCCGGTCCCGCCTCTCCGCACTCGGCCCTGTCCACCGCCATCTGCGCGCCCGTGCGCAGCGTCACCACGTCGGCCGCAGAGAGAGGGAGTACCCAGTACAGAAGTAGCGCGAAATGTTTGAACCAGCAGAAGCGCGGATTGTCCGCCTGCGCCGCCGCGCCTCCTGTCGCGTCCCCGGTGCGCCTACTGCAGGTCGTCCATCCAGTCATCGCCCTCGCTCGCCTGCGGCTTCGCCGCCTCGGCCGCCGGGCGCCCCGCGCCCAGGTGCTCGAAGTGCATCGCCGCGTTCAGCAGAAGCATGAAGCTGCCCTGCGTCTGCTGCCGCCACATCGGGTTGTTGGCGAACAGCAGCCAGTGGCCTTTGCCCCGCGGCACGTCGATCAGAGCCGGCTTTCCGGCCAGTTCGCGCCCTCCGGCCAGCATCCCCGACACGAGCAGCTCCCGCTCCTGCGCGAATCGCAGCAGCACGCGCGGCCGCTCGTGCGGCGCAGGCAGGTACGGCCGCATCGTTTCCATCATCTCCGCGCTCAGCTCTCCCGGCCGCATCGGCGGCGCGGGCGGGGCAGGCGGGCGTCCCTGGACCACGTCGGGGTCATCCAGCCCCCCGCGCCCCGACGGACGCGACGGCGGCTGCCCCGCCTGCTGGCCCATGAATCCGCCTCCCATGCCTCCTGTCAGACTGACGTTGAACACCGGCCCGGCGTTGAAATAGACGGGCAACTTTCCTTCATAACCGTACATCACCGGACTGCCCGCGTCGGCGATGTCCGCGTTCAGCACGGAGCCGCGCGCCCGCAGCTCGCGCGTCTGCTCGATCGTCACGCCCTCCACCAGCCCGAAATCGATCGGCAGCGACGCATTGCCCGCCACGGTCACAAACAGTCCGCCCTCTTCGACAAAGCGGCGGATGTTGGCCAGTCCCTCCAGCTCGATCCCGCCGCGGATGTCGTCGCTCTGATCCGGCGACGTGCCGATGTTCGGCGTCAGCTCCGACGCCTTCCACGGAATCGGCTCGCCGCGCTTCGGAATCCCGAGCAGCAGCCGCCGCGAATCCGCGTTCACGTGGCCCAGCACGATCACGTCGTATTTCGCCCGCAGGTTGGGCGTGTCGCGCAGCGCGTGGACGGAAATGTAGTCGTAGGGCACGCCGGTCGACTCGAACCCCAGCCGGAACCAGCCCTCGTTCTGCGTGTTCGTCCACGTATGCACCAGCGCAATGCGCGGCGCCGCCACCGGATGCGTATCCACCTTCGGCAGCTCCGGCGCCGCCTGCAGCGTCAGTCCGATCTCGCGGGCTGCCTGATCCAGCCGCGCCCGGAGATCCGCCGGGTTGCCCTCCGCAGGGATCAGGAACGAGCCCGCCGGGTATTTCCGCCCGCCCGCCTCGAACGCTTTCTCCGCAGCCAGAAACCGCACGTCTTTCAGCCGGAACCGGAACGTGGCCAGCGCCCGGTCCGCGTTGTGCGCCAGCAGATACACGCTGCCCTCGCCCTGCACGCCGCCCTCGGGTTTCGGCGGCGCGGCGAGCGGCGTCGCCCGCGCCTTCAGGATCTCCGTGTCGGTCACGCGCGTCACCGGCACGTTCCGCAACGCGCCCAGCGTCCAGCCCGTGTCGTCATAGGGCGAGGTGTCGTTCGGGTTGTAATATTGCCGGTCCAGGAACATGTCCGCCATGCGCGAATACGGCTGATCCATCCGCACCAGATACGCGCCGCGCGGGAATTTCGTCTTGCCCGCCTCCGTTTCCTGATCCAGCCTCTGCACTTCCACGCCATGCAGCATCAGCTGCGCGGCGAGGCTTGCCGCCTCGTTCGGCCGCGGCTCGGGATGGATGACGTACGCCGCAGGGCCTTCCGTCGTCGCCTTCGCCACGCTCCGCTTGCTCTTGAGCCAGAAATTCCGCAGAAACGTCTCGCGGTTTTTCGCCGCGAAGTCCATCGAAATCAGCAGCGCCGACTGCTGCAGATTCACGTTGTTCCGGTGGGACCATTTCACTCTTGGAAGCGGCGGGTTCGGCCTGTACCAGGCCCTCTGCGTCTGCTGCGGGTTCACCGTGCGCTCGCGCGTGTCGGCGCCGCCGTTGCCGAACGTCTCGTAGAACCGCCCGATCGAGTTGTGCCCGTGCGCCACCTGCATCATGTAGTTGGCGCCCCAGCCGTCATAGAAGCCCCACGTCCACACGCCCGGCACCCCGCGCTTGGTCATCTCCTCCACCTCGTGCCAGGCCATCTTCTGCCACTCGTTGATCTCGATCGGATCGAACCAGGCGTTGTATGGCCCCATTCCCGTGGACGTGTACAGGAACGGCACGGACTCGTGCAGGTCATGCACCACCTGCGGATGGAACTCGAGAAACGTCTTCGTGATGTTCCGGCTCAGCGCCAGCGACAGCGCGATGCCGTCGCGGTTGTTGTCATGCGCCACGTACTTGCCCCAGTACAGCAGCGGCGGGGGCGTCTTTCCCGGATTCGCCTTGCGCCAGCGGTAGAGATCCACCATGCGCTCCCGCCCGTCCACTTCCACCACCGGCGTGATCATCACCACCAGGTTCCGCCGCAGATTCTCGTAGAACGGCGTCTCCGTCACGGCAAGCCGGTAAGCCAGCTCCATCAGCATCTCCGGCGCGCCCGTCTCGGGCGAGTGGATCGCACCCGTGGCCCAGTAGAAGGGCACGCCCTCGCGCAGCAGTTTCTCGGCTTCCGCATCCGGCGTCGTGCGCGGATCGGCCAGCCGCGCTGTGATCTGCTTCAGCCGGTCGAGCCGCTTGAGGTTCTCTTCGCTCGACACGAGCACCACGATCATCTCGCGTCCTTCCTCGGTCTGCCCGATCGGTTGCACGCGCACGCGCGGCGACGTGCGCTCCAGCTCGCGCATGTAGCGGTGGATGTCCTTTGCGTACGTCAGCCGGTTCTCGGCGCCGGCGATGTAGCCGAGAAACCTCTCCGGCGTCGGCACGGTGCGCGACGCGGGCAGATGATCCACGAATTCCGTCAGGAACATCGGCGACGTCGTCGCCTCGCGGATCTGCTTCATGTAGCCCTCGTCGAGAGGCTGTTGCGCCAGCAGAGGCAGGCAGGCCAGCAGGCAAAAAGCGGCGGATCGGTGCATGGTCATATTCTTAACACGCGCGGCGGGACAGAGAGGCCGATCCCCTGGCATCGGCCTCTCCGCCCCGCCGCGGAGATCGCTCCCGGGCCTCTGGTGTCAGAACAGGATTTTGCCGGCCACCTGCAGCTGCCGCATGTTGGTCCGCGTGCCGGTGATCTGGCCGAATCCGCCCGAGGCGATGTTCGTGTTCGGGTTGCCCCAGTTCGGATGGTTCGGGAAGTTGAACCATTCAAACCGCAGCTGGAACTGCCGCCGCTCGCTGCCCAGCCGGAAATTCTTCAGCGCCGAGAAATCCCAGCCGATGATCCCCGGTCCGGTCAGCGTGTTGCGGCCGACGTTGCCATGCGTTCCCGGAGCGTTGGGGAAGAACGCCGACGTGTCGAAGAACTTCTGCGGGTCCTGCTGTCCCCGCGGCAGTTCGGCGTTCTTGCCCGTGGAGTTCGGACGGTCGAAGAACGCGCCCGTGTTCGAGGCGTCCTGGCCGTTGGTCACGGTGATAGGGAAGCCCGTCTGCAGCGTCAGAATCGAGCTGATCTGCCAGCCGCCCGCAATCGCGTCCAGCGCGCCGTTCTCGATGTTGAACTTCCGGCCCCGTCCGAACGGCAGGTCCCACAGCGCGCTGGTCACGAACCGGTGCCGCGTGTCGTGGCTCGACCGGGCGCGCTCGCAGTCGCGGCAGTAGCTGTTCTGCGGGAACAGCGTGTCGCCGCCGTGATTGCGGATGGCCGTCGCCGTATCGATCGCTTTGGCCCACGTGTAGCTGTTCAGGAACGTCAGCCCTCCGCTGTACCGCTTCGTGAGCTTGAGGCCCAGGGAGTGATAGTTGCCGTCGCCCCCGTTGTCGACGAGCTGAATGCGTCCGAAATTCGGAAACGGCGAGCGCTCGGGAATCGTGCGGCGGTCGACGGCCGGATTGGCCGGCCGCGCTTCGTTCACCGCCCGCAGCGACTCCAGCCGGTGGCTCACATTGCCCAGATAGCCGGCTTCCACGACGTAGTCGCTGCCCAGATCCCTCTGGATGTTGAACGTCCACTGGTTCGAGTAGGGCGTGCGCCGGTCGTACGGGTTGGCGAACGTGTACGGACGGAAGACGTTGGCCACGCCGCCGGCGATCGACGCCAGCGCGTTGTTCCAGTTCAGGTTCGGGAAGTCCGTCCGCGAATTGTCGCGCAGCCGTCCCGCGAGGTTGCGCGCCATGTCGAACCGCGGGTTGCCCGTGTCCTGGCTGTAGAACGTGCCGAAGCCGGCCCGGATCACCCACCGCGTGTTCGGCGACCACGACAGTCCGATGCGCGGCGCGAAATCGTTGCGGTCGATTCCCACCAGCCGTTTCCCAAGGCTGCCGTTGCAGCGCACGTCGATGTCCGGCCAGCGGATATTGACTCCCTCGTAACAGTTCTGCCGGGCCGGCGCCTGGCGCATGAAGTAAGGGAAGAGGCTCCGGTCGGTCACGTTCGGATTCTCGAGCGTGAGATGCGCGTCGTAAGGAACGATGCCGTTGAACAGGTTGCCTGTCTGGTCCGCCCACGGCGGCGTCAGCTCGTAGCGCAGGCCGAAATTCACCGTGAGTTTCGAGCTCACGCGCCATGTGTCGTCCACGTACAGCGCCATGCTCCAGGTGCGGAATTTTGCATCCGCGATCGACACCGCGGCCTCGGCCTGCGACGTCTCGCCGAGCAGGAAGTCCGCGAAGTTGTCGCCCGTCCGGCCGGTCATCGCCAGGTTGCGCGTGGCGTTATTGGTGAACGTGAACTGCCCCCGGGCGAACTGGTTGCCCACCTGCGCATATTGATCCCGCCGCGCCTCGCCGCCGAACTTGAAGCTGTGCCGGCCGCGGATCCACGAAAAGTTGTTCACAAGCTGCAGCACCGAATTGTTCACTTCATACGGCCCTTCCGAGTCGTTGCCGAACCCCGAGTAGACGCCCTGGAGCGAGATGTTCGGAATGCCCCACTGCACCGGAGGCCCGCTGTTCAGCCCTGGAATTTTCAGCGCCCCGACCACATCGCGCGAGAAGGCCAGTTCCGGGCCGTTCGTGTTGTAAAACTGACTGAACGCCACCCGCGCTTCGTTGACCATCGAAGGAGAGAGTACGCGCGTGTTCGTCACCATGTACTGGTTGAAGTTGGTGACGATCTTGCTGCCATTGAGCCGCAGCGCCTCGGCCGTCTGGTTCTCGTCGCCCCAGCTATATCGGCCGAACCACTGCGAATTGGCGCTCTCCACCCAGTCGAAGCGGCTCACAAACTGGTCCCTGTTGATCGGCTGGCCCAGCGCCTGCACGCGGTTGTTGCGCAGGTCCGGATTGGGCAGGTTGGGCTCGGGATAGAACTCGAGAAGCGCCTTTGAGATCGGCGCGATCCGCGAGGCCGGAATCGTGTTGTTGGGGAACGGCTGGGCCGTGTTGACGCCGTTGACGATCGTGCGCGTCAGCGGGTCGTACACGCCCTGCGTGCGCAACGCCGTGTTCGGCGTCGTGATCACGTCGTTGAAGTTGCCGTTCCGCATCGCCACCGACGGCAGACTGTAGACAGCCTGCACCTGCCGCCGCTGCCGGAACCACTCGTAGTTGGTCATGAAGAACAGCCGGTTGCGCCCGTCGAACAGCTTCGGCACGCTCACCGGTCCCCCCAGCGTGAAGCCGAACTGGTTCCACTTGAACGGATCTTTCGGAGGACGCGCCGACGTGAAAGCGTAGTTCTTGGCGTCGAGCTTCTCGTTCCGAAGGAAGTAGAACAGCGTGCCGTGATATTCGTTGCCGCCGGGCTTCGTGGACATGTTGATCTGCGTCGCCGCGCGGCCGAATTCCGCCGGATAAATCCCCGTCTGCACCTTGAATTCCTGCAGGGCGTCCACCGACGGCATCACCACGATCGTGTTGAAGTTCGGATCCGTGTTTTCCACGCCGTCCAGCGAAAACCGGTTGAACTGCGCGCGCTGGCCGCCAACGGCGATGGATTGATCCGCCCGGATGCCCCCCTGCCGCGCCCCCGCCTGCCCGGCTGAGGGGAAGCCGAAGCTCACGTTCGGTGCGAGCGATACCAACTGCAGCGCATTGCGCCCGTTCAGGGGCAGTTCGACGATGCGCTTGTTCTCGATCACGGTGCCGACCGTGGCGTTTTCCGTCTGCAGGAGCGCGCCCTCGGCCCGCACTTCCACCGATTCGGTCACCGCGCCGACCTGCAGTTCAATGTCGGCGCGCGCGCTCAACTGGACCTGGATCTCGATGCCGCTCCGGATCGTGGCCCGGAAACCTTCCTTCTCGGCCCGCAGCGTGTACACGCCCGGCTGCACGGCGCGGAAGCTGTACAGCCCGGCTTCATTGGTTTCTGTCTGACGAACAGCGTTCGTGGCCACATTGGTCAAAGTGATGCGCACGCCGGGAACCACAGCCCCCGACGGGTCGCGCACTTCGCCGTACAGATCGCCGAGCGTCTGGGCTGCGGCAAATGTCCATAGCCCCAGGAAAATCACAGCAAAACGCATCCACATGGCTCCATGGCCTCCTTGACAGCAATCGCATGGCTGGGAAAAGAACCCCTAACCAGAGTGCTGGCAACGCTATCACAGAGTCCGCACCCAGTCAAGGGGGATGCCTGCGCCTGTTGGGGCCGACGCCTGCAACCGCTTTCCCCAAATCGTCCGTCCCGGGTCCGCCCCCCCGCGCCGTCCGGGGCGCTGGCGCCTGCCGCCGTGCCCCCCGGCGCGCTGCTTCTCAGCCGGCAGAGCGGGCCGGGATGAATGTGATATGGTCTGATTCGGACTCCCGGGAGCGATTTGCCATGGTTTTCGTCCGACTGATTCCTCTCTGCCTCCTTGGCGGGCTCGCGGCTCTGGGTGCGGCGCCGCCCGAGTGGGACAATCCGGCGGTGACCAGCGTTGGCGTCGAGCCGCCGCACGCAACGATGATGGTGTACCCGGACGCCCTGACGGCGCGGACGTTTGACCCGGCGAAATCGCCGTGGCGGCTGTCGCTGAACGGCGATTGGAAATTCCGCGGCGTTCTGCGCCCGGCGGACCGCCCGGCGGGATTCCAGCTTCCCGGCTACGACGACTCGCGCTGGCGCACGATGCCCGTGCCCGGCGTCTGGCAGATGCACGGCTTCGACATCCCGATCTACTCGAACTGGAACTACCCGTTCCCGCAGGACCGGCGCAAGATGCCCGCGCCGCCCTACGATTTCAACCCCGTTGGAAGTTACCGCCGGACATTCACGGTGCCGGAAACCTGGAAAGGGCGCACCGTGTATCTGCATTTCGCCGGCGTTGACTCTGCGTTTTACGTCTGGGTGAACGGGGAATTCGCCGGATACAACGAAGACAGCCGGACGCCCGCGGAGTTCAACATCACAAAATGGCTGAAGCCCGGCGTGAACACGCTGGCGGTTCAGGTGTACCGGTTCGGCGACGGCGCCTATCTCGAAGACCAGGACATGTGGCGCATGAGCGGCATTTACCGCGATGTCTACCTGTGGTCCACCGCCGCCACCCATGTGCGGGACTTCGAGGTGCTGACCGATCTCGACAGCGGATACCGCAACGCGCAGGTCCGGCTGAAAGCGGAGATTCTCGAGCCGAAGGACTGCTCGCTCACGTTCGAGCTGCGCGATGCCGCAGGCCGCGGTGCGGGCGCGGCTACGGCGCCGTGCGCCGCAAAAGTTGACCTTGCGTTCGAGGTGCCCAACGCGCGGCTTTGGAGCGCGGAGATCCCGTACCTGTACGAGGGTCTGATCACGCTGAAGGACTCGAAAGGCGCGGTGATCGAGGTGATCCCGCAGCGCGTCGGCGTCCGCAAGGTCGAGATCCGCGGCGGGAAAATCCACATCAACGGCCGGCCCGTGCTGTTCAAGGGCGTCAACCGGCACGAGCACTCCGCCTTGACTGGCAAAGTGATGGACCGGGCGTTGATGGTGCGCGACATCGAGCTGATGAAGCGGAACAACGTCAACGCCGTGCGCACGTCGCACTATCCGAACGACCCGCTCTGGTACGAGCTGTGCGACATCTACGGACTCTATGTGATCGATGAAGCCAATATTGAAGCGCACCATTACGGCAACGGGCCGAAGGGCAATCTGCTGACGGAATCGCCCGAGTGGTCGAAAGCCTATCTGGAGCGCGTGCAGCGGATGATCGAGCGCGACAAGAACCATCCGTCGGTGGTGATCTGGTCGATGGGCAACGAGAGCGGCGACGGACTGAACGCGAGGCTGACCTATGAATGGGCCAAACAGCGCGACCCGTCGCGCCCGTGGCACTACGAGGGATCGAGCGCGAACCGCGGCGTGAATTTCGACGTGAATTCCTTCATGTATCCATCGCCGGAGCGCACGGCGCAGGAAGCAGCAAAGCTTCCGGACAAGCCGCTGCTGCTGTGCGAGTACGCGCACTCGATGGGCAATTCCACCGGCGGACTGAAGGAATACTGGGACATTTTTTACTCGGGAACCAACGCGCAGGGAGCCTTCGTCTGGGACTGGGTGGATCAATCATTGCGCGTGCCCGTGCCTCCGGAGTATAGAAGCAACACGTCCGCCACGCACTTCCTGGCCTATGGCGGCTGGTGGGAGGACAAATCGCACGTTCCGAACGACAACAATTTCAACTGCAACGGCCTGGTGTCGGGCGACCGCACGCCGCATCCCGGGCTGGCTGCCATCAAGTATGTCTACCGATACCTGCACGCCGCGCCCGCGGATCTGAAACAGGGAAAGATCCGCGTGAAAAACTGGTTCCATTTCCTGAACCCGAAGGACTATGCGGCGGGCGAGTGGAGCGTGTCGGCTTCGGGCAGGACAATCGCCAAGGGCGCGCTGCCGGCGCTCGATATCGAGCCGGGCGAGGAGAAAGAGTTCACGCTGCCGTTGCCGCAGATCGAGGCGGAGCCGGGGGCCGAATACTGGCTGAACTTGAGTTTCAGGCTCAAGGCGGCCACGCGCTGGGCGCCCGCCGGGCATGAAATCGCTTGGGAGCAGTTCGCTCTCCCTGTCGAAACGAAGCCCGCGCCGCAGGCCGATTTCAGCAAAGCGCCAAAGCTCGAGATCGGGCGGAAGGGAGCGCTGACCGTGCTGTCGAGCCCGGTGTTCCGGGCGGCGTTCGACCCTGCGGCGGGCACGCTGATCGATTACCGCTATCAGGGCGCGCTGCTGATGGAGCGCGGTCCGCTGCCGGACTTCTGGCGCGCGCCGACGGACAACGATCTGGGCGCGTGGAAGGCGCTGCGGGCGCGGATCGCCAACAATCCCGAGCAGAACTGGATGCTGTGGCGCGAGGCGGCGCCGCGCATGACGATCACGGACGCCCGCGTCGAGCGGATCGATGAACGCAGCGCGCGGATCCGCGTCAAAGCGGACCTGTACGGGATGGGCGGCGCTACGGCGGCGTGGACCCTGACCGTTTACGGCAGCGGCGATGTGATCGTCGAGATGTCGTATGCGCCGGGCGGCGAGAAGCGGGCGATGATGCCGCGCATGGGTAGCGAGCTTGTGCTGGCGCGCGGCTACGAAAACTGGGCGTGGTACGGCCGCGGACCCGCGGAGACTTACGTGGACCGGCAGTTCGAGCGGATCGGCGTCTACCGCAGCACCGTGGACAAGGAGTGGTTCGAGTACTCGCGCCCGCAGGAGAACGGCAACAGGACCGGCGTGCGGTGGACGGCGTTCACGAATGCGCAGGGCGCGGGGCTGCTCGCCGTAGGCGCGCCGGAGCTGTCTGTCGGCGCGCGGAAGTTCACCAGGGAGGACATGGAACGGGCGGCCTACACGTTCCAGATGCAGGCGCAGGGGCCGGTGTATGTGAACCTCGATCTGAAGCAGATGGGCGTCGGCGGCATTGACAGCTGGTCGGAGAACGCGCTGCCGATGCCGCCGTACCGGATCGACAGCGGGCAGGCGATGACGTACCGTTACCGGCTCGCGCCGGTGGCGGGACCGTACGACCGCAAGACAAGGGAGGCATTCTGAGACATGTTGAAGTTCACCCGCCGCGAGGCGCTGCGGGCGGCTGTGCCGGCTGCCGCGCTGCTGACGGCATGCAAATCCACTGACCGAGGAGTGAAAGGATCCGTGACACAGCAGGAATTCGGCAAGATGCCCAACGGCGAGAGCGTGCAGCTTTTCACGCTGAAGAATAAAAACGGGGTCGAGATTTCGATCACGAACTACGGCGGCATCATCGTGACGCTGAAGACGTTCGACGGCAAAGGGCTGCTGGCCGACGTCGCGCTCGGCTTCGACACGCTGGAGCGGTATCTGCAGCCGCATCCGTATTTCGGGGCGATCATCGGCCGCTACGGGAACCGGATCGGCAAGGCGCGCTTCACGCTGGACGGCGTGACGTACACGCTGGCGAAGAACAACGGCGAAAACTCGCTGCACGGCGGCAACGAAGGGTTCGACAAGAAGTTGTGGAAGGCGCGCGCCGAGCAGGGCGATGCCGCGCAGACGCTGGTGCTCGAGTATGCAAGCCCGGATGGAGAAGAAGGCTATCCGGGCACGCTGCGCACGGAGGTGCGTTACACGCTCGCCGACGACGACAGCCTGCGGATCGATTACCGCGCCACGACGGACAAGAAGACGGTGGTCAATCTGACGAATCACACGTATTTCAATCTGGCGGGGCAGGGAAACGGCGACATCCTGAATCACGAAATCGAAATCCGGGCCAGCCGTTTCACGCCCGTGGACGCGGGGCTGATTCCGACGGGCGAACTGCGGAGCGTCGAGGGAACGCCTTTTGATTTCCGCAAGCCGCACCGGATCGGGGAGCGGATCGATGCCGACGACGAGCAGATCCGGCTGGGCGGCGGCTACGATCACAATTTCGTGCTGGACCGAGAGGGCGGCGGGCTGTCGCTGGCGGCGCGCGTGGTGGAGCCGTCGACCGGACGCGCGCTGGAAGTGTGGACGACGGAGCCCGGCATGCAGTTCTATACCGGGAATTTCCTGGACGGCACGATCACGGGCAAGGGCGGGAAGGTGTATCCGCGGCGGTCGGGCTTCTGCCTGGAGACGCAGCATTTCCCCGATTCGCCAAATCAGCCGGCGTTTCCCTCGACTGTGCTCGAGCCGGGACAGGAGTACCGTTCCGCCACGGTGTGGAAGTTCATGGCCGTGGCGCCCCGGAAATAGGATCATCGCAGAGTCCGGTTCAGCTCCCCGGCGAGCAGAGCGGCGCGGCGCGCGAGTCCGGCGGCAGCCGAGAGGTCGCGCGCGCGCAGCTGCTGCGCCTGTTGCAGGAATGCGCGGATGCGGGCGGCGAGGTCAGCCTGTTCTCGGCTGAGGCGCCGCCCGCGGATGCGGTCGAGCACCTGGCTGGCGGCGGCGGAATCCCGGGCGAACTGCTGTTCGAGCCTGCGGGCGACTTCGCCGGGCAGGACCTCGCCGAGGCGGATTTCGGGGGCGGGCTCGGCGGGAACTTCCGGAGCGGTTTCTTCAGGCTCCGGTTTGGCGGCAGGGGCGGGCGGGCGGCGGCGGACGGGACGCGGGGGCGGAGGAACCCTCGAGAGCGCGGGCGGGAGGGGCGGAGGCGGCAAAACAGAAACAGGCGGTTGTGTTTCGGCGATCTGGGGCTCTGCGAGGACGACGGCGGCGGGAACGATGGCGGGAGGCGGGCTGAAAGTCCGGACGGGGCGGGGCGGGGGCGCGGGAGCGGGAGCGCGCCAGGCGCGGCAGCCGGCGGCGAGCAGCGAGGCGGCGAGCAGGGCGCAGGCGGCGAGCAGGGCGCAGGCGGGCAGGAGGCGCGGACTCATGCGGCCACCTCCTCGGCCAGGGGGAGGCGGATGCGGAAGACCGCGCCCGAGCCCGGCTGTCCGCCGATCTCGATGGAGCCGTTGTGCAGCTGGATGGCGCGGTAGGTCATGGCGAGGCCGATGCCGGTGCCATTCTGCTTGGTTGTGTAATATAACTGGAAAATCTTATCACGGACATCCGGAGAAATTCCAGGGCCAGTATCGGAGATTTCGAGCTCGGCATTTTGGCCGGATTTTTCAAGGCGAACGGCGAGTTTTCCCCCCGAGGGCATGGCTTCGAGGGCGTTGCGGAGGATGTTGAGGACGGCCTGCTGGAGGAGGCCGGAGTCGCCGCGGAGGGGAGCGGGCTGATCGAGGCCGGAGGTTTCGATGACGATGTTGTGCTGATCCGCTTCGGGGCGGACAAGGTCGAGGAGGCGGCGGGCGAGGGCGGCGAGGTCGAGGTCTTCGGCCTGGAGCTCGACGGGGCGCGTGAAATCGAGGAAGGTGCGGACGACGCGGTCGAGGCGGACGATTTCCTGGGCGATGATGTCGAACTCGGGCTGCGCTTCGGGCACTTCGGGCAGGACGCGGGAGCGGAGCAGCTCGAGGCGGAGGGCGATGGAATTGAGAGGGTTCTTGATTTCGTGGGCGACGCCCCCGGTGAGGCGGCTGATGGCGGCGAGACGGGAGCTGAGGCTGAGCTGGTCTTCGACGAGGCGGCGTCCTTCGGCATCGCGGAGGCGGAGAAGGGAAGCTCCCTGAGGGAGGGGGTCGAAGCTGACGAGGAAGCGTCCGGCGCGGGTCTCCTTGAGCGGGGTGCGGGCGAGCAGAACCGGGGCGAGCAGGGAGCCGACGGGACCCTCGGGCGGGAAAAGATCCTGGATATGAAGGCCGCTGATTTCGGCGCGGGAGAGTCCGAGCAGCCGCTCGGCGGCTTCGCTGGAGACGACGAGGCGGCCCTGGCTGTCGAACAGGAGGAGGGCCTGTTCGAGGCCCTGGATCATCTGCTGCACGCTGGAGCGGAGCTGGCTGGCGCCTTCCTGCGCGCCGCGGAACTGTTCGCCGAGGAGGCGGAGCTTTTCCTGGACGGCGGCGAGCTCGCGGGAGGACGGGGGCTCGACGACGGGGTCGGGTTCGCCGCTGCGGATGCGGTCGATGGTCTGGCTGATGCCCTTCAGAGGCAGGAGGGCAACCTGGGCGGTGAGGGAGGCGATGGCGATGGCGAGAAGGAAAAGGGGCAGGGAAGCGAGAGCCGATCGGCGGACTTCCGGAAGAATGGCGTCGCGCAGCAGGACGGAAGAGACGAGAACCTGGATGAGAAAAACGACATTTCGCTGCGAACCATTGCCGGGGATTTCCACGCCTAATTCGACGCGATTTTCATAGTCGATCTGGCTGCCAAGGACGGCCTGGAATTTGTCGAGGGGGCCGAGTTCGAGGAGGTCTTTCAGGGGCAGGCGCGGCTGGACGAGCTGTCCCCTGCGCGCCGGGTTGGAGGAGGCGAGGATGACGCCGCGGCCGTCGGCGACCGAAATTTCAATGATGGCCCGGGTCTGGGCGAGGGTGGATGTCAACAGCTCCGGCAGTTCCGAGTCGGCGCCGATGGCCTCCTGCCACTCGGCGATGCGCTGCTCGAGGGTGGCGACATGGCCGGCTTCGCGGCTGCGCTGCTGGGCGCGGTCGAGCACGTAGCGTTTGACGAACTGCGCGGTCATGTGGGCGCGGTCGCTGGCGTGCTGGAGGGAGACGGAGATGAGGGTATGGAGCTCGACGAGGATGAGCGTGAGGGCGACGGCGGCGACGAGGCCGACGGTCATCAGCATGACGCGCGCGCGGAGCGACATGGTTCATTCCCCAGACTGCCCGGCGCCGTATTCGCGGAGCTTGTTGAAGAGCGTTTTCTGGCTGATGCCAAGGATGGCGGCGGCGCGGGTCCGGTTGTTGCCGGTGTGGCGGAGCGTGGCTTCGATGAGAGCGCGTTCGGCTTCGTCGACGGTGGCGCCGATGGGGATGCGGATTTCGTTCAGGGCGGGCGGGGCGGGCTGCTGCGGGCGGGACGGGGACTGCGGGGCGAGATTGAGGAAGTGGCGGGGCTCGAGGAGGCCGGCGCCGGCGAGGATGACGGCGCGCTCGAGGGCGTTGCGGAGTTCGCGGACGTTGCCCGGCCAGGAGTGGGCCTGGAGGATTTCCAGCGCCTGCGCGGAGACGCCTTCGACCTGGCACTGATGGCGCTCGTTGAAGTCGCGGATGATGGCTTCGCAGAGGGCGGGCAGGTCGCCGGGGCGCTCGCGGAGGGGAGGCATGCGGATCTCGAAGACCTGGAGGCGGAAGTAGAGGTCCTCGCGGAAGCGGCCGGCGCGCACCTCTTCCTGAAGGCTGCGGTTGGAGGCGGCGAGCACGCGGACGTCGACGTCGATTTCGCGGGCGCCGCCGAGGCGGCGGACGCGGCGTTCTTCGAGGACGCGGAGAAGCTTGGCCTGGGTGGCGAGGGGCATTTCGCCGATTTCGTCGAGCAATAATGTCCCGGAATGGGCGAGTTCAAAACAGCCGCGGCGGCGCTCGATGGCGCCCGTGAAGGCGCCTTTTTCGTGCCCGAACAGTTCGCTTTCGATGAGGGTTTCGGGCATGGCGGCGCAGTTGATGGCGACAAAGGGACCGTCGCGGCGGGGGCTGAGCTGGTGGAGGGCGCGCGCGGCGAGTTCCTTTCCGGTGCCGGATTCACCCGTAATCAGGACTGTGGCGGACGTGGGCGCGACCTGGCGGATGAGAGAAAAGACCTCCTGCATCTGGGGCGAGCGGCCGACCAGTTCGCCGAGGACGCCGCGGGAGGAGAGCTGGCGTTCGAGCGACTCGCTGTATTCGGCCAGGCGCCGCTGGGCGACGGCGCGCTCGAGGAGAAGGCGGAGGGCGCCGGTCTGCACGGGTTTTTCGAGGAACCAGAAGGCGCCGAGGTCGTGGACCATGCGGATGGCGGTTTCGATGTTGCCGAAGGCGGTGAGGACGATTGCCGGTGGAGCGTTGCCCTGTTCCTTGAGGCGGCGGAGGAGTTCGGCGCCGTCGATGCCGGGCATCATGAGGTCGGTAATGATGGCGGCGGCGGGGAATTCCTTCAGGATTTCGAGAGCTTCGCCGCCGTCGGCAGCGGTGGCGGCGGCGTAGCCCCAGGCTTCCAGCATGGAGGCAAGAGCGGTGCGCTGGTTGAGTTCGTCATCGACGACGAGGACGCCGGGCTTGCTGGATTCGGGCATGGATCCTTTACAGACTATACCTGTGGCTGGGGCGCTAGGATGGCGGTGAGGCGACATTGACGATGGAGTGGACGCGGCGCGGGTTCGTGGGCGCCTGGACAGCAGGGCTCTGGGCGCGGGAGCGGCGGGTTTCGGCTGAGAGCCGGCGGGACCGCGTGCGGCTCGTCTCGGGATCGCCGTGGAGGGAGCTGGAGGAAGCTTGGGCGCGACTGGAGTTGGGCGCGCCGGCGCGGGTGGTGGCGCGGGCTTGCGCCGGGTGGTGGCCGGCGGGGCGATTGCTGCCGGACCGGTGGGAGGCGTGGGTGGAGTTTCAGGACGGGCGGGTTCTGGTAGCGGAGTGCCGACCGCGCGAGAGGGTTTGGGAGGCGGGGCCGAGGCGGGGTTTTGCGGGAGGGGAGGCGGTGGCGGAGGCGTTGCGGGGCTCGTAAGAGTGCCGGAACGAACTCGGTCTGAACCGGAACAAATGGGGTTTTGGGAGGGAACGAAAGTCGTTTCGGCGGCGGGGGGGAATTGGGCGTCACTATTTGTGTTTTCTTCCTGTTGGCTGGGGTGAACCGGGGGCTTCGTTTCGAGTTCGTTGTGGAACGATTTTTGGGGGTCAAGTTCCGTCTTTTGAGAGGAATGGAAAGAATTACCGGGGAGGGCACCCCCCTGTGTGGTGGAATTCGGGGACGATTCAGGCGAAGATGGGGCAAAGACGGCTTTGGGGCTGAGCGGGGTTCCGGCATTGGGTTTGGCAGCGCGGAGATTGCGCATGACGGCCTCATAGAGGGCTGGAGAGTCGACATAGAGGTCGAGGAGGGTGAGGGAATAGCGGCCGTGTTTCAGGGCGTTGAGGGAAGAGCGGCGTTTGCCCTGCGGGGTTTTGGGGCCGCGGGGTCTGGAGGGGAGGAGGGTGGATCTGCGCTTCCTTTTCCGTCTGGCCATGGAGCCGGTCTCCGGGCGGATTGTAGGGGACACCATGAAGCTCCGCGTCAAAGGTTTTTGCACGGCGGCAAATAAGCCGTGCAAGAACAGCGGGATGGGGAGAAGAAAAAAAGGCGCAAAGAAGGGGACGGAACTTTCGTCCAGGAACGGGTTCCAGCCCTCTGCCGGGGCTGGCCCGCACTCGCACGCGTTGTCCTGAGCCAGATTTCAGGCGCGAGGCTCATCCTGTGAGCCCTTGCCGCCGTACACTGCTGAACGAATGCAGGGCAGACCGTCACCGGAGCACCCGGCTCTGTCCGGAGCGGACGCGGCGCGAGGATGGCGAACGAACCTGCCATCAGTCCGGCGGTCCGGCGGCAGCAAGGCGCACCGGACAGCGCACAGCCCGGACCGGCGGGAGGCTGGGAAGGCTTGAGATGCGGGGATGCGGGATGTTTCCCGCCGAGACTCATGGCAGCGGGATTTCTGATATTTTCAACGGGAATCAAAACGCTGCGAATTCATGGGAGGAACGAGCCAATGCCCTTGCCGCGCACGCCAGGGCCGGCGCAGGTGGAGAATCAGCTTCCTGAGGGCTTGGAATTCTGGGCCAAAACGACCGAGGACGGCAGGCCCGGCATCTCCGTGCTGGAGCACTGCCTGAACGTCGGCGCCGTCGCGCGGGCCCTGCTGGAGCGTTTTCCTTCGCCATGGGGTGAAAATGACCCGGCATTTTACGCAGTTCTCGCGGCGATGCATGACGCCGGAAAAATCACGCCGGGCTTTCAGGCGCAGTGCGAGGCCTGGCTTGTGCAGCACGGCCTGAGAGAAATGGCGCTGAAGCAGCGCTGGACCGAGCTGGAAAGGGACCATGCGAAAGTTTCCCAGCACACGCTGCAGACGTTGTGCGAGGGGAGAGAAACACGGCACTGGGCGCCAGCGCTCGGAGCGCATCACGGCCGTCCGAAGGGCCCGCGCGTGCTGTGTTCGAGGGAATGGCTGGAACACCGGCGGAGGCTGGTGGAAGCCATCGAGGCACGGATGGGCCGGCTCCCGGAGCGGGGGCCGCGATCGGAAACGGAGCTCTGCTGGGCGGCGGGCCTGATCACGGTGGCCGACTGGATCGGCTCCGACGCGCGGTTTTTTCCGCCGGATGGCAGAAATTCCGGACGGGACCGCGAGGAAGCTGCTGCAAGTGCGCTCGAACAGATCGGCTGGAGAAGGCCGGAAATCCGCCGCGGTCTGCGCTTTGAGGAACTGTTTCCGGGACTACGGCCGAATGCGCTGCAAGAGGCGGCGCAGAGGGAGATCCGCGAGCCGGGAGTCTATGTCATCGAAGGGCCGATGGGCTGCGGCAAGACGGAAGCGGCGCTGGCGGCGGCGTACGGCCTGCTGGAAAGCGGCCAGGCGTACGGCCTGTATTTCGGCCTCCCGACCCAACTGACCAGCAACCGGATTTATCTGCGGGTGAAAGATTTCATTGGCCGGATCACGGACGGCAAGACGGGCGTCCGGCTGGCGCACGGCACTTCATGGCTGCTGGAGCCGAAGCTGGCTCTTCAAGCCGGCAGGATCGGCTATGACGAAGAGGGCCGGCCGACGGGCGGCGCGGATTGCCGTTCCTGGTTCGCCTCGAGCCGCAGGGCGCTGCTGGAGCCGTTCGGAGTGGGCACGGTGGATCAGGCGCTGCTGGGCGTGGTGGCGGCGAAGCACTTTTTCCTGCGGCAATTCGCGCTGGCGGGCAGGGTTGTGATTCTCGATGAAGTGCATTCCTATGATCTGTACACCGGCACGCTGGTCGACGCTTTGATCCGGAGGCTGCGGGAGCTGGGGGCGACGGTGATCGTGCTGTCGGCCACGCTCACGAAGGCCCGCAGGGCGCAGGTGCTGGGCGTGGAGAAGACGGCGGCGGCGAGCAACGCCTACCCGCTGGTCTCGGCATCCGGGCCCAGCGTGCGCGAGGCGGCCTGCAAAGCGCCCCGGGACCGGAAGGTGGCGGTGCGGTGGCTGGAGGAGAGCGCACTGGCGCTGGAGGCGCTGAAGGCGGCTGAGAGGGGGCGGTGCGTGCTGTGGATCCGCAATACGGTCGCCGAGGCGCAGGAAACTTACAGGGCGCTGAAATCCGCACGCCGGGAGGGAGGACCGGAGATAGGGCTGCTGCATTCCCGATTTCCGCTTTACCGGCGGGAGGAAATCGAAAACCGCTGGATGGAGGCGCTGGGCCGGAACGGACAACGGCCGGGAGGGTGCGTGCTGGTGGCGACGCAGGTGGTGGAGCAGAGCGTGGATGTGGACGCGGATCTGCTGATCACGGATCTGGCGCCGACCGACATGCTGTTTCAGCGGATCGGGCGGCTGCACCGACACCAGCGCGACAACCGGGCGCCTGGGCGGGCGGAAGTGATCCTCCGCCGACCGTGCGACGAGGCCTGCCTGCAGGGAGATGATCCGGCGGCGATCCGCGAGAGCCTCGGCAGAAGCGCCCGCGTGTACCCGCCGTACGTGCTGCTGCGGACGTGGAGCGAGTGGCGCGAGCTGACTTCGGTCAGGGTGCCGGGGCAGATCCGTGAAATCCTCGAGCGGACGTATGAGGAACGGAACAGCGAGCCGGCGGCGTGGGAGCAGCTGCGCGAAAAGATGCGGCAGAAGATGGCGGAGCTGCGGGGGAAGGCGGAAAACGCGACCCGCGTCTGGGATCTGCCCTCGCTCGAAGATGACGAGGGAGTGCAGACGCGGTATGAGTCGACACCGACGGCGCACATCCTGCTGGCGCACACGATCGAGCCCCGGGGGCAGGAGACCGTGCTGACGCTTCCGCCGGGAGAGCGGATTGTCTGCCGGGAAAGTACGTGGGAATTCGCCGCGGCCAAAGCGATTCACCGGCATCTGATCCGGGCGCCTTTTTGGGCGCTGAAGGAGGGACTCGAGCGGCCGCCGCAATGGTTGAAAACATACGCCGATTCCTGCGCGGCGGGGCTGCTCCGTCATGACGGAAAAATCGTCTGGACGGATGGCGAAACAGAGGCTGGGATGACATACTCGGAGGAAATGGGACTTTGGATCGAGCCGGAAAAGCTAAAGACAATTTCCCGAATGGAAGGCGAGGCTTGGAATGAATCTTGTTTCTGATGGCTGGATTCCAGTGGTCATGCAGGATGGCGCTGCTTTGCAGGTCAGCCTGAAAGATGCGTTCCGGCGAGGCTGGGAGATCCGCGATCTGGCGGTGCGTCCGGATGAACGGGTGGCGCTGATGCGGCTGCTGATTGCTGTGGCGCAGGCGGCGCTGGACGGGCCTGTGGACGAGGATGACTGGAAAAAGTGCAAGTCCCGTTTGCAGGATGCTGCGTGCGCTTATCTGGAGAAATGGCGGCCTGCATTCGAGCTGTTCGGAGACGGGCAGAGATTTCTGCAGGTGGCCGGGCTGGAGCTGCAGGAAGACAAATGGGTGCCCACGAGCAAGCTGGATTTTGCTCTGGCGACGGGGAATAACCCTACCCTGTTTGACAATGGGGGCGGGGAGGAGCGGCGGTTCGAGGCGGAGTATCTCGCGCGTCGGCTGCTGGCTTTCCAGTGTTTTTCGCCGGGAGGACGGATTGGCGTGGCGCAATGGGGCGGCAGGCCCACATCCGGCGACGGATCGAGCCAGCATGCGCCATGCCTGCCCGGATCGATGGTTCATGCCTATATCCGGCGCGCGAATCTCCTGGAAACCGTTCATGTCAACCTGATTTCCCGCAGGATTGCCGGGCTGGTTTATAGCGAGGAAGGCTGGGGGAAGCCGATCTGGGAGCGGTTGCCCTCCGGCCCCGACGACCGCGCTGCCGCAGATCAGGTCACGCGAACCTATCTGGGACGCCTGGTTCCGCTGAGCCGCGCCATCCGGCTTGGAGAAGACGGCCGGCGCATGATCCTTGCAAACGGGCTGAGCTATCCGTCGTTCGACACTGGCGGTCTGCGCGAGCCGGAGGCCACAGTGGTGGTCCGGAAACGGCAGGGGAAGGAAGAGCATGGCCTCCTGCCGCTGCGGCAGGAGGCTGCACTGTGGCGCGAGCTGCATTCCATGCTGGTGAAATGCCGCGCGGGGAGCGGAGCCGGAGGCCCGCTGGCCCTGGCCAACCTCAGCGAGGACGAGAGCTTCGATCTTTGGGCCGGCGGGATGATTGCGGACCAGGCCAAGCCGATCGAGCTGGTGGAGTCTGTGTTCCATGTCCCGGCGGGCCTGCTGCTGGACGCGAAGCAGAAGGTTTACGAAAGAGGGGTGGAGCTGGCCAGTGAGATCGCCGGGGCGCTGGAGAAAGCGGCGGAGGCGTACGCACGGGCGTTGAGCTCAGACGGGGGATCTCCCGGGGGGGCGGCGGTCAGTCCTGCGGGGCTGCGGCAGAAGATGCGGTTCCTGTACTGGTCCGATGTCGATCTGTCCGTGCAGGATCTCATCGATTTTGCGGCTGGGGCGGGCGGGGAGGCGAGTCTGGCGCAATCGCGGTGGGGCCGGACGCTGCGGCGTGCCGCCCTGCAGGCGTTCGAAGCTGCCTGTCCGGCCGAAGGCGTGCGGCAGATGCGCGCCTATGCGGTCGCGGAGCAGGAGTTGCGGGGGCGGATCGCGCAACTGTTGAGCTAGGAGGCCAGGAATCATCATGAAGCCAAACACGACCGATCTGAAACGAAGAGCCGGGCAGCTGTTGGAACGGCTGCGGGCGGCCTCTTTCGACCGGGGCCAGATGGCGGACCTGCGGTGCGCCTGGAGCCGGGCCAGGCAGGTGCGGGCGTGGCCGTTGCTGGGGCCGTTGGGCCTGATTGGCAGCGAACCCGCATTGACGGTGGCTGGCGGATTCGGCTTCCACCCGGAGACGGCGGCGGAGGGCACCTTCGGCACGGCCTGCCGGCGGCTCGCGAATTCGGGGAGTTTTTCGGCTGACGTCGTGAGCCAGCGGCTGCTGCGGCTGCTGGGGGCGGACCGCAACGAGGCCTGCCGTCTGGTGCGGCCGCTGATCCTGGCGATGCGGTCGGCCGGGGTGCCGGTGAATTACCGCCGGCTCTTTACGGACCTGACCTACTGGACGCCCCGCATCCGGCAGCAGTGGGCGGCGGAGTTCTGGGCGCCGGGCGCAGCTTCTTCCGGTTCTGCGGACGGCGTGCAGGGTGCGGATGAGGCGGCCGGCGGACCGCCGCAGGAGAGTTGAAGGAGGCGCCATGTATCTGACGGAAGCCTGGCTGGGGATGCGCGACGCCATGGCCCGCAAACTGTACGACGCCTACGACTGGCATCAGGCCGTGTGGGAGCTGTTTCCGGGCCATGCGGACGACGCGCGGGAGTTTCTGACGCGCATCGACGAAATCCAGGGCCGGTACCGGCTCTATATCGTTTCGCGCTGGGAACCGTCGCCGCCCCCCTGGTGGCGCGCGCCGGACCGGACGTGGCGGACGCGGACGATCCCGGATTCCTTTTTCGGCCACCGCGCCTACGCGTTTCAGCTGCGGGCGAATCCGACCCGGAAGGTGGTGAAACTGGACGCCGCCGGCCAGCCCACCAAGAACGGGCGGCGGGAGCCGCTGCGGACGCGGGAGGAGCTGGAGGCCTGGATGCAGAGGAAGGCGCAGGACAGCGGGTTCGAGGTGGACCTCACAAGCCTGCGCATCACGCCTGCAGGGCGGAGTTATTTCCGCAGGAAGGAGGCGGCGGGGCATCACGCGGCTGTCGAGTACCGCGGAACGCTGCGCGTGACGGACGCGGCGCGGTTCCGCGAAGCGTTCGAGAAGGGCATCGGACCGGCAAAAGGGTTCGGGTTCGGACTGCTGGTGCTGGCGCCGTTGCCGGAGGGTTGAGGTTCGGATTGAGTTCAGGGAATCGAGAGACAGAAAGAGAGGCGAGCATGAGACTGATAGAACTGCACATTCTGCAATCTTTTCCGGTGTCGTGCCTGAACCGGGACGATGTCGGGGCGCCGAAGACGGCCATCTTCGGCGGGGTGAACCGGGCGCGGATCTCCAGCCAGTGCCTGAAGCGGGCCATCCGGCTGGCGATGCACGAACTTGCGCCGGAGCAATGCGCGGGCGAGCGGAGCCGCCTGATCGTGGACCCGCTGACCGACCGCATCGAGGCGGAAATGAAACGGCGCCTCGCCACGACGGCCGAGCCGGACGAGCGCCTCCGGGCCGCAGCTGAAAGTCTCGCCAGCGAGTTTTGCCACCGGCTCGCGAACTTCGATGAAGAGGCGAAGCAGAGGAAAGGCTTGCGGCGCGTGAAGACGATGATGTTTCTTTCTCCCGGAGACCTGGCAGCGGCAGCGGCTGCGCTGGCCGAGACAGCGATTGCGGATCCTGAATGGGGCGAGAAACTGGGAGCGAACGAAAAGGCGGGCAAGGAGGAAAAGAGGGGGAAGAAGTCGAAAGACGACGGCCAGAAATGGATGGACGGCGTGATGAGCCGTGGATTCAAAGCGCTGCGGGAGCCCGGCTGCAAGGATGCTGCAGACATCGCCGTCTTCGGGCGCATGGTGGCCAACGACCCCTCTCTGAACGTCGAGGGCGCGGCCATGTTCAGCCATGCTCTGTCGACGCATCGGGCGGACAATGAAATCGATTTTTTCACCGCTGTCGACGACCTGCAGGCAGCGGACCCGACGGTGGCCGAGGAGGACCGGGCTGGCAGCGGGATGATGGGCACGCTGGAATTCTCCTCGGCGACGTATTACCGTTATGCGGCGCTGAATCTGGGGCTGCTGGAGGACAGCAAGCATCTGGGCGCGTTTACGCTGGAGGAGAGGCGGAAAGTGGTGGACGCCTTCGTGCGGGCGGTGCTGCTGAGCGTTCCGGGTGCGCGGAAGAACTCGATGAACGCCAACACGCTGCCGGGTTTCGTGCTGGGACTGTACCGGGATCACGGGCATCCGGTACAACTGGTGAACGCCTTCGAATCGCCGGTCAAGGCGAAAAAGGACGGGCTGCTGGCGCCGTCCGTGGAGGCGCTCGAGAAGCATCTTCGGGAGCTGAGGCAGACGTGGGGCCTGACGCCGGCGGCGGAAGTGCGGCTGCCCTCGGAGGGAATGACGCTCGACAGATTCTGCCAGGAGCTGGTGCGCCATGTCTGAGACGGCCCATCTGGCGCTGCTGTTCGACGCTCCCATGCAGAGCTGGGGCGTGTCGAGCAAGTTTCAGAACCGCGGCACCCTGCCCCACCCGACGCGCAGCGCGATTCTGGGGCTGTTCTGCGCGGCGGCGGGGGCGGCGAAGGGTTCCAGAGAGGAGAAGGAGCTGCTGGAGGCGCTGGCGGGCGCGCGGATCACGACGGTCGAGATCCCGCGCCGCGCCGCGGATGGGGAACGGCGCGTGCCGATCCGGCGCCTGCGGGACTTTCACACGGTGCTGGGGACACGAACCGCTGACGGCAAGCCCAACGCGAATGCGGTGGTGACGCTCAGGGACTACCTGACGGACGCGCGGTTCGGCGTCGTCGTCAGCGGGCCGAATGAGCTGGTGACCCGGCTGCAGCGGTGGCTGGAAGATCCGGTCTGGGGCGTGTGGTTCGGGCGGAAGTGCTGTCTTCCGGCGGCGCCGATTGTCCGTGGTGTGTTCGGGTCTCGCGAGGAGGCTCTGCTGCACCTGACTGAAGGACGGGAGATCCGGCTGTTCACCAGAGTTGAAGACGTGGACCGTTTCGACGAGGGCACAGACAGCCTGTGCGACGTGCCGCTGTCGTTCGGAACGCCAGACTCCTCATCGGAGGGGCGTGTTTTCGCCTACCGGAGGATCCGCGTCAGTCCGGCGGAGGCGGAGTAAGCCGTGCCGGTGTTCGAGAAACCGCCGCTGGAAACGCTCAGCCCGGCGCGCGACCGGTGGACGCCGATTTATCTGGAGCACGGGCGTCTGGAGGTGGACGACTCGAGCGTGAAGTGGATCGGCGCGGACATGACCGTGCTGCGGCTGCCGGTGGCGACGCTGTCCGCAATCCTGCTGGGGCCCGGAACCACGGTGACGCACGCGGCGGTGAAGGCGTGCGCGGATTGCAACACCCCGGTGTGCTGGATCGGCGAAGACGGGATGCGGTTCTATTCGTTCGGCGTGACGCCGAATCACGACAACGAGCGCGCAAGGCGCCATGCGGCCTGCTGGGCGGACCGGAAGAGGCGGGAAGCGATCGCGAGGCGCATGTTCAGCCGCCGGTTCGGCGAGGAATTGGCCCAGGAACGGACCGTGCGGGAACTGCGGGGCATGGAGGGACTGCGCGTGCGGACGCTATATGCCGAGCTCGGGCTGAAATACGGCGTCACCTGGAAGGGTCGGAATTACGACAAATCGAACTGGGATCTGGCCGACAACATCAACCGGGCGATTTCGGCCGCCAACGCCAGCCTCTACGCATTGTGCTGCGCGGTGGTGTGCACGATGGGTTACATCCCCTCGCTCGGCATGATCCACGACAGCGGGCCGCTGGCGTTCGTCTACGACGTGGCGGATCTGTACAAGGAATCGACGTCGTTTCCCGCGGCGTTCCAGGCCATCGCCGCCGATCCGCGGGACCGCGGAGACCTGGTGCGCAAGCTGCTCAAAGAGAGGATCGAGCAGGAGCGCCTGCTGCAGAGGATGCCTGAAGATCTCGAGGAGCTGTTCCGATGACGGTGATTGTGGCGCAGGACACGCCGGACGCCATCCGGGGGATGCTGAAGCGGTGGTTTATTGAGCCCCGGCCGAACGTGTTCGTGGGCACGCTGAACCGCCGGACGCACGCCAAGACGCTGGAATACATCAAGAGAAACGCGGAGGGGCTGGGTCTTCTGATTGTCAGCTCGTATCCGAACTGCCAGGGATACGTGATCGAGACGACAGGCGAGGTGAACCGGCGGGGTGTGGAGGTGAGCGGACTGTGGCTGGTGGCGGAGAAATGGGCAGGCCAGACCGCGGGCGAGGAGGACGAAGCGGCGGAGTGAAGGGATGATTTTCAGGCTTGAGAAGGGGCAAAAATCCCGTAAAATCCAGTGTTCTCCCCACGCGCGTGGGGATGGTCCGAGCTGGTACGGTATACCACGCTCGAATGCCGTGTTCTCCCCACGCGCGTGGGGATGGTCCGCAGTAACGTCCTCATCGATTCACCACCCAAGTGTTCTCCCCACGCGCGTGGGGATGGTCCGGCAGCGCAGGAATGGCGCGCCAAAACTGTCGGGTTCTCCCCACGCGCGTGGGGATGGTCCGCTGTACCACCGGTGGCGGCACATCGCTGGCTCGTTCTCCCCACGCGCGTGGGGATGGTCCGCGGCGGAGGAAGCTCCACGAGTTACATCCAGAGTTCTCCCCACGCGCGTGGGGATGGTCCTGAACCACCGCACTCCAGCAGCCTTGGCAATGCGTTCTCCCCACGCGCGTGGGGATGGTCCGGCTGGTTCAGCGATCGCGGGCGGGGAGGATGGGTTCTCCCCACGCGCGTGGGGATGGTCCGCATAGATGGTACGAAGCAACCCGTGCCAGAAAGTTCTCCCCACGCGCGTGGGGATGGTCCGTGCCCGCGCTGCCAGGCGTTCGATTGGCAAAAGTTCTCCCCACGCGCGTGGGGATGGTCCGACCGTATTCCCTGCCGACACCGCTGTCTCGATGTTCTCCCCACGCGCGTGGGGATGGTCCGGATTTCCGCAATTTCGCGCCATGCGTCCTCAAGTTCTCCCCACGCGCGTGGGGATGGTCCGCGTTGCGCAGCGCCACCCCGGGAGGCTGAAACGTTCTCCCCACGCGCGTGGGGATGGTCCGCGTTGCGCAGCGCCACCCCGGGAGGCTGAAACGTTCTCCCCACGCGCGTGGGGATGGTCCGTATTTGAGCGCTGAGATCGCGGCTTGGGCGATGTTCTCCCCACGCGCGTGGGGATGGTCCGGCTCTCGAAGACCCAGATGCAGCGCTCTTGCGGTTCTCCCCACGCGCGTGGGGATGGTCCGTCGGACCCGAGGCGGACGCATATCAGCGATGCGTTCTCCCCACGCGCGTGGGGATGGTCCGGTTCGCCACGGCTTCTTCTGTTTGGCCACGTCGTTCTCCCCACGCGCGTGGGGATGGTCCGTTCGCCGCCCATCGCCGCTGCCCGTCGTCCAGGTTCTCCCCACGCGCGTGGGGATGGTCCGCGCGCCTACATCAACAATCGCCGGCACCGACAGTTCTCCCCACGCGCGTGGGGATGGTCCGGAGCGTACGTACCCAAGGAGCATTGCATGAGTGTTCTCCCCACGCGCGTGGGGATGGTCCGGCATCCGCGCCTTCGGCTCGGAATCCGAGATGGTTCTCCCCACGCGCGTGGGGATGGTCCGTTGATGATCAACTCCTGGCGGTTGTAGGGCAGGTTCTCCCCACGCGCGTGGGGATGGTCCGGGCACCTTGGCGGCCCAACAGCCATCGGCCGTGTTCTCCCCACGCGCGTGGGGATGGTCCGGCCTCGGCCGTCAGCGCAATCTCGGGTGGGATGTTCTCCCCACGCGCGTGGGGATGGTCCTTCGAGCTGCTCGAGGTCGGCTACGACATCTACGTTCTCCCCACGCGCGTGGGGATGGTCCGCCCGATCTGTCCGATGGCAGCGAGCGCCGGGCGTTCTCCCCACGCGCGTGGGGATGGTCCGGGCACCTTGGCGGCCCAACAGCCATCGGCCGTGTTCTCCCCACGCGCGTGGGGATGGTCCGGCCAACGTCTCGACCCGCAAGGACCGGATCAAGTTCTCCCCACGCGCGTGGGGATGGTCCGAGAGCTCGAGCGGCTGGAGGCCGCCGGCCGGCGTTCTCCCCACGCGCGTGGGGATGGTCCGTTTCTGGGCGGCTCGATTACGCTCGCAGCGGCGTTCTCCCCACGCGCGTGGGGATGGTCCGTAGCGCTTGACTGGCACATCTCCTGGAAGCGCGTTCTCCCCACGCGCGTGGGGATGGTCCGTACCACTGCCAGCTCCCGCACGACTTGTACCTGTTCTCCCCACGCGCGTGGGGATGGTCCGTACCACTGCCAGCTCCCGCACGACTTGTACCTGTTCTCCCCACGCGCGTGGGGATGGTCCGGCGGCCTTCTCCGCAGCCTTTGTCATCGATTCGTTCTCCCCACGCGCGTGGGGATGGTCCGACGGCCTTGGCCGTCGAACTGTTCGGCCGGGGGTTCTCCCCACGCGCGTGGGGATGGTCCGACGGCCTTGGCCGTCGAACTGTTCGGCCGGGGGTTCTCCCCACGCGCGTGGGGATGGTCCGAGGTCGACGTCATTCGCCAGATCGCGCATCACGTTCTCCCCACGCGCGTGGGGATGGTCCGATCTCTTCAGCGGGCGGACGAGCGTCGATGCCGTTCTCCCCACGCGCGTGGGGATGGTCCGCACGTTTTTGACGACGGCATACTGCACGATCCGTTCTCCCCACGCGCGTGGGGATGGTCCGCGCCCAGCGGCCCTTCCCCCACTATGCCCACGGTTCTCCCCACGCGCGTGGGGATGGTCCGGCCTGGGCCAATCAGAAGCGCGAGGCGTGGATGTTCTCCCCACGCGCGTGGGGATGGTCCGGGATCGTGCTTGATTGTGACCCGCGCCGCGTCGTTCTCCCCACGCGCGTGGGGATGGTCCGCCGCGGCGGTACTCGAAGACATCCCTGGCTGAGTTCTCCCCACGCGCGTGGGGATGGTCCGCAGGTCCGCGTGCGCTTCCCGTCCGATGAGGAGTTCTCCCCACGCGCGTGGGGATGGTCCTGCAATGAGCCGGACCTCGATTTGGCTGTAGTCGTTCTCCCCACGCGCGTGGGGATGGTCCGGTAGACCAGTCTGGCAACAGGCTGATGGGCTTGTTCTCCCCACGCGCGTGGGGATGGTCCGTTCGCCAAAAATGCGGTTTTGTGCCCGGACCGGTTCTCCCCACGCGCGTGGGGATGGTCCGACCCAGGCTATGGGCGATCGGCAGCAGGGAGTGTTCTCCCCACGCGCGTGGGGATGGTCCGGCTGGGGCAGGCCTCCATGGTACGGCGGGATAGTTCTCCCCACGCGCGTGGGGATGGTCCGCACGTTCAGATGGCGGCTGTGGATCGATTGGCGTTCTCCCCACGCGCGTGGGGATGGTCCGCCTGGCCCCGGGAGCCGAAACCACCGCATTGCGTTCTCCCCACGCGCGTGGGGATCGTCCGGAAATCGCGAGCAAGCTCAGGCCATCCAGGCCGTTCTCCCCACGCGCGTGGGGGTGGTCCGCGGCAGCTGCCAGTTCTTCTCTTCCCGCACCCGCAGAAGGGAGCTCCCCGCTCCTGCCGCCAGTAGGATGTCCAGTTGTTGCTGGAGCGGAAGTTCAGCCGGAAATTTCAGAGCATCGAAAAAGCAGCGCGAATCCGCCTGGAACTGCTGAACGCGGCGACCTCGCTTCGGGATCTCGAATTGCCCTGACTCCGGCTCGAAGCGTTGAAGGGTGAGAGAAAAGGCCAATACAGCATCCGGATCAACGACCAGTTCCGGATCTGCTTTGAATGGCGGGATGGCGACGCACATGAGGTTGAAATCGTCGACTATCACTGAAGGGAGGAATTGACATGGCGACGAAAACAGCGAAGCGTTTAGCAGGTCGCTGAAAAAACGCCCGCGCGGAGCCGAAAATTGTTCTGTTTTTCGATTTCCGCCCAAGAGGAAGCCCTGGGAACGGATCGCCCCCCTGCCCACTCGCCTTCCAGCGGCCATTGGAAGGCCGCCGGAAGGCTGTTTCCGCGCTCCTCAGGCAGTCGCCGCCGCCATCAGGTTCCTCATCCTCACCAGATTGTATGCGGCTGCCGCCAGCGTGAACAGCCATCCCACCTTCTCCCGCCCCCTCAGCTTCACCTTCCTCAGCCCCGCCACCACCTTCGCCCATCCGAAGAACTCCTCCACCAGCTTCCGCCTCCTCTGGCTCATCCAGTAGCCTTCATGCCGCGTCGTCCTCCCATCCACCGCGCTGCGCCGTCCGCTCACGTTCTGCGCCACATGCGGCGTCACGTTCAGATCCTTCATCTGCTCCACAAACTCCCGCGTGTCGTACCCCTTGTCTCCGGCCAGCGTCACCCGCTTCGTCCCTCCCGGAATCTCCCGCGCCATCTCCACCGCCGCTTCCCGCTCCGCCCGCCCGTAGGCTTTCGTCACCCGCACGTTCACGATCAGCCCGTGCCGGTTCTCTCCCAGCACGTGTCCCAGATAGCTCAGCTTCGCCTCCGCCGTCTGACTCTTCCGCCACAGCCGCGCCTCCGGATCCGTCACCGACTCGTGCGTCTCATTCGACCGCTGCTGCCCCCGGAAGTCCACTTCCCGATTCCGCCCACCCTGTTTCGGTTCGTCCTCATCCGACTTCTCCTGTTTCGGCCGGAAGCTCTTCTGGCTCGCCCACGCCTCCACCATCGTCCCGTCCACCGAAAAATGCTCGCTCGACATCAGCCCCTGCTGCTTCGCCTGCCGCACGATCTCGCCAAAGAACTGCCGCGCTACGTCCCCTTCCAGCAGCCGGTCCCGGTTCTTCGTGAACACCGTCGCGTGCCAGACCTCCTCGCTCATCCCCAGACCCACGAACCACCGGAACAGCAGGTTGTAGCGCAGCTGCTCGACCAGCATCCTCTCGCTCCGGATTGTGTACAGCAGCATCAGCAACTGCGCCCGCAGCAGCCGCTCCGGCGCGATCGACGGCCGCCCCACTTCTCCGTAAATCTCATCGAAGGTGTCGTCCAGCCTCTGCAGCGCCTCGTCCACCATCGCCCGGATCGGCCGCAGCGGGTGATCGGCCGGCACCAGATCCTCCAGGCTCGCGTACAGGAACATCTCTTGCTGCTGACGGTCTTCTCCTCTCATGGCGTCCCTACACTAGGAAAGACGCATCAAACATTTCCGAGGTGTCTTGTTCCGGAGTTTTTCAGCGACCTGTTAGCTCCCATCCATCCGGGGGAGGTGCTGCAAGAGTTTCTGCGGGAGTCCGGCCTGACGGCCGATGCGCTTGCCACAGCCCTGCGTGTGCCTGCGAACTGGATCGGAGGCATTGTCAAAGGACAGCGCGGCATCAGCGCCGACACGGCGCTGCGCCTTGCCCGCTATTTGGGCACCTCGGCTCAGATGTAGCTCAATCTCCGGGCGAGGTAGGACCTGGCGGTGGCAGAAGACGAAGCGGGCAGCCGGATGCAGAGGGAAGTTCTGCCGCGCAACGCCGCCTGAGCGTCGATCGAGAAGAAGGCCGCCCTCATCAACGCAATCCAGTTACCTGGCAAATTGGCCCGTGCATTGTGACAGCGACGACAGGGCCGCAGTGGGGATTGAGCTGGTCGGAGGATGGATTCGGCAACCGGTTGGCGCAAAATGTAACGAAGGGGACGGCGCCTGTGGTTTCGTTGTCGATCAACGCGGCGACAAACCGGATCACGACCAGCGGCTTCGCCTACGATGCGGCGAGCAACCTCGTGCAGTGGCCGGGCGGGACGGTGACCATCGGGGCCGAGTATGACGTCGAAGGGCGGCTGAGCGTGGTGAAGTGGGACGGGGTGGAGCGCGAGCGCTACTACTACGACGCGCGGAACCTGCGGGTAGCAGGCGGGGGCTCGTATCAGGTGTACGGCCTGAGTGGCGAACTGCTGGGCGAGTATCAGGCGTCGGCGGGTTTGGTGGTGCCGCGGCTGTGGCGCGAGCGGGTGTACTTCGCCGGGCGGCTGGTGGCGACGGTGGAGGAAAACGGCAGCGTGGCGGAAGCGAAAACGGACCGCCTGGGATCGTTGAAGGGCTGGTCCGGCGCGAAACGGTATCCGTACGGCGACGGGAACAACGCCGACAACGACGAATTCGCGACGTACCGGAAGGACACGACGAAGCAGGCGAATCTGGAAGGCGCATCGCCTGGCGGGGGCATTGGGGGCCGCAATCGGCCTGAAGGGGCTGGCCTGGCTTTCTCAGCGTCTGCAGGGGCATCGGAAAGTGTGAGATGAGCGGGTTGCGAAGACCGCACTGTTGGCGCGGTCGAAGATGATTCGACCGTCTCCAGCGCTGTGAAAGCACGGGGCACTCGTCTGAGATCGGAATTGCGCGTGTGCTCCCGCCGGCACCGCAACTTCCGCGGACACTGATTTGCGATCAGGAGAATCAGGCAGTCCGAGAAGAGACAGGCGGATTCCGGGCTGGCGCAGGGCGCCCGGAGGCGACTGAAGGGGGCCTGGAATTGGGCCGCGGCGGGGGCGAAGCCGGTTTCGGTTGGTTTTGCAGATTCCTCGATCGGGGGGATTGCGAGCGGTGCGGGGAGTGGTTTCCGGGACGGGGACGCAGAGTTGGGATGCAGCCCTCGCGCAAGCGCGAGGGGAAATCCGTTGGGGAGGGCGCGGGGACGCAGAGTTGGGATGCAGCCCTCGCGCAAGCGCGAGGGGAAACCCGTTGGGGAGGGCGCGGGGAACACAGTTGGGATGCAGCCCTCGCGCGAGCGCGAGGGGAAACCCGTTGGGGAGTGAGCGAGGGGACGGTTGGGATGCAGCCCTCGCGCAAGCGCGAGGGGAAACCCGGGAGGGGGAGGGCGCGGGGACGCAGAGTTGGGATGCAGCCCTCGCGCAAGCGCGAGGGGAAATCCGTTGGGGAGTGAGCGAGGGGACGGTTGGGATGCAGCCCTCGCGCGAGCGCGAGGGGAAATCCGTTGGGGAGGGCGCGGGGACGCAGAGTTGGGATGCAGCCCTCGCGCAAGCGCGAGGGGAAACGCGTTGGGATGCAGCCCTCGCGCAAGCGGGTCTGTGAAGAAATCAGGTTTGAGACGCGGAGGAAGGGGGGGGAGAGATCTGGGAAGCCTCTGGCGGCTGTTGGAAATCGGAATGGCCGGGGCTGGAGCGGCCCCGGCGTGGGGCGTTGGGCCGGTTTGGCCCGCCCGGGGGCGCTCAGCAGGTGGCGGCGGCCAGCGTGGGCGGCGCCGATTCCAGCTTCCTCCACACCAGCCGGATCCACTGCATCACGTTATAGGCCAGCGCCCACAGCATGCCTTCCTGTCTGACTTTCCGCCAGCCCCTCACATGAAAGCGCCGCAGCCCCAGCACCCCTTTGATCTGCAGCTGCGGAAACTCTCCGTACCGGCTCCGCTGGCGGTAAAACTGCCGGCCTTCCGGGCTGGCCATCCGCTCCAGGTAGGCCCGCATCGCTTCGCTCTCCTCGGCCCGCTCCACCCACCGGCCCCGCCCCTCGGCCCGCCCGCAGCAGTCGCGCCGGTGCGGACATGCCGCACAGGCCTCGGCCGCAGCCTCGTACCGCACCTTCCGCGCCCCGTTCTTCCACCGCGACCGCCCCCGCTTGAGCCGCTCCCCCGCCGGGCAGATCAGCTCGTCGTTCTCCGCGTCATAGACGAAAGCCTGCGGCCCGAACTCTTCCCCAATCCCGTTGCGCACCAGCCCGCCCCGGTGCCGCGCCGCGTCCGGCTCCCACGGCGCATACAGCTCGATCCCCTCCCGGTGGGCGTACTCGACTTTGCGGCGCGACGTGGTGCCCCCATCGGCCAGCATCCGCTCCGGCACCCGCGCCGGGCGCGCCGGGGCGGGGCGCGCGCGGGCGCTCCAGTCGGCGACGAGGACGTGCTCGAACACGGGCGTAGTATAGCAGCTGCCACCGGTCCACTCCCGGTGGCGGAGCCGGGCGCGACGCGAAATCCCTTGACAGACCTGACCGGTCAATACTATACTCACCAGGACCGAAGTAAGTGATTTTTTTGCAGGAGGAGAATCTTGCGCTCAGCTATATCGGCTTTCCTGTTCCTCGCCGTTCTCGTTCCGGTCACCAGTACCGCGGGGGTCGTGATCGTGAACCACGATGAATGGACCCTTTCCGATTCTGGCGTTAACGCCGCCCAATTCGGCGCCAACATCGCCAACTATTTCGCCGGAGGGCCGGGCGGGAATTTTCTGATTTATTCGGATGATACTTTTGCGCTGGCCAACAGCACATTGATCAATGCCATCACATCCGCCGGGCACACTGTCACGGTCAATACGGGCATCACCTTCGATCTGCCGACGCTGTCCGCCTACACCGGCGTTTTTCTTGGAGGATATACCGGCTCATACAACGCAACGGTGCTGACGAATTACGTCAACAACGGCGGGAACGTATACCTGGCAGGCGGCACGGGCCGGATCGCCAATGAAGACACGTTCTGGGATTCTTTTCTGGCCAATTTCGGATTCGATTATGGAACCTCGTACAACACGATCCTGGGCGCGTACGCTCCAACCACGAACCACCCCATTTTTAACGGCGTTTCCAGTCTGTTTTACTTCTATGGCAACACGGTCATTCTGACGGGCAGCACTCCGTACGCCCAGTTGATCGCGATCGAGCCGTCGAGCGGCGCCGGCATGATCGGCATCTATGACGACCGGCAATTGGGCGGCGAGATTCCGGAGCCTTCCACTTTGTCGCTGCTGGGGTTGGGGCTTCTGGCAGCCGGCTGGCTGCGGCGGCGCTGAGGCGGGGGGGAGCGCTCCCTCGAAAATCGACCGGTCGGCGAAGGCCGTGCGGGTGGCCGCTTACTGCGGCCGCTGGGGCGGCCTTCGTGCGCGGCACTGAACCCGCCGCAGAGGGCAGGGATTTTCATCCCTGCTGATGTCGGGCAGGGGCATGGCGGCTCGGACGAAAATCGGCCGCTGGGGCGTGCCGGGCCGGGCCTGGCCGCGCGGGGGGCCGCTTATTCCGGGCGCTTCGCGCCCTTCATGCGCGGCATCGAATCGAGCTGGCGCGGCCTACGGGCGCGGCACAGTCGTGCCGGGGATGGTCCGGTCGCGCCTGCGGCGCGATGCGGATGTTTCGGTGGGTGGGAGGATGCGTGGACCGCTTGGTCGCAGCTCTTTGGGCTGCTCCCGCGCGGCTCTGAACCCGCTGCAGGGCGGGGCGGTTTTCATTTCTTTCAGCGGGCTCCAGGCGGGAGTTGCATTCCTGAATCGCTGAAGGAATCCTGACAGGCGGCATCAGGGCACGCTTCACTCCTGGCGCAGGATCTTCTCCATCGGGCGTCCCTTGGCCAGTTCATCGATGAGCTTGTCGAGGTAGCGGATCTCCTGCATGAGCGGATCGGAGATCTCTTCGACGCGGATGCCGCAGACGACGCCCTTGATCAGCCGCCGGTTCGGGTTCATGGCGGGCGCCTGGGCGAAGAAGGTTTCGAAGTCGGTCAGCTGCCGGATCTGCCGGCGCAAGCCAGCCTCGTCATAGCCGGCGAGCCAGCAGATGATCTGGTCGACTTCCTGCTGCGTGCGGCCTTTCCGCCGAGCCTTCTGGACATACGCCGGATAGACCCTGGCGAAAGGCATGGAGAAGATCCGATGTCTGGTCAAATGGAGACGATTCCTTCCGGTTGTGGTGATCCACTCAATTTACTCGCAGGCTGGCGCCGGGTGGGCGGCGTGGCTGTGCGCATCGCGGGGCCGGGACGGAAGTTCCAGAGCAGTGGGCCTTTCCTGTAAAGGGAAAACGCCTTACCTTATTTCAGAAACAGCCACCAGGAGGAGGAGATGGTGGAAAAGAGAGGGAAGAAGTGTGCTGGCGCTGAGGAGTGGCGTCTCCGGCCGGGCGGCAATCAGAGGGGATGGGAGAATCCGGTTCCGGCGAGCGCGGCGCTGTTTGCTTGGCTGCCGTATTTACCCTTCCGCTTCGACACGCCTGAGCCGCTGACGCTGGCCCTGTTCGGCGCCGCGTTTCTAATGATCGCGTGGCGGATCTGACGGCGGAACTGACCGCCGCCGCCCGCGAGGACTTCCGGACGGCGCCCGCAGCAGGGGCATGGAGCGGCACGCGCCAAGTGTGTAGAATCAAGGCGAGACAAGGAGCGCCATGATGTATCGCCGAATGTTCCTGTTGCTTACTTTCGCAGCCACCCTGTGCCTGTGGATCCCTGCCGTGCAGGCAGCGGGGCCGAAGATTCCGGTCATGATTCTGACCGGAGAGCAGGGCGGGCCCTACCATGCGTGGGAGGAGACCACGCCGTATCTGAAGCGGATGCTCGAGGAGACGGGGCTGTTCGAAGTCAGCGTCGTGGTGGCGCCGCCAAGGGGCGGGGATTTCTCGAACTTCCGGCCCGAGTGGGGCAAGTACAAGGCCGTGGTGGGCAACTATGACGCGCCGGACGAGCGCTGGCCGGACGAGCTGAAGGCGTCGTTCGAGGCATATGTGCGCAACGGCGGCGGATTCGTCTCCGTTCATGCGGCGGACAACGCATTTCCCAACTGGCGCGAGTACAACCTCATGATTGGCGTCGGCGGCTGGCGCGGCCGCACGGAGAAGCACGGCCCCTACTGGTATGTGAAAGACGGCAAGGTGATCAGCGATACGTCGCCGGGACCGGCGGGCAGCCACGGGGCGAGGCTGCCGTTCAAGATCCGCAATTTCGTCCGGCATCATCCGGTGACGGAAGGGCTCCCGGAAGAGTGGATGCACGCCGCCGATGAGCTGTACGCCCATATGCGCGGGCCGGGGGAAAAGATGACGATGCTTTCGGTTGCGTTTTCGGATCCGTCCAACCGCGGGACGGGCAGGGAAGAGCCGATTCTGATGGCGATTGAATATGGCAAAGGGCGGGTGTTCCATACCGTGCTGGGCCACGATATCGCAGCCATGAACTGTGTCGGGTTCATCACGACATTCCAGCGGGGCACGGAGTGGGCGGCGACGGGCAAAGTGACGCAGAAAGTGCCGCCGGATTTTCCGACGGCGACGGAGGTGCGGACGCGACCTGAATACAATCCGCCGCCCGGGTGGACCTCGCCGGGCGCGATGCCGCGGAACCGGAAGCAGTAGGCGATCCGCGCCCAGCCGGGGCGGATTCATGAAAAAAGAACGAGGGCCGCTGAGCCTCCGCCGTTCCGGCGAGGGCCCAGCGGCCCGTTCAGTCTGCGGACTGAGCCCGGTTCAGAAGTTGTACTTCAGGCCGAGCTGGATCTTGCGGGAGCCGCTGATGACGCCATCGCGGATGCGGCCGAAGACGGTTGAGCTCGCCGTCGCGGTGGGGAAGCCGAAGATCGGGTGGTTGAAGACATTGGTCATGTCGGCGCGGAGTTCGAGGTTGGTGCCCTCGGTGACCATCGTGCGCTTCATGACCGTCATGTCGACGCCCCAGCCGCCGGGACCGCGGAAGAAGTTGCGGCCGGTGTTGCCGATCCAGCCGGGGGCGGGATTAGTGAACCGGGCTCGCTGTTCGGCGGTGAAGAACCACTTGATGCCGTCGATGTCCTGCACCTTGCCCATGGTGGAGGAGCACCCGGAGCACTCGCCGAAGCTGTGGACCATGTTGTTGAACGTATAGAATCCGGAGTAAACCGACATCGGCCGCCCGCTCTGGAAGGTGCCCATGCCGGCGACCTGCCAGCCGCCGATCAGCCGCTGGGTGAAGCCGCTGGCCGACGAGCCGAAGCGCCGGCCGCGCCCGAACGGCAGCTCCCAGATGAAATAGTTCTGCACGACGTGCTTGCGGTCGAAGTCGCTGGGCGCATAGTTCAGCTTGCGGTTGTAGATGTCGAAGGGCGTGCCGCCGGCCGACTGGGCGTTGGCGGTGGCGACGACGGTGAAAGCCGGGTCGTAGGAGCGCGTGTCGAGCGACTTGGCGAGCGTGTAGCTCATCTGGAATTCGAGGCCGCCGCTCATGCGCTTCAGGAACTGCACCTGGCCGGCGTGATAGGTGGAGAAATCGTTCGAGTCGATCACGTTCATGCCGTTGGCGAACTGCGGATAGGACAGGAAGAAATACGGCCCGAGGCCCGCGGCCTCCGCCTGACCGCGTCCGCCGACGACGCGGCGCGACAGGTCCTGGGCGATGAAGGCGAAATTGTTGTTGCGCAGGTCGACCGAGTAGATGCGGCGCAGCGCCTGCGAGCCGGTCTCCGTGGCCGTGCGGCGGGAATCGACGCTCATGAGCTGGTTGATCAGCTGGCTTTCGCCGCCGGCATTGACGACGTTGAGCGCGTTGAGCATGCCGTTGCGGACCCACTCCACCTGGTTGGCGTTGTAGGCGCCGAAGAGGTTGTAGGCGCGGCGGCCGATGTAGTTGACCTCCACCACGGCGTTGCGGAACACCTCGCGCTGGATGGCGAAGCTCCACTGGTGCGTCGTCGGGATCTGGAAGTCCGGATCGACAACGGTGATCGCGCGGTTGGAGAACGCCGCCGGCTGCGCGAACGATTCCGGCGAGACGGCAGGCGGCTTCAACTCCGGCAGGCCTGCGAGGCGTCCGCCGCCCTGGCCGTAGGTGGCGTCGTTCAGGCCGAGGACGATGCCGGGCAGGTTCTGGAAGACCTGGGAGCTCAGCACGAAGGTGTTGATGCGGTCAAAGGCGACGCGGTAGTTGCTGCGGATCGAGGTCTTGCCCGTGCCGAACGGATCCCAGGCGAAGCCCACCGACGGTCCCCAGTTGTTGACGGCATTGCGGTAGAGGCTGCCCGGAACCCACTTCAGAGTGTTGGTGGGCGCGCCGCCGGCGGCGACGTACTGATCGGGGCGGCGGATGCGGCCGTCGGGATTGGTGGGCGCCGGCTTGACTTCAAGGCGCAGGCCCAGATCCACGGTGAAATTGCGGCTCAGCTTCCAGGTGTCCTGAATGTAAAAGTCGTATTCGTTGAACCTCGCCAGGAAATCGTAGAGGCCTGCGACGTAGCTGTCCGCGGTCGAAGGGAAGCCGCGGTTGGTATTGCCGACTCGGCCGAGGAAAAAGTTGATGTCGCGCTCGAGGTTGACGCGGTCGAAGGCCTGATTGATGTCCGCCGGCAGGCCGAAGGCGGCCGCATTGACGACATTGACGACGCGCGAGAAATCGGCCTGTTGCGTTGCATTGTAGCCGCCGATGGAGCCGCGCACGTCGCGGTGGCTGCCGAGGCGGAAGTTGATTCCGAACTTGATGTTGTGGGGGCCGCGGAGCCAGGAGAAGTTGTCCACGATCTGCCAGGTCTTCAGCCGCCGCGCGTTGCCGAAGGTGTAGACGAACGGGTTGGCGACGGGCGCCACCAGGCTGACCTTGTTCAGGTCCGCCGTGGGAATGTTGAAGTCGAAGGCGAACTGGTTGAGTCCGACGACGAGCTCGTTCGTTGTCGTGGGCGTGGGGGTCGTGCGCCAGTTGAAGGCGTAGTTCTTGGGATCGCGCTTCGTGTTCACAATGCAGGGAGCGCCGGGCCAGACGGGCGCGCCGCCGTTGACGCGGTCGCAATTGGTGTCCTGGCGGCCGAAGCTCACGCGGGCAAAAAACGTGTTGCGGCTGTTGATGATGTAGTCGCCGCGCAGCGTGACGTCGTGCTGTTTCTCGAACTGGAGCGCGGTGAACGTGTATGCGGCCGTGTTCAGGCCGTCGCCGAGGGTGAAGTTGTTCGGCAGCGGCGCCGCCTGCGCGATGGCCTTCGTCTGCGGATCCCAGCCGAGCCGCTGCGGGTCGAGCGAGATGACGTTGTAGGTGCCGATGTTGACGCCCGGAAGCACGTTGCCCCGCTCGTCGACGACGGCGCCCGCAACGCCCGCCGGCAGGTTGCGGCCCGCGCGGTTGTAGCGCCAGATGCCCTCGCGGGCTTCCTTGGTGTAGACGGTGGAGTTGACGACGGCCGATTCGCGCGTGCGCAGGATCTGGAGGTTGCCGTAGTAGAAGAGCTTGTTCTTGATGACGGGGCCGCCGATGCCGACGCCGGGCATGTTCTGCACATACTGGCGCTTGCCGACGTTGTTGATGTTGTTTTCCCATTCATTGGCGTTCAGCCGCGGGGTGCGGTAGAACCACCAGGCGGTGCCGTGGATTTCGTTGGTGCCGCTCTTGGTGACCATGGCCACCTGGCCGCCTGAGTTGCGTCCGTATTCGGCGGTCGTGTTGCCGGTGAGCACGCGGAACTCGCTCAGGGTGTCCGGGTTCATGCGGATCGGCGCGAAGTTCGACCCGCCGGCGCTGGTCTCGTTGGCGTCGATGCCGTCGATGGTGAAGTTCCAGGCGCGGTCGCGCGCGCCGTTGACGTGAACGCCGCCGCCGGTGTTGGCGCCGCTGACGACGCCGGGCTGGCGGGTGACCAGATCCAGCGGGTTGCGCCCGCGCACGCCGACGATGGGCAGGTCCCGGATGGCCGTTTCCGTGAACAGGTTGCCGAAATTGCCCGAGGTCGACGTCTGGACCATTTCAGCCGAGCCGGACACCTCGACCACTTCCGTCACCGTGCCGACTTCCATGGTGACGTTGACCGTCGTCGGTTGGCCGATGGTAACGGGGTTGCGGCGGGACGTGAAGCGCCGGAAGCCTGGAGCTTCGACGGTGATGGTGTAGGTTCCACTGACAACAGCATCGAAGAAGTAGGCGCCGTTGTCGGCGGTCTTTGTTTCGAAGGTGGCGTTGGTGCCTTCGTTGATCAGCTTGACGGTAGCGCCGGGGATGCTGGCTCCGCTGGGGTCCGACACGACGCCGACGACGCGGGACGTAGTGCCCTGGCCCAAAGCGAGAGCAGCGGCCACGACTGCAAGCAAACCGAGATGGAGAACCCTCTGTGGCATCCGCATATTTGTAAAGAATAACAGAGGAAGCGCAGATGGGGAAGCATTTTCGCGGCCCGGAAGCGCCTCCTGCGGCCCGGCTGTCACTCCTCTTTGAGCGACCGTTCCATCAGTTCGCGGAGACTTTCACGGGGGCTCCTGGCCCCGCGCAGCACGGCGTGCATCTGGGCCGTGATGGGCATGTCGACGCCGAGGCGTGCGGCCAGCTCCACCGCAGCGTAGGTTGTATGGACGCCTTCGGCCACCATGCGCATGCCGGCAAGGATCTCGTCGAGCTTCCTTCCGCGGCCCAGCTCGAGGCCCACCGTGCGGTTGCGGCTGAGCTCGCCGTGGCAGGTGAGCACAAGGTCGCCGAGCCCGGCCAGGCCGGCCAGCGTGCGGGCCTGTCCGCCCGCGGCGACAGCCAGGCGCGTGATCTCTGCCAGGCCGCGGGTGACGAGCGCGGCCAGAGTGTTGGCGCCGAGTCCGAGTCCGGCGCAGACGCCCGCGGCGATGGCGATGACGTTTTTCAAGGCCGCGCCGAGTTCGACCCCCACGGGATCAGAGTTCGTGTACAGCCGCAAGGAGGGGCCGGAGAACGCGCGCTGAACGGTCCGCGCCAGATCCGCGTCCTGAGACGAGATGACCACGGCCGCGGGCTCGCCCCGCGCCACTTCGCGCGCGAACGTGGGGCCGCTGAGCACGCCGATGCGGGGGGTGAACTTTTGCCCGACCACCTCCGATATCACTTCCGACATCCGTTTGAGCGAGCCCTGTTCGATGCCTTTTGTGGCGCTGACGAACAGCATCTCCGGCGCGAGCCAGGGCAGCATCTCGCCGTAAAGCCGCCGCACATGATCCGACGGCATGACGCTGAGCACGATGCCGGCGCCTTCGACGCAGGCCTGCAGGACGGACGATGGGGCGATGTTGGGCGGCAGCGTGAAGCCCGGCAGGAAGACGTCGTTGACGCGGGTGCGCCTCATGCGTTCCGCCAGGTCTGCTTCGTAGACCCACAGGCGGACCTCCTCGAACCGGGGTGCAAGGACGATGGCGAGGGCCGTGCCCCAGCTCCCGCCGCCGATCACCGCAAGCCGCTTCACTTTTTACCCCCGAAACGGAAGACGTTCTCCGTGCCCGCGCGGAGCCGCTGGATGTTGGAGCGGTGGCGCCAGATGATGAATGCGCCGCAGAAGCCGACGGCGCTCATGACGGCGGGGCCGGGATGATAGAGGATCCAGACGGCGAACGGGAACAGCCCGGCGCCGAGAATGGAGCCGAGCGAGATGTAGCGCGTGGCGGCCACGGTGATGACAAAGACGGCGGCCACGGCCGCGAGGGCCCACGGGGCGAGATGCAGCGCCACGCCGACAAAGCTGGCGACGGCCTTGCCGCCCTGGAATTTGAGGAACACGGGGTAGGCGTGGCCGAGGACGACGGCCACGCCCGCGGCGGCGGTCCACTCCGGCGAGCCGCCGGCGGCCCTCTGCATCAGCGCGCAGGCGAGCCAGCCCTTGCCGATATCGAGCAGCAGCGTGAGCACGCCCCATGCGCGGCCCGTGGTGCGGAGCACATTGGTGGCGCCGATGTTGCCGCTGCCCATCTGGCGCACGTCGCGGCCCGTGCGCAGCTTGACGATCAGATAGCCGAAGGGAATGCCGCCGATCAGATAGGCGGCCAGCAAGGCGAGGATGATGCCGGTCATTTTGCTGCTAGTGGGAAGCTGGCGATTTTCGTGTAAATGCTGCCGCCCGGGCGCAATTTGCTCTCATACAAATGAAACTGCGTGGCGGTGAAACGGCCGAAGTGGTCCGAGGGCAGGGTCTCGACCGCCTTCCGCAGCGGAGAGAGATCCACCGGGCGGCGGATGCGGGCCAGGGTGAGATGGGGGCTGTAGGGCCGGTCCTCGCGCGCGATGCCGAGGGCTTCGCAGGCGTCTTCGGTCATCGCGGCCAGCCGCGGGAGGCTCTCATCCGCGCGGATGCCAGCCCAGAACACGCGCGGATTTTTCTCGTTCGGGAACCATCCGAGGCCCTGAATGTCGACACGGAATTCGCCCGGCGGAGGGATTTCCGCCAGAGCCTGTTTCAGGATGTCGAGATCCTCTTCCGGCCATTCGCCGATGAATTTCGTCGTGACGTGAAGATTCGACGGCGGACTCCACTGGATGTCGGCCTTCGGCCGCAGCATCTGCAGGAGCAGCTCGAGGTTGCGGCGCACTTCGTAGGGCAGGTCGATGGCCACAAAGAGGCGCATGGGGCGTGATACTCTCACCTAGCGTAGCGCGAGATGGCCGCCCGAGTCCTGCCCCGCAGTTTTTACGCCCGGCCCACGATCGAAGTGGCCCGCGGCCTTCTGGGACAAAGGCTGGAATTTCATGGCCGGGGCGGGCGGATTCTGGAGGTGGAGGCGTACCTGCCGGAAGGCGACGAGGCTGCGCATGCATGGCGGGGGCGCACGGCGCGCACGGAAGTTCTGTTCGGACCGCCTGGTCACGCGTACGTGTTTCTCGCCTATGGAATGCACCATTGCCTGAACGTGGTGGCAGAGCCCGAGGGCATTCCGGGCTGCGTGCTGATCCGCAGCGTTGAGGGCTGCGGCGACGGACCGGGCAAGCTGACCCGGGCGCTGGGGATCACGCTGGAACAGAACGGCTGGGATCTGTTGCACAGCCCGCTGCGCATCCTTGCCGCGGACGAGCCGGGGCGCGAGTCGATCACGGTGACGCCGCGGATCGGCATCCGGCGCTCGGCGCATCTGCCGCTGCGGTTCGTGCTGGAAAGTTGATGGTTTCGGCGCGATTCCAGTACGCTGGAATTTCAGCCTTATGTTCCGATTCGAAACCGCCGGCGAGAGCCACGGCGAGTGTCTCGTCGCCACGCTCACCGGCCTGCCCGCGGGCGTGCCTGTTTCCGTAGACGCCGTCAACCGCGAACTGTGGCGCCGCCAGCAGGGCTATGGCCGCGGGGGGCGGATGAAGATCGAGACCGACACGGCGGAGATCGTCAGCGGAGTGCGCCACTCGCAGACCACGGGCGCGCCGGTGGCGGTGATCGTGCGCAACCGCGACTGGAAGAACTGGACGGAGGCGCTGCCGGTCGAAGCCGCTCCGGACAGCGCGGAGAAGCAGAAGCCGCTGAAGCGTCCGCGTCCGGGCCATGCGGACCTGGCCGGGGCGATCAAGTACAACTACCACGACGCCCGCTACATTCTGGAACGGGCATCGGCGCGCGAGACCACGGCGCGGGTGGCGCTCGGGGCGCTGGCGAAGCAGTACCTGAAGCAGTTCGGCATCGAGGTGCTGAGCCATGTGATCCAGGTGGGCCCGGCGCGGCTGGAGCGCCGCGCGGAATGGGAGGAGCTGGCGGCGCTGGCGCAGAAGGACGAAGTGCTGCTGGGGTGCGTGGATCCGGAAGCCGAGGCGCGGATGAAGGCCGTGGTCGATGAAGCCTACCGCACCGGCGACACCGTGGGGGGCGTGTTCGAGGTGCGCGCGCACGGGGTGCCGGTAGGGCTGGGCTCGCACATCACGTGGGACTCGCGGCTGGACGGGAAGCTGGCGCAGGCGATCCTGTCGATCCAGGCGGTGAAGGGCGTCATGATCGGGGAAGCCGAGCTGGCGGCGGAGGAGTTCGGCTCGAAGGTGCAGGACACGATCCACTACGACCGCGAGGGGCGGCGGTTCACGCGGGGGGCGAACCAGGCGGGCGGGCTCGAAGGGGGCATCACGAACGGGCAGGACATCGTGGTGCGCGGGTACCTGAAGCCGATTTCGACGCTGCGGCGGCCGCTGGAGAGCGTCGATCTGGACACGCGCGAGCCGGCGCTGGCGGCTTACGAGCGCAGCGACGTCTGCGTCGTGCCGGCCGCCGGCGTGATCGGCGAGGCCATGGTAGCCCTGGTGCTGGCCGGCGCGATGGTGGAGAAATTCGGGGGCGATTCGCTCACCGAGGCGCGTCGAAATTTCGACGGCTACATCCAACAGGTGAGGGAGTTCTAGGAAGGACCGATGATTCTGCGCATCCGCAAATACGGCGACCCGGTGCTGGAGACGAAGGCGGAACCGGTGACGGAGTTCAACGGCGAACTGAAGCAGCTCGCCGCCGACATGTTCGAGACGATGTACGCCAACAAGGGCATCGGGCTGGCGGCGCCGCAGGTGGGAGTGTCGAAGCGGCTGGCGGTGCTCGATCACAGCGCTGGCGAGGACGAGGCGGCGAAGCTCGTGCTGGTGAACCCCGAAATCCTGGTGAAAGAGGGCGTGCAGATCGGCGAAGAAGGCTGCCTGTCGATCCCCGGTTTCCGCGAGGACGTGAAGCGCGCCTACCGGGTGCGGGTGCGGGCGCAGGACCTGGACGGGAACTTCTTCGAGACCGAGGGCGAAGAGCTGCTGGCGCGGGCCATCCAGCATGAGATCGACCATCTGGACGGGATTCTCTTCCTCCAGCACCTGAGCCTGCTGAAGCGGGACCTGATCAAGCGCAAGATCCGGAAGCTGGTGAAGGCGGGGGAGTGGGATTGAGCGCCCCGGGGGGTGCGTGCTGACGGCCGCACGCGGGGCAGCAGCCGGTCATTCGAAGGGGCGGGGGGCTGAATCGCGGGCGGGGGATGCACCCGGCTGGTTTGCCGGGGACGGATCCGCGCGGAAACAGGGGCCGCAAGGACTGCCTCAACCGGCAGACCGTTCCACGGCGCCGCAGCTATCCTTATTGTCCGGCGTGCAGCCTGCCGTGCGCCTCGATGTACGGCTTTGTGCGCGGATTGTCGGGAAGCCATGCCGGCTGCTCCTCGCTGTTGGCAGCGCGCCACACGGCCACGGCGCACGTTCGCACCGCACGCTCCATGTTCGCGTAATCGAGCTTCTCCCACTCGTCTCCCGGGCGGTGGTAATCGGGGAACGTCCATGCCACGGACACCGTGATGGCGGGAATTCCGAGATCAGCCAGGGCCTGGTTGTCGCTGCGCGAGAAAAACGAATCGCTGTTCGAGCCGTCCTTGAAAGCCTCCACGCCCGTATCCTGGCCGGCGAGCGTGAGAAGATCGCCCAGCGTGGTGTAATCGAAGCCGGACGCGGTGAGCTTGCCTGCGCGCGACCCCGAGTTATCATCCGTGCGGCCCATCTGTTCAAAGTTGAGGTTGGCCACCGTGCGGCGCAGCGGGAACAGCGGATTCCGCGCGTAATACCGCGAGCCGATCAGACCCTTTTCCTCGCCGAAATAGAGCAGGAACACGAGAGTCCGCCGCGGGCGGTCGGGGTGGCGCGCAAAGGCCTCGGCCAGCGCCAGAACCGTGGCCGTGCCGCTGGCGTTGTCGTTGGCGCCGTTCATGATGCGGTCGCCTTCGGCGCCCTCGCGCACGCCGACATGATCGTAGTGCGCGGTGAGCAGGATGAATTCTTCCTTCAGTTTTGGATCGCTTCCTTCCAGTAGCGCCACAACGTTCTTCAGCTCCGCCGGCTGCCGCTCCGGCGCCGGGATGCGCAGGCTGATGGAGGCGCTGTCTCCGAGAGATTCGAGCGCTTTCGGAAACTCGGTGTCAGAGATCAGCACCAACGGAACCCGGCGCTGGGCAGGGTCCCGCCGTTCCTCCAGCGTCGTCCTGGGGCGAAATGTGGGGCCAGGGGCAACGACCGCCAAAGGTTCCAACGCCAGAAGTTGCCTGCGCTTCTGGACAAAGGCCGCTCCGCGCGCCGGGGCGTCCAGCAGCACCACTTTTCCGGCGACGGTCTCGCGTGCGGGCAACGGATCGTCCGGGTTTTTCCACACGACGCGCACCGCGGGCGCGTCTTTCAGTTCCAGCGCGTCTCCGCCCGTGATGGCAGCGCGCGACGCCTCCGCCGTGTAGCTGCCGGCGTTCCAGCGGATCTCGAGTGCGAAGCCCTCCATGGGCTGCCGCACGGATTCCATCCGCGCCACCTGGAAGTAGCTGTCTCCGGCTCCCGGCTTCAGCCCCAGCCGCCGGAACTGGCTGGCCAGATATTCGGCCGCGGCATCGAGGCCGCGCGAAGGCGTGTCCCGGCCTTCCAGCGCATCGGAGGCGAGGAAAGAGACATGGGCTTTGAGAAGATCCGCGCTGATGGCGGAGGCGAGGCGCGCCTCTTCCGGCGCAAGCGCAGCAGGAGCCGCGAGGGCCGCCAGGAGGGCGGGCAGGACAGGCAAAACAAATCGTTTCATTTCTGTTCGGAGGCCGGAAACTCCCACTCCATGTTCCAGCCGAAGCCCCTTCTGTTGTCGATCAGGCGCATCCAGCGCGGCTCGAGCCGGTACAGACGGCTGCGTCTGATCACCGCGTCGAGCTCGCCGCCCAGCCGGAATTTCGCCTTGTATTTTTCGATGACCGCCCGGCTTTTGCGCGCCTCGGAAGCCGCGCCGCGGATCTGCACGCCGCGCAGCTCGTTCCAGTTTTTCGAGGGACGGAACACCGCCGCCGCCGCCATGCCCGTGCGCGCGATTTCGCGGCTGTGCAGGCTGCCCGGAGAGGAGAGCCAGTAGAGAGAGAACCCCTCGCCGCGCACGAAATACAGGGGCGCAGCGTGAGCGCCGCCGCCTTCCGTGCCGGCGGCCAGAACCATGGTCCACTGCGCGTCCAGCAGGCGCGCGGCTTCCTCGAGCGGTTGTTTCATGCCGCCTTGTACCCCGCCACTTCGTCGAACAGCGCGAATGCCGCGTCGATGTCGGACGCGCGCAGATGGATCGGCGTCGAAATCCGCAGCCGCTGGCTGCCGTACAGCCAGATCCGCCGCTCCTTCGCCTTGCGCCAGAGCTGGGCGAAATCAAAATTCTCGGGAAATGTCACGGTGACCAGCGCGCCGTAGAGGCTGTCATCGGCGGAGCTGAGCAGCTTCAGATACGGCCGCTGCGCGGCTTGCTGATAGACCCGTTTGGCCAGCTCGTGGATGCGGGCGTAGACGTGCTCCGGCCCCAGGGATTCGATGAACCGTTTGCCCGCCAACATGCCCGCGATCGTGGCGCGGTTGTTCGTGCCGATTTTCATGAAGCGCGCGGCTTTCAGCTCCATCCTGTCCCAATCGCCGGTGACGATGACGGGCCAGTGCCTGTCCAGATGCTCCTCGCGGATGTACATCAGCCCGCAGCCTGCAGGCGCAAAGAGCCACTTGTGCGGACTGCCGGCGAAGTAGTCGCATTCGAGGTCCTGGAGCCGCAGCGGGACCTGCCCGTTCATGTGGGCTCCGTCGACCACCGTAAGAACGCCTTTGGCGCGGGCGGCGCGGCAGATCTCGCGCACGGGCATCAGCACGCCGGTCGGGCTGAGGATGCCGCTGAAACTCAGCACTCGCGTGCGCGGACGGATCGCGGAAACCACGACGTCGGCGAGCTGTCCGGCGCTCTGCGGCGGATGCGGCAGCTTCACCTCGCGCACGGTAATGCCATGCCGCTTCGCCCGCAGCGCCCAGGGCGCGATGCCGCTGGGGTGCTCGTGATCCGTGATCAGGACCTCGTCGCCCGCCTTCAGTTCGATGCCGTTGGCGATGACGCTCATCGCTTCCGTCGCGCAGTGCGTGAACGCGAGCTCTTCCTTCTTGCAGCCCACGAACGCCGCCATTTCAGCCCGTTCGGCGTCAAGATCCTCGTAACCCCAGCGCGGATACTCGTCGTGCACGAGCGCCGCCGCCGTTTCGATGAAGTCCGTCACGGCGCGCACGACAGGGCGCGGCGCGACGCCCAGGCTCCCGTTGTTCAGAAAGGCGCGCCAGCCGGGCAGGAGGAACTGCTCGCGGCGCACCTGCAGCCAGTATTTTTCCGCGTCCTTTTCGCGCAGCGCAGGATCGGGCAGCGGCCGGACGTCTCCGGCGGCGCCGCGGGCTGTGATGCCGAACAGAGAGAGCGCGACAGCGTCCCGGCGGTTCATGCCCTCAGCATAGCGCACGCTCCGCGGTTCACTTCTTCGGAACCGAGACGGTGATGTTGCGGAAGCGCACGCCACCGGCGTGATCGCCCTGGATCAGGAACGGACCGGGCAGCTCCTCGTCCGCGTCCAGCGCGCCTCCGGTGATGCCCTCGATTTCCTGGCGGTCGATCGTCACCACGCCGTTCTGGACCACTGTCAGCGTCCGTCCCACCAGCGTGACGTCGAACACGTCCCACTGGCCCGGACGGTTGGCGGGCGCAGGCTTCGGGGCGATCCGTCCGTAAATCGAGCCCATTCTGCGCTCGGGCGGGCTCTTGCCTTCCGGCTCGTTTTCCAGCTGGATCTCGTAGCGGCCGCGCAGGTAGAAGCCGCTGTTGGTGTGCTCGGGCAGCAGCACTTCGAAATGGAGTTTGAAGTCTTCGAACTTCTCGACGGACTTCAGATTCGAGCCCAGCTTTTCATTCACCAGCTCGCCGTTGAGGGCCTTCCAATGGCTGTTGGCGGGGTTGCCTGCGGGCTCCCAGCCCGCGAGGTCGCGGCCGTTGAACAGAGGCCGCGGCTCGGTCCATGCGCGAGGCTCGGGCCGTTTCAGTTCCGGCGCCCGCTTGCCCTCGAGCGGCGTCGTGTTCTCGCCGCGCCGCGCCACGCCGATCAGCCTGTCGCCCTTGGCTTGCAGCTCCCAGACGACGGCCGGGCGCGTCGGGCCAGAAGCCTGAATGTCGAGAATCAGCCTGCCGCCATCGATCCGCGCTTCCTTCACCTGGAAAACATTGCCGCCCGTCGGCTGGTACCACACTTCCAGCGCGCCGCCGCGCTCGTAGATGCCCAGCCAGCTCGCCCGCTGCCCCGCGGGCGTCTGGATATTGAAATTCCACCGGCCGAGAAACGGGTTCGGCTGACCAGCCAGCGCGCCGGCGATCGCTCCCAGAGCAAGGATCAGATGGCAGAAGACTCGCATGTGGTGAGTCTAACGCAAGACCCTGCACCGGGTGGCTGGCTTTCACGGCCGCTATAATCACAATGTGACCCCAGCCAGATGGATCGTCTCCCTCGCGCTGGCCCTGTTGGCCGGCTGCTCGAAGAACATCCAGACGAACGAGGCCGTGCGCGCCGGCGTCATCAAGCACCTGTCGCAGAACTCCGGTCTGAACCTCTCGCAAATGGACATCGAAGTCACCAGCGTCACCTTCCGCGACAATGAAGCGGACGCCGTCGTCGGCTTCAAGCCCAAGGGCGGCGGCGCGGCGTCCGGCATGTCCATGCGCTACACGCTGGAGCGGCAGGGCAACGAGTGGGTGGTGAAGAAGAAAGCGGACTCCGGCATGGGGCACGGCATGATGCCTCCATCCGGCGAGCCTCCTGCGGGCGAGGGCCAGCTTCCGCCCGGCCATCCGCCGGTGAGCGGGGAAGGCGCGGAGCGCAAGCAGTGAAACGCGTCGTGGTGCTCGGCGGCGGACCCGCGGGCGCCATGGCTGCGGCGGGGTTGGCCGAAGCCGGCATCCCCACGGTTCTGCTCGATGAGAAACTCGCCTGGGAGAAGCCCTGCGGCGGCGGCATCACCTACAAGGCGTACCGCCGCTATCCGTTCCTTCTGGAGAACCCGGTTCCGAAGAAGCAGGTCTTCGAGACCCGGCTGTCCGAGCCCCGCGGCGGCAGCGTCTCCATGCGCCTGCGGCATCCTCTGCTGATCTATTCACGGAAAGACCTCAACCAGATGCTGCTCGACCGCGCCGAAGCCGCCGGCGCACAGCTGGAGCGAGAGCGCGTGCTCGCTCTCGAGCAGCTCGAAAACGGCTGGCGCGTCCGCACGCGCAGCGGCGTGATCGATGCCGATTTCATCGTCGTCGCCACCGGCGCGCGCAATACGCTGAAAAGCGTCGGCACCGAGTGGAAGCCGGGCGATACGATGTGCGCCATCGGCTATTACGTGCCGGAAAACCGGACCTGCGTCGACATTCAGTTCTTCCCGAATTTCGAAGGCTATATCTGGGTCTTTCCGCGCTGCGGCCACCTTTCGGTGGGCATCTGCGGCAAAGGGGTTTCTTCGCAGCAGGCGCGGGAGCAGCTGCACCGGTACATGGACGAGCATGGGATCTCCCGCGCGGATGCGACCTTTTACGCCCATGTGATCCCTGCGCTCGAACGCCCGTCCTGGCGGTCCAACCGCATCAGCGGTCCGCGCTGGGTAGCCGCAGGAGACGCCGCCGGGCTGGTCGACCCTGTCACGGGGGAAGGGCTGTACTACGCCATCCGCTCCGGCGATCTGGCCGCGCAGGCCATCCTGCACGACCGGCTCGAACCTTCCGCGCGGCACACCGTCTACAATTCGCTGCTTCACGGCGAATTTCTCGAAGATCTCGCCTATGGAGCGGGACTGGCGAAGCGGTTTTTCATCCAGCAGATCATGTTTTCGAGCGTCCCGGCACGGATGATTGAACTCATGCGCCACTCGCCGCGGATGCGCGACATCGTGCAGGATCTTTTCGCGGGCACGCAGCGCTATCTGGATCTGAAAGAGCGCCTCCTGGCCAACCTGAACGGCACAGTGCGGGAGGCCGTTTACGGCGCGCTGCTCGGTCACCGCGTGGCAGGAGAGAGCGGCCAGGCATGAAGACAGAACGCAGCGAACAGCTTTTCGCCCGTGCGCAGCAGGTGATTCCGGGCGGCGTCAATTCGCCCGTCCGGGCATTCCGCAGCGTCGGCGGCACGCCGCGTTTCATCCAGAGCGGCAGCGGCTGCCGCATGACGGACGCCGACGGCAACGAGTACATCGACTACATCTGCTCCTGGGGGCCGCTCATTCTCGGCCACTGCTTCCCGGCGGTGGTCGAGGCTGTCCGGGAAGCGCTGGAAAATGGCTCCAGCTTCGGCGCTCCTACGGGACGCGAGATTGAACTCGCCGAGCGGATCATCGCTGCGGTGCCTTCCATCGAGATGGTGCGGCTCGTGAATTCCGGCACCGAGGCCACCATGAGCGCCCTCCGCCTGGCCCGCGGCTTCACCGGCCGGTCGCTTACGGTCAAGTTTGAAGGCTGCTACCACGGCCACGTCGATTCGCTTCTGGTCAAGGCCGGCAGCGGCGTGGCCACGCTTGGGATCTCCGGCACCGCCGGCGTGCCCGAGGAATTCGCCCGTACGACCATCGCCCTGCCTTTCAACTCCGTGGACGCCCTGCAGGAGGCCTTCCGGAAGCACGGGGATCAGATTGCCGCCGTCATCGTCGAGCCCGTGGTCGGCAACATGGGCTGCGTGCCGCCCGAGCCGGGTTTTCTCGAGGCGATGCGCGAGCTCTGCACGCGCCACGGGGCCCTGCTGATCTTCGACGAAGTGATGACGGGCTTCCGTCTTTCGCTGGGCGGCGCGCAGCAGCTGTACGGCATCCGCCCGGATCTGACGACGCTCGGCAAGATCATCGGCGGCGGACTGCCCATCGCCGCATACGGCGGCCGGGCGGATGTGATGAGACATGTGGCGCCCGCCGGCAACGTCTATCAGGCCGGCACGCTGTCAGGCAATCCCTGCGCCGTGGCGGCCGGCATTGCCATGCTCCGGCATCTGGCCGAACACCCGGAGATTTACTCCCAACTGGATGCCGTGGCAGCGGAGATCTGCGCCGCGGCGCCTGCCGGCGTCACGGTGCAGCGCGTCGGGTCGATGTTCACTTTCTTTTTCACGGACCGGCCGGTCCGCTCGTGGGAGGACGCCGCCGCCTGCGATACGCAGAAGTACGCGGCGTTTTTCCATCATCTGCTGGAAAACGGCGTGTATTTTCCGCCATCGCAGTTTGAAGCGGCGTTCCTGTCGGCGGCGCACGACGCCGATGCCGTGTCGCGCACCGTTGCGGCGATCCGCTCGTTTCAGGCCTGACGCCTGCCCGCGCGCTACTGCCCCTTTGCGTTCAGCCTGTCGAAAATGGCGCGCTCCCGCTCGCCGTCCTCCGGCCGGTTCAATTTGAAATACAGCGCCGAAAGCTCGATGTGCGGCTGGGCCCAATCAGGATCAGCCTTCACGACGAACTCCAGATGCCTGACCGCCGCTTCGGCGTTTCCGGCCATCCGCTCGAGCCGCCCCATCTGATAGTGCGCCAGCTTGTCGCCGGGCTTCAGTTTGAGCGCCTTTTCCAGGTGCATCCGCGCGGTTTCCAGATCGCGGTTCACGATGAGAATCGTGCCCATGCCGAGATGGGCTTCCTGATCGTCCTGGTTCGCCTGCAGGGCTTTGCGGAAGGCCTCCACGGCGCCTTCGTTGTCCGCCAGATAGTGCCGCGCCATGCCGGCCAGCGTCCACACGCCAGGCAGATTCGGGTTGATTTTCAGCGCCAGCTCGGCATACTCGCGCCCCAGCTCGTACTCGAAGATCTCCATCGCTGTCTGCCCGGCCAGCAGACAGGCCTCGGCGCTGCGCCCCTGCCGCGCGGGCCGGTCCAACCGCAGGATGCCTTCCTGCTTCTTGCCTGTGCGCACGAGCGCCGCCCCGAGCAGCCATTTCAGCGCCAGGTCGTCCGCGTGAGCGGGCTCCAGGCGGGTCAGCAGCGCCACGGTCTTCGCCTCCTGTCCCGTGCGGTTGTAGCAGTCGGCCGCGAGCAGGGCCACGCGCAGATCGCCCGGCGCCGCGGCCAACAGCGGCTCCAGAAGCCGCAGCGCCTCGCGGAAATTCTGCTGCTTGTAATGCGCCAGCGCCAGATTCATCTGCAGGGCCTGGTTCCGGGGCTCGAGCGCCAGAGCCGCACGGTAGTGGCGGATGGCGTTGTCCAGCTGGCCGAGACGCGCATAGGCCGCGCCCAGATTGGCATGCACTTCGGGAACGTTCGGCGCCAGCTTCAGCAGGGCCTGATACTTTTCCACCGCCAGCCGGTCGTTGCCCTTCTGCTGGGCCTCGACGGCCTCGCGGAAAAGCTGTTCTGGCGACGGAGGCTGCGTTGCCGGGGCCGCCAGCGCCGCCAGCAGGAGAAGCGCCCGCATCGCTTCCATGATAGCGGCCGCCCGCTGTGCTATGAAGGAAATGGATGAGCGGCGGGCGGGCAGGGAAGGGAAGCGGATGAAACAATTCGCGCGTCTTCTGTATTTCGCGGCCGCGCTGGCCACAGCGGCCTTCGCACAGTCCTCCCAGTTCGAGCGCTTCGAACAGCTCTCCCGCCAGGCTGCCGCCGCGCTCGACGCCGACCCCGCGCAGGCCGTCCAGCTCTACCGCGAAGCCCTCAAGATTCGCCCGGCATGGGTCGAAGGCTGGCTTTACATGGGCGCCGCCCTGCACCGGCTCGAGCGCTACGCCGAGGCCACGCACGCGCTCCGCAAAGGCCTCGAACTCGCCCCCCGCTTCGGCACCGCCTGGGCGCTGCTGGCCATGTGCGAAGCCGAGCTCGACAATGCCGAGCAGGCGCTCGCCGATTTCGCCAAAGCCGAACAGCTCGGCCTCGGCGCCAACCTTGGTTTCGAGGTTGCCGCCCGCGTCCGCGCCGCGCGCCTCCTGATCTCCGAGGGCCGTTTCGACGAAGCCATGGGCAAGATGTATCCGCTGTCGAAACGCAATGTGAACCACCCGGCAATTGAAGAGATCATGGGGCTGGCCGCCCTTGCTGTCGACCGCGATCCCGGCTCGCTCACGCCCGAGCGGCGCGAGATCGTCACGCTTGCGGGCAAAGCCGCCTGGGCCGGCGGCACAGGCCGGCCAGAGGAGGCCCTCAAGGGATACGACGAGTTGGTCCGCCGGTTTCCGAAAGCTCCGGGCGTTCACAATGCGCGGGCGCTGTATCTGATGGAGAGCGATCCAAAGTCCGCGCTGGAAGGCTTTCTGGAAGAAGTGCGCAACACGCCGGATCATTGGCCCGCGCTGCTGATGCTCGCCAACCTGCAAATCCGCCAGGGCATGCCGGACGAAGCGCTCAAACAGCTGGAGCGCGCTCTCGATCTCGTTCCGGTCAGCTACCGCTGGATCTGCCACGCCAGCATCGGGCAGGCCCATCTCACTGCCGGCAGGCTGGACCAGGCCATCCCGCGGCTGGAGAAAGCCGCGCGCCTCGTCCAGGGCAACGCGCAGATCCACTACTACCTTTCGCAGGCGTACCGGCGCGCCGGCCGCAAGGAGGATGCGGCCCGCGAAATGGCCGAGTTCCAGCGGCTCAAGGAAATTGAAGATCCGCTCGCCCTGCCCGCCTACCAGCCAGGCGCGCGGCGCCAGTAGCCGGACCGGTCAGACCCGTTGAAGCCTCCCCGCAGCTTCTTTCAGCGCCCGGCCGTAGGCAGAACGCGGCCGAGCCTCCAGCGCGCGGGCCACCGCGCCTGGATCCAACGGCCCCTGGTGCAGGGCGGATGCTGCGCGGATCACGGCATCGGAGCGGTCGTAGCGCTCGTCGGCGCGCGCAGCTTCGCGCAGATAGGCCGCCGCCAGCGCGTTCCAGTAGCTCTCCATCGCCTCGTGGAGCCGGATCAGGCGGACCATCCAGCCCTCCACCTCCGCCTCGTCCGGGATGTAGGTGTGAATGGCAATCAGCACCCGGCGGCTCAGAACATCAAACAAGTCGGCGATTTCCTGTTTTGACGGCTCGCGCCGCGCCGGCCCTTCGCGGGCGGCCAGTTCTCTGAGCAGCCGTGCGTCCCATTGAAGCCGCTCCGCGGCGCTCCCGGGTTCGATGGCGGCATAGGCCTCCGCCGCGGCCTGTCCCGCCCGGACTGCCGTCTCCGCCGCCGGCCGATCCGGCGCGGATTGCAGAACGGCGGACGCAAAATACATCTCGCGCTCGCGGGAGACGGCCCGGGCCACGCGGTCCGGAACCGCCAGCGAGTGCGCCGCCAGCGATGCCGCATCGTCGAGAAAAATGAGCCGCGCCAGGCTGCCCTCCATGCCTCCCGGCGCCGCGCCGGTTCCGCCGCGGGCGAGCGCCGGAATCGCGGCCGCGAACTGAAGAAAATGCCTTCTTGCAATCATGATTTCTTTCTCCTCGGGTCGAGCTCCGGCGGAACATGCGGCTTGCCGACGTCGCAGCGGGCTTCCAGCTCGCGTTCGTCGATCCGGCGCAGGAAGTACTCGCTCGCCGCATGCAGATACCGGTAGGCGCGTTCCAACGCCTGGGCGTACTGGCTCTGGCTGGGCGCCGCGGCGAGAGCCTGCTTCAGGTCGATGTCTTTTCGGGGCGAGCCCCGCTGGATCGACCGCGCCAGCGCGATCAGCGGGTCCTGCGGGTTGTAGAAATTCGGCTCGAAGATGTAACGCCGGAGCTTGTCCGGATCGGGAGAATGATACGCCGCCGCATACCGCATCAGGTCGATCCGGTGTGTCTGGAAATGCGCGAGATCCTTTTTCGACTGGATGCCGAGGAGCTGCTGCTGCCAGGAGGCGAGGACCAGCCGCTCGAGGGCGCCCGCAGGCAGCGCGCCGGCGGCCGGATGCGTCTCCAGCCGGAAGTCCAGCGCGGAAGGCCGGAACGGCTCCGCGCGGCCCCTGTCGTACACCTCGCGGAAGACCACAACGTCGTGGTACACGGACACATCGCTGGCGCCGCCCTGCTCGTCGTCGCCCCGCACATAGTATTCCGGCTGCAATTGCCTGTAGACGGGCTTGAACGTGCGGTCCGCGGCCAGGTGGCACCGCCAGCCCAGCACGAATGCCAGCTTCTCTTCCGAAAGATCCCCGGGCCGCCGTTTCGGCCAATGGTCCCGGAGATCCTTCAGCAGCCGCACGGTGAACATGTCGCCCGACCGCGTCATGGCCGTATAGCGGCAAATCGCGGCTTTTTCCCGCAGGATTCTCCTGAAGTCCGCGCAGATTTCCGTCGAATGGATCGCCAGCCTTGCGCCGTCGTCCATGACGGCGGTGTGCGTGATGTGCTCCGACACGAAAGGCTCCTTCTGTTCAGTCGATCAGTACACCAGTCTCAGCCCGAGCTGGAACTCCCGCGGCAGCGTGGGCGAGTTCGTGCTTGTCACCCGGCCGAAATTCGCGTCGCGCGGATTCAGGACAGGGCCGCTGAAATGCGGCTTGTTCAGCGCATTGATGGCCTCGGCCCGGAATTGCAGCTTCACCCGTTCTCCGAAATCGAAGTTCTTGATCACGGACAGATCCAGCAGCGTGATCGCCTGGTCGCGGAAGTTCGAGACGCGCGATGGCAGGGTGCGGATGTTCTGCGACAGGTTGATGCGCGTGTCGTTGCGCTGCTTGGTGTAGTCCAGCTGTCCGCCCGTGCGCACGGCGTCGTCCTGGAAATAGAAGCCCGTGGTCTGGATGTTGGTCCGGAATACGTTGTCTTCGATGTTCGAAGAGCCCAGCACGCCGATGGTCGAGCTCTTGATCACCGGCTTCAGGTCGGAGAGATTCCCGTTGAAATAAATGTTGCCAAGCGTCAACGGGCGCCCCGCCTGATATTGCAGGATGCCCTGGAGCTGAAAGCCGCCCAGCAGCGTCTGTTTCCACCCGGACCACGAGGCGCCGAACGGGCGCCCGCGCCCGAACGGCATCTCGTAGATCCCGCTCAACGCCAGCCGGTGGGGCGAGTCGGCGTCGTTCAGGCGCTTCTCATACTTCGTGTCGGTCGGATTCAGCAGGGTCATCTCCTCGAGATACTTCGACCAGGCGTAGGTGCCCATCAGCGTGTATCCCTGGGAGAAGCGCTTCTCCGCCCGCGCCTGAAAAGCATGATAGGAACTGGCCCCGTCGTAGCGCTCCATGGACAGGCCGGTGAAATGCGGATAAGGCCGCAGAAGCTGGCTGCGCGCGATCACCGTGGCCGTATACAGATTGGTGCCCTCATACCCCGCCACGCCCCGGAACGGATTGGGCACCGGCGTGTCGAGAAAGTTGATCAGAGCCTGGTCGCGCACCGGGCTGGTCGATTGATACCGCCGCGGAATCGGGTTCGCATCCACGGCGGTCGTCAGATTCGAGCCGCGGTTCCCGATGTAGGCGCCTTCCACCAGCCACCGTCCGGGCAGCTCGCGTTGCAGGCTGACCTGCCAGCGCTGCACCAGGCCGTTGCGCCGGTTTTCGGGCACGATGGTTCCAGGATTCTGGCCGAGAAGGCTCCGCAGGTCGCGCTGGATTTCCGGAACATAACCGTTCGGAAAAGGATTTTCCAGCGTGGCCAGAAACGTCAGCCCGCGGTCCGGCGAGGCGATCAGAGGCGTGTTCCGGCTGAAACCGTTCTGATTCAGCGCGTCCATCACGAACGGCACCATGAACATGCCCCATCCCACGCGCAGGGCCGTCCGCGAGTCGATCTGAAACGCCGCACCCAGCCTGGGCTGAACATTGTTCTTGTCGGCGCGGAAGCCGCGCTTGCCCGGCCCGGCGAACACAAGCCCGCCCCGCAGCCGGAACTGATCCACGGGAATTTCCGGAATCGGATTCAATGCGTAATTCGCCTTCACCGCCGCCTCGGTCGGATTGACCGCATTGATGTCGAAATCATGGATGCGGCGGTCGTAACGTTCCGTCGTTCCCAGGTCCACCTCGTATCTCAGTCCCAGATTCACCGTCAGCCTCCGGCTGACGCGCCAGTCGTCCTGAATGAATGCCCCATGATACTTCGCCGTCGCGGCCCGGTCCGCCAGCAGCGGGAAGTTGCCGCCCGTGGGCAGCCCGAGCAGGAACGACGCCATCGCCTGCGCCTGGATCTGTTCGATCGGCAGCGACGGATTCAGGTCGTTCTGCCTGGTGAAATCGTTGCCGAAATTGTACTGGCCCGCCTGATACGTCTGGTCGCGCCGGTTTTCCTGATACACGCGGAAATCATAGCCGGCGCGGATCGAATGCGAACCAGCGATCTTCGTCACCGTCGGCTGAAGCGACCACAGGGGCGTCGTGATCTTGTAGCCCGTGGGTTCCACCGGCGAGGAATAGTTGCTGATGTTGATCTGCGGAAGCGTGTTGGCGGTGAACAGGCGCAGAGCGGCCTCCGAAAAGCCCATCTTCCTGACGTCGTAGTCGAACGAGGCCAGAGAAAACCGGTCCTGTTTGAAGCGCGTGAATCCGGCCCGCAGATTGACGATGGTCGTCGCCGAAGGCGTATAGACATAATCGAACACCCCGCCGCGGTTGCCGCGATGACCCAGACGGCCGTTGATTCTGACGCCATTGTTCACGCCTGCTGTCTGCTCGTCGATCTCCGTGCGCCAGCTCTGGGAAAAACGGCCGAAAAACCGGTTCTTTTCGTTCACGGTGTGGTCGATCCGCACGAGCAGCACGTCGTAGGTGTTGTCGTTGACGCCCCGGCCGACGAAATTGTTGGTGGTTGCCGCAGTGGCCACATTCGGCAGCGGCAGGAAGGAAAGATAGTTTTTCGCGATCTGGCTGATGCGGTCGGGACAGATCACGTTCAGCCGCCCGTTGCATTGCACCGGCTGGCGCACGACGCGCGGTCCCTCCACGCGCGCGGTGAAGGGATCGTAGACATAGAGGGGCGCCGGGCGGTTCAGCAGCGCGCTGAAATCTCCCCGCCGGAACGCTTCGTCCGGAACGGTCAAGGTCTCCAATTCCGGCGTCAGCGGCCGGATGCGCTCAATGCTGGTGAAGAAAAACGTCCGGTCCCGGCCGTTGTAGATCCCGGGCAGCAACACGGGCCCGCCCACGGTTCCGCCGAACCGGTTGTACCGCCGCGTCTGCCGCGGGATGCCCTGGCGGTTGTTGAAAAACGAATTGGCGGCCAGTTTGTCATTGCGCACGAACTCATACAGCGTGCCCTGCACGCGGTTCGTGCCGGACTTCACGGCCACATCGATGCTGCCGCCGGCGGTGCGCCCCTGCTGCGCATCGAAGCTGGCCGTGACTACCTTGAACTCCTCCACTGCGTCCGTCGGCGGTTGCAGGCCCACGCGCGCCGCCCCCTGCGTCTGCCGGTCTGCTGTATTCGGCGTCCCGTCCAGGGTGAACTCGTTGCCGCCCGGCGAGCCGTTCACCTCGAAATTCGACGGCCCGCTGTTGCTCAGCGCCGAGTTCGACGTGTAGCCCCCGGTGACGACGATGCCCGGCGCAAGCTGGATCAGCGTCATCGGATTCCCTTCGCCCAGCGGCAGCTCCGTGATCCGCCTCCGGTCCACGATTTGTCCGCTCGTGGCCGTGCCCAGCTCCAGCAGGGGCGGCTCGGCGGTGACGTTCACCGTCTCCTGCATCGCCCCCAGTTCGAGCTGGATATCCAGCGTGATTCTTTCCGAAATGCGCAGCTCGACGTTCTGCCGCGACGCGCGCTTGAATCCCTGCATTTCCACCGTGACGGTATAGACGCCCTGCGGCAGCAGCGGAATCGTATACACTCCTTCTCCCGTCGTCGTGCCCTGGTAGGCCACGTTGGTCAATGTGTTCACGGCGGTCACCCGGGCCGCCGCAACCGGCGCGCCGGTCGGATCCGTGATTGTTCCGCTGATCGTTCCCCGCGGGTCCTGCGCCGACGCCGCAAGGCTGAGAACTGCTATCCCCAAAACGCTGGCAAAACGAGACATGATGCACCTCTTCTCGATCGCTTTACAGCTATCAGAGAAGCCCCGGCCCGCCAATATGAGGATTGTTATATGCCGGCGTGGCTGCTATTCGATTGCCACGATGCCGCGCTCGATGGCGATCACAGCCGCTTCCGTGCGGTCCGTCGCCCCCAGCTTGTCGAGGATGTGGCTGACGTGGATCCGCACCGTGCCCTCGCTGGCGCCCAGCACTTCGGCGATCTCCCGGTTCCGTAAGCCCTTCACGATCAGCCCCAAAATCTCTCTTTCGCGCGCCGTCAGATCCTTGTAAGCCCGCCGCTCCCGCAGCTTCTGCTGCACTGCGCGCGGAAGATAACGCTGCCCGCCCAGCACGGTCCGGATCGCTGCAATCAGCTCTGTCCGCAGCATGTCCTTGAGCAGATACGCCCGCGCGCCGGCGCGCAGGCAGCGGGCGATGTCCTCGTCTCCGGAATAAGAGCTGAAAATCAGCACCCGCGCTTCGGGAAATTCCCCGAGGATTTTCTCGGTCGCCTCCGCGCCGGTCATGCCCGGCAGCCGCAGGTCCATCAGCACGACATCCGGCCTCAATTTGCGGAACTCCTCCACCCCCTCCTCCCCGCTGCCCGCCTCGCCAGCCACGATCATGTCGTCTTCTTCTCTCAGAATCGAGGTCAGACCCTCGCGCAGCACTGGGTGATCATCCACGATCAGGATGCGGTACGGGCCTGCCTGCATGGCCGTCCTCTAGCCCCTCCAGCCCACCGGGACGACCACCTCGACATCCGTCCCTGAGCCCGGCCGCGAGTGGATCGACATTCTTCCGCCCAACGCTCTGGCCCGCTCCTGCATCCCCGTCAGTCCGAAATGCGCCCCGGAAGGCTGCGCCGGATCAAATCCCCGTCCGTCGTCCGAGGTCAGCAGACGCACTGCCCGCGGTTCGTACCGCAGCACCAGCTCCACGCGCGAAGCGCCCGAGTGCCGGATCGCATTCGCTGCCGCCTCCCGTGCGATCTTCGCCAGCTGCGTGCAGACCTGGGGCGCCAGCGCCCTCTTCTGGCCTTCGATCCGCAGCTCCACCCGCACCCCGTGCTCCTGCGACATTCGAGCCGCCATTTCCCGGATCGCTTCCGCCGGATCGTCCTCCTCGAAACTCGCCGTCCGCAGTTCGAGAATCGTTCTCCTGGCCTCTGCCACCACCTCATCGAGCCTTGTCAGCGCGCGCTCCAGGCGGCTCTTCGCCTCCAGGGGTTCCGCCGGCAACCTCCGTGTCGCCGCCTCCAGTTGCAGCCCGACCCCCGTCACCCCCTGCATCAGCGTGTCGTGGATCTCCCGGGCGATGCGCGCCCGCTCTTCCAGCACGGCCTGATACCGCCGGTGCACGCTCACCATGCGCGCGCGGTAGGCGCCCCATCCCAGCAGCAACAGGGCGACGCCGCACGCCAGCGAAAACCACACGGTCTGATAGAACCGCGGCGCCAGCCGCACTTCCACGGACGCCTCCTCCCGCGGCCAGGAGCCGTCGTTTGCGTAGGCAATCGCACGGAAACGGTACCGCCCCGGGGGCAGGTTCGTGTAGTAGGCCGACCGTCTTCCCGCCGACTCCACCCACTCCTGGTCGTATCCGTCCAGACGATATCGGAACCTCACCTTCTCCGGCGCCCCCAGGCTGATCGCCGTGAACTGGATCTCCAGATCGCCCGCTCCAGCCCCGACCTCCACCTGGCCCGGCGCCGCAGGCCACGCCTTGCCCTGGGACAACACCCTTTCAATGACAACCCGCGGCGGCGGGGGCGTGTCGCGCAGACTCCTCGGATCGAACACCACTGCGCCCGCCACCGTCGGAAACCACATCCGTCCATCAGGCGTCATCGTTGCCGCCGGCTGCTCGCCGCCATTGCACTCGGCCGACCGCATCCCGTCGGACGTATCAAACGTCACCGCCCGCAGCGGTCCGCTCCGCTTCTCGGCGAATTCGTCCAGATCCTTCTTGGGGATGCGCATCACGCCGCGCCGGCTGGTCAGCCACAGATGCCCCAATTGGTCCTCGGCCACGTAAAGGATGTTGTCGCTCAACAGCCCGTCCCGCCTGTAGAACGCCGAGAATTTCCCGTTTCTGAGCCGCGTCAGTCCGCCGCGCGTCCCGATCCACAGAGTGCCGCTGCCATCCAAATACAGCGATGTCACGCGGTCGTGCGAAAGACCGTCGCGCGATGTGAACCGCTTCGCAGCCGCGCCCTTGAGGGAGTACAGCCCTTCCTCGGTCCCGATCCACAACGTTCCGCTGCCGTCCTCCGCCATGGCATTGATGCCGCTTGGCGCCTGGCCGAAGACTGGTGTCTGGTCGGCCGCCCTGCCGCGCTCATAAAGAAAGAGCCTGTCCCAGAGCCCGATCCAGAGCCGCCCCGCGTGGTCTGCGAACAGAACCCTCACGGCCGCAGGCTCGCCCGGCAGTCCCAGCGCGGCCCGCTCGACTGCGCCCTCCCGCCACCGGAACAGCCCCGTGTCGGCTCCGATCCACACCACGCCGTCCGGAGTCCGAGCCAGCGTCCGCACGACGTCCCGCGACCATTCCCGCGACAGCCGGATCGTCCGCACGGCGCCGTTCTCCAGCAGGCTCGCGCCCGCGCGCGTCCCGAACCACACCCGCCCCGCATCGTCTGCCATCAGCACGCGCACGTCATCGTTCACCAGCCCTTCGCTCGTCGTCCACGTCTCCACCTTCCGGTCTCTCAGACGGAACAGCCCCCCGCGCGTGCCCAGCCACAGGTTGCCTTCGCTGTCTTCGATCATCGCCCGGACGAAGCTGTGCGGAAGCCCCTCGCGCGGAGTCAGGCGCGTGATCCGCTCATCCCGGATCCTCCACAATCCCGCTCCCTCCGTTCCGGCCCACAGGCTGCCGTGCCGGTCTTCCACGATCGCCCGCACGGCCACGCCCCCGATCCCCGCCACCGGTTGGAACCGCCGTCCGTCGAACACATGCAGCCCCCCCGCGCGCGTTCCTACCCACAGCCGCCCGCGGCGGTCTTCATGAAAGGCGCGAATCTGGCTGCTCCGCAGCCCGCTGTCCTTGCCGAAGCATTCGATCGCGCGCCCGCGCATCACGCAGATGCCGTCTTCGTCGGTTCCGATCCACAGGTCTCCGCGGGAATCCTGGTACACCGTGCGCAGCGAGTCGCTCGGCAGGCCGTCGCGTCTCGTCAGCGTCTGGAAGCGTCCTCCTTCGAAGCGGGCCAGCCCTCCGTCGTGCGCCGTGATCCAGATTGCTCCGCTGCGGTCTTCGTAGATCGAGCGGATGTAATTGTTCGGCAGGCCGTTGGCGGTGGTGTACGTCGCTGTGAAGCGTCCGCCGCGGTAAACCGTGATTCCGCCGCCGCTCGTGCCGATCCACAACGCCCCGTGGCGGTCCTCGCACAGCGCGATCACGGAGTTGTGCCTCAGGGCCGGCGTGTTGCGCGTGTCGAACACCGTGAACTGCGTGCCGTCGAACCGCACCAGCCCCTCTGTGGTTCCCAGCCACAGATAGCCGTCGCGCGCCTCCAGCAGCGCCTGCACGAAGTTGTCCGGCAGCCCGTCTTTGCTCTGCCACAGCGCCTGGCTGTACTGCGACGGCGGCTTCGCTGGATCCAGCGCGGATGCCCGCGCAGACAGGACGGCCGCCAGGATTGCGGCCGTCACGGCTGCCGAGCAGCCTCTCGTCTGCCTTGCGATCCTCATTGCGCGGCCTCTAGCCGCTGACTGCAACAGCGCGCTTCCACACCCCCGCTTCCACGGTCACTCCCAGGCCCGGCCCGGAAGGCACCGTCAGCATCCCATTCTCGCTCTTCAGCGTCGACGTCGGGCACTCGACAGGCAGCGTGTCCTCGTCGCCCTTGTATTCCTGGTGCGGGCCCGGATTCTCCACGCAGGAGGCGAAATGCGCCACATACAGGTAGCCCAGCCCTCCGCCGGACATGTGGGGCGTGCATGGCAGCCCCGCGGCATTGGCCATCCGCGCCACCTTCACGGCCCGCATCAGCCCTCCTCCATAAAGCAGGTCCGGCTGGATGACCTGCGCCGTTCCCGTTTCGATGATGCGCCGGAAGTTGCGCACGCTCATCTCCTGCTCGCCCAGCGCAACCGGAATGTCAAGAACATCCGCAACCGCTTTTGTTTCGTCGTAATAGTCGAACGGCACGGGCTCTTCGAAAAACGCATACCTGTGCTCCTCCAGCATCCGTCCGATCCGCAGCGCCATCGGCACGTCGTAGGAGCCGTTGGCGTCGGCATAGAGCGCCATCTTTTCGCCGAAGGTTTTGCGTACCAGCGGGATCAGTTCGAGGTCCCGGCGCGTCGAAGCCTCGTCATACCGCATCCGCGCCCCCAGCCGGAACTTGATCGCGCCCGCGCCTGTTTCCTCCGTGATCCGGCGCAGATATTCGATCTCGGCTGCAGGTGTGTTCCCCCGGTTACCGCTCGCCCGGTACACGGCGATCTTCCTCCTCCGCACCTGCCCGAAAAGCTCTCCCATCGCCTTGCCGCTGGCCTTGCCGAGCAGATCCAGGATGGCGATTTCCGCCGCCGCCATGCACACCCAGAACGGCAGCCCCTGCCACTTGTAATTCGAATTCACCAGATACGCTTCATGAAAAACGCGCTCCAGCTCCCGCGCATCTTTTCCGATAAAATGAGGCGCGACTTTCTGTAAAAAGATGGGCCACGCCGCCCGCATCACCGTGCTGTGCGCCTCGCAGAAGCCTTCCAGCCCTCCGCTCCGCGCGCGCACCAGAAAGAAACGCCCCGAGCGCAGCAGCTCCAGCGACTCAATCTTCAACGGCTCGCGCAGCAGGTCCGCGCGCAACACAGGCGCCTGCATGATCTTCGCCAGCTTCTCCGCCAGCTCGGAACGGGAAGCCGGGGCCGTTGCGGCCGGCGCCGCAGTGCTGAGTGCTGCTGTTTGCAGCCATTGACGGCGGTTGACTCTCATCGCCCGCCATTATGGCATGCGTCCGCCTCTGACAAAGCTCATATTGCGGCTGCAACGTTCACTGCCGCGCCCGGAATTCATAGTCGCCGGAGCCGAGCAGATAGACGGCTTTTCCGTTCTCATACCGCAGCAGCGTCACGCCGTCCGACTTCCGCGCGTCCCGTCCGCCCTCGGTCACCGTTTCCACGGAAGCGGCGGGGAGAATCAACGTGGCCACGGTGTTCGCGGGTACCGTCGCGCGGTATGTGAGCCAGCCGTCTTCCGACCGCCAGGAACTGCGGATCAGACCGTAGGGCGACTCGTAGTGGCCCTGCGCCCAGGTCATCCGCCCGGCGGGGTCGGGCTCGGGCTGCAGGATGAAGCGGCGGAATCCCGGATCGCCGCGCTCGATGCCCAGCACGTGCGCCATCATCCACTGTCCGACAGCGCCGAACGAGTAGTGGTTGAACGAATTCATGCTGTTGTTTCCCCCGAAGCCGCTCTCGACCGTGTACCCGTTCAGCCGCTCCCAGATCGTCGTCGCTCCCTGCTCCACCGGATACAGCCACGACGGAAAATGCGCCGCCTGCAGCAGCCGGTAGGCGTGCTCCGTGTAGCCGTGCAGAGACAGCGCCTTGCTGATCCACGCCGTGCCGATGAAGCCGGTCATCAGCGAATAGGGCGGCCGCAGCACGCCGTCGTCGTCCTGATTGGCACGTTCCACCGTATGCGCCAGCTGCTTCGCCATGTGGGGGATGTTGTCCTCGCTGAAGGCGCCCAGGGCGAGCCCCACCGCGTACGACGTCTGCGTGTCGGCGATCCGGAATTCCGGCTTTCTCTGGCCGCTGCCTCCCCCCATGCCGCCCCTCGAGGGAATTCCCAGCGTCCGCTTGTCGGCGCTCACAAACGTTTCATTGAAGAATTGTTTGCGCGTTTCGTAGTCCGCCCGGTACTGCTTCGCCTCCTCCGCCCTGCCGAGCAGCTCCGCCACGCGCGCCATGATGTCGAGACACCGCACGTAGTACGCCTCCGCCAGAAACTCGGGACCGAGCATGCGGTTCTGAAAACCGAGCCAGTCTCCCAGCCGCACGTCGCCCAGCAGGCGCGTCTCGGGGTGGATCGACCTCTTCAGATGGGCCATGTAAGCGGCCATCGCCGGATAATGCTCCTCGAGCAGAGCCCGGTCTCCGTATTGCCAGTACGCTTCCCACGGAACCACGATCCCCGCAGCGCCCCACAGAATCCCGCCGAATCCCCCGCCCAACGGCGCGATGTCGGGGAACCGCCCCTCTTCGCCCTGCGTGTCGCGCATCGCCCGCATGTGCCTCCGCAGGAACGCCGCGGCATCGGTGATGTACGACGCCGTCCGCGAGAACACATTCAGGTCTCCCGACCAGCCCATCCGCTCGTTCCGCTGCGGGCAATCGGTCGGAATCCAGAGAAAATTATCGACTGTCGACCAGATGATGTTTTGCCATAACCGGTTGACTTTTTCGTTCGAGGACTGGAACTCCGCCGTCAGCCGCCGCACGGAACTCACCGCGAGTCCCTCCACGTCCTCCAGCGGCAGCGGCTTCTCAATGCCGGTGATCTCGATGTACTGAAAGCCATGCCACGTGAACCGCGGCTGGATCACCTGCCCGCCGGCGCGCGTGATGTAAATGTCCTGGCTCAGCGCTGCGCGGTAATTCTCGGTCATGATCATGCCGGCATTCGCGCCGGACTCTGGCAGATTCGGGTAGAGCATTTCCGAAAAACGCAGCGTGATCTGTCTTCCCGGCTGCGCGCTCCGGACCGTGATGCGCGGCACCCCTGTGATGTTCTGACCGAGATCGTAAACAAACACGCCGGGGCGGACTTCCTTCACGCTCTTCGCCTTGAGAACACGGAAAACTCCGGCAGGCTCGTCCATCTGCCCGATCATCTGCATCCGGCCGTATTCCAGCGGCGCATTGCGCGCCGGAAAGGCCATCGGAGTCTCCTGTCCGCCGCCCGGCGCATCCAGATAGGCCGTTCCCAGCAGCGGTACGGCGCGGGCGGCTTTCCAGTCCGAGTCGTCGAACCCCGGCGCGCTCCAGCCGCGCATTTTGTCTTCCCGCGTCGCGTCGTACACTTCGCCCATGTACTGGCTGCTGTAGACAACCGGCCCGCCTCCGAAGTATTTCCAGCTGCCGGGCTGCGTGACGAAGACATCCTCGCTCCCGTCTGCATATTTCACCGCCAGCTTCGCGCGCAGCGACTGCCGGTCGCCGAAATGATTCCAGACGGTGCCGAAGCTCAGCAGCCCGCTCCACCAGCCTTCTCCGAGCATGGCTCCGAGCGCGTTTTCTCCGGCGCGCACCATTCCGGTCACGTCGTAGGTCTGGTACAGGTGCGTGCGGTTGTACTGCGTGAATCCGGGCGTGAACCAGTCCTCGCCCACGCGCTTTCCATTGAGATAGAGCTCGTAGATGCCTCGGGCGGTCGCATAGAGGCGCGCCGACCGCACCGGGGCATTCTTCAGACGGAACCGCGTGCGCAGCATCGGCATCGAATTCCGGCTCGGATCGCGGACAAGAAACAGCCCGGTCGATCCGCCCCGGACTTGATAGGCGCCTTGAGCCACGGAGAATTTCTCCCGCTCCGCGGCGCCGGCGAAAATCCCCGTGTACGGTTGCGCCGTCAGATCCTCGTGGAAAAGAACATTCCGCGGGAGCCGCAGGTGCCGCACCGTCACATCTCGGAACGACGCGCTCTGCCCGGCTTCCATGGCGAACCCGATCTCGCACAGCATTCCATATGTGATGTAGTCCCAGCCCAGCCCCGCGGGATTCAGGTTGACGGCATTCGGCGGGAGGCGGCGGCCAGCACCTGCCTGCGGCGCCTTGTCCGCTCCGGTGGCGGGCGACAGGGCCTCGCTGCCGTTGACGCGGACGAAAATCGCGCCGAACACGCTCTGCACTTCCACCTGGTGTTCTGCGTGCCGGTTGGCTGCGCCAATCACCTCGGGAGCGATCTCAAATGTATGGAACGGGATTTTCGAATGATCCGAGCTCTGGTAGCCCGCCCGGTACACATGGAGCTTCGCTTTGCCTGGAGAAGGGCCCTCCAGACCCGAAATGTCCAGCTCCAGCCGGATATGGCTTTCATCTTTCCGGTTCTCCAGCTGATAAATGTTTTTGAATTTGTCCATGAGCCGCGGATCATTCGCTCCATACACGAAGCTCGCCCGCGTGCTGCCCGGCGCGATCGCCACCCGGTAGCTCAGCTCGAACACCGACAGATAGGGCGCGTACAGAACCAGATCCTCGTCCCCGCCGCCGATCCACTCCGCTCCGCTCCACCGCGGACTGTCCGGCGCCGGATCCATCAGCCCCGTCTCGAACCAGGAGGCGGCCTTGGCCTTCCTGTTGCGTTGATCCCAGGCCGTCACCGTCCACTCGTAGCGCGTCGCAGGCTGCAGGGGACGGCCCTTATACTGGATGTTCTGCGACTCAGGGCTGCGTACCGCGCCCGAATCCCAGACGACGGCTCCGCGAGGATCCCGCACGGTAAGCCGGTACGCAATCTGAACCACGCCCCGCTCCGCTCCAGCCGTTTTCATGCGCCAGCCGAAGCGCGGCTGCGCGGCGTCGAGGCCCAGCGGCGTCTGCCGGTTTTCCACCGTGAGATGTTCCAGCGCCGGCTGCGATGAAGCGTTGACGGCAGCGATGGCGGACAAAAACAGGCTGAGAACGATTCGCATGACCTTGGGGACCTCTGGAAATCTTTCAGGGCTCTCGCCCCAGGCACACGAGGCGCGGGGCTGGTGAAAAGGTTACTCGGACGGCTCCCGGACCTTGAGGATCTGGTTCACGGCAACGTCGCGCAGAACCTGACGGATGCCGCTCGGCCAGCGGATCTCGATTTCTTTCACCCGTTTGGCCTCGCCAAACCCGAAGTGCACCCGGTGGTCGCTTGTGGCGGCGTAGCCCGTGCTCACCGTGGCGTGGTTATGCTGCACCAGTCCGCGGTCGTCGGTCACCCGGATTTTCGCCCCGATGCCCATACGGTTGCTCTTCGTTCCCGTGAGTTCGATCAGAAGCCAGCCATGGTTGTTGGGCGAGACATTGCGCAACACGCGGGCCGGCCCGTTCAGCACCAGAAGCACGGTGTCGATCTTGCCGTCGTTGTCGATGTCCCCCATCGCCATGCCTTTGTAGTTGGCGGCGATCTGCGTGTCGCTGCCCGGCGCGCGCGTCAGGTTCTGAAACCGTCCGTTGGCCAGGTTGCGCAGAACCGTCACGGGCTCTTCCGGCCGCCGCGGCGCGTAGGTGTGAATCATGTCCTGCACGTTCGAGCGGCACACGATCAGGTCCTTCCACCCGTCGTTGTCGAGATCATAGATCGCGTTCGACCAGCCCGACATTTCCAGCGTTTCCAGCGCCAGCCCGCTGGCCGCCGTGCGGTCCTCGAACATGCCGCCGCCGACATTGACGAACAGCGGGAAGGTCTCTTTCTCGAGCGCCGTCACCCAGATGTCCGGCCGCCCCGTGTTGAACAGGTCGCGGAAATCGGCCCCCATGCCCGAGATCACGTTTCCGTTTTCGGAATAGGCGATGCCAAGTTCATGTCCGATTTCGCGGAATTTCTTCCCCCCGAGATTGTGGAAGAACTGCATGGGCGCGTCGTCGTTTCCGATGAAGACGTCCATCCAGCCGTCGTCGTCGTAGTCCGCGATGACGATGGCCATGCCGCGTCCGAGCGCGTTGGAGAGGCCCGCTTCCGCCGAGACATCCGTGAAGGTGCCGTCCCCGTTGTTCCTGTAAAGCGTATGCGGCAGCGCCCCGTAGTGCCGCGGACCGCAGTAGATGCGCACGTTGTTGATCAGGCAGTCGGGCTCGTTGTTCGGGTCCCACTCGCAGTAGTTCGACACGAACAGGTCCAGATCCCCGTCGTTGTCGTAGTCGAACCACGCCGCCGCCACCGACCACATCTTTTTGCCTTTGTACCTGCCGCCCGGCACTCCCGCCTTCTTTGTGACGTCCGTGAACGTGCCATCGCCGTTGTTGCGGAACAGCTGGTTGTCGTTCACGTTCAGCACATACAGATCAGGCCAGCCGTCGTTGTCGTAATCAGCCGCCGCCACGCCCATCCCGTAGCCTTCGCCGCCGACCCCGGCCTTGTCTGTCACATCCGTGAACGTCAGGTCCCCGTTGTTGCGGAAGAGGCGGTTCTTGTGCTTCTCGCCCTGCTTGACGAGCGAGGGCATGTGCGCGCCGTTCACCAGATAGATGTCCAGGTCCCCGTCGCGGTCGTAGTCGAACAGCGCCACGCCGGCGATCAATCCCTCCGGCTGGTGTTTGCGCGGCGTCGCCCCGTTGTCGCAGATGAACCTTACCCCGGATTGTTCCGTGATGTCGCGGAAGGCGATCGGCGGCAGCGTGGACTGCGCCGCCAGCGCAGCCAGCGCACAAGCTCCCAACCAGTAGCGTAGACGCGTCATGCGAACGTGTCTTCCAGTGTATCCGACCCTGTGGTTTCCGGCATTCTGCGCCTACAATGAAAGCATGAGACACACAGCGTGGCCGTGCCTGGCCAGCCTGTTTCTTGCGGCGTGGCTGCCTCTTCCGGCCGCCTCCCAGCCGCCGCAAGATTCGCAGGCTGTCATCCGCACCGGAGTGGCCGAGGTGCTGTTGGAAGTCGTCGTCCGCGACCGCCGCGGGCGCCTTGTGCGGAATCTCAAGCCGGAAGATCTCGAAATTTACGAAAACGGAGTCAAACAGGACATCCGCGCCTTCCGCCTCGCCGGCACGGACCGCCGCAGAACGGAGCGCACCGCTCAGACCGCCGCTCCCGCCGCTCCCTCCGCCGAAGCTTCGCGGCCGATGCCGCTTCGCGCAGTCAGCCTTCTCTGCATCGTCTTCCACAACCTCGATCCCGTCAACCGCACCCGCGCGCTCCGCATGGCCGAGACCATCCTCAAAGAAGAATTCCCTCCCAATACGCTGGCCGCTGTCTTCGCGCTCGACGATTATCTGACTCCTGTCTCCCCGTTCACCGACCAGAAGCAGGATCTGCTCGCCGCTGTCCAGCAGGCCTTCTCGGGCCGGTCTCTGGACTTCTTCGACGCCTCCGTCTCCGTGTTGACCGCCAATCCGACCCTGCATACCATTGACGTTCTCATCGACGTGGCCGGCCGGTCGGCCACTGTCACGGACCGCGTGGCCGGCGGCGAGGTGAGCAAGACCATCGTGCCCCGCGCCGACGTTTCCATGAGCGCCTCGGCCAACGCGACGCGCGGTTTCCGCGCGCGCGAACGCGTCGACATGGCTCACGTGACCGGCAGCCGCGCCTTCGACCAGATCGACACGATGGTCTCCCAGCTCTCGCAGTTGCCCGGCCGCAAGAGCGTGATCCTCATCTCGGGCGGTCTGCTCACGACGGGCGATCCGGACGCGTTTGGAAAGCTGATGGCGAAAGCGAACGCAGCCAACATGACGGTCTACAGCTTTGATCCCACCGAGCTGGACGAAGTGGCCGACACCCAGGCGGCCAAAACTGCACTCGCTCAAGTCGCCGAGGTGAGCCGCTCGCAGACCCAGCTCAATCCGAACATCTCCCTCTCGGAACGCCGCCAGCAGAGCCGCCAGGGCGATGCCCTGGAGGTCGCCGTCCGGTCGTCCGATTTGCGGGCTGCGCTGCGCGAACTGGCGGAGGGCACGGGCGGATTTCTTGTCGCCAACACGTCCGAGTTCAACAAGCCGTTCCGCCGCGTTCTTGAGGAGATGGAGGCGCGCTACGAAGTCGCTTACCGCCCGGCCGACCTGAAGCTTGACGGCCGCCTCCGCACCATTGAAGTCAAAACCACGAGGAAGGACCTCGTTGTCGAGAGCCGGACCGCCTACTTCGCCCTGCCGGCCAAACCGGGCGGCGACGCCCTGGCCGCTCATGAAGTCATCGGACTGGCCCTGCTGGGCAAAGAGCCGCGTCCGGCCGATTTCGACTTCCAGTACGGCCTCTACACTTTCGGGGCGCCCAAGGGGCAGCGCGACGTGGCGCTCGCGTTCGAGCTGCCCGGCAAGGATCTTACCGCGGCCCAGGATGCGGCGCGCGGCGTCGCCCGAGCGCATGTCTCCATCGTGGGCCTCGTCAAAGACGCCTCCGGGGAAGTGGTGGAACGCTTCAGCATCGATTCTCCGTACGAATTCTCCCTCGTCAATCTGCCCGCCATGCAGGCAAGCAGGATCACGCACGCCCAGACGTTGCGTCTCGCCCCGGGCCACTACACCGTCGAGGCGGTTTTGCTCGACCGCACCGGCGGCCGCTCCAGCGCCAAGACTCTCGAAATCGAAGTCCCCCCTGCCGCCTCCAGCCTCGCCATCAGCACGCCGATGCTTGTCCAGCGCGTTGAAGAATCGGCCGCCGCGGACGGCGATCCGCTCGTTTATCAGGGCCGCCGCGTCGTTCCCATGGTCGCCGCGGCGCTCGACGCCGTCTCGCAGCCGCATGTCTATTTCGTCGTTTACCCGGATAAAAACCGGCCGGAAAAACCGCAATTGCTGGTCGAATTCTTCGTCAACGGTCAGAAACTGGCGGCCCAGACCGCCGAACTGCCGCCGCCCGACGCCGCCGGCGCCGTGCCCATGATGGTCTCCGCCGCCATGCGGCCCGGCCTTTGCGAGTTGCGATTCACCGCAACCCAGGGTGAAGCGAAAGCGGCCGGAAGCGTCCGCTACGTCGTGCCGCAACTGAAAGCGCAAACGCCGTGAATCCGCATCGCCGGAGCCCAACTGTTTTCGCCATGAAATGCCTGCTGCCGGCGCTGTTTCTGGCTGGTTTGCGCGCCGCCGCCCAGCCCGCCACGGACCCCGCCGAGCTGTTGCGCGCGGCTGCCGCCGCATTCGATGCCGGCGACATGCCCGCCGCCATCCAGCACTACCGCGCGTTCCTCAAAGAGTACACGGAAGCCGCGGAAATCCGCTCCAATCTGGGCGCGGCACTCGTGGCCAACGGACAGATCGAAGAGGGCATCCAGGAATACCGCCTCGCCCTGAAGCATCTGCCGAACAATCCCCGCGTCCGCATGAACCTGGCGCTCGCCTATTACAAGACCGGCAGGCCGGAAGAAGCCGCCAGGGAACTCGCGCCGCTCATCGAGCAGCAGCCGCTGGATCCCAAGCCCGCTCTTCTGATGGCCGACTGCCTGATTCTCGCCGGCCGCCCCGAAGCCGCCGCCCAACTCCTCGCGCCGCTCGCCGAAGAGTATCCCAATGACCGCGCCATCTCATACGCTCTCGGCATCGCCTACCTCCGCGCCAACGATCCCGACCGCGCCCAGCTGATGCTCGACCGGATCCTCCGCGACGGCGCCTCCGCCGAGAGCGAATTCCTGTTCGGTCAGCTCGAATACCGCAGGCAGAATCTGTTGAAAGCTGCCGAACACCTTGCCCGCGCCGTCGAGCTCAATCCGAAATTGCCCGGCGTGCATTCCCTCTACGGGCAGGTGCTGCGCAGCAACGCGAGGCTGGAGGAAGCGGCCGAACAGTTCCGGCTCGAGCTTGAGAACAATCCGTTTGAACCGGTCGCCAACATCGAGCTCGCCATGCTCCGCAAACAGGAAGGCCAGCTGGAAGAGGCGCTCAAACACCTGGCCCGCGCCCTTCAGGTGCGGCCCACCGATCCCGGCGTTCTGCTGCAGCGCGCTTCCATTTACTCCACCCAGGGACGCCTCGAACTCGCCCGCCAGGAGCTTGAGTCGCTCGTCAAAGCGTATCCTCACTTCGCCGAGGCCCACGCCGCGCTCGCCACCGTCTACTACCGCCTGAAACGCACCGCCGACGGCGACCGCGCCCGGGAAGCCGCCCGGCGCGCCCGGCTCGCCGGCCAGGCCCAGCCCTCCGTTCCGAAAACCGAATCCGATTCCCCGCCGCCGAAACCCGCGCCGTCGAGGAAGCCCGCCCCGCCGAAGCCCGCTTCCGGGAAGCAATGAAAGGGCCGGACCGCGCTCAGCGGCTCACTTGCCTCCCAGCTCTTCTTTCAGTTCCGCCAGCAGCTTCAGCGCTTCCACAGGCCGCAGATTGTCGACATCCAGCTGCCGGATCCGCTCCGCAATCTGCCATCCGACAGGCTCGAACAGCCGGATCTGCAGCGCCGGCCCTGGCGCATGGCGGCGCTTCGGCGCTTCCAGCTCGTCGCTGACGGAGACCTCTTTTTTCTCGTGCAGCGCCAGAATTTCCCGCGCCCGTTCGATCACTTCCAGCGGCAGCGCGGCCAGCCGCGCCACTTCGATGCCGTAGCTGCGGTCCGCGCTGCCCGGCTCCACTTTGCGCAGGAAGATCAGTTGATCCCCGGACTCTTTCACCGAGACATGCAGATTCACCACTCCGTCCAGCCTCCCGGCGAGCTCCGTCAACTCGTGGTAGTGCGTGGCGAACAGCGTGCGCGCGCCGATGCGGTCGTGAATGTACTCGAGGACCGCCCACGCCAGCGCCAGCCCGTCGTAAGTGGCCGTGCCGCGGCCGATCTCGTCCAGAACAATCAGGCTGTCTCTTGTCGCCGTGTTCAGGATCACCGCCGTTTCGGTCATCTCCACCATGAACGTCGAACGGCCGCGGGCCAGATTGTCGCTCGCGCCGATGCGCGTGAACACGCGGTCGATCACGGGCAGCACGGCTTCCGAGGCGGGCACGAAAGATCCCATTTGCGCCAGCACCGCAATCAGCGCCGCCTGCCGCAGGTAGGTCGACTTGCCGCCCATGTTCGGCCCCGTGATCACGGCGATCCGGTGCGCGCCCTGATCGAGGTACAGATCGTTCGGAATGAAGTGGCCCGCCTCGGCCTCCGCCAGTTTCTCGATGACGGGATGCCGCCCCGCAACAATTTTCATTTCTCCTGTTTCGGCAAACCGCGGCCGCGCGTACCGCCGCTCCACCGCTGTTTCGGCCAGAGCCGTGTAGACATCGATCTCGGCGGCGGCCGCCGCCGTGGCCCGCAATCTCGCCGCCTGCGCCGCCGCTTCCGCGCGCAGCGAAGCCAGGATCGTCCGCTCCAGCTCGAGAGCCCGTTCCTCGGCGTCCAGCACCTTCGCTTCCAGCTCTTTGAGCTCCGGCGTGGTGAACCGCTCGGCGTTCACGAGCGTCTGTTTCCGCTCGTAATCGGCGGGCACGAGATGCAGGTTCGGCTTCGACACTTCAATGTAGAAGCCGAACACGTTGTTGAACCGCACCTTCAGAGAGCCGATCCCCGTCCTCTGCCGCTCGCGCGCTTCAATCGCCGCGATGATCTGCCGCGAATGCGTGGCCAGATGCCGCAGCTCGTCCAGCTCCGCGTGATATCCGGCCCGGATCACGCCCCCATCGGCGGCATTGGCCGGCGCGTTGTCATCGATCGCCGCCAGCAGCTTGTCGCGCAGCTCCGCCACGTCATCGAGTGATGCAGCCGCGTCGCGCAGCTTCTCCGCAGACGTCTCCGCGAGCAGAGGCCGCAATTCCGGAACACAGGCGAGCGTGCGGCCCAGCCCCAGCAGATCGCGCGGACTCGCCGTGCCCACGGTGATGCGCGCCAGCAGCCGCTCGAGATCCAGCATCCGCCCCAGCACGTCGCGCAGCTTCGCCCGCGCAATCGTCGCGCGCGCCAGCCACTCGACGGCATCCAGCCGCGCTTCGATCTCCCTGCGGTCCAGCGACGGCTGCAGCAGGCGCTTCCGCAGCAGCCGCGCGCCCATGCCCGTGCGCGTCCGGTCGATGACGGAGATCAGCGTCGCATCCCGCCCCCCGCCCGCGTCGGCCGTGAACAGCGGCTCCACCAGCTCCAGATTGCGCACCGTCACCGCATCGAGCATCATCGCGCCCATGCGGTCGTGGAACACCGGCCGGTCCAGATGGTCGAGCGCCGATTTCTGCGTTTCGCGCAGGTAGGACAGGATCGCGCCCGCCGCGCCCGTGGCCAGCCGCCGGCCGGCCAGTCCGCAGCCATCCAGCGCCAGCAGACGGAAATGCTCGCGCAGCAGCTGCTCGGCGTGCGCCCCGTCGAAGGTCCACGCCTCCGCCTGCGTCACCGCCCACCGGCCACGGGGCGCGCTTTCGGGTTCCGGCGTCAGCAGCTCCCGCGCGTTGAGCTGTTCGAGAGCCGCCGCCGCCTCCGCTGCGGGAAGCTCCGTTGCGCGGAACTCGCCCGTTGAAACGTCCACCCACGCCAGCCCCGCTTCATTCCGCCGCACGCACAGCGCAGCCAGGTAATTGTTCTGAGCCGCGTCGAGCAGCGCCGATTCGGTGACCGTGCCGGGCGTGACGATGCGCGTGATCTCGCGCCGCACCAGCTTCTTCGCCTGCCGCGGGTCTTCCATCTGCTCGCAGATGGCCACGCGGTAGCCTTTCTGGATCAGCCGCGCGATGTAGCCTTCGGCCGAGTGATAGGGGACGCCGCACATCGGCACCGGCTCGCCCCGCTCCTTGTTGCGCGACGTGAGCGTGATCTCAAGCTCGCGCGCCGCGGTGACGGCGTCCTCGTAGAACAGTTCGTAGAAATCGCCCAGGCGGAAAAACAGCAGGCACCCGGGCGCCTGCTGTTTCGCCGCGTGATACTGCCGCATCAGCGGCGTCGTCGGTTCTTGCGCCACTCTCCTTAAGCGTAGATGCCGCGCAGCTTGATCGCAAAAGCCACGCGGTCCAGCGCCAGCATGTAGGCAGCGCACCGGTTGTGCACTTTGTGGCGCTCGGCGTAGGAGACCACGTCGCGGAAAGCGTTCACCATGATCTCCTCGAGCCGCCCGTTGACGAGCTGCTCGTTCCAGAAGAAGCCCTGCCGGTCCTGCACCCACTCGAAGTAGCTCACCGTCACCCCGCCGGCGTTGGCGAGGATGTCAGGGATCACGAACACGCCCTTCTCCTGCAGGATGCGGTCCGCTTCCGCCGTGGTCGGACCGTTGGCGCCCTCGCAGATGATCCGCGCGTTGATCTTGTGCGCGTTGCGCGAGTGAATCACGTTCTCTTTGGCTGCGGGCACCAGCACGTCGCACGGCAGGTACAGCGCCTCTTCGCGGTCGATGTCCTCTGCGCCCGGGAAGCCCGTGATCGAGCCCGTCGCCTTGCGGTGTGCGTCCAGAGCCGCGGGATCGATGCCGTTGGCGTTGTAAACGGCGCCGTCGTATTCGATCACGGCGATGATTTTCATCCCTGCCTTGTGCATCAGGCGCGCCGCATTGCCGCCCACGTTGCCGAAGCCCTGGATCACCACCGTCGTCTGCGAAGGCTCCATATGGAACTTGCGCAGCGCCTGCAGCGTGACGAACAGGCATCCGCGCCCCGTGGCCGCCGAGCGTCCGCGCGAGCCGCCCAGATCGAGCGGCTTGCCCGTCACCACGGCCGTCACCGTCGTGCGCTTGTGCATGGAATACGTGTCCATGATCCATGCCATCGTCTGTTCGTTCGTGTTCATGTCCGGCGCCGGCACGTCGCGTTCCGGACCGAGGATTTCGATGATGTCGGCCGTGTAGCGGCGCGTGATCCGCTCCAGCTCTCCCTGGCTCAGCACCGATGGATCGCAGATGACTCCGCCCTTGCCGCCGCCGAACGGGATGTTCACCACGGCGCATTTCCAGGTCATCCAGCTCGCCAGCGCGCGCACCTCATCCAGCGTCACGTCCGGAGCGAACCGGATGCCGCCCTTGGCAGGGCCGCGCGCCAGCGAGTGCTGCACGCGGTAGCCGGTGAACACCTCCAGGCGTCCGTCGTCCATCTGCACGGGGATGTAAACCGTCACCTCCATCGTGGGAGTGCGAAGGACCTTCTGGAGTCCTTCATCCAGGCCGAGCAACATGGCGGCCTCATTGAAGCGGGCCTCGGCGGCCAGCCATGGATTGAACTCGCGTTCCAGGGCCGGATCCTGACCGGGCTTCGTGGCTTCGAGGATCATGCAAAAATACCTCCGCACCCATTATCCTCGGAGGAAATGGCCCCGGCAAGCCGTCAAAAAACTGAAATATCACGGCGCTCCTTCCTGTTTTCTGCTGCACCGTGGATGCTGCAGGCGCGCGCCGGCATCGCACGGCAGCGGCTGGAACTTGCCGGGCTTCCCTGGATTCACATCCGCAACGGCAGCGCGCCCCTGCGCCTGCTGCGCATCCACGGCAACGAAGAAACTGCGCGCGAAGCCGTCGAGCTGCTCATCGAAAAGACGCCCGGCGAAGCCTGGATCGTCGAGTCGCAGACGCGGCACGTCACCCTTGCCGGTCTCCGCCTCGATCCCAACCGCATGTTTTCACGGGCTGGCGCGGAAAAGAATCTGCGTCTGCTGAATCCCGAAGCCCTGCCGGAACAGATCGCCGCTCTCCTCGATCAGCTCGACCGCGGCCGGGACGCGCTGATGAAAACGCTCGCGCCTCCGCCCGGCGGCCTCTGGATCGCCGCCCACAACAACGGACCCGGCTATTCCATCGAGACCGAGGCGCCCATCTCGCGGTGCATTCACAAGCCTCAGCCCGAGTCGCCCCGCGATTTCTTCCTGTTCACCAGCGCTGCCGATTTCGAAATCGCTCTGAAAGGGCCCTATAACGCCGTCCTGCAGGATCGTCCCGGCGGCGAAGACGACGGCTCTCTCTCCCGCTGGTGCGCCGCCCGCGGCGTCCGCTACGTCAACGCCGAAGCCGCCCACGGCAAGCTGGACAAGCAGCTCGAAATGCTCCGCTGGCTCATCGCCGCCCTGCCGTAGTAGGCTTTCATCCATGCGTTCCCAGTTGGCCGGCGAACTCGTGGCGGAATTCATCGGAACCATGCTCATCCTGCTGTTCGGCGCAGGCGTCTGCGCCATGGTGGTCGCTTTCGGCACCGGCGCGCCCGGGGAAATCGTGCACGGAGGCTACACCAACATCACCATCGGCTGGGCTCTTGGCGTCATGTTCGGAGTCCTGGCCGCGGCGCGCATCAGCGGCGCTCACCTGAACCCCGCCGTCACTCTCGCCCTTGCCGTCTTCCGCGGATTCCCCTGGGCCAAAGTGGTTCCTTACGCCTTCAGCCAGACGCTCGGCGCCATGGCGGGCGCCGTCGTCGTCTGGTTCAATTACCGCGAGGCCATCCTCCGCTTCGATCCGATGCTTGAAAAAAGCGCCGGCATTTTCACTACATTTCCTGCTTTTCCGGATATTCCTGCGGCGGGATTTTTCGATCAGGTTCTGGGCACCGCGCTGCTTCTGTTTCTCGTCTTTGCGCTCACCGACACGGACAATGTCTCGATCCCTTCCTATCTGATCCCCGCCGTGGTCGGTCTCGTCGTCCTCGCCATCGGCGTCAGCTTCGGCAAGCTCCACGGCTACGCCATCAACCCGGCGCGCGATTTCGGCCCCCGCCTCTGGACCGTCATCGCCGGCTACCGCGTCAACGGACTCACAGACGGCACCCATGTCTGGTGGATTCCCGTCGCCGCTCCTCTCGTCGGAGGTCTCATCGGCGCAGGGATGTACGAGCTGACGATCCGCAGGTTCCTGCCCCGGGGCGATTGAGCCCCGTGTCAGTAGCCCATCTCCCGCAGCCGCTCCACGGTCAGCGTTTCACGCCTCAGTTCCATCTGCGCCAGCAGCCGCTCGACGTACTTCGCCAGGACGTCAGTCTCGAGATTCACCCGCTGTCCCGCCCGCGCCTGCCGCAGCGTCGTGTTCTCCCACGTGTGCGGAATCACGGCCACCGCGAACACCGGCCCATCCACCCGCGCCACCGTCAGGCTGATCCCATCCACCGCGATCGAACCCTTGTACACCAGATACCGCGCCAGTTCCGCCGGCGCCTCCACCTCCAGCCACCAGTCGCCGCCTCCGCGCTCTTCCAGCGTCCGGATCAAGCCCGTGCCGTCCACATGCCCCTGCACGATGTGCCCGCCCAGCCGTCCTGACGCCGCCAGCGCCCGCTCCAGGTTCACCGGCGTTCCGGCGCGCGCCTCCCCCAGCGTCGACCGCTCCAGCGTCTCACGAGACACGTCCGCGGAAAAGCCCGAAGAGCCAATCTCCACCGCCGTCAGGCACACCCCCTGCACCGCCACGCTGTCGCCTTCGCGCAGCCCCTCCACCACTCTGCCCGCTTCAATCCGGAGCCGGCTGCCCGAGCCCCGCGGCGCCACGGCAACCACCCGTCCCACTTCTTCAACGATCCCCGTAAACATCTCTCTCACCCTACAACGCCGCAGCCGGTTCCTGCCCGCCAGCAATGGAAAGGCCCGCCTTGCGGCGGGCCTGGGAGGGATAATGGCTGGTACGCCCGGCACGATTCGAACGTGCGACCTTTTGCTCCGGAGGCAAACGCTCTATCCAGCTGAGCTACGGGCGCTCCTGACTCTTATGATACGCACTTCCGCCGGGGAAGGGAAGACCCCGCCGCGCCCTCCCTATCTTTCCTCGCCTTCCGGGGAAGCCCGCGGCAACGGCGGCTCGACCATCGCCTCCGCGCACGCTGCCTCGAACCGCACCATCACCGCCGGATAGGTGATCACCTGCGGCACCATCGCATCCGGAGGCGGCTCCAGCACGCGGTAATGCACCACGCACCGCGTCCCCTCGCGCTCCACCTTCCGCACCTCCACCCGGTAGCCCCCCGTCGGCCTGCGTCCCGCATGGATCGTCACGATCCATGCCCCGCCGCGCTTCTCCGCCTCGTACTGCGCCTCGGCCGCCTGACGCCGCGGCCGCTCGCGTAACACCTCGAACGGCACTTCTTCCATCCCGGATGCACCCCACAGCGAAATTCCCAGCACCGCCGCCGCCAGCCTAGCGCGCATGGTAACGCCCGCCTCTGGCCAGAAACTCGAACACCCTGCGGTGATACGCACTGAACTCCGGATCCGGAATCCCCGATGGCGGCACCGCCGCCGAATCCCGCCCCGTCTGGAACATATCGTGGTGGTAGATCACATACCCGCCCGCCTGCCGCACCCGCAGGATCTGCACGATATGGTCCTCGGGGAACGTCTCTCCTCTCGGACCTCCGAACTGCGCCGTCCCGTTCCGCGCCGGCTCATCGTCCACCACCGGCTTTCCGTAGCGCGCGATCAGATACCGGATCTCCGCCGGCGCGATCTCCCATGGCCGACCCGCGCCCTGCCGCGACGTGTGCGGCGTCAGGAAGTCCATCAGCGCCGTCTCCTCCGCGCTTCCTGTCAGCACCCCAGCCACTCCCGGCGAACTTGTCACGAGCCGTTCCGGATCCGCCGCCTTGATCGCCTTCACAATCGGCGCCGTGTGATGCGAAAACTCGTTCCACACCTGGAACGCCGCGTTCCGCCACGGCTTCAGCTCCCGCGCCAGCTCCGCCGCTGCCCGCTCCATGGCAGCGTCCGGAAGCCGGATGTTGTCCAGCCAGCTCTCGCGAGTGAACAGCGTCAGCTCGATCACCATCCCTTCTGCCGCCGCTGAAGCGAGAATCTGCCTCAGCACGCCCAGCGGCCTGTCCCGGAGCGAGCCGTCCTTCGCGAACAGCGAACACTCCCCGCACGTGTCCACAAACCCCCGCCGGTTGTCCCACTGCGCCCAGATGCGCAGCACATTGACGCCATAGCGGCGGAATTTCCGCAGCCATTCCCGGCGGATTTCTTCTGAACGGTTGAATTCCGCGTTATAAATGGCGTTGAAAAAACTGACCCCAGTGAACTCGAACGGCTTCCCATCCAGCGTAAATTCCGTCCCCCGCACCCCCAGCACGGGCCCGGGCTCCTGCGCGAAAACGGGCAGAACTGCGAAGGCCAGAAGAACGGCGGCGCCGGCGGTCCGCATCGGCCGCCATTCTACTCCCTCTCGTGCGCCGCACCAACCAGCCCGTTCCGCGAGCCGCAGCCTCATGGCTCGGGAAACCGCACTTCCCACTGACCCTGTTCCACCCAATCCTACTCTTTGCCGTCGCGGCTCGTCACCTGCGTGAACAGCTTTTTTCTGCCCGAATGCGGCGGCAGAAGCGCCAGACCGAACAGGACCCGCCACTCGTTGGCGCGAGGTCCATGCACTCAATCCCGCCCAGCCAGCGGAAAGGACCGGCGGGCTTCCCGCGATCAATTCCTCAAAAGACCAAAACTCCGGTCCGGGGCGTTTTCGGTTCCTGCCCCCCACGGCTCACGCCGCGCTCTTGCTCACTCCCAGCAGCCGGATGAATTTCCTCAGCCACGCTGGATGCGCCGGCCACGCCGGAGCTGTCACCAGATTGCCGTCCTCCACTGCCTCCGTCACCGGCACTTCCACATACGTGCCGCCGCACGACGTTACCTCCGGCCCCACCGCCGGATAGCAGGTCAGCTTTCTTCCCTTCAGGACGCCCGCGGCTGTCAGCACCTGAATCCCGTGGCAGATGGCCGCCACCGGTTTGTCCGCATCAAAAAAATGCCGGGTGATGTCCAGCACGCGCGGATTCAGCCGCAGATACTCGGGCGCGCGCCCGCCCGGAATGACCAGCGCATCGTAGTCCGACGGCAGCACCACATCGAATCCATGGTTCAGCACAAAATCGTGTCCGCGTTTTTCGCTGTACGTCTGGTCGCCCTCGAAATCATGCACCGCCGTGCGGACCTTATCCCCCTGCTTCTTGCCCGGACACACCGCATGCACCGTGAAGCCCAGCATCTGCAGGGCCTGGAAAGGAACCATCGCTTCGTAGTCTTCCACGTAATCGCCCACCAGCATCAGGATCTTTTTCGCCATGGCGCGCTCCTTTCGCCCTCACTCTACCCGAACCCGCGCTCCGGAGGAAGCCCGCGTCAGCGTGCGATAGAATGCGCCCGCGGAGGACTCATCATGAACCAGAACACGGGCGATGGCGCCAGCCGCCGCTCCTTCCTCGCCTCCTCGGCTGCCTGGCTACCGGCAGGCCTCAGCGTGCACGTCGCCGCTTCGTCCGTATTCCGCGTCGGCGTCATCGGCTGCGGCGGGCGCGGCGAAGCCGCCGCCATCAATGCCATACGCGCCGGCAAAGACGTCCGCATCACGGCCCTCGCTGACATCCTGCGCGACCGCTGCGAAGAGAAGCGCACCTCCCTGAAACTCAAATTCCCCGATCAGGTCGACGTCCCCGACGACCGCATCTTCACGGGCTTCCAGGCCTACCGGCACGTCATCGAATCGAGCGACGTCGTCATCATCGCCAACGCCGCCAAGTTCCACCCGCTCCACCTGAAGGCCGCCGTCGAAGCCGGCCGCCACGTCTTCGTCGAAAAGCCCCACGCCATCGACCCCGCCGGCATCCGCATGGTGGAAGAGGCCTGCCAGCTCGCCCGTCAGAAACGGCTCTGCGTCGTCAGCGGCCTCCAGTCCCGCTACCACCCCGGCTACATCGAAACGATGGAGAAGGTCCATGCGGGCCTCATCGGCGACATCGTCGCCATCCAGGAAACGTGGCTCCGCCCGCCCTATGTCGTCCGGCAACGCCGCCCCAGACAGAAAGAACTCGAATTCCAGGCCGCCAACCAGTACCACTTCCACTGGCTCTCCGGCGACGACGTCCCGCAGACCCTCATCCACAACCTCGACCGCTCTTCCTGGGCTCTCGGCAACGCCGCTCCGCTCCGCTGTTGGGGCATGGGCGGCCGCTCCACTCTCAAGGGCGAAGAGTTCGGCTCCGTCTTCGATCACCACGCCGTCGTCTACGAGTTCCCCCGCGGCGTCCGCGTCTACGCCTTCTGCCGCACCATCGACAACTGCTACAACGAAAACTCCTCCCTCATCCTCGGCGCCAAAGGCCGCTGCGATCTGCTCAACCTCCGCATCACCGGCGAAACCAGCTGGTCCAGCTCCCAGCCGCCGTCGAAGAACAACGCCTACGATCTCGAACACGTCGCCCTGTTCGAGGCCATCCGTTCCGGCAAGCCCCTCAACAACGGCGACTACATGGTCCGCTCCACCCGCATCGCTGTCATGGGCCAGCTCGCCTGCTACACGGGGCAGGAACTCACCTGGGAGCGCGTCGAAAAGTCGAACTTCTATTACCCGCCGCGCCCCGAAGAAGTCCACGAAGACACCGAGCCGCCCATCTGGCCCCAGGCCGACGGAACCTATCCTGTCTTCACCCCGGGAATCACGCGCCTCCTGTAAAATTCCGCCGCATGACTGCACCGCGCTGATTCCCCCCGGCCCTGGCCGGGCGCTGCATCCAGGCGCCGACGCCGGCCTCCCCCATCCCGCCCCGCTCCGCACACAATAGAGAAATGGCGCGCAGACTCCTCCTCGCCCTGCTTCTCCTCGCCGCGGCCCTCCCCGCCCAGCGGCTCGCCATCACCGGCGCCCAGGTCATCGACGGCACCGGCGCGCCGCCCCGCCGCCTCACCGTCCTCATCGAACAGGACCGCATCGCCGCCGTTGGCGAAAACCTTCCGATCCCTCCCGGCACGCCCGCCATCAATGCCGAAGGCCACACGCTCCTGCCCGGACTGTTCGATCTCCACACCCACCTGCTCGCCTCCGGCGGCGCGAAAGACGTCGATTGGGCCAAGGCTCTCAAGCTCTACCTCGCCCACGGCGTCACCACCGTCGTCGATCTCAGCACCTATCCTGAACAGTTCGAGCCCATGCGCCGCCTGTTCGCCGCTGGCCTCGAAGCCCCGCGCGTCCACATGGCGGCCCGTTTCACCACGCCTCTCGGCCACGGCATGGAAGGCGGCCGCGGCGACTTCCACACCCAGCTCGTCCTCACCCCCCGCGAAGCCCGCAACGCCGTCCGCCGCTTCGCTCCCTACAAGCCCGACCTGCTCAAAGTCTTCACCGACGGCTGGCGCTACGGCGCCGAGCCTGACATGACCTCGATGGAAGAGGAAACCCTCCGCGCTCTCGTTGAAGAAGCCCATCAGCTCGGCCTCAAGGTCGTCACTCACACCGTCACCGTCCGCCGCGCCCGCGAAGCCGCGCGCGCTGGCGTCGACATCATCAATCACGGCATCGGCGACGGAGTCCTCGATGCCGACACCCTCCGCCAGATCCTCGAATCCGGCACCGGGTACGTCCAGACGCTCGCCGTCTACGAACCCCGCGGCGCCAAAGTCATCCCCGCGCGCCAGCGCCGCTGGGCGCACCTGATGGCCAACTGCTCGCTGGCCCGCTCCTCCGGACTTCTGAACGGCGCCGGCACCGACGCCGGCATGCCCGGCACGCCTCACGGCGAGTCCACTCTGCACGAGCTTGAACTCATGGTCAACTGCGGCTTCACTCCGCTCGAAGCGATCACCGCCGCCACTGCCACCAGCGCGCGCCTTCTCGGCACGCCGGACCGCGGCCGCATCCAGCCTGGTCTGTTCGCCGATCTGGTCCTCGTCGAGGGCAACCCCGCCGAGCGCATCTCCGATCTCCGCCGCGTCCGCCGCATCTGGCTCGGGGGCAGGGAACTGAACCGCGAGCAGCTCCTTGCCGCCATCTCCAGACCCGGCCCTTCGCCGCTCCCTCTCACGGGCGGTCCGGCGCCGGAGCTGCTAGATGACTTCGAATCCGAAAACGGCCGCTCCCGCCTCGATACGCTCTGGATCAACCGCACCGACGCAGGGCTCGATTTCTCGCGGATGACCTACCACCGCACGCAGCGCGCGCCCGGCAATCACTGCCTCACGGTGCTCGCCGAAATGAGCGACAAGGACCGCCCGCTGGCCGCAATGGTTCTGCCGCTGTCGAAAGGCGCCGTCCTGCCCGTCGATCTCGGCTCGTGGCAGGGCGTCGAATTCGAGGCCCGCGGCGACGGCCCCTTCCAGCTTCTGCTGCGCTGGCGCGGCGGCGAAGCCAGCGCTCCCTTTGAAGCCTCCGCCGCCTGGCAGCGCGTCCGCATCCCTTTCGCCGCTTTCGCAAAGCCGGATCTCAAGGAAACAATTTCGCTTGAATTTGTCATTGCGCGACCGGCCGGCCGCAAGGCCCTCCTCGAACTCGACAACGTGAGGCTTTACCGGTGACCGGACGCACGGACCTCCTCGCTCTGCTTCGCGCCCACACGCCCTGGGACGCCCGCGAAGCCGCCATGCTCGCCCGCATCATCGCCTTTGTCGAAGCCCACGAAGACTGCTTTGAGCGGTCCCTGCTGATCGGCCACGTCACCGGCTCGGCCTGGGTCGTCAATCCCGAGCGCACCCACGCCCTGCTCGTCCACCACCGCCGCCTCGACCGCTGGCTTCAGCCCGGCGGCCATTGCGACGGCAGCCCGGATGTGCTCGCCACCGCCCTGCGCGAAGTTCTCGAAGAAACCGGCATCGAAGCCCGCCCGGTCGCAAGAGCCGTGTTCGACGTCGATGCTCACGACATCCCCGCGCGCGGCGCGGAGCCCGCCCACGTCCACTACGACATCCGCTTCCTCGCCGAAGCGCCGCTGTCGCAGCAGCCTGTCGTCAGCCCGGAGTCGCGCGATGTCCGTTGGGTCGCACTCGGCGACATCCCTTCGCTTGGAACCGACTCTTCCGTCCTCCGCCTGGTCGAAAAAACACGTCCGTCCTCATCTGTTCGGGACCGTTGACACCGCCGCGCGCGCGCCGTAGGATCGAGACGTACAGTTGAAAGCGGTGGAGTCCGCTTCCCGCCGTTGCCAACAACGGCCAATGACTCCTGCAGCAGGTGGACTGCGGGGTCGTTGGCCGGCCCGGCAGCCACCCAGGACAATCTGACGCAAGGAACCGCCCGATGGAACAGGTATGGTTCGTCGCAGCGCTGTGGCTGCTGCTGGCTCTCATCGCCGTGCTTGCCGCGCATTGGACCGGCATCTCCACCGCGCTTTCCGAGATCGTCGTCGGCACCGTGGCGCAGCTCGTCATTGGCATGCTGCTCGGGCGCGAAGCGCTGGGCGCAAAGGCAGGCTGGGTAACGTTTCTCGCCGGCACCGGCGCCGTCGTGCTCACCTTTCTCGCCGGAGCCGAACTCGACCCGGAAGTCTTCCGCATGAAGTGGCGCGAAGCCCTCGGCGTCGGCCTCGCCGGCTTCCTCGCGCCTTTCTTTGGCGCCGCGCTCATCGCGCACTATCTGCTGGGCTGGGGCTGGATGCCCTCCTGGCTCGCCGGCGTCGCGCTCTCCACCACCTCCGTCGCGGTTGTTTACGCCGTCATGCTCGAGCTCGGCTTCAACCGCACCGAATACGGCAAGGCCATCCTCGCCGCCTGCTTCGTCAACGATCTCGGCACTGTCCTCGCGCTCGGCTTCATCTTCGCCCCGTTCACCTGGAAGACGCTCGTCTTCGCCGCCCTCTGCGCCGTGGTTCTGTTCGCGCTGCCATTCCTCACACGCTGGTTCTTCGACCGCTATGGCGGCCGCGTCTCGGAGATGGAAACCAAATACCTTCTCTTCCTCCTGTTCGGCATGGGCGGTGTCGCCGCCTGGGCCGGCAGCGAGGCCGTGCTCCCCGCCTACCTGATCGGCATGATGCTGGCCGGCACTGTCGGACGCGACCATTTCCTCGTCCGCCGCCTCTGCACCCTCACCTTCGGCCTGCTCACGCCCTTCTACTTCATCCGCGCCGGCAGCTTCGTCTCCATTCCCGCCCTGCTCGGCGCGCCGCTCGTCTTCTTCGCCCTGTTCGGCGCGAAAATGGCGTCCAAGCTCGCCGGACTCCTCCCTGTCGTCCGCGCCTTCGGCTACGAACGCAAGGAAGGAACATATTATTCCCTCATGATGTCCACCGGACTCACCTTCGGCACCATCTCCGCGCTGTTCGGCCTCAACCACGGCGTCATCGACCAGAACCAGTACTCGCATCTTGTAGCCGCTGTCATCGGCAGCGCCGTCATCCCAACGGCCATTGCCAACGCGCGCTACCTCCCCGTTCATCTGCTGCCGGAAGAAGAACGCCGCCTCCGCGAGTCCGCTTACGGAGAGCCGGAAGGAGAATTGGATGTCTAGTCAAGGATTGCCATCCCCCCAGGAGGCCCCATGCTGAAACGCGGCCCTGCCAAGAAAGTCATCATCTACATCAACGAAGACACGCAGCACCACGCCACCGCCCTGCACGACGCCATCATGACCTACCTGCTCAACCATGGCGTCTCCGGCGCCACTTCCACCCGCGCCTACGCAGGCTTTGGCGCCAGCCAGACGTTGCACACGCCGAAGATCGAGGTGCTCTCCCAGCACCTCCCTCTCCGCATTGAATTTGTCGAGACTCCTGAAAAGGTGGAGGAACTGCTCCCCACCCTCTACGACATGGTCACCGACGGCCTCATCGAAGTCCACGACACGTTCGTCGTCAAGGCCGCCCGCAGGACCCCCAAGCCCGAGCCGAAACTCCCGCACCTGAAAAAACAGGCTCCCGCCCGGCTCCTCCGCGTCTTCCTTGGCGAGGCCGACCGCTGGCACGGCGAGCCCCTCTACGACGCCATCGTCAAGAAGCTCCGCATGCTTGAAATCGCTGGCGCCACCGTCTACCGCGGCATTCTCGGCTACGGCGCCAAGGGCCACGAACACAAGGGCAGCTTCTTCCACCCGACGCGCGACCTGCCCGTCATGATCTCCGTCATTGACGAGCCCGACAAAATCGCCCAGGCAGTCGAAGCCATCGAACAGATGCTCGACGACGGCCTCATCGTCATCTCCGACGTCGATATGGTCCGCCTCCTCCGCGGAGGCGTCAGCACGGAGCAGTCCCATGCAGGCGGCCCAACCAGCTAAGCTCCTCCGCATCCACATCTCCGCCGGCGACCGCTGGCAGGGCAAGCCCCTGTACGAAGCCATCGTCGCCCGCTGCCGCGAGCTCAAAATCGCCGGCGCCACCGTCTTCCGCGGACTCGAGGGCTACGGCGAGACCGCCATGCTGCACCGGCACCACCTCGCCCGCGCCGACGAGCCCATTCTCATCGCCGTGGTCGATTCCGCTGAAGCCATCGAACGCCTCATTTCCGGGATTGAACCGATGATCGACACCGGCCTCATCGCCGTTTCCCCGGTCGAAGTGATCCGTGTCCAGAAAAAGTCCCAATCCGGCGAGCCTTCCGGCCGGTAGCCACGGCTGCGGCGCCTCTCCGCTGCTTCCGCTCGTCGGAAGGCAGCGCGAACTCCGCCGTCTTCAGGCTCTGTTCGCATCCGGCAACCGCGTCCTGGTTCTCGGACCCCGCGGCATCGGCAAGTCCCGCCTCATCGCCGAAGCCGCCGCCGCTTCCGGCGTCGAGCCAGTCCGGGTCTCCACGCACGGCCCCCCGCAGGAACTCTTCCGGCAACTGCTGCCATTGCTTTGCCCGGAAACATCTTCGCCCGTTTCTGTTCGCCGCCTCGCCAGCCAGGTCCTCCAGGCCAGAGTCCTCGCCGCCCTCCAGTCCCGCCCCCGCTGGATCTGGCTCGACGATCCTCCGCCCGCCAGCGCCCTCCTCTACCGGTTCTTCCAGCGCGTCTTGTGGATCCCCCGCTGCGGCCTCGTCGCCGCCGTGGAAAACCGCGCCCGGCTCGGCGCCCTCGCCCGTCTTCTTTACGATCCGCGTGAAGAGCTCCTTCTTGCCCCGCTCAGCCACGCCGAATCCGCGGCGCTTCTCGAGCACGCCATCCACGCCTTCGGCCTCGCCCTCCACGATTCGCCCGCCGAATTCCGCCTGCGCACCCTCGAGGCCGCCGGCGGCAACCCCGGCCGCATCGTCACCCTCTGCCGCCTCGCCGCCCAGCCGCAATATTGGCATGGCGGCCGGCTCATGTTCGCGCCTCTCTGGATCGATACTCTCACCCGACTGGCGTAGCGGCTACTCCGCCGGGCGGCGTCCTCAGGGCCTCTTCCGCACGCTCCAGCTCTTCCAGCCATTGCTCCAGCCGCGCCTGATGCTCCGCCTCCACCTCGCCCGCGGAAAGCAGCCGCGCGATCTCCGCGCGGAACACGCCGGCCTCGGCGTCGAACCGCTCCTGCAGCGCCTCCAGCTGCCGCAGCATCCACGCTTCGAGGCTCCGCGAGTACGCTTCCAGCGTCTTCCACACCGCGCCTCCCGCCCGCCGCTCCAGCCCCGCTGCCGCAATCCGGCTCCCTGCGCCCGGCAGTCCCGCCAGCTTCGGCAGCCGCACTTCCTCCGGCAGCATGTCCAGCCCCGGAACCGGCAACGCCCCCACTTCCGTGCACTCGAGACCCTGTCCTTCCGCTTCCGCGCCGGGCCGCATCACGTGACGCGCCATGTCCACCGCCGCCGCCAAAACGGCGCACAATTGTTTCAGGTGATGGTGGATCTCCTCTCCCGCCGCGCTGCAGACTTCCAGCGCCGCCGTGCGCAACTCTCCCCCGCAGGCGGCCCTGTCGCCCCACAGGCGCTTCTTCGCGATCCGCTCCGCGGCCAGCTCCAGCACTCTCCGGCCCTGTGCGCGCAGCGCGTCCACCATCTCCATCCCCTCGCGTCTCGATGATTCGAGACTCGCCGCCGCCCGCCGCAGCGCTCCTTCGATTCGCTCCAGTTCCGCCCGCGGAATCCGCCCCCGCCCTCCGTCCAGACGCCCGCGCAGCGCCGCCGCCACCGATGCCCGCAACGCGCGCGCCTTCCTCTCGAGCGACTCCGCCGCCAGCTCCCGGTGCCGCTCCAGCACCGGCCGCAGCATCGTCCTCTGCCACTCTTCCAGCAGCCCCGCATGCGCCTCTTCCACGCTCACCGCCGCCACCGGCACTTCGCGTCCCAGTTCCCGCGCCAGCACCCCGGCCGTATACACGCGCGCCCGTTCCAGGTCCCTCTCGTTCAGCAGATCCGCCTTGCTCAGCAGCACCATCGACGGCGTGCTCGCCCGCTCCAGCAGATCCAGCGTCGCCAGGTCTTCTTCGTTCATCGGCGTCACCGCCGTCACCAGCAGCAGTCCCAGGTCGCACCGCGGCAGATACGCCAGCGTCTCCGCCGCTCCCGATGTTGCCAGCGAGCCCAGCCCAGGCGTATCCACGAACACCAGGCCGTCGGACAGAATCGGGCTCGGCACCCTCACCACCAGCCGCAGCACTTCCCGCTGGTTCGCCGGATTCAGCTCCTCTGTGGCGAACAGCGGCAACTGTTCCACGCCCAGCCGCTCCACCCGCCCGCCGGCGAAGTAGACCGTCATCCCGGCTTCTTCCCCATATTGAATCCGCACCGGCACCGCCGTCACGGGCGTCACTCCCACAGGCAGCACGTCCATCCCCAGCAGCCGGTTCAGCAGCGACGACTTGCCGCTGCTCACCCGTCCGAACACCGCCAGCTCGAACGTTGGCGCCTCCAGCTTTTCCACCAGCCGTTGCAGCGCCGGACGGAACTCCGTCAGATCCTCCTCCCGGATCACCTTCTCGAGCGTCCGCAACAGCCCCGCCGTGTCGCTGCCCGCCCCGAACCGCGCCAGCCGTTCCTCGAGATCCGCGCCGGTTCCGCTCCGCAATTCCGATTCCAGCGTCGCCACCAGCGACTCAAGCTGGTTCGTTACTCCCCGCAGCGCCTCTTCCGCCTCCGGCGCCAGCCCGCCATAGCCCCGCAGATGCTCTGGCGCCATCTCCTGCACCGCGATCCGCACAAACGCCAGCGTCACCAGAATCGAGTGCAGCGCCCCGAACCGCGGACGCCCCCCGGCGCCGTCCACCTGCGCCGCCTCCAGGAACCGCCCCAGCTGCCGCCGGAACTGCGCGATCGACGACCGCACCAGCCGCGCCTGTTGCGGCGTCACATCCGGGTGATGGCGGCGGAACAGACGTCCCGCCTCCGCGCCCATCAGAATGTTCTCGATATCCGCCAGCAGCTTGTCCGCGTATTCGGCGTTGGCCAGGATCCGCCTCTGCTGGCTTTCGTTGAATGGCGCCGTGCCGCCCATCTCTCCTTCCTTTCAGGCTGGCCTCCCGCGCCGGCTTCATCCGGCTGCCCGGTTCCAGGTAGGAGTCATCTGCCCGGCCAGCGGGCGGTTCACGGCGAACTCCAACGCCTGCATCAAATATGACGCATCCGCGCCCGCTCTGGATACAGCCTTCTTCGCCCCCGTAATAGGTTTGTGTTATTGACGCATCGGCCGGCCCTGTGACGAAATGGTCAAGATGACAAACAGGGGTCTTGCCGCCGCCGCGGCTCTCTCCGCCTTTCTTGCCGCTGTCATCCTGAGTTTCGCCCAGGCGGGCTCCGAACAGCGCGAAGAGCGCCTTCAGCGCCTCCGCACCCTCGGCAAAGCCTATTACGAAAACCCCACCACCCAGAATGAAGCGGTCGAACAGTTCCGGTTGGTCGTGGAGATGAACCCCGGCTCTCTCATCGACCAGCTCAACTACGGCCTGGCCCTCCTCCGCGCCGGCAAAGTCGCCGATGGCGTGCACATCCTGGAAGAAGTCCAGAAAAAAGACCCCTCCATTCCCCACACGTGGTTCAACCTCGGCATCGAATACAAGCGCATGGGCGAGCCTCTGAAGGCCATCGCCCAGCTCGAACAGATGGCCCGCCTCGTTCCCGATGAACCCATCACCCACTACAACCTCGGCGTCCTCTACAAGGCCGAAGGCCGCATCGACGATGCCAACGCCAAATTCGAGCTCGCCGCGCAGCTCGATCCCAACTTCGCCGCGCCTCATTTCCAGCTTTTCAACTACTACCGCCAGCGCGGAGACCAGGAAAAGGCCAGGGAAAAACTGGCGAAATTCCAGGATCTGAAGCGCCGCCACGAGGAAGCGGGCACAGGAAATGAGGACGTTGAATGGAGCCTCTATTCCGAGATCTATGAAATCGTCCAGCCCGCTCCGCCCGACGCGCCTCCGGCCGAAATCCGTTTCGCCTCCCAGCCGTTGCCCGGCAAAGCCGGCGCCAATCCGCGTTTCATCGTGCTCGATTACGACGGCTCAGGCCAGGCAGACCTGCTTGCCGTTTCCTCCGCCGGTCTTCAGCTTTTCCGCCGCGGGGCGCAGCCTCTGGCGCAACCCGTCTTCGCGCAGCTGAAGGATGTCCACGGCGCGTTCGAAGGCGATTTCGACAACGACGGCCGCCCGGACCTCTGCGTCCTCTCCGCTCAGGGTCCCGTCATCCTGCACAACACGCCCAAAGGCTACGAAATCGCGAAATTCCAGCTCCCCCAGGGCCGCTTTGAATTCGCCGTCTGGGTTGATTACGACCATGATTACGACCAGGATCTGATCCTGTTCGGCGAAAAAACCGTCCTCCTGCGCAACCAGCTGCCGCAGGGATTTGCCGACCGCACCGACGACATTCCTTTCATCTCCGGCAAGGCCATAGAAGCCGTCGTCACGCGGATGATCCCGGACACCAAGTCCCACGACCTGATCGTCAGCTACGAAGGCCGGCCCGCCATGCTCTACCGCGACCGCCTCGGCGGCTTCTTCGATGCCGTCGAGCTGTCCGCCGTGACCGCCGGCGCCCGCGGTCTCACGGTCGCCGATCTCGACAACGACTCCTCCTTCGATCTCGTCTGGCGCGGCGGCGCCGCCCTCAACCGCAACGGCCGCCTCGAGGCCGCCTCGTGGCCCGCCGAAGGCCCCGCCGCATTGATCGACGCCGAGAACCGCGGCGTTCTGGACGTGGTATCGGACGGCAGCGTCCGCCGCAACGCTGGCAAAGGCGTCTTCGAGCAGCCCCGTACGGCCGGCGGACTGCCCGCAAAAGCACTGGCATGGGCCGCCGCCGATTTCGACGGCGATGGCCTCGCCGACCTCGCCGCCGTCGACGCCGAAGGCCGCATCCACCTTCTCCGCAATGAAACAAAAACGCCGCACCGCTGGTCCCGCGTCCACATCACCGGCGTCAAGAACCTCAAGCTCGCCTACAACTCCGAAGTCGAAATCAAGGCCGGTCCGTTCTACCAGAAGCAGCTCTACCGCGGCGTGCCCCTGCTGTTCGGCCTCCGCGACATATCGAGCATCGACACCGTCCGCATCACCTGGCCCAACGGCCTCATCCAGAACGAGGTCAAACAGTCGGCCGGCGCCACGCTCAAATTCCAGGAAGCCCAGCGCCTCTCCGGCTCCTGCCCCATGATCTGGACCTGGAACGGCCGCGGCTTCGAGTACATCACCGACGTCCTCGGCGTCGCCCCGCTCGGCGCCTCCGCCGGCGACGGCCAGTATTTCCCCGTCGACCACGATGAATACGTCTGGATCGATGGCCGCCGCCTCCAGCCTCTCGATGGCCGCCTCCAGGTCCGCATCACCGAGGAACTGGCTGAAGTCAGCTACCTCGACCAGATCGAGCTCATCGCTGTCGATCACCCCGCCGAAGTCGAGATCTTCACCAATGACAAGTGGAAGTCGCCCCCGTATCCCGAGTTCCGCCTCTTCGGCGCCACCCGCCGCGTCTACCCGCAGCGCGCCCTGCTGAACGGCCGCGCCGACGTCACCGAACGCCTCCTCCGGCGCGACCGCCGCTACATCGACAGCTTCGAGCGCGACTTCCGCGGCGTCGCCCGCAAGCACTCCATCGAACTCGATTTCGGCCAGGCTGCCCCCTCCAACCGCGCCGTCCTTGTCCTCAACGGCTGGGTCGACTGGGCTGACGGCTCCACCTTCCTCCAGCAGGCCCAGTCCACGCCGGAAGGCCTCCTCCCGCCCAGCCTTCAGGCCAGGACCGACAGCGGCGAGTGGGTCACCATCCTCGAAGACATGGGCATGCCCGCCGGCAAGCCCAAGACCATCGCCGTCGATCTCACGGGCAAGTTCCCCGGACGCAGCCGCCAGCTCCGCATCGTGACCAATCTCGCTCTCTACTGGGACGAAGCGTTTCTCATCGAGGACTCCGCCGCGCCTCCCGCCCGTCTCGCCGCCGCCCGCCCGCTCGCGGCGGATCTCGGCTTCCGCGGCTTCTCGAAGCACATCGTCCACCCGCTGCGCCGCCAGCCGGAGCAGTTCTTCTACGAACCCGTCTCCCTGCGCGCTCCTTGGAATCCCACGCCCGGCCGGTATACGCGCTTCGGCGACGTGCTGGAGCTGATCACCGCCATTGACGACCGCATGGTCATCATGGGCTCGGGCGACGAGCTGAAACTCGAATTCGACGCGCGCTCGCTGCCCCCGCTGCCGCGGGGCTGGCAGCGCGACTGGCTCCTCAAGGTCGACGGCTGGGCCAAAGACCGGGACGCCAATACCGCTTTCTCTCAATCCGTCGAGCCGCTCCCGTTCCACGGCATGAGCGGTTATCCGTACGGCGGCAACGAGTCGTTCCCGTCCACTCCCGCTCACCGCGAGTGGATGGAAAAGTACAACACGCGGCCGGCCATGCGCGTCCTCCGCGCGCTGCGCTGACCGTCACCGGGGCTGATTTCTGGGCAATTCGGACCGCTGGGCAACATGAGAAAACAACTGTCGAAAGGCTGGATCCGCTGGACCGCGGCCGTGGTCGCCGCCGTCGTGCTGTTCCCCCTCTCCATCCGCCTCGCCTGGCCGCGCGGCGAAAAACAGATCCGCAACCCGCTCACTGTCCCTCTCTCCATGGAGGAAGAAGGCGCAGGCCCCACGGGACCCTTCTGGCCTTCCGCCGCCAGAACCACCACCGGCGGCCTCATGCCCTCTTCCTACTTCATGGACTCGAAGCGCTGCGGCGACTGCCACGAGGAGATTTACCGCCAGTGGCAGTCCTCCATGCACCGCTGGTCGAGCTTCAACAACCGCTTCTACGCCCGCTCCATCGAACACATGCAGGAGATCAGCGGCACCCGCGGTTCCAAGTGGTGCGCCGGCTGCCACGACCACGCCATGCTCTTCTCCGGCATGTTCGAGCGGCCCATCGCCGAACAGCTCGACACCCCCGAGGCCCACGCCGGCCTCGGCTGCGTCTCCTGCCACTCCATCGTCCACGTCGACTCCACCGCAGGCAACGGCGGTTTCACTCTCGAGTACCCCAAACTGCACACCATCGCCGCCAGCTCCAACCCGTTCCTGCGCAACGCCCACGACCTCTTCGTCAAAGTCGAGCCTTCCCCGCACTCGCGCACGTTCATGAAGCCCTTCATGCGCACTTCCGAGTTCTGCTCCGCCTGCCACAAGGTCCACCTTGACGTCCCCGTCAACAACTACCGCTGGCTCCGCGGCTTCAACGAGTACGACAACTGGCAGGCCTCCGGCGTCAGCGGCCAGGGCGCGCGCAGCTTCTACTACCCCGAAAAATCCATGAACTGCGCCGATTGCCATATGCCGCTGGTCCCCTCCAGAGACCCGGCTGCCCGCAACGGCAAGGTGCACGATCACCGCTTCGCCGCCGCCAACACCGCCGTGCCCGCCGCCAACGGCGACGAAACGCAGATGGCTGCCGTCCGCGGCTTTCTCCAGTCTGGCTTCGTCACGGTCGACATCTTCGCTGCAAGCCCCGCGGATTCGAGCCACGGTCCCGCCATGGTCCGCCGCGCCGCCGCAGAGCCGCAGCTGATGACCACTTTCGCCGTCGGCGAAGAAGCGGAACGCGCCTCCTCCTCGGTCCTGCTGCGAGAAGTCTCGAAAATCGCCGCCCCGCTCGACGAAATCCAGCCGCAGCTCGAACCCGGCTCGTCCATCCGCCTCGATGTCGTCGTCCGCACCCGGAAAATCGGCCACTTTTTCCCCGGCGGCACGGTCGACGCCTTCGATGTCTGGCTCGAGCTCGAAGGGCTCGACGCGGATGGAAAACCGTTCTTTCATTCCGGCAGGGTCGAGCAGGACGGCAGCATCGACCCCGGCGCCCACTTCTACCGCTCTTACATGCTCGACGGCGATGGCAACCCCATCAACAAGCGCAACGCCTGGCAGGCTCGCAGCGTCCTCTACGTCCGCCTCATCCCTCCCGGCGCCGCCGACACCGTCCATTACCGCGTCCAGATCCCCAAAAATGTCCGCGGCCCGGTCACCTTCAACGCCCGTCTCAATTACCGGAAATTTTCCAAATACTACACCGAGTTTTCCTACGCTCTGAAGCCCAAACCCGGCCAGAAAGCCGGGCTCGTCAGCCTCCATTACGACTCCCGCGAGTACGAGCCCGCCCAGGGCGTCAGAATCCCCGAAGTTCCGATCGTCACCCTCGCCCGCTCCAGCGTCACCCTGCCTGTCGCCCCGCCCGGAACCAGAACCGATTGGCGCCACTCCACGGACCGCCGCCACTGGGAGCGCTGGAACGACTGGGGCATCGGCCACCTCCTCCAGGGCGATCTCAAGGCAGCCGAGTTCGGCTTCCTCCGTGTCACCGAAGCGCGCCCTGATTACGCTGACGGTTGGCTCAACGTCGCCCGCGCCCTCATCCAGGAGGGTGAAATCGACCGGGCAAAACTGTACATCGAGAAAGCTCTCAAACTCGACTCCTCCCTCGGCCGCGTCTGGTTCTTCAAAGCCATGGCTGAGAAAGCCGACGGCGACTACGATGCTGCACTCGCCTCGCTTCGCGAAGTCGAAAAGCGCTATCCCCGCGACCGCGTCGTTCAGAATCAGATCGGCCGCATTCTGTTTCTGAAGCGCGACTTCCAGGGCGCCGTTGCAGCTCTCCGCCGCGTCCTCGAGGTCGACACCGAGGACGTCCAGGCGCACTACAACCTGATGCTCGCTTACCGCGGCCTCGGCGACGCGGAAAACGCCCGCCGCCACGAGCTCCTTTTCCGCCGCTTCAAGGCTGACGAATCCGCCCAGGCTCTCACCGCCAAAGTCCGCATGCTCAGCCCCGAGGACAACAACGAGCGGCAGATGATCCACGAGCACGAATCCGCCCTTCTGCCGGGAGGCCGCCGGTGATCCGCCTCGCCGCCGCCCTCGCGGCCCTCGCGCTCGCCGCGCCCGCTCCTCCGGCGCCGCGCTTCACTGATGTGACAAAACAGGCCGGAATTGTTTTCCGCCACGACGCCCAGAAATCGGGCAAAAAGTTCCTGCCGGAAACCATGGGCGCCGGCTGCGCCTTTGCCGACCTCGACGGCGACGGCTGGCCGGACATCCTGCTCATGAACCCGCAGCCGGTGCTCTACCGCAACAACCGCGACGGCACATTCACCGATGTCACCGCCTCGAGCGGCATCCCGCGCCTGCCCCGCTGGCCCATGGGCGCCGCCGTCGGCGATTACGACAACGACGGGCGCCCCGACCTCTACCTCACCGCCCTCAGCGGCGACAGGCTTCTCCGCAACGAAGGCAATCTCCGCTTCCGCGACGTCACCGCCGCCGCCAGCATCGCCAACACGTCCTTCGGCACGTCCGCCGCCTTCTTCGATTACGACCTCGACGGACGCCTCGATCTCTTCGTCGCCAATTACGTCCAGTGGACGCCGCAGACCGATCTGTTCTGCTCCCTCGACGGCGTCAACAAGAGCTACTGCACGCCCGAGTCTTACCGCGGCGTCAGCTCCCGCCTCTTCCGCAATCTTGGCAACGGCCGATTCGCCGACGTCACGAAAGAGGCCGGCCTCTACGACCCCGCGTCGAAGTCTCTCGGCGTCGCCCTGCTCGACGTCAACAACGACGGCTGGCCCGATCTTCTGGTCGCCAACGACACGCAGCCCAACAAGCTCTACCGCAACCTGAAAAACGGCCGCTTCGTTGAAGAGGGCGTTGCCGCCGGCGTCGCCTTCGGCGAAGACGGCGTGGCCCGCGGCGCCATGGGCGTCGACTCCGGCGACTACGACCGCTCCGGCCGAGCCCATCTCCTCATCGGAAACTTCTCCAACCAGATGCTCGGCCTCTACCGCAACGAGGGCAACGGTCTCTTTGTCGATGAAGCCCCGCGCTCCACCGTCGGCCGCGCCTCGCTCCTCCGCCTCGCCTTCGGCGTCTTCTTCTTCGATTACGACCTTGACGGCTGGCTCGATCTGTTCGCCGCCAACGGCCATATCGAAGAGGAAATCGAGCGCGTCCAGCCCAAGGTCACGTACGCCCAGCCCCCGCTGCTGTTCCGCAACCTCGGCAAAGGCCGCTTCGAAGACGTCACCACGAAGCTTGGCCCCGATCTCCAGAAGCCTCTCGTCGCCCGCGGCGCCGCCTGGGCCGACTTCGACAACGACGGCGACCTCGACATCCTCCTCACCTCCAATCACGGTCCCGCCGTGCTCTACCGCAATGACGCCCCGCCGCGCGATCACCACTGGGTCGGCTTCCGTCTCTCCGGGCGCCGCTCGAACCGCAGCGCCATCGGCGCCGTCGTCCGCATCGAAACGCCGTCGGGAAAACAGTGGGCCATGGTCAAGTCCGGCTCCAGCTACTGCTCGGCGTCCGACCTCATCGTCCACTTCGGCCTCGGCCGCGACACGGTCATCCGCTCCGTTGAAATAGAATGGCCGGGAGGGGCCCGACAGCGCCTCACCGGCGTTGCGCCGGGCCGGTATCACGTCATCGAGGAACACCCGGCATCATGATTCCCAAGCTCGAGCTCGCCGCCATCACCGACGAGTTTTCCCCTGATCTGAACCCCGCCGCCACCGCCATGGCAGCCATCGGCATGACCGCCTGCGAACTGCGCGTCGTCTGGGGCAAGAACATCATGAACCTCACTGACGACGAAGTCCGCCGCGCCATGGAAGTGCTCCAGGCCAAAGGCATCCGCGTCCTCGGCCTCTCCTCCCCGATCCTCAAGTGCACGCTGCCCGAGGGCGGGGAAGTCGACTCCCGCTTCCAGCAGGACATCTTCGGCGCCACCTTCACCATGGACGATCAGCCCCGCCTCGTCGAACGCGCCATCCAGCTGTGCGAGCTCACCGGTGCGCGTCTCGTCCGTGTCTTCTCTTTCTGGCGCACCGTCGACCCCGACCGCTGCTTCGAGCCCGCCTGCCGCGCCATCGAGAAAATCGCCGATCAGTTCAAGGCGCATGACATCATCTGCGGCATCGAAAACGAGCACGCCTGCAACATCGGCACCGCCGCGGAAGCGGCGAAGTTCCTCGCCGCCATGCCGCACTCGCACGTGAAGCTCGTCTGGGACCCTGCCAACGCGCTCGTCGCCGGCGAGGAGCCCTACCCGTACGGCTACAGCCTGCTCCCGAAGGACCGCATCGCCCACGTCCACGCCAAGGACTGCGCCATGGACGGCCACAAGCCCGTCTGGGGTCCGCTCGGCACCCGCCACGTCGACTGGAAAGGCCAGATCGCCGCGCTGCTGCGCGACGGCTACAAGGGCGCAGTCAGCCTCGAAACCCACTGGCAGGGACCTGCCGGCAACAAGTTCGAAGCCAGCGTCATCTGCGGCTGGAACCTCCGCGGCCTCCTCGCCGCCTGACTGCAGCCTCGCCGCGCGCCGCTGGCGCTTCGCGAAGTCTCGATCAGAAGCGGTCCCCGGTCGCGGGAGCTGTCACGCCTCGCCCTGGCGGGTATAGATACGGAAGCCGAGCGCGCGCTGGAGGCCGCGGGAGCGCTCTTTGATTCGCTTGGCGATGGCCCTGATGCCCTGAAGGTCGAATGCGTGCTCCTGCATGGCCGACAGCACGATGAGATCCATGGCGGCGGAAAGCATCCAGGGAATCTCCCTCTTGTAACCGCAAATGGCCAAAGCCTGCGTCGTTTCCAGAAACTTCCTGCGCTCCCACGGCCGGTTGTACATCGTCTCGCAGCTCCCGAAGAAGATGACCCTGCCGTTGCAGCGCCCGGCCAGTTCATCTCTGATCTCGTCCAGCGTCACGACAGGAGACCGCGCGCCGCTGCGCAGATGAATAGCGCCCGGTTTTCCATGAAATGCCAGGTACAGAATGGGGTGGCTGTTGAACCTTTTCTGCGTCCACCGCCGCAGCAGAAACCAGAATTCTTCCGCCGTGGAGACATCGTAGTGAAAATGATCATACCGGGGCGGGCTCAACTGGTCGATCAGCCGCAGGAGGTGCTGGATGCCGTACTGGAGGCGCGGATAGCCTAGCCACTCGCATTCGAGGCAATAGACGCCCTTGTAGAACGGTTTGCCGGGCATGGTTCGCAATCCCCGTCGCGTTCTGTCTCACTGTACACGAACCCCGGTGACAGACGGAACCGGCAAGAGCGGACCGTCGCGGATCTGCCGGAATGGCGCGCCCGAGCCGCGCTTCAGCGTCCGCGGCTGAGGCGGCGGAAATACTCCGCCACGGCTTCCGCGTATCCCGGCGGAGCCTTGGCCGATGGCGCCGCGCGCGGCGCTCCGCTTTGTTCTGAAAGTTCCTTGCGGAGGCGGAGTTCCACCTGTTCCAGCTGCGGCAGGAACTCGTTCTCGATCCGCGAGGAAAGCAGCGGGGAGCCGAAGCGCGCCGGGTCCAGCTGCTGCATCCGGCGCAGGAGCTGTTCGATCTCGGCCTGCGTTTCGTCGCTGACTGCGGCTTCTTCGCGCAGCTGGCGGAGCTGGCGCATCGCTTCATTCCATGCGCCGCGGCCTCCATCGCCGCTGCGGCTCCAGTCCGGCTGCAGCGAGCCGTCGTTCAGCGCGCTGTAGTCGCCGCGCCAGAAGGACGTGTCGCCGCCGGTCTGACGGCGGTCTCCCTGCCGGCTTTCGCCGGGCATCCGTTCGCCTGCGCGCTGCCCGCCTCGGCCGTCGCCCTCCTGCTGGCTGGAGGCGCGCTGCTGTCCCTGGCCGGGCTGGCCGTTGGGATCCTGGCCGCGGCCCGGCTGGCCGCCTTCATTGCCCTGCTGTCCCTGCTGCCGGCCGTTGTTGCGTTCCTGACCCTGCCCCTGCGGGCGGCCTTCGCCGCCCTTCTGTCCCTGCTGCCGGCCTGCGCGGGCCTGGCGCTGGAGCTGTTCGCGGAGGTTCTCCAGCTGGCCGAGCGCGCGCTCGACCTGCTCGCGCTGCTGCCCGCCCCCTTCGCGCCCGGCGAGCTGGCGCGCCTGCTCCACCTGGTCGCGCAGCCGGTCGAGAGCCTCGGTCACCACGCGCTCGCGCGGAGCGAGGTAGGGCCCGAGGCCGCGGCGCATCCACTCGGCGCCCAGCCGCATGCGGAGTCCGAGCTCGTTCTGCTGCGCTTCGCCCAGGGCCTCGCGCAGCCTCTGCGCCGCGCCGCGCTGGCTGGAATCGAGCGCGCGGGCCGCCTCGCGCAGGTCCTGTTCCAGCCGCTGATACTCGCGCTGCATGGCCTCTTTTTCACGCCCGAGTTTTTCGGACTCGGACGCGGGCGCGGCGGGCTGGCCGGGCTGCTGCGCTCCTGCCTGCTGCGGCGGGAAGAGCCTGCGGACCTGTTCTTCGTAACGGCGCTGGCGCTCGGCGAGCTCCGACGCGCGGCGGCTGAGCGACTCCATGCGGTCGCCGGTCTGCTGGCGGCGCAGCGAGCCGAGCTCGTCCAGAGCCTGGGACATCCGCTCGGCCGCGCGGCGCGCGTTTTCCTGCGCTTCGCCGCCCTGCGCCGACTGGGCGCGGCGCATGTCCTCGAGCGCCCGCTCGATCTGCTGCTGGGCGCGGCTGAGCCGTTCGCTCTGCGGTCCGCCCGCCCGCTGCTGGCCCTGCGAGCCGGACGAACTGCCGGAGGCGCCCTGCGAGCTCTGGCCGCCCTGCTGGCTCTGCTGTTCCTGGCCGCTCTGTCCGCTCTGATTGCGCTGGTTGCGCTGGAGCTCGGCCAGTTGCCGGCGGAGTTCCTCGGCTTCGCGGCGCAGCATCTCCTGCTGCCAGCGCTGCTGGAAGCTCTGCTCGTTGCGGCGCTGCTGCTCGGCCTGCTGCTGCTGGCGGCGGGCCAGCTCTTCCAGCTTCTTCAGGGCTTCGTCGATCTGGCGCTCGCGGCTGGCGGCGCCGGAGGCGCTCTGCACGGTCTCGTACTGGTTTTTCTCGAGGTCCAGCTCGAGCTCGAAGAGGCTTTCCAGATCGCGCATCTGGCCGCCGCCCCGCCCGCCGCCGCCGCCCTGCTGGCCGAAGGCGACCTGGATCTGGCGGAAGATGCTTTCGGCGCGGAGCAGATGCTGGAGTGCGCGTTGCTCGGGGCTCAGGGCTTCGCGCCATTGCAGGTTGCGCAGCCGCGCGGCGGCGTCCTGCATGGCCTTCGATGCGCTGCTCATCTCCTGCGAGAACTTCTGGAACTCTTCGTTCGTGCCGGCAAGCTGGCGGCTGCGCATGCGCTGCGACAGCGACTGCGCCTGCTCGGCCAGCTTCTGCTGCATGCCGGACAGGAACGCAGCATCTTCGCGCGTTTCCGCGGCGCCCTTGCGCGAGCGGATCTGGTTCCAAGTGGCCGAGATGATTTCCTTCTGGCGCTGGACGATGTCGTTTGCGTCCTCGCCTTCGCCCTCCATGCCGCTCATGCCGCCGACGGTCTGCGACTGCTGGAATTCGCGCTCGAAGGGCTGGGCTTCCAGGAAGAAGATGTCGGTCTGGGCAGCCGCGCGCGCGTCGCGGGCGGTGGCGGACAAAGCGACGATGTCGCCGGGCTGCAGCCTGAACTCTTCCAGGGCGATGACAGCGCGTCCGCTGGCCTCTTTGGCGCCGCGCTGCACGGGCAGCCGGATCGTGCGCGGCTCGCCGCCGTTGACGCTGTACGTGATTTCGAGCGCCTGCAGGCCGAAGTCGTCAGCGGCTTCGGCCTCCACAGTGACTTCCTCGATGGGGCTGACTTTGGCGTCGCGCCCGGGACGCGTGAGACGCACTTCGGGCGCGCGTTCCGGCTGCGCTTCAATGAAGTAGTCCTCGCTCAGGCGCACCGGCGCTCCTCCATCCAGAGCCGCGAAATGGAAGGCGCCGTCCCGCTTGACCTCGAGTTCCGCGCGCGCGATCCGGCCCTCGGACTGCAGTGGCAGGCGCGTGCCGTCGTCGAGGACAATCACTCCGCCAGAAAGCGGCTTGTCGGTCTCGATTTCGAGCAGGGCGCGCGTGTTTTCGATGGCGCGGACATCGCCGCCCGGGTCTTCCTCCCTGTCCGGCAGCCCCAGATACGCGGGATAGCGGTAGCGCACGCGGAATTTTTCGATTTTCGGCAGATCCACCACGCGGAGCCGGTAAACGGGCGACCGCATGCGCTGCGCGTCGACCTGGTATTCGACGTCTTCCGTGATGCCGGCGATCAGGAAGACGAAGCCTCCGCCCGAGGGACTCGGCTCCATCGACAGCGTCTCCCACTGCGCGGCGCCGGGGCGCCGGAGGCGAATGCGGAGCCCGGTCATGTCGAAGCCGGCGGCGACGGCCTCGATCAGTTGATCCCCGCCGCGGCGCACCTTCGCATCGCCGGGCTTCACGGTCAGTTCGAACAGCGCCTGCTGGCCGGCAGGCGGCGCGCCGGCCCACAGCAGATGCGCGCCATAGCCGAGCGAGCCGGGCGCGGCGGCGGTGAACCAGACGAGGACGGCAATCGCCGCGGCGGCTGAGATGCCCGCGGCGGCGATGGCGCCGTTGCCGACCAATGCGCGCGGCGGAACGGCTTCGGCGTGACGCAGGGCCTCTTCAGCGACAAGTTCAGCGAGGGGAGATCCGGCCGAAGGACCCACGAGCGTGGCGGCGCGTTCTTCGAGTCCGGCCAGCTTCGCTTCCGCCAGACGCGCCGCGCGGCGCCGGTTGATCCGCAGCAGAGGCGCGGCGATGCCGAGCGCGAGCCCTGCGCCGGCGGCGAGCACGAGCGCGATGCGGCCGGCCAGCAGCACCCGCGGATCGAAGGCGTAGCGCAACGCAAGCCACGCCGCAGCGGCCGTGACCGCGAGCAACAGGACAGCGAGAATGGCCGCGCCGGAGGCGAGCGAGCGGAGACGCAGACGCTGCTCGATCAGGCGGAGATACTCGAGAAAACGTTCTTTGGCGCTCATGCCGCCTCCTTGCCCAGATAGTAGGACGCCAGAACTGCCTCGACCAGGGCCGCGGCCAGCGCCGCGGCGAGAATCCAGAGAGCCAGCGGACGCGCGGGCGGCGCCGCGCCGCCGGCCTGTCCCGCCGCCGATGCGGCCGCGGGCAGAAGCTGTAGCGCGTCCGGAGGAACAGGTTCGAGATCCGATTCCCTGCGGTCGACGTTGACGGCGATGACGCGGTCGCGGCCGGCGCCGCGAAGCACGCGCCAGAAGCCGGTCTGATCGAGTTCGACCGGCGCGCCGCGGGCCGCTTCCGAGAAGCTCAGAGCGCGCCGCCCGCGGGGATCCAGCACCTCGAACGCGCGCGCCCGGTCCCCTGCCGCGGGAGCGAGCAGATCCCCCGCCGGCATGGATGCCGTGGAATCCTCCCAGCCGGTCAGCAGACGCGCCGCCTGTTCAATGAACGGGACGAAGGCCGGCTGCAGCGGAAAATCGTTGGCCACGCCGTCCAGCGGGGAAGTAAGCACAAGCACGATGCCATCGCCGATGCGCTGCTCCAGCAGCAGAGGCGCGCCGTCGCTGAGGGAAGCGGGCACACGCGCTTCGCCCGGCTCGACGGCGAGCAGCTGGTAAAAGCGCACGCCCTGCCACGCGCCGGCCTTTTCGATCAGCGGCGAAGTCGCGTCCGTGCGTGAAGCGAGGAAAAACCCTTCGCCAGCGCGCGCGGCGTAGCGGGTGCCGGTGATTTTCTGTCCCGTCACCGGCACGCGGCCGCGCGCGATGTCCGCGGGAGAGAGGACGAGAAGCAGGCCCATGCCGCGCCGGACGGCGGCGGCAAGTTCGGCTTCCCCGGGAGCGGCGCCGGCGGCGATCAGGGCGCGCGCGTTCTGCCAGCCCGCGCTGCCGCCAAGCGCGAACACGCCGCCTGCAGAGGCCTCCAGCGCCGTGCGGATGTAGTTCTCGGCGCGCCGGTCGCCGAAATAGGCGAGCGTCAGCGGATCCGTGCGCTCGATGGCGAAGAGAAACTGGTCATCGGCGGGCAGGCCGTCGCCCGGCTCGATCCGCACGGAGCATTCAACGAAGCCGTACGGCAGGTCGGGCGGGTCGAATTCGACCGTGGCGCGCCCCTCGGGCGGCACTTCGACGGACTGGCGGGCGGCGTCTCTGCCGCCGACGCGCAGCACGGCGGTCTTCTGCGCAGCCTCGGTGCGGAAGCCCGCGATGACAGCCTGGATGCGGGCCTCGCGCGCCTGTCGGACGCGCGCCGGAGCGCGGACGCTTTCCACGGTCCAGTTCGGTTCGGCGCGCTGCGCCACGGGATGCACGTTCAGGACGGCGCCCTCCGGCAGCTGCACCTCGGAGAGTCCTCCGGCCAGTGCGGAGCGCTGGAAATCGCTGATCAGATGCACCTCGACGGGCTGCTTCTGTTCCTCCTGAAAAGCCCGCAGGGCGCGGGCCAGCTCGCCGAAGGAATTGGCCGCGGGACCGGCTTCAAGCCGCGGCAGCTCGGCGCGGTCCAGCAGGCGGAGCCGCGCATCGAAGGCGGCCAGCCGCGCCTGCGGTGTCAGCAGGTCCGCCGCGATGCGGCGCGCCTCCTCCATGCGGCCGCGGAACCCCATGCTGGCCGACGTGTCCACCACGACCAGGCGCAGCGCGGGCGAGCCGGCGCTGACCGACGCCGAGCGGATGACCGGCTGCGCGAAGGCGAAGATGACGAAGGCCAGCAGGAGCAGGCGCGCGGCCAGCAGCGCAAGGTAGTCGAGACGGCGGCGGCGCAGCTCGGCCTGATGGCCCGGCTCGAAAAACATGAGCGAGCTGAATTGTTTCGAGTCCGGCCGGCTGCGGCGGAGCAGGTGCAGGTAGACGGGCAGCGCAAGAAGCCCGAGCCCCGCCAGAAACCACGGCGCCAGCAGTCCCATTTACGGCCTCCCCTCGCGGACGGCGAGATAGCGGCGCAGCGCTTCATCGAGAGGCTCGGAGGTGAGGCTGCGGTAGTAGCTGAGGCCGGCGCCCTGCGCCAGCGACTCGAGCTCCTCGAGATGGCGCCGCATTTTCTCGCGGTAGGGCCCGGCGGCGTAAGCGGGATGGACCTCCATCTCTTCGCCGGTTTCCATGTCGATCAGGACGCGCGAACTGTCCAGCGAAGGCTCGACTTCCTCGGGATCGAGCACGTGCATCAGGATGACGTCGTTGCCCCGCTGCCGCAGCGGGGCGACCGTGGCGGCGACATCGCGCGCGGGGGCGAAGAAATCGCTGACGACAAGCACGATGCCGCGGCGGCGCAGGAACTGCTGGAAATGCCAGAAGGGCTGCGTGTAGTCCGTGCGGCGGCCAGGCTCGGCGCGGTCGATGGCATGGAGAACCTTGATCCACTGGCCGTGCCGCGAACTCGGCTCGACGTAATCGCGCACTTCGTCGTCGAAGGCGATCAGGCCGACGGCGTCGCGCTGCTGGTGGGCGAGATAGCCGAGCGATGCGGCAAGGTAGCGGGCGTAGTCGATTTTGCGCAGGCCCCGGCTCTGGAAGCCCATGGACGCGCTGCGGTCCAGCAGGATGGTGAGGCGCGTGTTGGTTTCGCCGCGGAAGCGTTTCAGATACAGGCGGCCGGTGCGGGCGTAGACGTTCCAGTCAACGTAGCGCAGATCGTCGCCGGGCACGTAGGGACGGTACTCGGCGAACTCCTGGCTGAAGCCGTAATCGGGCGAGCGGTGCAGGCCGCTGATGAAGCCCTCGACCACAGTTTTCGCGGTCAGCTCGAGATTGGCGATGCCGGCGAGAATCTGCGGATCGAGGAAACGCTGCTGCATCAGCTCCTCCGGGGCTGGACGGCGTCGAGCAGGCGCGCAAGGATGTCGTCGGGCGTGAGGCGGTCGCTTTCGGCCTGGAAGTTGAGCAGAATGCGGTGCCTCAGAACGGGCGGCATCAGAGTGCGGATGTCCTCGAAGGTGACATGATAGCGGCCGCGCATCAGCGCCCGCGCTTTCGCGGAAAGGACGAGGTTCTGCGCGCCGCGGACGCTTGCGCCGAAGTTCACGTATTTCTTCACGAAATCCGGGGCGGAACCGTCGCGGGGACGCGTCGCGCGGACCAGCGCGATGGCGTGGCGGGCGGCTTCTTCGGCAATCGGAACCATGCGCACCAGCCGCTGGAAGCCGAGGATCTCTTCCGCGTTGGTGACCGGACGGACGTCGGGCACGGCGGGCGTGGTGGTGCGCTCGATGACCTGCAGTTCTTCGTCTTCGCCGAGATAGTCGAGCAGCGTGTTGAAGAGGAAGCGGTCGAGCTGCGCTTCGGGCAGCGGATAGGTGCCTTCCAGCTCGATGGGGTTCTGCGTGGCGAGAACGAAGAACGGGCGCGGGAGATTGTAGTGATTGCCGCGCACCGTGCAGGAGAGCTCCTGCATCGCCTCGAGCAGCGCCGCCTGCGTTTTGGGCGGCGTGCGGTTGATCTCGTCGGCCAGCACCACGTTGCCGAAGATCGGACCCTGCACGAAGGTCCAGATGCGGCGCCCCGTTCCGGGTTCCTCTTCCAGAATGTCCGTGCCCGTGATGTCGCTGGGCATGAGGTCCGGCGTGAACTGGATGCGCCGGAACTCGAGCCCCAGCGTCTGCGCCATCGTGCGGACGAGCAGCGTCTTTGCGGTGCCGGGCATGCCCGTGATCAGGCAGTGGCCGCCGACGAAGAGGGCGATCATCAGCTGCTCGAGCACTTCTTCCTGTCCGACGATCACCTTGCGCACTTCGCGCACCAGCGCGTCGTGGACTTCCTGGAAGCGCTCCACCTGGCTCCGCAGAGCCGCCGTGTCGACAGTGGCCATGTCAGTCGTTCTTCCTTTCCTGAGCCCCGCGATTCAGTTCGAGCAGAAGACGCTGGGCGGGGCGGTATCCGGGCGCTTCTTCGAGCGCCGCCAGCACGGCGTCGCGCGCCTCGTCCGCGCGGTTGAGATTCCTGCACGCCAGCGCAAGCCCATACCACGCGGATGCGGGATCCACCGTGTTGGACGCAAGGACTGCGCGCCACTCCTCGGCCGCGCCTTCCCAGAGATTCAGCTTCGAGCGCAGTTCCGCCAGGCGCCGGTGCAGCTCTTCGTCCTTCACCGGATACACCCACAGCACGCGCGCGAGCGCGGCTTCGGCGTCGCGCGCGCGGCCCGCCTCGTCCAGCAACTTCGCCAGCTTCTTCAGCGCTTCAGGATTCCGCCCGCCCTGCTTCATGTAGCGCTCGAGAGCCTCGACGGCGCAGGCATGGTTCTTCAGCTGCTCGCAGGCTTCGGCGAGAACCTCGTAAGCGTTGCCGGCTTCGACGAACTCGGGGAAAGCGGCGATCACGCTCTGCGCCATCGACTGCGCTTCCTGCCATTTCTGCGCGCGGCGGGCTTCGTGCAGCTGCTTCAGCTCTTTCGGCCAGCGCTCGAAGTTTTCAAGAGGCGTCTTGTGCTGCTCCTTCAGCCACGCGAGGAACTGCGCGTCGAACTCTTTGGCGGGCAGCCCCAGCACGCGCGCGATGACCTCGCCCGTGGGAGCGGGCTTCTCGAAGGCGCGGATCAATTCCAGGACCTTCTGCCAGCCCCACCTCTGGACGATGTAATCGCAGATGCGGCCCGCCTGGAAATAGCTCAGCGTGACCTGCCCGGGCGTGCGCGGGCGCTGGAATCCGCGGTCGAGCTCCTCCACCGGCAGCAGCTCGCCCTTGCGGATGGCGGCGATGATGTCGGGCGTGAGGCGGTCGCCCCATTCCGGGTTGGCTGCGGTCTCTTCATGGACGGAAAGGCCCTCGGTGAACCAGCGGGGCACGCGGTGGCGCGTCGCGGTAATGACGAAGACGTGGCTCAGTTCGTGCCAGAGCGTGCTCGCCCAGTGGAATGCGCCGGGCGGACGCGCCGAGGGGCTGTCCATGGCGACGCTGAGGCCGAAGGCGACGCCGAGCGCCCCGAGGCCAGGCACGCCCAGCGTGCGCACCTCGAAATCGGCGTGATTGTGGTACACCTCCACCTGAACCGGTCCTGGCAGGCGGAAGCCGTATTTCTTTTCGTACGTGTCGAGAGCGCGCAGGACTTCGCGCTCGAAATACGGCGCAAGGAGCTTCGCTTCGCTCGAGTGGAAGCGGAGGATATAGCGCGGATGCCGCACGGTGTCGAACTTCGCCAGCGTGTCCAGCAGCTTGAGCGAGTTCGCCGTGGGCGCGCTGCGGTAGCCCGCGTTGTAGGCCGTTTCCAGCTCCCGGCGCGCGTCGCGGTCGCGGCCCACGCGCATCAGATTGATGCCCAGTTCGCTGCGCGCGGCGTGCAGCGCGGGATCGATCTCGAGCGCCTTCTGGTACCAGGCGATGCCGTCTTCGTACCGCCGGTTCAGAATCAGATGGCGGGCGATGCGCGCATGCCCCGGAGCGTGCCGCCCCATCGCGGCCAGCGCCGGCGCGGCGTCCTGATCGCGCAGCAGCGCGATGGCGGCCAGCACCGCCTGCGCCCCCGGCCTCGCGCCGAGTTTGCGCGCCTCCTCGGCTGCGCCCGTGAAGTTGCCGTCCTCGAGAAGAACGTTGGCGAGCAGCTCCCGGGCCTCTTCGAGCGAAGGGTCCTTCTCAAGCGCCTTGCGGCACAGCTCGGCGGCGCGCGCGTCCATGCGTTCGGCGGCCACTTTGGCGAGACCCAGCAGCGCAGGCGGGTAGTCTTTCTCGAGTTCCAGCGCTTCGTTGAACAGATCGGCGGCTTCGCCGGGATTGAAACGCTCGAGCAGGAGCAGACCCCAGCGCACCCGGAGCGCGGGATTTTTCGGATCGGCTTTCACCGCCGCGCGGAAGGCGCTGTTGGCGTCTTCCCAGCGCTGCTGTTTCCAGTACCGCTCGGCCAGATCCGCGGGGGATTGCGCCGGAACGGGCATCGCAGCAAGAAGAAGGAGCGGCAGCCAGCGCGTCATCGCTCGATCTCCTCCTGGATGCTGGCCAGCGTCACCAGCAGCGCCTGCAGACGCTTCCTGTACTCGTCGAGCGGCATGGCGGCCTTCTCCCGCTTCAGCTTCTCGATTTCGAGTTCCGTCTTCTCCCGCTGCGCAAGCAGCGCGCGCTTCAGGGGATCGTTGAGCGCCTGCTGCGCCGCGCCGAAACGGACGAGCGTCGCGCGGCCGACGCCGGCGGGGTCTTCGAACGCGGCATGCTCGGTGGCGATGCGCTTCTGGGTTTCAAAAAACGACGCGGTCTTCTGCGTGGCGTAGCGGTAGGCTTCCAGCGCGCTGACGGCTTCATTCTTGTCGGTGTCGGCGGCGGGGTCCCGGAGGGCTTCCACAAAATAGCGCGGAAAGGTCACCGCGTTCTTTTCCATGCCGGAACGCGTGGCGGCGAACACGGCCCGTCGGGGATGCGCCAGTTCCTTGAGCGCCGCGCCGGAGGCGCTGGTCGCCAGCACCACCACCTGCCGGGCCTTCACCGCGTCGAGCCACGAGCGCAGCTCGGCCGCCGAGACATCGGGACCGTGCAGGTTGAACTTGTAGGCCAGCCCGTCGTAGGTGCCGTGTCCGATGAGAACCAGCAGGAACGTGTCGGACTCCCCGAGCTGGCCGGCGGCGCGGGCGATGGCCTCGCGCAGCGCCTGCCTGCCCGCCTCGGGGCCGGCCAGCGCTTCGCCTCCCGTGAGTCTGGCCCCCTCTTTGGCCAGGCTCTGGAAGCGCTGCTCGTAATCGGGTTCGCCTCCGAGTCCGGCCACGAACAGAGCCCGCTCGGCAGCCGCGGCGCCGAGCGCAGCGAAGATCAGAAGCAGTGCCGTTCTCATATGGCCCCCCAGCGCCGCCGGACGAGCCATTCGGCGGTTTTCAGCCCCGCGAGCAGGAGAAATGCCGCGGGCGCATTCCAGACCGGGCGGGTCTCGCGCACGGTGATGCCCGCTTCGGACAGTTCGATTTCCCTGGCAAGATCCTGGGCGTCGTCCGGCCTGTAGTAACGGCCGCCGGTCTGCGCGGCGAGCCGCTCCAGCAGTTCGCGGTTCTGCTCCGTCCGGAAGAACTCGCGCGTGCCGTCTTCGCGGCGGAACGTGACGGTGTCGCGGCCGAGCTCCTCCGTGCCTTCGCGCGCCACGGCCTCGGCCAGGTACGGTCCGGGGCGGGGCGCCCGCCACTGCGCTTCATACACCCCCGGCTCGCCGCGCGCGGGCTGCAGTTCGATCGTGTCGCTGACGCCGCCGGGTCCGAGCAGGTGCACGCTGACCACCGCGCCCGGGGCGGGCAGGTAGTTCTGATCGCGGACCTCGGCCCGGATCACGGCGGGCTCCTCGCCCGAATAGGTCTGGCGCGTGGTCATCAGCGTCACGCGCTCTTCCACCCCGCCCGCCAGCCACCGCAACAATTGCTGCCAGAATGTTTCGTGGCTCTGGTCGCGCGCGTCCTGCGCCATCTGCCAGCGCCACGTGCCGCTGGTGGCGAGCAGGGCGACGCGGCCGCGGCCGTAGTTCTGCGTCACCAGAAGCGGGTGGCGGAGCCGCACGCCGGGAATGGCTTCCGCGAGCACCGTCGCGCCAGGCTTCGGCTCGCCCGTCATCTGATAATCCGCCAGGTACGGCAGGGCCTTCCAGCGTGCGGCGTTTTTCTCGGGGTCTTCTTCAAGGCGCAGCAGAAGGCTCTCGGCGCCGGCGCGCGTCAGCTCGACAGTGGCCGGCTCGCGCCGGAACGTGCCCTTGCGGTCCGGCAGCGTCACCGGCAGAATCTCGGCGGCGGGCGAGCGCTGCCAGCCTCCGTCGCTCAGCGCGGAGCGGCCCCCGAGGAACAGCACTCCGCCGCCGCGGCGTCCGGCGAACTCGCGGATCAGGTTCTGCTGCACGGGCGTGAAGTAGCCGGCTTCGACGTTGCCGATGATCAGCGCCTGGAAGGCGAAGAGCTCTTCGACCGTGGAAGGGAAGCCGCGCTCGAGTTCCTGCGGGGAGCGGATGCCCTGGCGGTAGAAGCGGTTTTCGGTCGTCCGCACGATGCTCGCCAGGTCCAGCTGCGCATCTTCCTCCGCGGCGCGGCGGATGAATTTCATCTCCCAGCGGGGCTCGCCTTCAAAGTAGAGGATGCGCGGCTTGCGGTCGCGCACGTCCACCAGGCGCTCCACGCGGTTGTTGCGCGTGTTGGTTTCTCCATCGAGCGGCTGAACGCTGATCTCCAGAGTCTTGACGCCCGCCGCGCCGGCGTTGAGCGGCAGCGTCTCGCGCCAGGCGTCGCCGTCGGCTGGAAGGCGGATCTCCTTCTGGGCGAGCACGCGATCGCCGTCGCGCACGGTCAGCTTCGCTGCCTTTCCACGGAATCCGCTCTGGCGGAGCGTGGCCGTCAGCATCAGGCGCGACGAGGGCAGCACGCGCGCCGGCAGGTCGGCGTCGAGGATCTCGATGTCGTTGGCGATGCGCTCCGAGCCGAAGCCGACGGCATGCACGGGGATGCGCGCGCGGCGCAACGCCTGGATGGTTTCGGGGCCCAGATTGCCTCCGTTGTCGGCGCCGTCGGTCAGCAGCACCACCGCGCCGACGGGCATCATGGCGCTCTCCGAGGCGATCTGGCGCAGCGCCGCGCCGAGGTCCGTGCGTTGCGCCGACGGTTCAGCCGGAAGCTGATCGAGGCGCGAAGGCGCTTCGCCCGCCTGGTAGATGCGGATGGGGAAGCGTTTCTGAAGGTCTTTGGCCAGGCGGTCTTCGAAGAGCGAGCGCGCCTGCCTGTAGCGCTCCTCGAGCGCCATGCTCTGCGACGTGTCGAAGACGACGGCCACCACGTTCTGCTGCGGCTTCAGCACCGTGACGGAAAGAGCGGGCTGCCACAGCAGCAGAAGGAGAAGCGCGAGGACGGACCACTCCAGCGCTCCCAGCGCGAGCCTGCGCCGGGCGGGGAGCCCGCCTCTGCGCAAGAACAGCCAGAACACCGCAGCCGCCAGCGCGGCGAGCCCGAGCAGCAGCAGCGCTGCCGGCCAGCCGCTGGAAAACACAAGCGTGCCTTTCCGGTAGACGGCGAGCGGATAATTGAAGAGAAATTCGAACATTTCCCGCCTAGTGGGTCATCGCATAGAGGATGTAATTAATGGCCGTGCGGTAGGCCTGCGAAGCGTATTTTTCCGGGTAGTTCGGGTTGTCCGCCCACTCCCAGGCATCCCCCTGGTCCATGTTGAAGCAGATGGCGATGGCGATGCGGCCGCGGGCGTCGCGCCACGCCCGCCATTTCGGCTCGATCCCGTCGTACTCGTAGGTCTTGTGAAAAGGATAATTGACGATGCCGGGCACCTGCACGCGGTCCTTGAGATCGTAGAGGACGTGGAAAATGGGGTCGTCGTCCTCGATGTCGGTGATGGGGCGGTCGGCGAAGGCCTTGTTGAGGCTTGCGGTGAACAGCTCCCACTCGAAGGTGCCGTGGAAGTCATCGGTCATCAGGAAGCCGCCGCGGTCGATGAACTCGCGCAGCTTCCTCGCCTGCGCGTCGGGCAGGTCCCAGTGGCCAGGCTCGACGACGTAGACGAACGGGTAGTCGAAGATGTCGTCGCTGATCAGGTCGACGACGCGCTCCATCGGGTTGGCGTGAATGCGCGTCAGGCGGATCAGCCCCTGCAGGAACTGCCGGTCGGCCTTCGGATAGTCGACGGTCCAGGAGCCCCGCATCGCCCAGATGCCCGTGGCGCGGACGTTGGGGTAGCGCAGCCGGGCGAAGTAGAACTCGGTCTTTTCCTGGTAGCCGGCGGGCGGCGAGTCGTCGTCGTTCTCAGGGAACAGGCGGCGAATATTGCCGTAGCCGCGCTGGAAGGCGAGGAGCGACCCGGCGAGAAGAAGAGCCGCCAGAAGAAGTGCCACCGGCCTGCGCATAGAAGTTAGATGCCCCCAGTGGGCTTTAGGATAGCAGACGCCTGACAGCAGACAACCGTTACGCGGGAAGGAACGGCCGGCCGCAGCGCCGGCCCATCCGGTCAGGTTCGGCCCGGATCCGGCCCCCGGCTGCGCGGCGCCGTCCGGGAAGAATCGCTTCAGGAAGAAAGGCGGAGCCCGCTCACAGCGCCGCCCGCAACCGCTCCACGTCGCTCGCGTCGTTGTAGAAATGCGTCGAGACCCGCAGCATCCCGTGGCGGGCGGAGACAAGAATGCGCCGCTCTTTCAGCCGCGCCGCCTGAGCCGGGGCGTCATCGCAGGGCGCGGCGACGATCGGCGAATCTCCATACGGCAGCGCGTCCGGCAACAGCGCCCGCACCTGCGCCGCCAGTTCCAGCACCCGCTGTTCAATCGCCTTTGGTCCCAGCTCGAGCATCAGGTCGACGCTCGCCTCCAGCCCGTACAGCAGCGCCGACGGCAGCATCCCGCCCTCGTACTTCTCGGCCGAGTCCTTCAGCTCCGGCGTCCCGCGCCACAGCTGGTTCACGTTCCGCCAGCCGTGGTGCGACCGCCAGCCGATCGCGAGCGGCTTCAGCTGCGCGCGCAGCCTCTCATGCACGGCGGCGAAGGCGATTCCGTTCGGCGCCAGCATCCACTTGTAGCAGTTCACCGCCAGCATGTCGGGCTGGATCCGCCCGAAGTCGAACTGCAGCGCGCCGCAATGCTGCGTGCCGTCCACAAAGAGCGGCACGGCCCGCCTCTGGCATTCAGCGCTGATCTCTTCAAGCGGCGCCCGGTAACCGGTCGTGTAGTTCACCGCGCTGATGGCCACCAGGCTCGTGCGCGGCGTCATCCGCTCCAGCAGCCTTCCCGCCGGCGCTTCCACCAGTTCGAGCCCCGCGAACAGAGGCGCATAGATCTGGTTCGGAAACTCGTGCTCGTACGTCAGCACCTCGGCGCCTTCCCGCCACCGGATGCCGTGCATCAGCACCGCGAGCGCCGACGATGCGTTCGGGAAAAACGCGATGTCGTCCGCCGTGGCATGGATCAGCCGCGCAATCTTCTCCCGCAGCCGGTCATGATCGTCGAACCAGGCGAGGAAATCCGCGCAGGCGGTGCGGTTGCGCCGCTCAAAGTGTTCCGCCACGGCTTCCACCGTGCGCGTGGAAAGCTGGCCGAAGGTGGCCGTGTTGAGATACGTCCATTCGCGCAGGGCAGGGAAGAGGGCGCGCGCAGCCGCCCAGTCCGGCATCAGTGCCTCGCCTGCGGACGCGCCCGCTCGATCGCTTCGCGGATGGCAGCCGCCGCGCCTTCCGCGGGAATCTCGGCCACCTCGCGCGTGCGCCGGTTCACCAGCTCCAGCTTTCCCTCGGCCAGCTTCCGCCCCAGATTCACGCGGAAGGGGATGCCGATCAGATCGGCGTCCTTGAACTTCACCCCGGGGCTCAGGTCGCGGTCGTCATAGAGCACGTCCACGCCAGCCTTCTGCAGCTCCGCATACAGCCGGTCCGCCGCTTCCCGCAGCGCGGGGTCGCTGCTCTTGACCGGGGTCAGCACCACTTCGAACGGCGCGATCGACACGGGCAGCGCCATGCCGTCCTTGTCCGAATACAGCTCCACCGCCGCGCACAGCACGCGCTCGACGCCGATCCCGTAGCTGCCCATGATCACCGGCGTTTCCACGCCGTTCTGGTCCAGCACGCTCAGCCCCATCGCGTGCGAGTACTTGTAGCCCAGCTTGAAAATGTGGCCGATCTCGACGCACTTGATGATCTCCAGAGGCGCGCCGGTTTCGAGCTCCGTGTCTCCCGGCGCCACCTGGCGCAGATCGTGCCATTCGCCCTGAAAATCCTCGTCCGGCGTGACGTTCTTCAGGTGGTAGTCATCCCTGTTCGCGCCGCAGACCATGTTCTTGCGCCCGCGCAACGCCTCGTCGACCAGAATCCGCACGCCCTTCAGCCCAACCGGCCCCAGCGAGCCGGCGGACGCGCCGAACAGCTCCCGCATCTCTTCCGGATGCGCCGGACGGAACTCCTGGCACCCGGCTGCCGACTGGAACTTCGTCTCCGACAGCTGATGGTCGCCCCGCAGCAGCGCCACGACGGGCTGGCTGTCGGCGATCAGGCACAGCGTCTTGATCAGCGACGTCTGCGGCAGCCCGAGGAAGCCCGCCACCTCCTCGATCGACTTCTGGTCCGGCGTGTGCACGAGTTCCGGTGCGAGGTCTCCTTCCGGATCCGGCGCCTCCGGCGGCTTCGGGCGCGACACCGCCTTCTCCAGGTTCGCCGCGTAGCCGGTCTGCCGGCACAGCACGACATAATCCTCGCCCGCTTCCGTCGCGACCATGAACTCCTGCGACTGCGAGCCGCCCATCGCGCCGGAGTGCGCTTCCACGGCCACATACTCCAGTCCGCAGCGGTCGAAGATCCGGCAGTAAGCGATGCGGTGCTTCTCGTAGGACTCGTCCAGCCCCTCGGGACCGAGGTCGAACGAGTAGGAGTCCTTCATGAGGAACTGCCGCACCCGCAGCAGGCCCGATTTCGGCCGCGGCTCGTCGCGGAATTTCGTCTGGATCTGATACCAGATCTGCGGCAACTGCTTGTAGGAACGCAGCTCGCCCCGGGCGATGAACGTCATCACTTCTTCATGCGTCATTCCAAGGCAAAGCGGCCGTCCGTAGCGGTCTTTCAGCCGGAACAGGTTGTCTCCCATCACCTCGTAACGGCCGGATTCCTGCCAGACTTCCGCGGGATTCAGCGCGGCCAGGTGAAATTCCTGCGCCCCGATGGCGTCCATTTCCTCGCGGATGATCTGCTGGATTTTCAGCATGGACCGCTGGGCGAGATACAGGTAATTGTAAATTCCGGCGCCGAGCTGGCGGATATAGCCGGCGCGCAGCAGCATCTGATGGCTGACAACTTCCGCCTCCGCGGGCGTTTCACGGAGCGTTGGAATGAAAGCGCGGGACCACAGCATGGTAAACCCTTGAGTGTAGCACGCAGGCCCCGGCCGCCTGTCCCGGGCTCAGCGCCGCGCCGCGAACAGCCTTCCCAGCCGGAGGGCGCCGCCCGCGGCGGCTGCGGCGAACAGAAACAGCGAGCTCCAGACGAGGATTTCCCCGCGCCTCCGGTCCGCCGGCTTCGGGACCGGCGGAAACGGCGCGTCCGGATCCAGCATCCGCACGAGCAGCCTCAGCCGCGTCACGCGTCCGCTCCCGTTTCTCGCCTGCGCGACCAGCACCAGCTCGCGCGGCGTCCCGGCGCGGTACGCCAGGGCGCCCGCCCGTCCGTAGCCCGTCGCTCCGAGTTCTTCATACGCCTGCCCCCCGATCCAGGCGTCCACCGATTCCGCCGGCAGAAGCAGCAGCCGGACGTCTCCTCCCCGCAGCACCCGGAACTGGCAGGCCACTTTCACTGGTCCCTTCTGCGCCGGCACCGCGAGCGTCCGCGCCTGCCCCGGCGCCACTTCCACCAGATCGTCGAACACCGTGACGGCAGGGGCGGCGGCGGACGCCGCCTGCAGCGCCAGCACGCAAAGCCCGGTCAACAGCCTCATTGGCCCCCGGACGCCAGGCGCCCGCCAATGTAGTGCATTCTGACCCGCGCCTGCAGGATTTCCTTTGGAGGAATCGTCAGAAGATCCCGGTCCAGCACGATGAAATCCGCGTATTTGCCCGGCTCGAGCGTGCCCCGGACTTTTTCTTCAAACGCTGCATAGGCCGCGTGAATGGTCCAGGATTCCAGCGCTTCTTCCCGGCTCATTTTCTGGTCCGGCATCCAGCCGCCCGGCGGATTTCCCTCCCTGTCCTGCCGCGTGATGGATGCATGAAATCCGAAGAAAGGATTCGGCTCTTCCACCGGAAAATCACTGCCGTTGGGAACCGGAATTCCCAGCGCAAGGAACCTCTTCCACGCGTACGCGCCCGCCACGCGGTCCGGGCCCAGCCGCGCCTCGGCCCAGCGCATGTCGCTGGTGGCGTGCGCAGCCTGGATGGCCGGGATCACCGAGTATTCCCTGAACAGCCGGAAGTCCGGCAGCGACACCACCTGCGCGTGTTCGATCCGGAACCGGCGGTCGTTGGCGCCGCCCAGAGCCGCCGCATATGCGTCCAGCACGATCCGGTTGGCCCGGTCGCCGATGGCGTGCGTGCAGACCTGGAATCCGTGCTGAACCGCCTCGCGCGCCACTTTCTCGATCTCCTCCTTCGGAGTGATCAGCAGCCCCGTGTTCTGTTTATCGTCCGAGTAGGGCTGCCACAGGGCCGCCCCGCGCGATCCCAGCGCTCCGTCTGCATACAGCTTGATGGCGCGCACGGTCAGAAACGGCCCGATTTCCGGCCCCTTCCGGAGATACTCCCGCCACAGCGGTCCCGCGCCGCCGATCATGGCGTAAATCCGGATCGGCAGTCTGCCTTCCGCCAGCAGCTCGCGGTAGGCGCGCAGATCCTCGGCCGAAACGCCCGCGTCATGCACGCCCGCCAGCCCCAGCCGCGCGCACTCGCGCGCCGCCAGTTCGAGCTGCCGTTTGATCTGCGCATGCGACGGCGGCGGCATTTTGTCCCGGACGAGCCCCATCGCCCGGTCGATCAGGACTCCGGTGGCCCGCCCCTGCGCGTCGCGGATGATCTTGCCTCCCGGCGGATCCGGCGTCCAGTCGTCGATTCCCGCCAGCTTCAGCGCCAGCGAGTTCACCCACGCCGCATGCCCGTCCACCCGCGAAAGGAAGACCGGGTGGTCCGGCGCGGCGCTGTCGAGATCCTTCGCCGACGGAAACGCGCCGCCCCAGTTCGTCTGGTCCCAGTTCCGCGCCACGATCCACTCGCCTTTGGGCGCGGCTGCCGCCCGCTCCTTCACGTAGGCGGCGATCTCCGCCACGGATTTCACATTCCGCAGATCGCGCGATTCGAGCAGCGCTCCCAGCCCGCGCATGTGGGCGTGCGAGTCGATGAAGGAAGGAAACACCGCCGCTCCGGCCAGATCCAGCCGCTTCGTTGAAGGACCCGCGTGCCGCAGAGCCGCATCGCCCAGCGCCACGACGCGGCCGTCCTTCACTGCCATGGCGGAAACCGGCTTCGCGCGCGCCGTCGCGTAGATCCGCGCGTTGACCACCAGCAGATCCGCTTCCGCCGCCGGCTGCGCCCCGGCGGCGAGCGCCGCAAGGAATACAATGGGGAGCATGGATGACAGTATTCCACAGGCATCCGTGCGCAGTGCGATCTCTTACGAAGGCTGGCGCGCGTGGGTGGCTGCGGGTTCGGCCATCGTGCTGGGCCTTCTGTTCCTGGTGGCGGGCATCTGGAAGCTGAGCGATCCTTTCGCCACCGAAGCCCGCATGACGCAGGCGCTGATTCCGAAGCCGCTGGCCATGCCCGTGGCGCTGCTGGCCGGCATCGGCGAAACCTGGGCGGGCATCCTCCTGCTCGTCCCCCGCTGGCGGCGCTGGGGCGCGTGGCTCGCCGGCATCGCGCTGGTTCTCTTCATGGCCTATTTCGCCGTCTTCTACAATCAGCTCCGCGGCGAAGACTGCAGCTGCTTCCCCTGGCTGAAGCGCGTCGTCGGCGTCGAGTTCTTTGTCAGCGACGCGCTGATGCTTCTGGCGGCCGTGTTCGCCGGCGTCTGGTCGGTCCGTTCCTCGAACATGAAGCAGGCGGGCATGGCGCTGGCCGCCATTGTCGTCATGGCGCTCGCCGTGTACGGCGCGACGCTCACGCAGCGCGGCAACGTGCAGGTTCCCGCCAGCATCACCGTCGACAGCAAACCCTTCCCGCTGCGCGAGGGTCGCGTGCTGCTCTACTTCTTCGACCCCGAGTGCATGCACTGCTTCCAGGGCGCCAGAGAGCTCGGCTCCTACTCGTGGAAAGACGTGCGCGTCGTCGTCGCCCCGACGGTCAACCCGCACTGGACGCTCGCGTTCCTCCGCGACACCGGCCTGCGCGCAGGCGTCACGTTCGAAGCCGCCCGGTTGCGCGAAACCTTCCGCTTCGGCGATCCCCCGTACGGCGTGGCCGTCGAAAATGGCCGCGTCCTGGCCACGTTCACCTTCGCCGAGGGCGAGAATGTCGCGGACATCCTGAAAAAAGCCGGCTGGATCGAGTAGCCCCCGCCTTCAGTCCGGAAGCTGCATCCCGCGCCGCCTCGCGTATTCGCGCCCCAGCTCCTGCAGCGTCTCCGGGCTCATCCACTCCCGCACCAGCCCGAACAGCACCCGCTCTTCCACGGCGAAATGCTCCCGCACGAGCTCCATCAGCCGTCCGAGCATCGCCCGCGCCCGCGCCGTCTGGCGCTGTTTCCGGAGCTCTTCCAGCAGCGCCCGCATCTCCTGATGCTCGCCGTACATCGCCTCCAGCGTCCCCCGCACCGCCGCCGGCGCCTCTTCCAGCCGCCCGAACAGAAGCTGATCCTCTTCCACGGCGTGCGCCTGCAGCACGGCTTCCAGAGCCGCGGCGCACTCCTGCAGCCCGCACAGGCTCATCCTCGCCATCCGCCGCTCCTGATGCCGGATCAGCGCCAGGATGCAGCCGTGCTCGCCCAACAGCAGATCGATCAGATCCGCGCCTGTCTGCGCCGTGGTCCTGTTCATGCCCCGCTGACGAATTCCATTTTGCCAGATTCCGGTCTGATTCACCAGGAATCTTTCGCCCGTCCGCCCCGGCCGTTTTGATAGCATGGCGGATGCGCAGCCATGACGAGCGTGTTCCGGGCGGTCGGGATGGCCGCAGCAGCCGTTCTTTTCTTCGAGGCCGCTGCCGCCGGCTTCCAGCGCAAAAAGAAGCAGGAAGAGGAAATCACGCAGACTCTCGAACTGCCCCCCGATCCTCCTGCCGCCGTCGCCGCCGACCCCTCCCGGCTCGCCTTCCTCCACGCCCCTCTCTCCGCGCAGGGCCTGCTCTCCCGCCAGACGCGCGATGCCCTCCGCCTGCTGCTCCAGAACGCCCGCGGCGCCCGCTTCGTGCGCATCCGCGCCTGGGTCGCCGGCACCGGCGACCTGCGCCGCGTGCAGACGATCGTCGCCGAGACGTTCGCCGAAAAGAAACAGCCCCTGCCCGTCCTGACCGTGGCGCAGGTCGGCGCCCTCCCGCTCGAGGGCGCCCAGGTGCAGCTGGAAGCGGTCATCGAACAGCGCAAGCCCGCCGGCGCGGGCATCGTCTTCGCAGCTGCCGAAAGCCCGTCCCCGCAGGAAACCCTCGGCCGGATCCAGCGCGCCTTCCAGCAGGCGGAAGCCCTCCCCGGCGCGCCCGTCTCGCTGGTCTGCGGCGTGACCTCCGCGGATCTGCTCGAACCCTTGCGCGCCGCCGCCTATTCCGCCTTCCCCCGCGCCGCGTTCGTCAGTTTCCAGCAGCAGCGGATTCCCGGACCGCCGCTCGCCGCCTGCCAGGCTGCCGCATCCATTTCGAAGCCCGTGGCGGATGGCGTCCGCAGGCTCGACGCCGGAGTCGCCATCAGCGCGCCCCGGATCATTCTCTCCGGCGCCCAGCTCGCCTTCCGCTATGAAGAAAGCGACGCCCGCCTGGCCTATCAGCGCCTCGGCCGCACGCTGCAGCAGGCTGGCGCATCGCTGAAAAGCGCCCTGATCCTCAACGTCTACCCGCTCTCCGCCCAGCTGGCGGAGCTGGCGGCCAGAGTTCGCTCCGAGTTTGTCAATGCCGCGCAGCCGCCCGCGGGACTCGTCGTGCCGCTCGAAGGGCTTCCGTCCATGGACGGCGCCTTCGCCCTCGAGGCCGTCGCCCTGCCCGCGCCCGGCGCCTGACGCGGCCGGTTCTTCATTTCAGAGAAAGCGAGGTCATCGTCCATGTCCCAGGCCCCTGTAGTCACCTTCGGTGAAATCATGCTCCGGCTCGCGCCTCCCGGTTTCGAGCGGCTCCTCATGTCGCCTTCGCTCGTCGCCACCTTCGGCGGCGGCGAGGCCAACGTCGCCGTCTCGGTCGCCAACTTCGGCCATCCGGCGCGCTACGTCACCGTCCTGCCCGACAACCCCATCACCGACGCTTTCATTTACCAGATGCGCGGCTTCGGCATCGACACGTCATTCATCCGCCGCGCCCCCGGACGCTTCGGCATCTACTTCGTCGAACCCGGCGCCAACCAGCGGCCTTCCAAAGTCGTCTACGACCGCGCCCACTCCTCCATCGCCCAGGCCAAACCCGGCGATCTGGACTGGAAAGCCATCTTCGCCGGCGCCGGCTGGTTCCACATCACCGGCATTACGCCCGCCCTCTCGCAGTCGGCGGCGGATCTCGCTCTGGAAGCCGTCAGGACAGCCCGCGACATGGGCGTGCCCGTCTCCTGCGATCTCAACTACCGCAAGAACCTCTGGAAATACGGCAAGTCCGCGCAGGAAGTGATGACCGAAATCGTCCGCTACGTCGATTACGCCATCGCCAACGAGGAAGACTGCCAGAAATCGCTCGGCATCCAGATCGACGTCGACGTCCACTCCGGCAAGCTCGATCAGGAACAGTACAAAAGCCTGGCTGAAAAAGTCCTCGCCGCTTACCCCAATCTCAGGCTCATCGCCATCACCCTGCGCGAAAGCTTCTCCGCCTCCCACAACGGCTGGTCCGCCTGCCTCCACGACCGCAAAGAATTTCTGGTCAGCCGCCGATACGACATCACCCACATCGTCGACCGCGTCGGCGGCGGCGACGCCTTCGCCGGAGGGCTCATCTACGGCATCCTCAATCTGCCGTCCCTGCGCGACGCGCTCGAGTTCGCCGTCGCCGCTTCCTGTCTGAAGCACTCCGTCCCCGGCGACTTCAATCGCTTCACCCGTGCTGAAGTCGAGGCGCTGCTGAAAGAGGGCGGCAGCGGGCGCGTCCAGCGCTGACGGAGCCGGAAAAGGCGGCGCCGGGTCCGCATCCGCGCCGCCCCTCCTCTCGAGTCCGCACCCCTCTCCGCGCTGATCCGCGCCTGCGCAGCCGAAGGCGGCGGTCGGGGCGCCCCGCGCGTCCGCGGGACGTTGCCGAAATCCAAAGTGCTACAATCAAGGCCGGTTCGCTCTGCGTCGGATCTTTCTGTCGCCATCATGCAGAAACCGGGCGGATTGCTGCGTTTCGGCCAGTTCGCGGGCGTCTTTCTGGGCCTGTTTCTGCTCGGAATTGCGATTCTCGCCGCCTCCGGCGCCTGGCACAGCGCGCTGACCGGCTACCCGGACGAGGCCGCCCACTACGTCACCGGCCTCATGGTTCACCAATTCGCGGCCGGCGGCGATTGGCGCCATCCTGTCTCTTTCGCGGAAAACTACTACCTCCACTACCCCAAAGTCGCCATCGGCCACTGGCCTCCGTTTTTCTACGCCGTGATGGCGGCGTGGATGCTGCTGGCCGGCACGTCGAGCCAGTCCGTCCTGCTTCTCCAGCCCGCCCTGATGGCCCTGACGGGAGCTTTGCTTTTCTCCGCGCTGAGAAACCGCACGGGTCCTCTCTGGGCCGCTCTCGCCGCGGTCTGCCTGCTCCTGCTGCCCGCCTGCCAGCAGTCCTCCACGCAGATCATGTCAGAACCCCTGCTGGCCCTGCTCACGCTTCTGTCGGCTCTGGCCGTCCTGCGCTATCTGGAGACCGGCTCGGCCTCCAGCCTCGCCTGGTACAGCCTGTCGTGCTTCCTCGCCATCATGACCAAGGGCAGCGGCCTCGCGCTTGTGGGGCTGCCGGTTGCCGCCGCAGTTTTCTGTCTCCGGTTTGAAAGGCTGCGCGGGTGGCGAATCCACGTTGCCGCCGGGGCGCCCCTTCTGGCGGCGGTTCCGTGGTTCGCTTTCACCTGGCGGATGGCGAGCAACGGCATGGATACAGGCGGGCCGGTTCCCGCCCTGATGCTCCGGCGGGCTGCCGAGGCCGCCTATCTCTTCTTTCCGCTCCTCAGTCCGGCTCTGGGCCTGCTTGTGCTCGCCGGAATCGGCTTCCTCGCGGTTGCGGCTTTCAGGAGAGGCCAGCGGCAGGATCTGCTTGCCGGCGTTGCGGCTGCCGTTTCGTTCCTCACGTTCGCCTTTCACTCGGTCTCGCCCACAAGCATGGAGCCGCGGCGCCTCATGATGGCCATCCCGTGCCTTCTGGCCCTCGCCTCGATGGCTGGATTCTGGATCGAAACCCGCCTCGGCGCTCGCTGGCCGCGCCTGCCCCGCTGGCTCGCGTCCGGGCTGGTTGCCGCCCTGTTCCTGATCACGTTCCCCGGCATCCTCGAAAAGCCCGGCCGCGCCCTGCGGCAGTTCTATCTGTCTGAAGTCAGCCCGCGGCTCAAGCCCGGCATGGCCGTCCTCGTCGCCGGCGAAGTGGCCGAAAACGTCATCATCGCCGAAACCGCACAGCGGAGTCCGCGGCCCGACCTCTTCCTCGTGCGCGCCTCCAAGCTCGTCTCCGATTCCGACTGGTCGGGTCTCGACTACCGGCTGCGTCTGGCCACGAAGGAGGACGTGGCCCGTGCGCTGGATGAGGTGCCCGTCAATCTTGTGGTCATCGAAACTGGCGGCGCCAGAGTCAGGTCGTACAAGCCGGGTCACGATGTCCGGCTCGTCGCCGCGGCCCTCCGCCTACCCGGCAGCCCCTGGGTTCTCGCTGCCGCCGGGAGGGCCGACGCCGGCGCCGCCGGTCCCTCCGCCCTGCAGGTCTATCGGCGGGAGCCGCCCCTGTCCAACCCCGTCAGACTCCGTGTCAGCCTGCACCGCAGCCTCGGCCGGGAGCTTGTCCGGGAATAGCCGTCCCGCGCCGCTCCGCCCGCCGGATCAGGCCGCCCCGCGCCGCAGAAACTCGAGAAACTCCGCCGCGTTCCGCGTCAGCCCGGGAAACGTCGCGATGACCTTTTCGTCCGCGTCGAACACCGCGTAAAACGGAATCGCCACCGTCTGGAACAGCTGTTCCTGCCGCCGCTGGTTGGCCTCGCTCGCCGCGTCCGTGCCATCGGTGTACAGCTCGATCAGCACGAACCGCCCCAGCGCCTCGGCGATCTCCGGACGCGGAAACATGTTCGCCTTCATCCAGTGGCAGTTCGTGCACGCATACCCGGTGAAAGCCACGAAAATCCGCTTGTTCTCCGCGCGCGCCCGCTCCACGGCCGCCTGCCAGTCGTTCTTCAGCCACCTGACGGAACCCGCGCCTCCAGACGCCTGGAACGCCGCTCCCTCCGAGGGCGGCGGAATGTAGGCTTCCAGCTCTCCCAGCCGCGCCCCGAACATCCCGGGCAGCAGGCTCAGCGCGAAGCCGAGAAACAGCGTCCCCGCCAGAACGCGTCCCGGCTTCAGCTCCTCGTCCCGCCGGATGCCCTCCATTGGCAGCAGCCCGAGCAGGTAAAGCCCCGGCAGCGCGAACAGCACGACCCACAACGCCAGGAACCGCTCCCTTGTCAGCAGCCCCCACTGCAGCACCTGATCCACGTTCGACAGGTACTTCAGCATCGCCGCCAGGATCACGAATCCCAGCACGATCTTCAGCCGCGACATCCAGCCGCCGCTCCGCGGCAGCTTCTTCAGATACGACGGGAACAGCGCCAGCAGGAAAAACGGCGACGACAGCGCCGTGGAAAACGCCAGCATCCCCAGCGCCGGCTGCATCCGGTCCCCCGTCACGCTGGCCGCCAAAAGCGTCCCCATGAACGGTCCCACGCACGCGAACGCCGCCAGCGTGAACGTCAGCCCCATCAGCAGCGTCCCGATCAGCCCGCCCCGCGACGACGCCATGTTCAGCTTCGTCAGCAGCGATGCCGGAATCGTCAGCTCGAACGCCCCCAGCAGGCTCAGCCCGAACACGAAAAACACGAGCGAGATGAACCCGTTCACCCACGGGTTCGATCCCAGCTGCACCACCGCGAACGGTCCCAGCGCCGCGCTCAGCCCCAGCCCGATGCCCGTGAACAGCACGATGATGCCCAGGCAGAACACCACCGCCTGCTTCAGCACCTGCGCCCGCGACGAGCCCGCCTGGTTCAGGAAAAACGTCATCGTGATCGGGATCATCGGGAACACGCAGGGCGTGAAAATCGCCGCCAGCCCGAACCCGAACGCGATCAGCAGGAATCCGCCCAGCGGCTGCGCCGCCTCGGGCTTGCGCTCCGGAGCCGCCGGCTGCGCCGCCGCTGAAGCCCCGTCCGTCTCCGGCTCGAACGGCTTCAGTCCGTCGAGCCTCGCCGCGGGCGGCGCCGGCGCCTTCGGGTCGATCACGATCTGCGCGCTCGCCGTCACGCGCCGCGGCGGCAGGCACTCCTTGTCATTGCAGAGCTGATAGCGCATCCGCGCCGTCAGCTCCTGCGGACCCGCCGGCGCGTCCGGCTTCAGCCGCACCAGGAACTGAAAAACAGTTCCTTTCTCATATGTTTCGGCTTCAATTCCGAAGTTGGGGTCGAACTTCCGCTTCGCCGGTTCGTAGTAAATCCGCCACGACTCGACCGCCGGGTTGTCCTCCAGAACAATCGTCGTGATGATCGGTCCGCCCTTCGGCGTCGTCATCGAGTACATGTGCCACGGCTCGTCGAGCTTCAGCTCCAGCGCCGCGGCGAACTCCGCCCCGGGCGCCACGCGCTCCACGGAAGGAATCAGCCGCCAGTGCGCCGGATGAGGACGCTGCGCCTGCGCCGCCAGCGATCCCAGCCCCGCCAGGGCGAACAGAAGCAGGCTAGCTTGCCGCAAGCTGCCCGTTCTCCGCCTGCCATCGCGCGATTTCGCTCTCGATCCGCGCGTTGACCCGCTCGGAGGCTGACTCTGTGGCCACGCGGATGGCGTTCCGGATGGCGTTGTCGTTCGATCTCCCATGGCAGATGATCACCACCCCTTTGACGCCGAGCAGCGGCGCGCCGCCGTACTCGGAGTAGTCCATGCGCTTGCGGAAGTCCTTCAGCGCCTGCCGGCTCAGCACGTAACCAATCTTCGAGGCGACGGTGGATTCAAACGATTCTTTCAACAAATGTTTGATGATCTCCACCAGCCCCTCGCTCACTTTCAGGGCGACGTTGCCCACGAAGCCGTCGCAGACGATGACATCCGCATGGCCCGTGTACAGGTCCCGCCCCTCCACGTTGCCGATGAAATTCAGAGGCAGCGCGCGGATCAGCGCCGAGGCGGCTTTGGTCAGTTCGTTGCCCTTGTGCTCTTCTTCGCCGATCGACAGCACCCCCACCCGCGGCGATTCGGTATGAAAAACCAGCCGCGAATAGACGTCGCCCATGACGGCGAACTGCGACAGCATCTTGGGCGTCGAATCGACGTTCGCGCCGACGTCGATCATCACGGCGGGCTTTCCCTGAATCGTGGGGAATGGATTGGCCAGCGCCGGACGGTCGACGCCCGGAATCATCCCGAGCACGGTCTTCGCAATCGCCATCACCGCGCCCGTGTTGCCCGCGCTCACCAGCCCGTCGGCATGGCCATCCCGCACAAGGCGCGCCGCCACGCGGATGCTCGAGTCGCGCTTCGTCCGCAGCACCTTGGCAGGGTTGTCCTCCATCGTCACCACTTCGCTGGCGTGCACGATCTCGATCGGCAGCTTCTTCCAGCCATCGTGGCGGTCGAGCTCCGCCCGCAGAACGTCCTCTTTGCCGACAAGAATGACGTTGACGTCCTGGGTGCGGGCGGCGGCGACGGATCCCTGGACCTCGGGGATGGGGGCGTGATCGCCCCCCATGGCGTCCACGGCGATGGTCAGCATGCGCTCGTGCGGCGGACCGGTTCCGCCGGGTTCGGGGCGTTACTCCTGGACGACTTCGATGACCTCGCGCGTCTTGTACCACCCGCAATGCGGGCAGGCGCGGTGAGGCAGCTTCATTTCATGGCACTTCGGGCACTCGCTCAGCCCGGCGCGCTGCAGGTGATCGTGAGCCCGGCGCGTGGACGTACGACGCTTCGAGTGACGGCGTTTCGGATTCGGCATGGAACTCTTCCTGGATGAATTCCCTTCCGGCCCTCAGCCAGAAGAGGATGACAGGCAAGCTTTTTCATTATAATACGGACCGCGCGCCCATGTCATCTCCGCTGACTCCAGAGGCTGCGCCCGGGCCCCGCGGCTCAGGCGGGCTGAAGGCTCGCTCCGGTGTTCGCGTTGCCGCCTTTGCCCGCCCCGCCACGCCCTACAGGGATTCCGGTATCCGCCTACTGCCCTTCGGGGATTACCCTTCGAGGCCCCGTCCCGGACACTGGGTAATGGAAGGAGCACTGCCATGGCCGACTTTCTGCAATCCGGATCCATCACCACCATCCATGCATTGAAGCCGGACCACTGGCAGCGGCTCGACGCCGATCTGCTCCGCTGGGGGCGCCGCAAGCCCCTCGGGCTCGTTCTGCCCGCCCTCTACTCCGAATTCGAAAACCCGGCCATCTACCAGATCCTTGCCGAACTCGAGAAGGTCAACTGGATCGAGCGCATCGTGCTGGTTCTCTCGCAGGCGGACGAGGAACAATATGATCATGTTTGCCGCCTCTTCTCCCGGTTTGGCCAGCGCGCCACCGTCCTCTGGCGGGAAAGCGAGCCGGTGCAGGCGATGCTCGCCGAAGTCAACGAGGCAGGTTTCCCGGCAGACATGCCCGGCAAGGGGCGCGCCTGCTGGATGGGCGTCGGCTATCTCCTCTCGCGCGGCGATGTGGAAGTCATCGCCTTCCAGGACTGCGACATCAAGACCTACCACCGGCAGATGCTGGCCCGCCTCGTGGCCCCGCTGATGGCCCCCGGACTCGAATTCGAATTCTCGAAAGCCTACTACGCCCGCTTCAGCCACAAGCTGAACGGAAGGCTCACGCGGCTGATGGTCGGCCCGCTCCTGGCGGCGTTGAAGCGGTGCGGCGTGGCCAGCCGGTTCCTGGACTACCTCGGCTGGTTCCGCTACCCGCTTTCGGGGGAAATCGCGATGACCGGGCGTCTGGCGCGCACCATGCATGTCGCGCCCGATTGGGGCCTGGAAGTCTCCACTCTGGCCGAGGTCTACCGCCAGGTGCCCGCCGCCCGCGTCTGCCAGGTGGACGTCGCCGACTGTTACGACCACAAGCACCAGGTCGTCTCCGCCGCCGATCCCTCCCGCGGGCTTCACCGCATGGCGCGCGAGGTCGCCCAGGCGATCTTCCGCGGCGCCGCCGCCGACGGCTGCGTGCTGCCGCAGGAACTCCTGACCGTCACGCTTCCGCTCGCCTACCGCGCCGAGGCCCTCGACGCCGTGGTCCGCTACCACGCCGATGCGATGCTCAACGGCCTCGACTACGACCTGCGCGCCGAGACCGGCTCCGTTGAAGTGTTCGCCCGCGGCGTGGAAGAGGCGGCCGCCGAGTTCCTCTCGCAGCCTGCCGGCAGGCCGCCGCTGCCCAGCTGGCTCGAGGTCGAAGCCGCTCTGCCCGCGGTCTTCGAGCACTTCGACGCCGTGGCGAGGATGGACGAGGAGTGGACTCAGCAGCAGGCCACGGCCTGACGCCCGCCTTACAGGCCCAGCGCATCGAGCACGGCCTGCACGCGCCGGTTCCACGCGGCCGGACCCGAGTCTCCGGAAACCAGCCGGATGGGATGATCCACCAGGGCCAGAAAGCCCTCGTCATTGGGCGCGTCCCCGATGCCGATGGTCACCAGTTCCGCCCCGCCTCGCCGCCACCGTTCGATCAGCCACCGCACGGCCCCGTGCTTGCCCTCGTGAGCCAGCGCGTGATGGAAGCGCCCCCCGCGCGTCAGCCGCAGCCCGCGCCGCTCCAGCGCCTCCCGCAGCCCCGCCTCGCGGTCCGGAGTCTCCAGCACGAACGGCTCGCTGCACTCCCGCGCCGCCGCCAGCCGCGCCCGCTCCAGCCCCATGTTGCAGCGCCGCGCGATCTCTTCCGCGTCCATCTCGGCGAAGCAGCGGATGCGCGCCTCCGCCTCTGCCGCCGCCTCGCGCAGCAGCGGCGTGATGGCGCCGCGCGGCCGCCCGAGGATCTCCACGGCGCCGTCTTCCAGAACGACCGCCCCGCCGTTTTCCACGATACTGGGATGAGAGAGTCCGATCACGCGCAGCCAGTGCTCCACTTCCGCCCGCGTCTTGCTGGTCGTGCACACCACCGTGGCCCCCAGCGCGCGCAGCCGGGCCAGCGCAGGCTGCGCCGGCGCATGCTCGTAGGTGTCGTGATCCAGAAGGCAATTGTCCAGGTCGGTGAACACGGCCAGCATGCTTTCATTGTGACAGGCGGTGCGCCATGAAACCCCGGCTCGAACTCGTCCTGCTGGCCGGCTTCGGCTCCATGATGCTTCTGGCCAGCCTGCTCGGCTTCTCCCAGATCCGCCGCTCCGCCGCCCTCCAGCGAGAGCTCATCGAGGCGCAGGAACGCTACGCCCATACCGAGCGGCTTTTGTCCGACCTGCGCGCCGACCTCTACCGCATCAGTCTCGACATCCGCGATTTTCTCCTCGACCGCGACGTCTCCGATTCGGCCGAAGTGCGCGAGCAGGTCCTCGAGTCCCGCCAGCGCATTCTCCGCTCGCTCGACGAGCTCGAGCGCGCCCTCGGCCCCGCAGCCGATCAGGCCTCCCTCGCGCGCCTGCGCGAGCGGCTCGAGAGTTTCTTCACCCTCCTCGGCCCGCCCCTCGAGTGGAAGCCCGAAGTCAAGCTCGCCCTCGGCGGCAGCTACGTGCGCCGCGTCCTGCTCGGCCGCCGCACCGAAATCAGCCAGATGGCCGAGCAGCTGCAGTCGCTCAACTACGAAAACCTCAAGCGCTCCCAGCAGCGCCTGCTTGAGGCGCAGCAGGATTTCCGCCGCCGCCTCAACCGCCTGACGTACAGCGTGCTGCTGCTCAGCGCCGTCGTCGCGATCGCCAGCATCTGGTGGATCTTCCGCCTCGAGCAGCGCGCCCGCGCCGCCGAACAGGAAATGCGCGAGCTGTCGCAGAAACTCGTCCAGGCCCAGGAGGCCGAGCGCAAGCGCCTCTCGCTCGAGCTGCACGACCAGGTGGGCCAGATGCTCACCGCCATCCGCATGGAGATCTCCAACCTCGGCCGCATCGGGCCCAACGATCCCGAACTCTTCCGCGAACACGTCCAGCAGGCCAAGCAGGTCGCCGAAGGCGCCATGAAGACCGTCCGCGACCTCGCCATGGGGCTGCGGCCCTCCATGCTCGACGATCTCGGCCTCGGCCCCGCGGTCGAGTGGCTCTGCCGCGAGTTCAGCCGCACGTCCGGCATTCCGGCCGACGTCACCGTCCAGGGTTCGCTCGCGCGCCTCAACGACGAGCAGAAGACCGGGCTGTTCCGCGTCGTGCAGGAATCGCTCACCAACGTCATGCGCCATGCCCGCGCCAGCCGCGTGGAAGTCCGCCTGACGGAGTCGGCGGGCAGGCTCGAGCTGATCGTGCAGGACGACGGGCGCGGCATCCGCAACGGCAAGGGGCGCCGCGGCCTCGGCCTGCTCGGCATGGAAGAGCGCATCCGCGAGCTCGGCGGCGTCTTCTCCGTCGAATCGGCCCCGGGCGCGGGCACGAAAATCCGCGCCGAAATCCCGCTCGCGCAGCAGGAGGTGAAAGCATGACCAGAGTGCTTCTGGCGGACGACCACGGCGTGGTCCGCAAGGGACTGCGCTTCATTCTCGAACAGGAGCCCGATTTCGAGGTCGCCGGCGAAGCCGCCGACGGCCGCGAAGCCGTGCGCCTCGCCCGCGAACTCTCGCCCGATGTCATCGTCATGGACATCGCCATGCCGCAACTGAACGGCATCGACGCCACCGCCCAGATCGTCACGCACAACCCCCGCATCAACGTCCTCATCCTCTCCATGCACAACGACGAGACTTACCTCCTGCGCGCCCTCGAAGCCGGCGCCCGCGGGTTTCTGCTGAAAGATACCGCCGAGGAAGACCTCGTCCGCGCCGTCCGCGTGGCCGCCCAGGGCAAGCCCTTCTTCAGCCCCGCCATCGCCCAGGCGCTGCTCGAGGACTACATGCGCAACCTCCAGCAGCGCAACCAGCAGGACAGCTACAGCCTCCTCACCGACCGGGAAAAAGAAGTGCTTCAACTGCTCGCCGAAGGCCGTTCCAACAAGGAAGTCGCCCAGCTGCTCAACCTCAGCGTCTACACCGTCGAAACCCACCGCACCCGCATCATGCAGAAACTCGACCTGCACAACACCGCCGAACTCGTCCTCTACGCCGTGCGCAAGAAAATCATCCCGGGCCTCTGACCGGCGCCTCCGCCGCCCTCCCCAACGGATTTCCCGCCGCCTTCGCCCCCGGATTTCCCCTCGCGCTCGCGCGAGGGCTGCATCTAAACTGTGCCCCGCCGCGCTCTCTCCTTCGGATTTCCCCTCGCGCTTGCGCGAGGGCTGCATCCCAACTGTGCCCCGCCACGCCCCCTCCTGCGGGCTTCCCCTCGCGCTCGCGCGAGGGCTGCATCCCAACCGTGCCCCGCCGCGCTCTCTCCTTCGGATTTCCCCTCGCACTCGCGCGAAGGCTGCATCCCAACCGTGTTTCCCCTCGCGCTTGCGCGAGGGCTGCATCCCAACTGTGCCCCGCCGCGCCCCCTCCCCAGCGGGTTTCCCCTCGCGCTCGCGCGAGGGCTGCATCCCAACCGTGCCCCGCCGCACCCTCCCCTACGGGTTTCCCCTCGCGCTCGCGCGAGGGCTGCATCCCACCCGTGCCCCGCCGCGCCCTCTCCTTCGGGTTTCCCCTCGCGCTCGCGCGAGGGCTGCATCCCAACTGTGTCTCCCGCACCCTCCCCTACGGGCTTCCCCTCGGCCTTGGCCGAGGGCTGCATCCCACCCGTGCCCCGCCGCGCCCCCTCCTTCGGGTTTCCCCTCGCGCTTGCGCGAGGGCTGCATCCCAACTGTGCCCGCCTGTCCGCCAGCCCCGGTCCAATCTGCGGAGTGGACGCCGCGGTTCTCCTTGCCCTGGCCGCCCGAATCGGGACATACTTGAAAAAATCGGCGGCGCTGGGATGACCGCACGCCGAATTGTTCCTGAATCTGGAGGAGAAATCCGCAATGTCCGCTCGCGCTCTCCCGCTGCGCCTTCTGTCTGTCGTTCTGTTCTTGCCCCATCTGGCCCCGGCCCAGTACATCAGCATGTACGGACCCCAAAGCACCCCTGCCGCCGCGGCCTACGCGAATCTCCAGTACCTGATGAACACCTCGGCGCTCCGGCAGATGCAGGAGCGCGCCGCCCGGCAGCGGTCGGCTTCGGCGCCTTCCAGTCCGCAGCCCGGCCCTGCCGCCGCGGCGCCGTCCCGCCGCCCGCCTGGCGATTTCACCTTCCCTTATCAGGGCCGGCTCCTCAGCATGAACGAAATGGCGGCGATGTTCACCAACGACCCCGGCGCCCAGGCGCAGTTGGCGCGCGAATTCGGCCAGCTCGTCCAGACCGTGGCCGAGGACCTCGGGCGAGGCGGTTCGCCCTACGATCTGGCGAAAGCATTCACCCTGTTCACCACTGCCATGTATGCCGTTCTCAACCCCGGCGCGCCCATTACCGAGCGCACCATGGACCGTCTGCGGCTCCAGTTCCGCTCGGAGCTCCTCGATGACAGCGTCATCCGCAGGCCCGCCCCGGAGGTGCAGAAACACTGGGAGACCCTCGTGGCCATCAGCGGCTGGACGCTCATGACGTATCAGCTGGCCGTCCAGAAGCAGAATCACTCCCTCGCCGCGTCCCTGCGCGACAATGCCGCCAGCGCCCTACGGATCGTCTTCCAGACCGACCCGCAGCGCATCCGGATCGATTCGGGCGCGGACTGGCCTCTCACGATCCTTCCCGGTCCTCCAGGATCCGCGGGCGGCGGTTGGGACCAGCCCGCCCCGTCAGCCCCGGCAAGCGCGCCGCAGAATTCCTCGGCATGGGGCCAGCCCGCTTCGCCAACCTCGGCCGCCATGCAGCACAGTACTTCCGGTTGGGGCGCCCAGCCCGCAGCATTCCCTTCCGCTCCGTCTCCCGCCCTCGCTGCAGGCGGCACGGTCCGCGTCGGCCATCATCACTTCCTTACGGGCATGCATCCGGCCGTCCTGCACCTCGGGGACTCGGAACTCGTCTTCGATCCCTCGGGCCACTCCTGCAATCAGACGCGCATCAATGCACCGTATTCCGCCGTCCAGGTGCGCGACCCGGCTCCCAATTCGAGCGGCGAGCTGCTGCTCAACATCCGCATGCCCGATCCGCGCAACCCGAAAAAGACGGTGAATCTGAATCTCGTCAGCGAGGACTCCTGGATCGACGAGTCTTCCGGCGCCCCGTATGTCCGCAGCCCGGCAGGCGCCATGGACCGCCTGCGCGATCTCGCCGCCGAACTCCGCCGCCGCGGCGCCCGCTGAACCGCGGGCAGAGCAGGGATCACGGAGCAGGGAAGAGCAGCCCGGAATCCATCTGCGATTCCCCGGAGAGCAGAAATTCGCCGGCCTCGGGTCCGTCCCCGATCCGAAGGCTGGCGCTCGTCCAGCCCGCTTCCATGCCCCCGTCCGAAAGCAGCGGCCCTGCTCCCTGCAGACCATCAGCTGCAGACCGCCACGGGCTCACAGCGGGTTCAGAATCGCAAGCGAAAGGCCCGAGGCACCCGGAAGCATGCGGTCCCCGCCCGTCCTTCCGCGCCCCCGGGTTTCCCCTCGCGCTCGCGCGAGGGCTGCATCCCAACTGTGTCTCCCGCACCCTCCCCTACGGGCTTCCCCTCGCGCTTGCGCGAGGGCTGCATCCCAACCGTGCCCCGCCGCGCCCCCTCCTTCGGGTTTCCCCTCGGCCTTGGCCGAGGGCTGCATCCCGCCGCATCCGCGCTTTCCTTGCCGAATCATGGCCCGTCATCCGCCTGATTCCGTGCCGCCAACGATGGCCGTGTCAGCCTCCAGGTCGACGACAACAGCGGCAGAGAATGGCCGTTTATTCCTGTCTCGGGATCAGCACCAGCAACGCAGAAGAAGGCGCTGCTTCGAGAGAATTCAGGGAGCGGGTCTGCCTCGGGAGGTGGTAGCGCTAACGGGATTCGAACCCGTATTTGAGCCTTGAGAGGGCTCCGTCCTAACCCTTAGACGATAGCGCCGTACTGCTCTTACTATAGCAGACACTGCCTCCGCTCTCCAACACCCGGAAGCCGTTCTGCACCACCGGTTCCCGCGCGCCGGCAGCCTGATCCGCGCTCAGCCCCTTCCCGCCGCCTTGCAGCTGCCGCAGTGACAAAAAAACAGGAGCCCGAAGACCTGCGTCTTCGGGCTCGCCCTTCAAGTTGACTGTTTCGCCTGCGCAATCTCAATCCCGCTTCAGTCGAACCCGAGCGGATCCGGCGGCGGAATCGGACGGATCTCCGCACGGTCGAACCCCAGCGGATCCGGCGGCGGAATCGGACGAATCTCCGCGCGGTCGAACCCCAGCGGATCCGGCGGCGGAATCGGACGAATCTCCGCGCGGTCGAACCCCAGCGGATCCGGCGGCGGAATCGGACGGATCTCCGCGCGGTCGAACCCCAGCGGATCCGGCGGCGGAATCGGACGGATCTCCGCACGGTCGAACCCCAGCGGATCCGGCGGCGGAATCGGACGAATCTCCGCGCGGTCGAACCCCAGCGGATCCGGCGGCGGAATCGGACGAATACCCGCCGTGTTGCCACCAGGAATGACAGCCGCACCGGCTGTCACGACAGCAACAACACAGGCAAGGGCAACCAGAACGAGTGTTGTCCTCATCTCAATGCACCTTCCCGAAAACCCGGCTCGAGCAGGAAGACAGGCCTTCCGCCTAACCGGGTTTAAGATCTACACCTAAGGCTATGGCTCGGGGGTCTACCTTAGGGCTAGGAAAAATCCGATGCCTTGAGCTCGGTGATAGATCCCGCAAATGGGTAAGGTGTTTCCCTTAAGACGGGCCGTCAATCGCCCCCGGATTTCGCCCGGCTGCCCGATGAAAGCGACTCCCTCCATCCGGGGTGTACCGCCGCAATCCAGCCCGATGTGCGCGGTTTGATCCGCCGCTGAAGCCGTGCCTGCTTCAGGCGCACCATGCCCCCGGCAAGGCCGGTGCTCCTGGGACCGCTGAGATGGAAAGAGGCGGCCTCGGCCACCAGGGATAAGCGGCCGTCTGCGAAGCCGCCTCCGAAGGACGGTTCTCGCTCAAGAAGTCGCGGCGCGCGGCAGTTTACGGCCAGGCGTGCGGCGGTCCTGGGGCGGGGTGCGTCAGGACTCCGTGGGCGGCGCCCAGGAGGCCCCCTGCGGCTGGGCCAGCTGCGCCCGCAGCTGCCGCGGCATGCCGGGCCAGGACAGCCGCAGGTCCATGCACACTTCATCGAGCATTTCGATGCTCGTCACCTTTGTCTCCAGGGCGAACGCCGTCAGCAGCAGATTGTCGCAGAGCGAATTGATGACTCGCGGAATTCCCTGGCTGCGGACGTGGATTTCACGCAGCACTTCCGGCGGAAACACCTTCGGCTCCGCCAGCCCCGCGCGCATCAGCCGGGTCTGGATGTACTCCGTCGTTTCCTGCTCGGTCAGCGGCGACAGCCGGCATCGCAGAACCACGCGCTGCTTCAGCTGCCGCAGCTCGGGAGCCTCCAGTTTCCGGTCCAGCTCCGGCTGTCCGGCAAGAATGATCTGGAGCAGCTTGCCGAGCTTCGGCGTTTCCAGGTTCGTCAGCAGCCGGATTTCCTCCAGCACGTCCCATTCGAGATTGTGCGCCTCGTCCACGATCAGCACCGTCGTGCGCCCGGCGCCGGCTTCCTCGATCAGCAGCTGATTCAGGGAAAAAAGAACCTCGGTTTTCGACTTCCGGTCGCAGCGGAGATCCAGATCATAGGCGATCATTTCGAAAAACTGCTGCGGCGTGATGCGCGAATTGAACAGGTAGGCGAACTCGATCCCGTGCGCGTCCAGGTCTTCGCGCAGGCATTCCAGCAGCGTCGTCTTGCCGGTCCCCACCTCGCCCGTCAGCACGATGAACCCCTTCCGCCCGTGAACGCCGTAGATCAGGTTTGCCAGCGCTTCCTCGTGCTGCGGACTGCGGTAAAGAAAGGACGGATCCGGGCTCAGATTGAACGGATTCTCGCGAAATCCGAAAAAAGCGTTATACATGCTCCTCCGGCCCTTCCGGCATCAAGCCGGAAAATGGCATCCGGCCCGCTGCCGTCATTCTACCATCGCGGCGGAAAAATCACTCTCCCAGTTCCAGTTCCGCCCAGCCGGCCAGATTGGCGGGCTGGTCCTGCTGGAAAACCACCATCCGCGTCTTGGGGAAGGGAAGTCCGGTGCGCAAAGCCTCGCGGTAAACCGGGAGAATCCGCAGCAGCTCGTGATACGGTCCTTTTCCGGTCTCGAGGCTCGCCGATTTCGACAGCAGTCCCGTGCCCCAGCCCAGGCACAGCAGGCAGCTCTTTCCGTCCTTCCGGATCTGCGCCAGCCTCTGTTCGAGCCTCGCCATCGACTCGGCCACCGCGCGCAGCCCGGTCGCTTCTGCGTAACGCCGGTGCACGGCCAGCAGCTGCGCAGCCGCCTGATTGGCCGCCTCCAGCACGCCAGGCCAGTCCGCCGCCGCCCCGGGCCACCGCAGCGCCCGCCGCGTCTTCTCCTGCTGCGCGGCCGGCGCCAGGCTGAGCCGGCCCTCGAACACGGTGCCCGGTACGGCCATCTCGGCGAAGTGCGGCGTGGAATCGCCCGGCCGGCGGAACTCCACGGCGCCGCGCGGGCTCATTTTCCATCCCAGCTCCGTCCGGCCCGTCCGCTGCACCAGCGTGGCCGTCCGCAGCAGATACACCCGCGTGCTCCCGCCCGGTGCGACAGGCCCGGAATCGGAAACCATCAGGCTCCGCAGCCGGTCCTGGTTCGGCCCGCCCAGCACCATCTGTTCCAGCATCTGCCCCGGCCGCCGCGCCGGCCGGTCGGACTTCGACAGTCCCTCGGCAAGCGACTTCCACACGCCTTCCGCCGTCTCGGCCAGAATCACCGCCCGCCGCAGCGCGCCCTTGATCGCGCTGCCGGGAACGTAAATGTCTCCCGAGCTCAGCGCGGCAAACGTCGGGATGAACAGATGCTCCGCTGCCGTCCTCGCATAATAGGCGGCTGCCGAAGGATGTTCGAACGGAATCCGGCGGCTCGCGTAATTCTGCGCGTATCCGCCCCAGGAAGCGAAATCCAGCTTCTCCGCGCGCCGGATCTGGTTCAGGTACGTCTCCAGCCGCGGTCCGCGCGCCAGAAGCCGGAAAATGCGCCGCTGATCGAGCACATTCACCTGGTCTTTCCAGACCATGTAATCGATCGGCGCGAGCTTCTGCCCGTCGCCCGCCAGCAGTGGAGTCAATACGGTGAGACGATAGCGCGTCATGCGTTCACCGGCCATGGAATCGAAACAGCCACCGCGTACCCGGCGCGGAACACCGGATGCGGGCAGCCTTCCGGCGCCACATTGGCGACCGAGCCGCGCGGCGCCCTCGGACTCACGATCACCGAGCCCTCGCCCAGCATCCGCGACGTCAGCTTCCGCGCCCCGCCTCCGCTCAGGCTTCCCACGCGCCCGCCCCGCTTCAGCAGCTGGTAGTCGCCTTCGTCCCAGACAATCGGGTCTTCCGCTGCGGGCGCCGTCAGCGACAGCAGCCACCAGCCCCGCCCCGCTTTCGGCGCGCCGCCGGCTCCGAACAGCAGGTCCTCCAGCAGTCCCGCCTGGAAATCCACGCTCCGCGCCCGCCCGAAGCCCCGCGACCGCAGCCCGCCCATCCCCGAATCTCCCAGCAGCCGGAACGCCGCCTGAATCTTCGGTCCCCACACCGCATACGCCGTCTGCGTCGCAAACTGCGCCGCGCACCACAATCCCGAAGCCGGCGCGAACTGCACGCACCCCGTCACGAACGCCAGCGCATGGCCCCCCGTCACCCGGTCCACCGCCGCCGACGACCGCAGCAGGAACCGGAACGGCCCGGTCGCCGACCGGCTCGCCGCCGGAATCAGGCACCCGCACCAGCCGTCCACTTCCCACGCCTCTTCGTCAAACCGCTCGCCCCGCAGCAGCGCCCCCGCCAGCTGCGTCGGAATCAGCTCCGCCCCCTTCCACCGCACGCGCGCCGCAGCCCCTTCCGGCGGCCACAGCCCCCGCGGCGGAGGCGCGTACAGGTAATTCCGCTGCCACGGAAACGCCGACGTGAACCGCACCGCCGGCTCGCGGAACGGATCCGCCGTGGCGTCCAGCCACTCCTGCATCCAGCCCAGCTGCTCCATGGCCAGCGTCACGGCCGAATACACCGCGTCGCTGTGCAGCACGGCCGCGGCTTCGGCCTGCAGGCCGGTTTCCGTTCCCAGGCGCCACGGCGTGGATGGCCGGATGCGGACGAGCAGCGCAGGGTTCATCGGGCGGCCCCGTTCAGACCAGCTTCTCCACGAATTCGCGGCTCGCCGCCTGCAGGTCCGCCGTCGTGGCCGCGTCTTCCACCAGCACTTCCTCGCCGGCTGCGCCCGCGTAGTAGCCCCGGCTCCGCCAGCAGACCTTCCACCGGCCGAACCGCACCCGCCCGCTGCCCCGCGAGCCGCCCCCGCCCAGCGCGTCGTCTTCCAGCAGCCTCAGCCCTTCCAGCAGCTTCGCCACCAGCTCCCGGTCCTCCGGACACAGGATGTCCAGCACCATCCGCACCCGGAACCGCGCGCCCGCCGGAACCCGCTCCAGCGTCCGCGCGTTCGATTGCGCCGTCACCCGGTCGATCGCGTTCTCGCTCTTCACTTCGGTCAACTCATCGTCCAGGTTCTCGCGCATCTGCGGCGTGATCGAGTCGAGCTCGAGCGGCGCGTCGTACACGGTCAGCCGCGCCGGCGTCGCCGCCGACGGCTCCAGCGCTTCGCCCGACACCCGTTCCATCCGCCCGGGATTGCGCCCGAACAGCAGGCAGATCTCGTCGCCCGGATCGTCGCTCTGGTGGATCCGCACTTCCTGCCCGCGCCGCCGCGACAGATACACCAGATCCTCCGGCCCCACCAGCCCAGCCGCCTGCTCCAGCAGGCTCCGCAGCCGCCCGCGCAGCGAGCTGCCGGGCACGTACGGCCGGCCGAAGGCGTCTTTCACCACCGGATTGTCCGCGCCGCCCAGGTCCAGCGAGCCCTTGCCCGCTCCGATGTGGAGTCCCGTCTCGCAGGTCATCTCCCCTTCAAAAAGCAGCTTGCCGATCAGGCCCAGCTTCGTGGATGCGGTGTGTGAACTCATTGCGTCTCTCCGCGGTCTCCGCTCTCTATTCGTTGTAAGCGACGATGGCCTCGAACAGGTCCCGGAACCGCTCGTAGCCCCGGGCGTCGTTCTTCCGCGTCACCTGCAGCAGCAGCTTCTCCAGCGGATCCAGGCTCCGCAGCTGGTGCCGCGCGATCGTGTAGGCCAGCCGCGCCCGCAGCATCACGAACGCGTGCTGCCGGTCGGTTTCCTCCGTGCGGCAGGCGCGGCGCACCGCGCTGAACAGCCGCCGCAACTGGCTCCTCGTGCCGGAGTCCATGTCGCGCATCCGCGCCACGATCGCGTGCGCCTGATTGTCCAGATACAGGCTGTCCGCGATCAGCTTCTCCAGGTCGATCTCGATCGGACCTTCCCCGCCGCCCCGCCGCTCCGGCCGCCCAGCCTCGCGCTGCGGCTTGCGCTCGCCGCGCTCGTTCCGCTCGGAGGCTGCCTTGCGCTGTCCCCGTTCCGGCTGCGCCTGCCTCGCGCCGCGCGGCGGACGGCCTTCCTGGGCCGCGCGTCCCTGCGCCGCCGGCTTCGCCGCCGCCTCCGCCGCCGCTTGCGCGGCAGCCGGTTCCTCTGCCGGCGCGGCCGCCTGTTCTGCCGCCGCTTCCGCCTCAGCGGGCGCTTCCGCCGCTGCCGGAGCCTCTGCCGGTGCCGCGGCTGCTTCGCCCTGCAATCCGGCCTGTCCGGTCTCCGGCTCGGCCGCCGCGCTTTCCGCAGCTTCCTGCGGGATCTGTCGAGCTTCCTGTTCGTTCATCTCTCTTAGGCCTCTTCCGTCATCCGGGCCCACTCCAGCGCCACCCGCCCCGCAGGCTTCAGCTTCAGCTGCCCCTGGCCGCGCGTCAGAAACGCCGCCAGCACCGCCTGCCGGGCCTTTTCGAATTCCCGGTTGCGCTCAGGCCCGTCCAGCACTCGGTTCAGCCGCCGGTGCAGCCGCCACGGCCGCTGCTGCGTCTCCAGCAGCCGCCGCGCGCTCCGCGCCGGCAGCACCCTGTCGGTCTCCCGGTAAAACGCGCCGAGCTCGCCCAGAAACTGCGGCGAGCAGTGGAATCGGTCCACCATCCGCACCATGATCTCCCGCAGCTCCGCCGCCTCCGACAGCTGCTTCCAGTCCAGCACCTTCCCGAACACCGCCACCGAGTCCCGCCCCGCCGCCTTCGCCGCTTCCAGCTGCCGCCCCGCCTCCCGGTACACCGCCAGCGGTTCCGTCTCCGCCGACGGCGCCACCGCCATCCCCATCGACAGCGTCTTCCCCTCCACGCCCGGAAAATCCTTCAGCAGCTCCTCGCTCGATCGCCGGAACACCCGCTCGATCGCCTGCGCAAACGGCAGCAGCGCGTCCCAGCTTCCCGCGATCGCGAATTCATCCCCGCCCGTGTACAGAACCGTCGTCCTGTCCCGGAACTCCTGCTGCCCGCACAGCGTCTGCACTTCGCCCAGGAAAAACTGCTTGTAGAAAACGGAAAGCTGGATGTACTCCTCCACCGTCTCCGCCTTCTGCAGCCGCGCCTGAAACTGGTCCGCGTCCCCGCGCAGCACCCCCCACGCCTTCCGTCCCCGCGCCCGCGCCGCCAGCTCTTCCACGCTCGCCGGCCAACCGCCCGGCATCTGCGCGAAATGCGTCGCCAGCCAGTGCGGCTCGCCTTCCTGCCGCAGCATGCCCGCCGCGTCGGCGTCCCACACCGCCGCCGCCGTCCCCGGCAGCCCCAGAAACAGCCCTTCGAAATACGAGTCGTCGCCCGCCTCTTCGTAAGGCTCGAACAGCCCCTCCGGCTCCACCGCCGCCGCGCCTCGCCACTTCCGGAAGCCCGCATCCAGCCTCTTCCGGATGTCGCTCCACGCCCCCAGGTTCTCCGTGCTCGACCACGCCAGCCGCAGATCGTTCCCCGTAAAAGAGGCCAGCTTCCGCGTGGCTTCCACCAGAAACGCGTTCGCCTCTCCCAGGCTCTCGGCGGGCAGCACCGTCAGAAACTGCCCGCCCCCGCACGACCCCAGCAGCTCGTGCGCCAGCCCCAGCCGCTCCAGCATCGCCCGCGGAATTGCCTCCATCAGCAGCGAAACGTACAGGCACCGCCCGGCCAGCGCGGCGAACCCGCCCTTCGTGCTGTGGATGAACGGTTCGATCCCCAGCAGCTTCGCCTGGACAAAGACTTGCACGCGGACTACCTCAAAGCGAGAACCTAACCCTACAAATCTAACACAAGCCCCTCGGAAACGTAGGGGAGAACCGTTCGCGCCGCCCCTCCGGAGTCCGGGCCCGCCTCTGGTCCGGCGGAAGCGCCCGGGTCCCTGCCAGGCGCGCCATCAATGAGACAGCGCGCCCCGGGGCGGGCGGCAGGCCCGGGCGGCCCCGTGCGCCTGGCGCCGCCCGCGCTGCTGTTCTACTCTTGACATTTAAAAAATATGCATGTAATATATCACAGGCTTCAGAGCCGGCTTGCGAGATTCGAACCCTGCGGAGAGCAACCATGAGCAGCAAAGCATTCTCCTGGACCGCGCTGGCCGTCTGCGCCGCCCTGGGCTGGCCCGCAGCGGCGCAGACAGTGACAGCCACGGTGGTGGGCATGGTGCAGGATGCCTCGGGGGCGGGCATCCCGGGAGCGGTCGTAACGGTCGTGGAACGGGCCACGGGGCGCGCGCAGCGCACGGCCTCTGACGGCGGCGGAAGCTACACGCTCACGCAGCTCAAGCCTGGAATCTACCAGATCGAAGCCGAGGCGCGCGGCTTCAAGAAAACGGTGGCGGCCGGGATCGAGCTGATGGTGAACCAGACTGCCCGCGTCGATCTGACGTTGCAGGTGGGCGACGTGAGCGAGAGCGTGGAAGTCACGGCAGCGCCTCCGCTGGTGGCGTCGGAGACCAGCAGCGTCAGCCAGGTGATCGACTCCCGGCAGATGGCAGACCTGCCCCTGAAAGGCAGAAGCTTCTACAGCCTGGCGGTGCTGGCGCCCGGTACGGTCCCCACCGCGCCCAGTTCGTTTGTCGCCACGCGGCGGCCCATGCCGGGCGGGCTGAACGCGCCCGCCTTCAACGTCGGCGGCGCCAGGGAAAAATCCAACGGATATCTGATCGACGGCGTCGACGCGCAGGACCCTCACTACCTCACCCCGTCGTTCTTCGCCAGCGTGGACGCGGTTCAGGAGTTCCGGCTCGAGACCAACGCATTCTCGGCCGAATTCGGACGTTCAGCGGCCCAGGTCAACGCGACCACGAAATCCGGCACCAATGAATTCCGCGCATCGGCCTACCACTTCTTCCGCAACGACGCGCTCGACGCCACCAACTTTTTCGACAACCGCAACGCCCGCGGCAAGGCGCCGCTGCGCTACAACCAGTTCGGCGCCACCTTCGGCGGGCCGCTCACCCTGCCCCGCCTCTACCAGGGCCGGAACCGGACCTTTTTCTTTCTCAACTACGAAGGCACGCGCGTCCGCCGCGGAAGGACCGGCCAGCTCAGCGTGCCGACGGCCGCGCAAAGGGCGGGCGATTTCACGCCGCTCGGGTTCCGCAACAACCGCGTGATCTACGACCCCGCCACCACGCGGCCCGGCCCCTCCGGCGCCGGCGTCGTGCGCGATCCCTTCGCTGACAACCGCATCCCGGCGGCGCGCATCGGACAGTTCGCCAGAACGGTGCTGGCGCTGTATCCTCTTCCCTCGACGGATGCACCCGCGGGCAACAACTATTTCGCCGCCTTGAGCGATCTCAGCGACAACAACCAGGGCATCGCGCGCGTCGATCACCGCTTCAACGAGAAGAATTCCGTTTTCTACCGCTTCGCCATCTTCGACGGCCCGCAAACCAACAGAAGCCCCATCGACAACAGCGGCTCCACCACCTTCGTCCGCACCTACAACATGGCCTTCAGCTACGTCCGCACCTTTTCCCCGGCCGTGATCAACGAACTCCGCCTGGGTTACAACCGGCCGACCTACCTGGTCCTGCAGGACGGGGCCTACGGAACCGATTACGCCTCCCTGCTTGGACTGCGCAACCTGCTGCGGGATCCGATCGCCTGGGGCGTGCCGAACGTTTCGCTCACCGGCTTCACGGGCATCGGCAACGCGCTCAACCCGACCACCCAGGTCTCTAACGTCTATCACCTCGTCGATCACGTTTCCATCATCCGCGGCGGCCACACGGTCAAGACCGGCATCGATTTCCGCAAGACGAACTACAACGACCGCAGCGAAAACAGCGCCCGCGGCAGCTTCAGCTTCACCGGCGTCATGACGGCTTTGCCCGGGACCGCCAACACCGGCGTAGCCGTCGCCGATCTCCTGCTCGGACTGCCCATCACCGCTTCGGGCTCCTCCACCTCCCTGGCGGGCAACTTCAACGGATTCACCTATGCATTCTTTGTGCAGGACGACTGGCGCCTCAGCCGCAGGCTCACTTTGAACCTCGGCCTCCGCTACGAACTCAATACGCGCTATTCCGACGTGCAGAACCGCCTCACGCTGTTCGATCCGTCTTACCCGGGCGGCCGGCTGCTCATCGCAGGAGGCGGGAAGGCCTGGGTTCCGTCTCCCGCGCCGGCGGTCGTCGATTCCGGCGTCTCCACGCCCCGGGGCCTGCTGCCGAACGACGCCAACAACTGGGGGCCGCGCATCGGGATCGCCTTCCGCCCCTTCGGCGACAGCAGCATGGCCGTGCGCGCCAGCTACGGCGTCTTCTACGATGTCGTCGAGTTGCAGGATGTCCGCACCTTCGTGCGCAATCCCCCGTTCGGCGAAGTGATCGACCTGCGCGGCGACGCCAACGCCAACTCCGCCAGCCCGGCGGCGCTGCGCGTGACGGAGATGTTTCCCGAGCGCGGTTCGCCCCGTTCGCGGCCCGGCGTCTTCGGCCCCTTCGGCCAGTACCGCGATCCTTACTACCAGCAGTGGAACCTGTCGCTCCAGCGGGCGCTGCGCGGCAACACGGCCCTGGAGGCGGGCTACATGGGCTCGAAGGGCACGCGGCTCGCCCAGCGGTTGAACCTCAATCAGGCCCGGCTCGATGCAGACCCCTCGCGTCCGACGCCCATCCTCTCCCGCCGTCCGTACCCGCTGTTTGGCGATTCGATCCGCCTCACCGACAACGGCGCCAACTCCACCTATCACGCCGGATATGTGAAGGCCGAACGCCGCTTCGCTTCGGGCTTCTCCTATCTCGCCTCCTACACCTTCGCCAAAGCCATCGATGCGGCTTCGCTCATCGACGATCAGCCCCGCGACATCTACAATCTCCGGCTCAGCAAAGCGCGCTCCGGTTTCGACATCCGGCACCGGATCGTGTTCAGCGGCAGCTACGAACTCCCGTTCGGCAAGGGCCGGCGGTTCCTCGGCTCCGGCGGCTGGCTGGACCTTCTGGCTGGCGGATGGCAAGGCAACCTGATCGCCCAGTGGCGCAGCGGATTCCCGTTCAGCGTCCTCGCCGGGATCGATTCCTGCAACTGCGCCGCCTCTTCCCAAACCGCCCAGCAGGTGGGCGACGCCCGGAGCGGCTTCGAACGGAACATCGACCGCTGGTTTCAGACCAGCGCGTTCGTCCGCCCGGCAACAGGAACCTTCGGCTCCAGCGGACGCAACATCCTCGACGGTCCGTCGCAGATCTCGTTTGATCTGTCCCTGTTCAAGACCTTCCAGTTTTCCGAGCGCTCCGCCCTGCAATTGCGCGCCGAGGCGTTCAACGCGTTCAACAACACGCCGTTCGGCCAGCCCGGCGCCACCGTGGGCACGCCTACCTACGGCGCCATCCAGTCGGCGGGCGATCCCCGCGTCGTGCAACTGGCTCTGAAGTTGCGTTTCTGACGAGGCCGGAGGGCCGCCCTGCCTGTGCCATCGAGACGCCGCCTACGGAAACGCGATCGTCACCCGCGGCCGCGCCGGCGACGTCCCGTGCAGCAGGCTGTCCAGCAGGAACTGCGAGGCGTGGTCGAAATGCTCGTGAATCTTCGCGCAGGCGCCGTCCGGATCCCGGGCGATCAGACGGTCCAGGATCGCCAGATGCTCGCGGTGCGACGACAGCACCTTCTCCGGCAGCTGGATCGACAGGCTCCGGAACCGCGTGAAATGATCCTGCAGCGACTGAATCAGCCGCCGCAGCTCTTCGTTCTCGCAGTGTGCAACGATCAGTTGGTGCACACGCTGCCCCGTCTCCGACATCCCCCGCGTGTCGATCTCGCCCGTCTCGGCGAACGACGCCAGCTCGCTCCTCAGCTTCTCCAGCTCTTCCACCGGCGCCCGCAGCGCAGCCTCCCGCGCCGCCTCCCCCTCCAGCAGCCGCCGCACCCGGTACATGTCGCGGATGTGCCGCAGATCCAGATGCGACACGAACGTGCCCAGCCGCGCCCGGATCTCGATCAGGCCCTCGCGCTCCAGCCGCAGCGTCGCCTCCCGCACCGGCGTCCGGCTCAGCCGCAGGTCCCGCACGTATTTCTCAATCGGCACCGGATCCCCTGGCCGCAGCCGGTTCGCCAGAATGTCGGACTTGATCGCCTGATAGGCCAGATCCACAGCGGACGGTGCGCGGGTAGTTCCTGCCGCGCCGCGCGCCGCAGCCGCGCGGCGGGAGGCTCGGGGGGCGGTCTTGCGGGCCATCGCCTGCCATTGTACCTGAATTCTTTCCGGAAACAGCGCGTCAGCGGCTTGAAATCGGTGGCATATTAGTGATATATCTGAACTGCGTGAGAGATGCTTCCACAGCGCGCCCCGTCCAGGGCGCCGCGCCGCCGGCCCCGGCCTCCGCTCCCGGGGCCGCACGCATCGCCCTCACTCCCTGGCAGTGGAAGCTCTGCGGCTTCCTCCTGATGGCTACGGCCCTCAGCTACCTCGACCGGCAGGCTCTCAGCGTCGTCGCTCCTGTCGTCGCCGCTGAACTGCAACTGGACAACGAGAAACTCGGCCGCCTCCTGTCCGCCTTCTTCTACGCCTACGCCGCCATGCACATCGCCGTCGGCTGGATCCTCGACCGCTACAACATCCGCTTCGCCTACGGCCTCTTCGTCGCCCTCTGGTCCCTCTCCCAGATGCTGGCCGGCTTCGCCCGCGGATTCGCCGGTCTCTTCTTTTGCCGTCTCCTGCTCGGGGCCTTCGAAACGGCCGGTCAGACCGGCGCGGCGCGCATCATCGCCCGCACGCTGCCGCCGCGTCAGCGCACCTTCGCCAACGGCCTCATGATGAGCGGCGGCAGCATCGGCGCCATCCTCGCGCCCGTCCTGATGATCTTCCTCGCCAACCGCTACGGCTGGCGCTTCGGCTTCGTCGTCCTCGGCGCTCTGGGCCTCGTCTGGGCCGCCGCCTGGATCGCCTGGTTCCGCCCGCCCGCCGCCGTGCTCGAGGGCACCGCCAACCGCGCCACCCTGACGGAAGCCGACAGCCTCCGCAACATTGTCCGCAACCCGCGGTTCTGGGCCTGCGTGGCCGGCGCGGCCTTCACCATCCCCATCATCCACATCAGCTCGGCCTGGGTGCCCACCTACTTCGTCCAGCAATGGGGCCTCACCGTCAGCGGCGCGCTCAGCGGCTACCTGTTCCTTGTCTATGCCGGGCTTGACATCGGATTCATCGGCGGCGGAGCGGCCGTCTCCTGGCTCATCGCCCGCGGCTGGACCGTGGCCCGGGCGCGCGTCCGCATGATGTGGGTCTCCGCCGCGCTCATGCTCGCGGCCGGGCTCGTCCCCTTCGCGCCCGGCGTCGGCTTTGCGATCGCCGCCATCTTCCTGCTGAACGTCGGCCGCGCCTGCTGGGGGGCTCTTTTCCTCGCTTTCAATCAGGACATCGCCCCAGGACGCGTGGGCCTCGTGGCCGGCATCATGGGCTGCATCGGGTCGTTCATGGGAGCTTTGCTCGTTTGGCTCATCGGATGGATGACGAAAATGCGGGGCTTTGACGGGCCGTTCTGGATGATCGCCGCGCTTGTGCTGGCCGGCACGATTCCAGTCGCGCTGGCCCGCTGGGAAAAACAGGATCGGGAGGCTGGACATTCACCATGAAATATCGAGTCGCGCTGGCAGCGGGAGACGGCATCGGACCCGAACTCGTCGAAGCAACCCGGCTCGTCTTCGACGCCGTGGGCGCCCCCGTCGAGTGGGTCGAAACCCCCGTGGGCAAGGCCGCGGCCGCCCTCTGCGGCGAAGAGCTGCCGTGGTCCTCTCTGCAGAGGATGCGGGAACTGGGAGTCGTGCTCAAAGGCCCGCTCATCGCCGAGCGCCTCAGCGGCGGCGTCGCCGTCCGCGCTCCTGATGGCGTGCGGCTCCACCCCAGCGTCAACAACGGCCTGCGCCGCGAACTCGGCCTGTATTGCAATCTCCGCCCCGTCCGCGGCTTTGCGCCCGTCTCCGGCCTGTATTCTTCCATGGACCTCGTCATCGTCCGCGAAGTCACCGAAGACGTCTACAGCGGCATCGAGCGAAGCGTCGGCGACGACTGCGGCGAGGCCGTCAAGCGCATCACCCGCCAGGCCAGCCTCCGCATCGCCCGCTTCGCCCTGGAATACGCCGCCCGCACCGGCCGCCGCCGCGTCACCGCCATCCACAAAGCCAACGTTCTGCACAAAACCGACGGCCTTTTCCTCCAGTGCGTCCGCGAAATGGCCGCCCATTTTCCGCACATTCTCTGCGATGACAGCATGGTCGACGCCGCCTGCTACCGCATGGTGAAGGACCCGGCCGCTTTCGACGTCATGGTGCTGCCCAACCAGTACGGCGACATTCTCTCCGACCTCGCCGCCGGCCTGGCCGGCAGCCTCGGCCTCGCGCCCGGCGCCAACTTCGGCGACACGGTCGCCATGTTCGAGGCCGCCCACGGCGCCGCGCCCGACATCGCGGGGAAGGGAATCGCCAACCCCGTCAGCCTGATCCTCTCCGGCGCCCTCCTGCTCGACCACCTCGGCGAGCGCGAGGCCGCCGGCCGCATCCGGCTCGCCGTGGAACACGTTCTCTCCGAGGCGCGTGTGCTGACGCCCGACCTCGGCGGCTCGGCCACGACCCGGCAGATGACCGAGGCCATCTGCCTCGCCTGCGAAAAGGTGGCCGCGTGACGCTGAAGGGAGTCATCGACACGCACGTCCACGCCGGGCCTGATGTGCGCCCCCGCAAGGCCTCCGCCTGGCAGCTCGCCCGCGCCGCCCGCGATGCAGGCATGCGGGCCATCGTCCTCAAGAATCACCACTGCTCCACCGTCCCGCTGGCCGCCGCCCTCAGCGAAGCCTTGCCCGGCATCATCGTCCGCGGCGGGCTCGCGCTGAACCACGCCGTTGGCGGCTGGAACCCCGAAGCCGTCGATGCCGCCCTCCGCATGGGCGCCGCGGAAATCTGGATGCCCACGCTCTCGGCGGAGAACGAGCGCGCCTTCCGCGGCGCCCCCGGCACGGGACTCCGCGCGCTCGATGCCGAGGGGCGCCTTCTGCCCGAGGTGATCCAGATCATCCGCCTCATCGCCCGCGCCGGCGCCATCCTCGGCACCGGCCACCTCGCTCCGGAGGAAACCGCCGCCGTCGTGGCCGTGGCCCGCGAGGAAGGCGTGCGCGCCGTCCTCGTCACTCATCCGGAAATCCAGTTCATCTCCATGCCCGTCCAGTTGCAGAAAGGCCTCGCCGGACCGGGGCTGTATTTCGAGCGCTGCTTCTGCCGCTCCGGCTTCTCCCGCGATTGGGCGGGCCTCGCCGCTGACATCCGCGCCGTCGGACTGCGGAACACGATTCTCGCCACCGACCTCGGCCAGCCGGACAATCCCCATCCCGTGGAAGGCCTGGCCGAATTCCTGGACCGCATGCGCGGCCAGGGTTTTTCGGCTCTCGAACTGGAAACCATGACCGCGGCCAATCCCGCAATGGCTTTGGGACTCGAATAGAAAATGACATCCGCCCGCCTCGCATTCATCCACGCCTCCCCGGCCGCGATCACGCCGCTCGCCAATTATTACGCCGCGCAGGAACCTGGCTGGTCCATCGTCAATCTGCTCGATGACGGCATCATGCGGGCCTTTCGGGACAACGATCAGCAGGCCGTCGAGTCCGGCCTGCTGAGCCTGATCGAAAGGGCCGTCGCGCGCTACCGCGCGCAGGCGGCTCTCGTCACCTGCTCGGCCACGACGCTGAGTCTGATGGACCGCCTTCAGCAGGCCTCGCCCGTGCCGGCGGTGAAAATCGATCTGCCCATGGCCCAGGCTGCCGTCCATGCCGGCCAGCGCATCGGCGTCCTGGTGACATTCCCGCCCACGGTCGAGCCCACCCGGCAGCTTCTCGAGGATGTCGCGCTCCGGACCGGGCAGCACGTGCGCGTGACCGTGGAACTGCGCTCCGATGCCCTCGGCGCTCTGCTCAAAGGCGACAGCGCGACGCATGACCGCATTCTCCGTGAAGCCGCCTTGGCGCTGAAACAGGCTGGCGCAGAGGTCATCGTGCTGGCCCAGGTCTCCATGGCGCACCTCCGTGCGCCCCTGCAATCGGAACTCCGCCTGCCCGTCTTCTCGAGTCTCGAAACCAGCCACGCGGCGCTGCGCGAAATCCTCGCCCGCCAGTCGCCACCCGGCCCCCCGCCCAGCCTCGCCTGAGCCGGTGAACTCCGGCCAGGCTCCCATGCCCCTGCGAGACATCCGCATGCAGGAAAACCGTGGCGCCCTGCAACGGGTTTTGCGCCGCGATCAAAGGCGGCGCCAGCCGCCGAAAGTGAGCGGCTCCCTCGCGGCCCGCGCACCAATCTGAGCCGCGCGGGAGCAGCCCGAAGGGCTGCGACCAAGCGGTTCAAACACAACCTCCCCCACCTTCCAACACCCTCCCCTCGCGCCGCAGGCGCGGCCAGTTCGCCGCCCACCCCTCGGGTTTCCCCTCGCGCTCGCGCGAGGGCTGCATCCCACCTGTGCCCATTCCCTCCCCGGAAGCCACTCTCCCGCAACACCCGACAAACCCCAAAACCGCAATTTTACGAAACGAACCGAAACCCGCCCCGCCCAAACAGAGCCGCGCGGGAGCAGCCCGAAGGGCTGCGACCAAGCGGTTACCCTCCGTCAGCGCGGGAGCAGCCCGAAGGGCTGCGACCAAGCGGTCACCCTCCGTCAGCGCGGGAGCAGCCCGAAGGGCTGCGACCAAGCGGTTGGAAACACCAACGCCCCAACCCATCGATCCCTCCCCTCGCGCCGCAGGCGCGGCCAGTCCGCCTCACCCTCGACAACGGATTTCCCCTCGGCCTTGGCCGAGGGCTGCATCCCAACCGTGTTGCCCTCGCCCTCCCCAACGGATTTCCCCTCGCGCTCGCGCGAGGGCTGCATCCCAACCGTGCCCATTCCTTCCCCGGATACCACTCTCACACAACCCCCGCCAAACAGAGCCGCGCGGGAGCAGCCCAAAGGGCTGCGACCAAGCGGTTCAAACACAAGCCCCCCAACCTTCCGACACCCCCCATCGCGCCGCAGGCGCGGCCAGTCCGCCTCGCCCTCGACAACGGATTTCCCCTCGGCCTTGGGGTTTGTGAAAAAATCGCCTACCGGACACAGCGGTTCCCGTGTGGGGGTAGCCGAACCCTGAGGCGGCCGCTTGCGGTGCGTTCTGGGACTTCTGGCGAGGGCAATGACTCCTCACTTTTGGCCAAAATCGGGCCGGGGGATTTTTTCACAGACCCCTTGGCCGATGGCTGCATCCCAACCGTGTTGCCCGCGCCCTCCCCAACGGGTTTCCCCTCGCGCTTGCGCGAGGGCTGCATCCCAACCGTGCCCATTCCTTCCCCAGATACCACTCTCACACAACCCCCGCCCAAACAGAGCGGTTCAAACACGACCTCCCCAATCTTCCGACACCCCCCCTCGCGCCGCAGGCGCGGCCAGTCCGCCGCAAGCCCCCCGGATTTCCCCTCGCGCTTGCGCGAGGGGCTCAAGTTTGGCTCTGGACTAGATAAAGTGGCGTAAATCATTTCTGAATGTTTTTGTTGCGGCCCGGCCTGGTTTGTGTTATCTAGTTATATGAATAGAGTCCGCCAGGAGGCCCCATGGGATTCCCCACCAAAGTCCAGCTCATCCGCCGCCAGGCCAGCCAGCAGTGGTACATCAACTTCCCCTCCGCCCTCGCCCAGTCGCTGGAGTTCGAGCGCGGCGAAGTGGTGGAATGGATCATCGAAGACAAGTCCCTGCTGGCCCTGCGCCGGCTCAAGCCGCCGCCCCCGGTACTAAAAAAAACCCTGCGCTCTTCGAGCGGTTCCAGCAACTCTGGCGCCGCTGCGCCGGCCCGTCAGACGCCTCCGGGCGCGGCGAAATCCTCGCTCTGAGTTCGCTGCTATGCCTGGGCCGCCGCACGGTGACCGGCCTGCTGTCGACCTGCGGCCGCCAGTTCGAAGACTGGTCGGCTGCCTACCGGCTGTTCGCCCGCGCGCGGCTCGAGCCGGAGGCGCTGTTTGACGGCATCGGCCAGCTCTGCCACGAACAGCTGCCCGCGGGCGAGCCGGTGCGGATCTGCCTGGACGACTCGCTGCTGCCGAAGTCCGGCGCGCGCACGCCGGGCGTGGCGTGACGGCGCGATCCGCAGGGGCCGCCGTTTCAGACCAACTTCGTGCGCGCCCAGCGCGTGCTGCAGATGTCGGCCCTGATGCCCGTGGCCGGCTCGCCGGCCGTGCGCGCCGTGCCAGTCGATTTCGTCCATGCGCCCACGCCGCCGCGGCCCGCCCGCAAGGCCGCCGCCGCGCCGGCCGGGCCGGGCGGGCAGAAGAATCTCACCCGTCGCGCGCTGGAGCGGATCGAAGTCGTGAAAGCCCGCTTCGGCACGCGCCCCGTCTGGCTGCTGTCGGACGCGCGCTTCACCACCGGCCCGCTGCTGCAAGGCCTGCCACCGGAGGCGGTCCTAATCGGCCGCCTGCGCAAGGACGCCCGGCTGTGGCGGCTGCCCGGCCCGCAGCCCGCCCGCGGCCGGCGCCGCCTCTCTGGCGAACCCTGCCCGACGCCCGAGCAGATGCGCCAGGATCCTGCCCTCCCCTGGCAGACCGTCCGCGTCCATGCCGCCGGCGCCGATCACGACTGCCGCATCAAAGTCGTCGACGGCGTGCAGTGGCGCCCCGCCGGCCCGCGCCCCCTCCGGCTCGTCCTCATCGCCCCGCTGGCCTACCGCCCCCGCCACGCCAGCCGCCTGCTGTACCGCGAGCCCGCCTACCTGCTGTGCACCGACCCCAACCTGCCGCCCCAGCAGATCGTCCAGGCCTACTTCCAACGCTGGGACATCGAGGTCAACTTCCGCGACCAGAAATCCCTGCTCGGCGTCGGCCAGGCCCAGGTCCGCCATCCCCGCTCGGTGCAAGCCGTCCCCGCCTTCCAGGTCGCCGCCTACGCCCTCCTGCTGCTGGCCGCCCTCCAGCTGGACCCCGCCCTCCTGCTGCCTCCCCCAAAATGGCACCCCCGCCGCAAATCCGAACGCGCCTCCACTCACCAGCTGCTCCAACGCCTCCGCTTCGAAGTCTGGGGCCGCGGCCTCGGCCTCCACCATTTCTCTGGCTTCTCCCCTCCTCCCCTCCCCACCCAGACCCCGCAAAATCTCTCCCTCGCCCTCCCCTCGGCCCTCCTCTACGCCTATGCCTGACACTCTCCGCCCCAGAAACGGGCCAAACTTGAGGCCCCGGCATGAATGCCGGGGGAAATCGCGATTGAAAGGGTTCGGAGGACGCACTGATGCGAAGCGCAGCCCGCGCGACGCGCGAGCGTGAATGTGGCGGCGCTGGGCGCTGCGGGCCTCACGAGTGGGTGAAAACGCAGGCCAGTTCTTGTCCCCGCCAGGAACCCACGATTCAGGAGCGCCGGCCGTGCGCCGGGGGGCCGTGTGGCGCCTCTGTTTCTTCACGTCGGCGGGTAGCCGACGAGTTTCTGCCAGAGAATTGGCCGCCCGAAACATCCCGTCAGGGCCCCTGGGGCCTTTAACTGAGATACGGCCGAGTGCGCCCGGAGGGTCACCCTCGAAAATCAGGCTGGATCAGCCTTTCATGCAAATCTCCCTGAGAGGATGTGGCCTGCGTCGGCCACTATTCCAGCGAGGAACTCCAGCATGGAGCGAAGCACAAGCCCATTGAGCCCCGAGGTCGACCTGTCCCGGTTCGACGACGAATACGCGCGCGCCTCGACACAGCCGGCGCAACAGCCGTTTTATGACGAGATTCCGGATGGCTTTTACGACGCCTCGATCGAGGAGGTCCAGATCGGCCAGACGGCGAACACGGGCAATCCGATGATCGTGTGGAAGCTGCGCATTTGCGGACCGGAATGCCGGGGGAAGGCGATCACCAAGGTGCGGGTTGTCACCGAAAAGACGGTTGCATACCTCAAGCAGGATCTGGAACGGCTCGATGTTCACCTGGAACGCCTGAGCGAGCTGCCGGGCCGCATCGACGAGATGATCGAGCGGCCCGTAAGAATCTTCAAGCGCACCAACCCGCAGCGGCGGTGGACGGACGTGTTTTTCGTCGCCGGGCGGAAAGGACCGTCGAGCGAAGGCTGGCAAGCGGGGCAGTGGGCGACGGGAACGGACGACGACCTGCCGTTCTGAGCCACAGTGCGGGAACGCATTGTTGATGCCGAAGAGCGCGTACCCGCGGGCGGCCTGACCGTCAATTTTCCGCCGGCGCCATTCGATGGTTCTCCGCCTGGGGGATGACCTGCCGGCGAGGCAGCCGATTCGGGTGCACTCGCGCTCCTGACCCGTGATGCCGCCGTCCGGCCACAGTCCTCAAGCAGGGCGCTGTCAAACAGTCTTGAGTTGATGGCGTCTCATGGGGGTTGCGCTGCTCGTCGACCGAAGACGGGACGGGGCCGATCGGTCGTGTGCGGGTCGTGCAGAAAGAATGAGGGGCCGGAGAGGCCTGTTGACAGTTTCCTTGAGAATTTCCCCGCAAGATATTGGAGCAAGGGTTCTTTGTCTGTTTGAATGAAAGACCGGAATTCATGGCGGCGCGACGGTGGTGTTCATGGGCGCAGATGTCCCGCAGGGGCGTTTGGGGCGTCGTAGCAAACCTGCAGGATCTTCCCACGCAGCGAAGATTGCGGCGCGCCTGCGGTGGTGCGGGGTTCGGTTCGTTTCGCAAAATCGCTTTTTTGGTTTTTGGCAGGTGTTGCGGCGCAAGGGTTTGCGGGAGGGGGCACGGGTGGGATGCAGCCCTCGGCCAAGGCCAAGGGGAAATCCGTTGGGGAGGGCGAGGGGGCACGGGTAGGGAAACGCTGCCTCAAGAATCGCCCTGACACGGGGTGCGTGGCTTGCGGCGGACCGGTCGCGCCTGCGGCGCGATGGGGGGTGTTGGAAGGTTGGGAGGTTGTGTTTGAACCGCTTGGTCGCAGCCCTTCGGGCTGCTCCCGCGCGGCTCTGTTTGCGCACGAAGGGTTTCGGTTCGTTTCGTAAAATTGCGGTTTTGGGTTTGGGTGGGTGATGCGGGGGAGTGGTCTCCGGGAGAGGGCACGGTTGGGATGCAGCCGCCGCCCAAGGGCGGCGGGAAACCCGTTGGGGAGGGCGAGGGGGCACGGGTAGGGAAACGCTGCCTCGAGAATCGCCCTGACACGGGGTGCGTGGCTTGCGGCGGACCGGCCGCGCCTGCGGCGCGATGGGGGGTGTTGGAAGGTTGGGGAGGTTGTGTTTGAACCGCTTGGTCGCAGCCCTTCGGGCTGCTCCCGCGCGGCTCTGTTTGCGCACGAAGGGTTTCGGTTCGTTTCGTAAAATCGCGGTTTTGGGTTTGGGTGGGTGATGCGGGGCAAGGGTTTGCGGGAGGGGGCACGGTTGGGATGCAGCCGCCGGCCAAGGGCGGCGGGAAACCCGTTGGGGAGGGCGAGGGGAAACCCGGGGGGGCGCGAGTGGGGCACAGTTGGGATGCAGCCCTCGGCCAAGGCCGAGGGGAAATCCGCAGGAGAGCGCGCGGGTGACACAGTTGGGATGCAGCCGCCGCCCAGGGGCGGCGGGAAATCCGTTGGGGAGGGCGAGGGGAAACCCGGGGGGCGGGGGGCTGGCCGCGTCTGCGGTGCGATGGGGGATTCGAAGGGTGGGGAGGTTGGTGTTTCACCGCCTGGTCGCGCCTTTGGCATTGCCGCGCGGCGCCGGTTGCTGTGAACCGCTCAGTCGCAGTTCTTCGGGCTCCGAACGCGCCTTGAGTGCGGGGGGATGTCCAGTCGTGTTGACGCCGGGGAGGGGCTCGGGGGGCTGGCGGGCAGGGACGGGGGCGGACGCACGTTTGATCCCGGGGCGAATCCTGCAACGGGGGGCGCGTGGGGTAATCTGGAAAGAAGGAGAGGGACTGCACATGGACGGCACGATCCGCGAGAACCAGATTCAGCTGGGCGAGCTGCCCGCGGGGCTGTTCGACCGCATCGACCGGGAGGGCAGCTACGGAACCGACAGCGGGATCCTGCTGACGACGGTCGACAGCGTGATCAACTGGGGGCGGAAGAACTCGATCTGGCCGATGACGTTCGGGCTGGCCTGCTGCGCGATCGAGATGATGGCGATGAGCGCGTCGCGGTTCGACATTGCGCGGTTCGGGGCGGAAGTGTTCCGCGGCAGTCCCCGGCAGGCGGACCTGATGATCATCGCGGGGCGGGTGTCGAACAAGATGGCGCCGGTGGTGCGGCAGCTGTACCAGCAGATGCCGGAGCCGAAGTGGGTGATCTCGATGGGGGCGTGCGCGACGTCGACAGGGGTGTTCAACAATTACGCTCTGATTCCCGTCAACCAGGTGATTCCGGTGGACGTGTACGTGCCGGGATGCCCGCCGCGGCCGGAGCAGCTGATCTATGCGATCATGCTGCTGCAGAAGAAGATCGAGAAGCAGCGGGGCGTGCTGCAGGACGTGCTGAACCTGGGCTGACGGCGGAGCGGCGGTCCGGACGGGGTCCGATTTTCCCTCAAATTCCCCCCCTTTGCGCCGATGCGCCAGACGAGAGCGGACGACGCTCGGAAAGGAGGCGCACCGTGGACATCCGCAGAGTGGACGCTGTCGGCGAACTGCCGGCCGTGGCGCCGGTGAATCCGTTGACGCCGGAGCTCCGGCAGGAGCAGGCGCAACTGATCCGCGCGGTGGAGAAGCTGAACGAAGCGCGGGTTTTCGGCGAAAAAAGCGAGCTGACATTCAGCGTGGACCGGGAGACGCGGAGGCCGGTGATGAAGATCGTGGACCGGGAAACGCAGGAAGTGATTCAGCAGATTCCGCCGGAATATGTGTTGCGGCTGGCGGAAGAAATCGGTCGATAAATCAGGCGGGAAAGGGCCGGACAAATCGGGCAATTGAGGCATGACAGGAAACCCTTATCGCGACCACATGGCGGAACGTGTGTTCGGGGCGGACCCGGTGGAGCTGATCGTGGTGCTGTATGAAGAGCTGGTGCGGTCGATTGGGGAGGCGCGGCGGCATCTGGCTGGGGGGCGGCCGCTGGAGCGGGCGCGGGCGGTGACGCGGGCGATGGAGATAGTGGGGGAGCTGGCGCGGGCGGTGGATGCGGGAGCGGACGCGGGGCTGGCGGGGCGGCTGTGCCAGCTGTACGGGTTCATGCTGGAGAGGCTGCAGGCGGGGCACGGGCAGCAGGTGGACCGGCCGTTTGAGGAAGCCGAGCGGGTGGCGTTGACGCTGCTGGAGGGCTGGCGGGGGATCCGGGCGCAGCAGGTGCATGGGGCGGTGGGGGAGGCGTCGGTGGAGGCGCCGGCGGTTTCGCTGGCTGGCTGAGGGGGGAGGGGTCAGCCGATGACGTCGCGGAGCCGTCCCTGGGCGGCGGCGAGGCGGGCGGCGGCTTCCTGAGGGCTGATGCCGAGGCGGGCGATGACGATGGCGGTGCGCACGTCGTTGCGGGCCTCGAGGAGGGCGCGGGAAGCGGTTTCGCGGTCGACGCGGGCGACGGCCATGATGATGCGCCGGGCGCGGTCGACGAGTTTGGCGTTTCGGGGCTGGACGTTGACCATGAGGTTGGAGTAGACGAGGCCGAGGCGGATCATCGCGCCGGAGGAGATCATATTGAGGACCATTTTGGTGGCGGTGCCGGCCTTGAGGCGGGTGGAGCCGGCGATGACCTCGGGACCGGTGAGGATTTCGACGGGGAAGCGGGCGCGGCGGGAGATTTCGGCGTTGGCGCAGCAGGCGATGGAGCCGGTGGGAGCGCCGAGCGTGGCGGCGGCGTCGAGGGCGCCGAGCACGTAGGGGGTCCGTCCGCTGGCGGCGATTCCGACGAGGAAGTCGGAGGCGGAGAAGCCCGCGGCGAGCAGATCCTGCGCTCCGGTTTCGGGGCTGTCCTCGACGCCTTCCACGGCATGGCGGAGGGCGTAGTCGCCGCCGGCGATGAGGCCGGTGACCATTTCTTCCGGGACATTGAAGGTGGGCGGGCACTCGGAGGCGTCGAGGACGCCGAGGCGTCCGCTGGTGCCTGCGCCGGAGTAGAAGAGGCGGCCGCCGTTGCGGAGGACCTCGACGACGGCGTCGACGAGGCGGGCGATGGAAGGGAGCGCGCGCTGGACGGCGAGGGCGACGGACTGATCCTCGCGGTTGAAAACGGCGAGCATCTGTTCGGTGGGAAGGAGGTCGAGTCCGGCAGAGGCCGGGTTCAGCTGTTCGGTGTCGAGCGAGGAGAGATCGGGCGGTTCCGCCATAGTGATTCCATGATGGCCGCAGGGGGCGGGGAAAAGCAAAAGCCGGACGGCGAAGCCGCCCGGCTTGCAGAATGACGGCCGGCCAGGTCAGGCCTGGAAGCTGGAACCGCAGCCGCAGGTGGACTTCACGTTGGGATTTTCGAACTTGAAGCCCGAGCCCTCGAGGGTCTCGACATAGTCGACGCGGGCGCCGTCGAGATAGAGCATGCTGGCCTGATCGATGAAGACCTTGAGGCCCTCGAAATCGTAGGTCTTGTCGAGGAGCCCGGGGTTGTTTTCAAAGGCCATGGAGTAGGTGAAACCGGAGCACCCACCGCCGACGACGGCGATGCGGAGGCCGGCCGGCTTGGGATCCTGCATGTCGAGGATTTCCTTGACCTTGCTGATGGCGGTGGGGGTGAGTGTGATCATGGAAGCTCCATCCCTCCTTACAAGTTCGTCCTGATTTGAATTGTAGCACGCCGACCTCGGGGGCGTGCCGCTGCCACTTGTTGGATGCACGAGGACGGGGCGGGGCTTCCGCGATCTGGTATGGTAAGGAATGCCCGGATCCGCCAGGCGCGCCAGCAGGCGGGGAACCGGGTGAAACACGATAATTCTTCTGAAACCCCATGGGTTTGAGGCGCGTCGATCGGGTGTATGAGCGGGCACGCTGGCGTCCTACCATTCCCAGCGGGCGGGGGCCGCGCAACAGCGGGGGTGCAGGGCAGGTTGCGCGTGGATAACCGCCAGACAGATGAAGCCGCGCTGGTGCGCCGCATTCAGAGCGGCGACGAAGCGGCGTTCCGCGAACTGGTGGAGCGCTTCCAGAACAAGGTTTACTCGATCATCTACGGCATCCTGCGCAACCACAATGATGCCGAGGACATCGCCCAGCAGGTTTTCACGAAGGTTTACTTCTCGATTGGCAACTTCGATTTCCGGAGTTCGCTGCTGACGTGGATCTACAAGATCACGGTGAACGAGTGCTACGACTATCTGCGGAAGCGGCGGGTGCGGAAGCTCGTGTATGAAAGCGACCTGGGCGATGAAGAGGGCGTGAACATGGAGCGGAGCGAGCCGGATCTGGCGCCGCGGATCGACGAGCAGCTGGAGCGCCGGGATCTGGCGCTGAAGCTGCTGGAGAAGGTGAGCGAGGAAGACCGGCAGCTGATGCTGCTGAAGGAAGTGGAAGGCCACTCGGTGGAAGAGCTGGCGCGGATGACGGGGATGAACGAGAACACGATCAAGGTGAAACTCTTCCGCGCGCGGCAGAAACTGGTGAAGGCGGCGCAACGTCTCACGCAGGGGAAGGGATTGAGGCCGGTGATCGAGAAGGAGTCCTGATGAAGCGTCTCCGGCGACAGGCTTGTGGCAGAGCGGGCGAAGCTGTTGCGGACTGCCCGGGCGCTTCAGATATGATTGGCGAAGCGAAGGGAGCGCGGCCGCGGCGCGGCCAAAACAGACTCCCGGCTCCGCTGTCTCGAGACGGAACGGATCTGAGGGAAGACGGAAATGCACGAGCCAGTGGTTGACGGATTGGAAGAATATTTAGCGGGCAGGGCCACCGGCAAGCAGCTGGCGGCGATTGAAGGGCATCTGGCGGTTTGCGAGCCGTGCCGCCGCGTGATCGAGGAGATGCGCAGCCATCAGCTTCTGATCCGCGAGCTGCGCGGTCCGGCGGATGCGGGGCCCGCGCCGGGCTTTTACGCGCGCGTGCGGATGAGGATCGACGCGCGGCGGGCGGATTCGATCTGGTCGATTTTTCTGCAGCCGGCGTTCAGCCGGCGCCTGAGCTTCGCCTCCCTGGCTTTGCTGGTGGTTCTCAGCGTGGCCGCCTGGCAGGGCGCGGCGGAGCCGGTGATGGGGGAAGGGAACCCCATTGCAGTGTTCGCGCTGGAGATGCCGGAGGCGCCCGGGCTGGATCCGGGTCACGACCGGGCTGTGGTGCTGACGCACCTGGTGGCTTCCGGCGGCGCGGGTGACGAGGTGCCCTCGTTGCCGGTATCATCGGATTGAGCGAGGTGAAGCGTGTGAGCGGACGCGGCTCGGGCACGGATTGCGGACCGACCTGGCACACCCCGCGCGTGCTGGCCGTGCTGCTGCTGGTATTTCTGTGCGGCGCGGCGGCGGGCGCGCTGGCGATGCGCATGTTCGCTCCGAAGATGCCTGCAGCCGCCGCGTGGAGCTCCGGGGGGCGGGAGTGGACGCTGGACTGGATGAAGCGGGAGCTGGAACTGACGCCGCAGCAGGCGGCGGAAATTGAAACGGTTCTGGATGAATTTGTTTTGTACTACCAGAACCTGCAGGGCCAGATGGACGACTTCCGGGCGGAGGGGAAGAAGCGGATTCTGCGGGTGCTGACGCCTGAGCAGCGGAAGCGCTTCGAGAAGATGGTGGGCAAGCTGAACGCGAAGCTGCGGTGAGGGGGAAGGCGGGCGGCTTTGCGGGAGGGGCGGGATCCAGGCTGCAAGACTGAGGGCGCCGTGCGGCGTCCACCTCCAGCGTCAACAGAAGCGTGAAGCGCGTTCCGCGGCGCGGTTGCCGGTGTCTGCAGGCGCGGATTGACGAAAAATCGCCGTGTTCATCGCATCCGCCTTGCGCTCCCTGTGTGCGGGATCATCGGGCGCCCAGCCTGGCGGGTCAAGGGTCCGCTGACGCGGCGGGATGCAGCCCTCGCGCAAGCGCGAGGGGAAATCCGGGTGAGGGCGTGCCGGGGCACGGTTGGGATGCAGCCCTCGGCCAAGGCCGAGGGGAAATCCGCAGGAGAGCGCGCGGGGGGCATGGGTGGGATGCAGCCCTCGCGCAAGCGCGAGGGGAAGCCCGGGGGGATCGTGCCGGGGGCACGGTTGGGATGCAGCCCTCGGCCAAGGCCGAGGGGAAACCCGGGGGAGAGGCGTGCCGGGGCACGGTTGGGATGCAGCCCTCGCGCAAGCGCGAGGGGAAGCCCGGGGGGATCGTGCCGGGGGCACGGTTGGGATGCAGCCCTCGGCCAAGGCCGAGGGGAAACCCGCAGGAGCGCGCGCGGGGGGCATGGTTGGGATGCAGCCCTCGCGCAAGCGCGAGGGGAAGCCCGGGGGGGGGGAGGGCGCGCGGGTGACACGGTTGGGATGCAGCCCTCGCGCGAGCGCGAGGGGAAATCCGTTGGGGAGGGCGCGGGAAGCACGGTTGGGATGCAGCCCTCGGCCGAGGCCGAGGGGACACCCGCAGGAGAGCGCGCGGGGGGCATGGGTGGGATGCAGCCCTCGCGCAAGCGCGAGGGGAGACCCGGGGGAGGGCGTGCCGGGGCACGGTTGGGATGCAGCCTTCGCGCAAGCGCGAGGGGAAGCCCGTTGGGAGGGCGCGGGAAACACGGTTGGGATGCAGCCCTCGCGCAAGCGCGAGGGGAAGCCCGGGGGGCCGCGAGTGGGGGCACAGTTGGGATGCAGCCCTCGCGCAAGCGCGAGGGGAAGCACGGGTGGGATGCAGCCCTCGGCCAAGGCCGAGGGGAAACCCGCAGGAGAGCGCGCGGGGGGCATGGGTGGGATGCAGCCCTCGCGCAAGGGCGAGGGGAAGCCCGGGGGAGGGCGCGGGAAACACGGTTGGGATGCAGCCCTCGCGCAAGCGCGAGGGGAAGCCCGTTGGGAGGGCGGTGCTTTGGCGGGCGGCTGACGCGGGTTACTTGCGGGCGAGGACGCGGCGGACGGCTTCGACGATGTTGGGGGCGCGGAGGCCGTATTTGTCGAGCAGTTCGTCGGGGGAGCCGGATTCGGCGTAGCCTTCGAGTCCGATGAACTCGATGGGCGCGGGGCAGCGCTTTGCGAGCGCCTGGGCGACGCGGACGCCGAGTCCGGAATCGACGAGGTGTTCCTCCACGACGACGAGCGCGCCGGTTTCGCGGGCGGCGCGTTCGAGGGCTTCTTCGTCGAGGGGCTTGATGGTGTGGATGTCGAGGACGCGCGCCGAGATGCCCTCGCTTTCAAGCTGTCCGGCGGCGAGCAGGGCTTCCGCGACCATGAGGCCGGTGGCGACGATGGTGACGTCGGCGCCGTCGACGAGCTGGACGGCCTTGCCCACTTCGAACGATGCGTCGGAATTGTAGATGATGGGCGCCTTGGGGCGGCCTGTGCGGATGAAGACGGGGCCGACGTGGGCGGCGGCCCAACGGACGGCCCACCGCGTGGCCACTTCATCCGCCGGGGAGAGGACGACGAAGTTGGGCAGCGCGCAGGCGAGGGCGATTTCCTCGACGCTCATCTGCGAGGGGCCGTCCTCGCCGATGGAGATGCCGCTGTGGGTGCCGACGACCTTGACGTTGGCGTTGGGGTAGGCGACGAGCACGCGGAGCTGCTCGAAGCCCTTGGTCATGACGAAGGCGGAGAAGCTGGAGACGAAGGGGATCTTGCCGGCGAGGGCGAGTCCGGCGCCGATGCCGACCATGTTGGCCTCGGCGATGCCGCACTCGAAGAGGCGGTCCGGGAACTCTTTGGCGAAATAGGTCGTCATCGTCGACTTGGTGAGGTCGGCGTCGCCGACGACGATATCGGGGTTTTCGCGGCCCAATTCGACGAGAGTCCGGCCGAAAGCTTCGCGGGTCGCAGCGCCCAATTTCTTTTCGAATTTTGCGGCAGTCAGCATGTCAGGCAAGCTCCTTGAGGGCGAGTTCGACTTCTTCGGCCGTGGGGGCCACGCCGTGGTATTTCGGATTGTTTTCCATGAAGCTGACGCCTTTGCCCTTGACCGTGTGGGCGATGATGACGGTGGGTTTGCCCTTCGTGACGGCGGCTTCGGCAAAGGCCTTCTGCAGGGCGGGGATGTCGTGGCCGTCGAGATCGATGACGTGCCAGCCGAAAGACTCCCACTTGGGCTTGAGCGGCTCGAGGTCCATGATGTCGGCCACGAAGCCGTCGAGCTGGATCTTGTTGTAGTCGACGATGGCGCAGATGTTGTCGACCTTGTGATAGGAGGCGAACATGGCAGCCTCCCAGATCTGGCCTTCCTGGATTTCGCCGTCGCCGAGCAGGACGTAGGTGCGGTAATCGCGTTTGTCGAGGCGGGCGGCGAGCGCCATGCCGAGCCCGACGCTGAGCCCCTCGCCGAGCGAGCCGGTGGAGGCTTCCAGAGCAGGAAGGAAGCGCTTGTCGGGGTGACCCTGATAAATGGAGCCGAGCCTGCGCAGCGTATTCAGGGTCTCTTTCGGCGTGTAGCCGCATTCAGCCAGAGCGGCGTACAGGACGGGCGCGGCGTGGCCTTTGGAGAGGATGAAGCGGTCGCGGTCCGGCCAATCGGGGCGGGCGGGATCGTGGCGCATGACATCCCAGTAGAGGGTGACGACGATCTCGACCGCGGAGAGCGAACCGCCGGGGTGGCCGCTTTTGGCGGCGCCGGTCATGGTGACGATATGGCGGCGGATCTGCTTGCAGATGGACGCAAGCGCAGCGGGGTCGTGAATGCGTTCCATGGAACCTACTAACATATCACAGGCTGCCCTTTTGACGGGCGCGGAAAAGGCCTGATTACGGATGTGAGAGTCTGAATCAGGCGCCGCCGGAGGGTGAGCGCCCCTGAAGGAGCCGCGCCGCTTCGCGGGCGAAATAGGTGAGGATGACATCGGCGCCGGCGCGGCGGATGGCGGTGAGGGACTCCATCATGGCGCGCTGTCCGTCGAGCCAGCCGTTGGCGGCGGCAGCCTGGATCATGGAGAACTCGCCGGAGACCTGGTAGGCGGCGAGCGGCACGTCGAAACGGTCCCGCGCCATGCGGAGGATGTCGAGATAGGGCATGGCGGGCTTGACCATGATCATGTCGGCGCCTTCTTCGATGTCAAGGGCGATCTCGCGCATGGCTTCGCGGGCGTTGGGCGGGTCCATCTGGTAGCTGCGGCGGTCGCCGAACTGCGGGGCGCTTTCAGCGGCTTCGCGGAAGGGTCCGTAGAAAACGCTGGCGTACTTGGCGGCATAGCTGAGGATGGGGGTGTTGGGGAAGCCCGCCTGATCGAGGGCGCGGCGGATGGCGGCGACGCGCCCGTCCATCATGTCCGACGGGGCGACGATGTCGGCGCCGGCGCGGGCATGGGAGACGGCGGAGGCGGCGAGCCAATCGAGCGTGGCATCGTTGTCGACGTCGTTGCCGACGACCTTGCCGCAGTGGCCGTGGCTGGTGTACTCGCAGTTGCAGACGTCGGTGATGACGACGAGCGAAGGATAGCGGTCCTTGAGGGCGCGCACGGCGCGCTGCACGATGCCGTCCTGGCGGTAAGCTTCGCTGGCGGAGTCGTCCTTGTGCGACGGGATGCCGAACAGGATGACGCCGCCGAGGCCGAGCTCGACGCATTCGGCGCACTCGCGGACGAGCTCGTCGATAGAGAGCTGGAAATTGCCGGGCATCGACGAGATGGGGTTGCGGACGCGCTCGCCCTCGGTGACGAAGAGGGGGAGGACGAGATCGGCGGGCTCGAGAGAGGTCTCGCGCACGAGGCGGCGGAGGGGCTCGCTCGAGCGCATGCGGCGCATGCGGTGGACGGGGAAGGGCATGGCACTCACGATTGTACCGTCCGCCGCGCAGGCCCCGCGCCAGACGCAAAAAGGGCGCCGGAAGCCCGCCTGAGAGGGGCTCCGGCGCCCTGGAGCGCTGCGCGCCGCGGAGGCGAGGCAGCGGATCAGAAGCGGTAGAACAGCTCGAACTGGATGCGGCGCGGGGACGTCATCAGAGAGCCGATTCTGCCGAAATTGACGGAATTGATGTCCATGTCGCCGACATAAAACATCGGATTGTTGAAGAAATTGGTGGAGGTGACGCGGAGCTCGATGCGGTGCTGCTCATCAATCTGAAACGATTTCTGGGCGGCGAAATCGAGGTTGAACCAGGCGGGGCCGGAGAAGTAGCGGCGCTGGAGCGTGCCGACGGTGCCTGCCTCGGGGTGATAGAAGGCCTGGCCCGAGTAAGGCTCCTTGCCGTCGACGTTTGTGCCGCGGCCGCCGGTGTTGATGGCGGAGGCGGCGATCATGTAGGGGCCGACGCCCGTCATGCGGAAGCCGACGATTCTGTCGAGCTCCGACTTCTCGAGCGGGCTGGTGGCGGTGGTGCCGTTATGGGTGCTGGAGCGGTTGCCGCGGTTGAGGGTGCCGCGGTAGCTCATGATGGAAATCGGGTTGCCCGGCTGCCAGGTCATGATGCCGGAGGCGGCCCAGCCGCCGACGATCCAGTGGGTCCAGCCGAGGTCCCACTCTCTGCCTTTGCCGAAGGGCAGTTCGACGAGGGAATTGCTCTTGAACGCGTGGGTGACGTCGCAGGGGGTGCGGGCGCGCTCGAGCCTGCCGTTGTTGATGTCGAGGAAGGGCTCGAACTGCGCCTGGCTGTCGCCGGCGGTATCGCTCATCACCTTGCCGCAGGTGTCATTGACCTGGAACTGCGTGTCGCGGTAGCGGCGGCGGTCCGGCGCGCCAGAGACAAAGCCGGAGCCGCGCGAGGTGGCGTTGAACGTCCTGCTGGCGTTGTTGATGAGTCCGGCGAGATTGGCCAGGAGGTTGTTGGCGCGGGTGAACTCGGCGGCGCCGGAGTTGGAGGCCGTGATGGCGACCTCGGCCACCTGGTCGGTGAACAGGCGGAGGGGCTGGAAGTCGGGCGTGTTGGTGCGGATGAAGTTGTCCTGGAAATTGACGCCTTCGTAGGTGATGTTGACGTAAGCGGGGCGGAGGCCATTGATGGTGGTGCTGACACGGCCGCTGGAGCTGACGCCCGCCTGGGTCTGGAGCAGAGCCGTGACGCTGCGGTTGAGCTGGGGCAGCAGGCGGAACTGCTCGTTGCTGACGGAGTTCGAGATCTCCGAATTGGTGGTCTGCACCGTGAGCATGGTGGCCGAGACTTCCACGGTGGAGGCGACGGTGGCGAGCTCGAGCTCGACGGGCGGAAGGGAGAGTTCGCGGGCGCTCTCGAGGCGGAGCGAGCGGATCACTTTCGTCGCGAAGCCCGGATGTTCGACGCTGAGATCGAACGTGCCGGGGTTGAGGCCGACAAAGGTGAAATTGCCGGCCTCGTCGGTCTGGCCGGTGGCGACCGGGGAGTTGGTTCCGGCAATCAACAGTTTGACCGAAGCAGCCGGAACGGCTGCGCCGCTGGCATCGACAACGCTTCCCGTGAGCCGGCTGGTCGTCTGTCCGTAGGACAGGAAGGCGCAGCTGCATCAGGGCAGCAGCACGATTTTGCCCACGCCGTCGGCGTAGGCTTCCAGAGTTTCGAAGGCCTGCTGGGCGCGCTCGAGGGGCCAGCGGTGCGTGACCATGGGAGCGAAGCGGGAGGCGTGTTCTTTGAGCAGCCGGAGGGCCAGGTGGCTGCGGTGATTGGAGCGGCGCACGGGGAAGAACCACTGCTCCTTGCGGCGGAGGGTGAAGAAGTCGACCGGGAGCCGGTCTTCGCTGGGCAGCGCGGTGATGACGATGCGGGCGGCAGGGGCGCCCATCTGAATCGCCTGGTTGTGCGTGTCTCCCTTGCCGGCGCAATCGTAGACCATGTCGACGCCGCGCTGTCCGGTTTCGCGGAGCACTTCTTTCACGGGATCCGCGGCGGAAGGGTCGATGACGGCGTCGGCGCCGGCGAGGCGCGCGAGCTCGCGGCGGTGGGCGACGGGCTCGATGGCCCAGATGCGCGCCGCGCCGGCCAGGCGCAGGCAGGCGATGGTGGTGAGTCCGATGGGGCCGGCGCCGATGACGGCGGCGGTTTCGCCGAGTTTCGGCTGGCCGAAGCGGAACGACTGAAGGGCGATGGCGATGGGCTCGAAGAGCGTGCCTTCGGCCATGCCGAGCCGCTCGGGCAGGGGCAGGAGATTGACGGCGGGCAGGTTGACGTGATCGCGGAAGAAGCCCGGCTCGCCGGCGTTGGACAGGAAGCGGACGTGGTGGCAGAGGTTGTGGCGTCCGCTCATGCAGAATTCGCAGTGGTAGCAGTAAAGGGGGGCTTCGAGGGCCACGCGGTCGCCGGGCGCCCACTGCGAGACGCCTGCGCCGACGGCGCTGACCACGCCGGTGGGTTCGTGGCCCAGAACCATGGGATAGACGCACGGCATGCCGCCGACGCTGCCTTCGGCGAAATTGTGCAGATCGCTGCCGCAGACGCCGACGGCGGCCACGCGCACCTGCACCTCGCCCGGACCGGGCGGCTGCGGATCGTACGGGGCGATTTCGAAGGTCCGCAGGCTGGTGAGCAGGGCTACGGCCATGGCCGGGGCGGCGTCACTTTTTGAACAGGCGGTCGAAGGCCAGCCGCGCATCGGCGGCGCTCTTGGGCGCGGCGATGTCGGGCCGGTCGCTCATGCGGATGACCGAGGACGGGGGAGCGCTGTCGCGCGCCACGGTGACGCGCGGGCGGAAGAAGGTGCACTCGTTGGCCTTGTCCTTGTAGGGAATGCGCGCCGGGATGGGCTTGGTGCACTGGAAGCGCGTGGAGGGCTCGAAGAAGGCGCACTGCTTGCAGCAGTGGAGCTCGGCGCCGCACTTCGGGCAAACGCCTGAGAAGTCCATGTCCGGCGGGAAGGGCGTGGCGCAGTTGTAGCAACGCGCGGCGGTGACCGTTTCCACCATGCGGGGCAGGCGCGGTCCGGTGATGTCGATGGGCGGCCTGGGCCCTCTGGGCCTTGGCCGTTCGCGCTCGCGTTCTTCACCTGTCGGGGCGTCGTAGTCCATGTAGCCCCGCTGTTTGTATTTCCGGTCGCCTTCCATGAGGGAGGGTGCTCCTTTGGTGACCTGGTCGATCTCCAGACAGTCCAGATGGTGCGGATCGATTCCCTGAACAGGCTTGTGTGAGTCCGGCTCCTGGCGGGGATCAGATGCGGAGGATCACGCCGCGGTGGAGGAGAGTCGCACTCGCCTTCGTGCCGTTTCCACCGCTCGCCGGAGCATCCCAGCTCCGCCGCGCGGCCGCTCACCCGGCACACCTCATACATATCACGCTTCAGGGCAGGAATCCAGCCCCCTTGCGCTAACCTCTGGCGGTCCACTTGACGGGAAGGTAACAGGGCCGCGTCACGGGATCCTCGCTGCGGTTGGGGCTGATGCGGAGCGTGTAGCCGATGCGGCCGGTCTGGTGCGGGACGAACTCGCGCCCAAACAGAAACCGGTCGTCCTGTTTCTGAAGGAACGGCAGGCTGATCACCGTCGTGTCGAAGAGTTCTCCGTCGGGGTTGACGCGGCCGACGACGGCCTCGACGCGCACGTCGGAGGGCTGAAGCCCGGCCAGGTGCACGGAAGCGCGGAGCTGGATGGCCGCGCCGGTGACGATGGAGCGGCCCACGGCGCTCGAGACGTCTTCGATGGAGACGCTGTGCCAGGCCTGCTCGACCTTGCGGTTCCATTCGGCCTTTTCGCGGGCCCAGTGGTAATTGTTCTGGCTGGCCCGGAGTCCGGCCAGGTGGGCGGGCTCGTACATGCGCTCGACGTAATCCCGCACCATGCGCTGGCAGTTGAACATGGGGCTGAGGTTCATGATGGAGGTCTTGACGCGCTTCATCCACGCCACCGGAACGCCCTCTTCGCGGTTGCGGTAATACATGGGCAGGATTTCGGTTTCGAGCAGCGAGTAGATGGAGCTGGCGTGGACTTCGTCGAGATCGGGCGTGTAGGGGTCGCGGTCGCCGATGGCCCAGCCGCCGGAGACTTCGTAGGCTTCGTCGAACCAGCCGTCGAGGATCGACAGGTTCAGCGTGCCGTTGATGGCGGCTTTCATGCCGCTGGTGCCGCAGGCTTCTTCGCCGCGGCGCGGATTGTTGAGCCAGAGATCGACGCCCTGGACGAGCTCGCGGCCGACTTCGATGTCGTAATCTTCCACGAAGACGATGTTGCGCGCGAGTTCGGGATCGCGCGTGATCTGGATGATCTCGCGGATCAGGTGCTTGCCGGGCGTGTCTTTGGGATGGGCCTTGCCGGCGATGACGAGCTGCACGGGCATCTGCGGGTTGGTGAGGATCTTCTTCAGCCGGGCGATGTCGCGGAAGATCAGCGTGGCGCGCTTGTAGGTGGCGAAGCGGCGCGAGAAGCCGATGGTGAACACTTCGGGGTCGAAGATCTCCGACAGCCGTTTCTGCTCCGTGCTGGGGGCGTGGCGTTCCTGCGCGCGGCGCAGGAGCCGTTCGCGGATGAACGCGATGAGGCGGCGCTTGCGGCGGCGGCGGATCTCCCAGAGCTCCTCGTCAGGGATGTCCTCCACCTGCGCCCAGATGGCCGGATCCATGTACTGCTCGCGCCAGCCGGGCGCGAGGTACTGGTCGTAGAGGCTGGCGAGGTCGGGGTGGAGCCACGTGGGCAGGTGCACGCCGTTGGTGATGGGAATGATGGGCACTTCGTGCACGGGGAAGTCGGGCCAGAGCCGGCTGAACATCTCCCGGCTCACTTCCGAGTGCAGGCGGCTGACGGCGTTGCGGTAGGCCGATGTCTTGAGGGCGAGCACGGCCATGGAGAAGCGGTCGCCCTGCTCTTCGGTGCCGCCCTGGCCGAGGGCGAGGAAGCGGTCGAAGGGCACGTTGTTGCGCTCGCAGTAGGCGTGGAAGTACTCGTACACGAGGCCGGGGTCGAACATGTCGATGCCGGCGGGCACGGGCGTGTGCGTGGTGAAAGTGTTGTTGGCGCGGGCGGCTTCGAGGGCCTCTTCCCAGCTCAGGTTGTGCTCCTGCATGAGCAGGCGCACGCGCTCGAGCGCGAGAAACGCCGAGTGGCCTTCGTTCATGTGGTAGACGGTAGGTTCGATGCCGAGGCGCTTGAGGGCGCGCAGACCGCCGACGGCGAGCACGAACTCCTGCTGGATGCGCGTGACGGTGTCGCCGCCGTAGAGCTGGTCGGTGATGTCGCGGTACTCTTCGATCGTGTTTTCCGGGATGTTGGTGTCGAGCAGGATCAGGGGCACGCGGCCGACCTGCATCTTCCAGACCTTGACGAAGCAATGGCCGCGGGGCAGGCGCAGCTCGACGACGATTTCATTGCCCTCGCTGTCGAGAGCGGGCGTGACGGGCCAGGTGAAGAAATCGTTGACCGGGTATTTCTCCACCTGCCAGCCGTCCGGATTGAGGTGCTGCTCCAGATAGCCTTTCTGGTAGAGCAGCCCCACGCCGACGAGGCCGAGATTGGCGTCGCTGGCGGCTTTCAGGTAGTCGCCAGACAGGATGCCGAGGCCGCCCGAGTAGATGGAGACCGACTCGAGCAGGCCGTATTCCATGCTGAAATAGGCCACCTTCATCCCGTCCGGAGGCGGCTGGACGCTCATGTATTCGTCGAACTCGTTGCAGGCGGCCTTGTAAAGGGCCACATAGCGCGGATCGGCGGCCGCTTTCTGGAGCGTCTCCTGCGGAATCCGGCCGAGCATCAGCACCGGATTGCGCCGGCACTCTTTCCACAGCACCGGATCGAGCCGGCGGAAGACCGGCCGCAGGTTCTGTTTCCAGCTCCAGAGGAAATTCAGGGCCAGTTCGCCCAGCCGGGACAGCTCGGGCGGCAGCGCCGGGCTGACGAGAAACTCTTTCACGGGACGGATGTGATAGGACATGAGTCGCCTTTCGCTCCCTGTTCTACGGTAGCAGAGAGCCGCGCGCCTGCCGAACCTGGCCCCTGCGCTGACGGGGCAGCTCTCTTTCCGATTTAGATGCACAAAGGCCGGCGGACGAACCGTAAAACCGCGGGGACGGGACGCGGCATGACAGGAATAACCGGATTTGTCATCTTTTTGTCTTGATTTCTGCCATCTTGACGTACAATGAAAGCATGAAGTTGAGCGCTCAGGAAGAGTATGGGCTGAGGTGCCTGTTGTACATGGCGCGGCACGGAGAGGACCGCAGCCACAGCATTCCGGAAATCAGCCGCGCGGAGGGGCTCTCGGTTCCCAACGTGGCCAAGCTCATGCGCATTCTGCGGCTCGGAGGACTGGTGCAGAGCGTCCGGGGGCAGGCGGGCGGGTACACGCTGGCCAAGCCGTCGGCCGAGATCACGGTTGCGGAAGTGATGTCGCTGCTGGGCGGCAGTTTCTTCAACTCCCACTTCTGCGACCGGCATGCGGGGCTGGAGAGGAACTGCACGCACACGCAGGACTGCTCGCTGCGCATCCTGTGGGGGACGGTGCAGAAGAGCCTGGACGCGATCCTGGCGCGGACGACGCTGCGCGACCTGCTGCGCAGCGAGCAGGAGATCGCCGTGCTGCTGAAGGAGCGCGCCGCCGCAGCGATGATGGAAGCCGCCGAGACAGCGCCCCCTTCCCGCGCCTGCTGACCGTCCTGCACGCCGTGCGGAAGCGCGGCCGGGCTCCCGCCCTCTATTCTGGAAAGAGCCGCCCGGAGAGAAGGCGGCGCCGGATTCATGTCAGCCAACAAACCCGCCCGAATCCTTGCCGTCACCAGTGCGGCTCCGGGCGCAGGCAAGACCCATGTCGCCTGCGCGCTGGCCCGCTGGTTCGTCCTCGAGGGCTACCACCCGGTACCGCTGCATCTGTCCCGTCTCTCGCCGGACCGCGTGGAGTGTCCCGGAGGAGGGACCGTGTCGCGGCAGGCGGCGCTGCTGGCCGAAGCCTGCCGCCTGGCGCCGGAACCGCTGTTCGAGTCCTCGTGGAGCTCTCTCGACGAGCTGTCCGCGCGGGGAGACGTCGTGATTGTCGAAGCTCGCCGGGAGCAGCTGCCTTCGCCGGCGCCTCCGGTGATTCTGGTTGAACGGACGGAACAGGCATGGCGGGTGAACGGCGTTCCGCTGCCGCCGTTTCCGACCCCCGTCACGCTGCCGGACGCGCCGGAGCTGGAAGGGCTTCCGGCGTGGGAGTATGCAAGCCGCCCGCGCACGGGGGTGGTGAGCCTGCCGCATCTGCTGGATTTCCGGGATCTGTCCCTGCTGCGCGGGGCGGAATGGCTGACGGCGGCCGGCATCGGGCAGTTTGAATTCCTGTTCGTTCCGGCGACGTCGAACGCCGCGCATGATGCGGCGTGGCTGGAAGAGACGGGTCTGCTGGAGTGGCTCGGGCAGCAGGCGCGCGGAGGGGCGTTGGTGGCCAGCTGCGAGTGGGCCGTGGGGGGCGCGAGGAGAATCGAGCGCGAGGATCTGACCGACTACCGCCGCCTTTCGATGCTGCTGGGCCGGCGGGTTCCCGCGCCGCTGCCCGACGATGCGGTGTTCGACGCGCTGGCCGAGTGGGCCGCGCCGTGGCTGCGGCAGGAAACGCTGGCGCAGGCGCTGCTGTGATGCGGGTGACTGCCGCCTGGGGGGACGTAGTAGGATGAGGAGCAGAGCGGCCCCGGAGCGGCACCGCTTCGAGGCCGGGCGGGGTGGGCCGGGCCGTGATCCCGGCATGAGTGGCGCGCCGCGGCCCCTGCGGCCCCGGGGAGGAATGCTTTGATCGTCACATACGGTGGAAACGTACTGGCCATCGCCCGCGAGCGCGGCTGGGACTGGCGCGAGGTGCTGGACCTGAGCGCCAGCATCAACCCGCTGGGCCCGTCGCCGCACGTGCGGCCGGCGATCGAAGAGGCGCTGGACCGCGTGGCGCTGTATCCCGAGCCGCTGCCGGAGCGGCTGAGCGAAGCGCTGGCCGAGGCCTGGGGCGTCGAGCCAGGACAGGTGCTGGTGGGCAGCGGCGGAACCGAGCTGATCCATTTCCTGGCGCGCGCCGGGTGGAACGGTCCGGCGGCGCTGGCTGTTCCCGTGTGGGCCGAGTTTTACCGCGCCTTTCCGTACGCCCTGCGCGTCCGCGCCGACTCTCCTGAACAGTGGCCGCAGCGCGGGCTGCTGATCCTGAGCCAGCCTGGCAACCCGACCGGCATCTCCGTGGCGCCGGAAGTGATCAAGCGCGCCATCGCGAGCCGCGAGGGGCCGGTGCTGATCGACGAGAGCTTCATCGAATTCACGCGGCTGGAGTCCGCCGTGCGCTGGGTGCAGGATCATCCCAACGTGATGGTGCTGCGCTCGCTGTCGAAGTTCCACGCCCTGCCGGGGCTGCGGGTGGGCGCGCTGGTGGCGTCGGAAGACTGGATCCGCCGCTTCAGGCGCAAGCGCGACCCGTGGCGCGTGAGCACGCTGGCCGAAGCCGCGGCGCTGGCCGCCGTGCGGGACGCCGCGCATGCGGAGCGCACGCGGCAGGTGGTGGAGGAAGAGCGCGCCTGGCTGCTGGCGCAGCTGGAATCGATGAACGGGCTGAGCGTGCTGCCCGGCGAGGCCAATTATCTGCTGGCCTACACGGACCGCCCCGCGGCCGAAGTCTGCCAGTGGTTTCTGGAACGGAAGATTCTGCTGCGCAATTGCGCGCGGCTGCCGGGCGTCGACGGCGAGGCGGTGCGTTTCGCCGTCCGGACGCGTCCGGAGAACGAGCGGTTCGTCGCCGCGGCGCGGGAGTTCTTTTGCGCAAGCTGACCGCGGCCCTGCTTTTCTGCGCTGCGGCGCTGGCGGCGCCGCCGCAGCGCATCGTCTCGACTGCGCCGTCGCTGACCGAGACGCTGTTCGCGGTGGGCGCGGGGCCGCGCGTCGTGGGCGTGACCGAGTTCTGCCGCTACCCCCGCCGAGGCGCTGAAGAAGCCGCGGATCGGCACGTTTCTCGAGCCGAATTTCGAGCGCATTCTGGCGCAGCGGCCGGACCTGGTGCTGGTCGTCCGCAATCCCGTGCGGCTGGCGGAGCGGCTGTCGCAGCTGGGGCTGCGCGCCGTGGAGATTCCCCAGGACACGGTGGCGGAGATTCTCGCTTCGATCGGGCAGATCGGGCGGCTCACCGGAACCGAGAGCCGGGCCGCCGAGCTGACCGCCTCCATCCGGCGCGATCTGGATGCGGTGCGGCAGCGGGCATCGCAACTGCCGAAGAAGCGGGTGCTGTTCCTTGTGGGCCGCTCGCCCGGCACGCTGCAGGGCATGGTGGGCGTGGGGCCGGGCACGTTCATCGACGAGCTGATCCGCATGGCGGGCGGCGTCAACGTGCTGGCTGATTCTCCGATGGCCTATCCGCGCGTTTCCGTCGAACAGATTCTCGCCGCCGACCCGGACGTGATCCTCGACATGGGCGACTTCGCCCATCAGGAGGGCAAGCCGCTGGAGTCTGAGCAGAAGTTCCGCGCCGTGTGGTCGTCCTACCGTACGCTGAAAGCCGTGCGGGAAAACACTGTCAGGCAGGTGGCCGGCGAAGCGCTCATCCGTCCTGGTCCGCGCGTGGCCGAAGGCGCGCGGCTGTGCCTCGAGCTGATCCACGGAGTCCGGATGCGATGAGCGTGCAGTTCGAACTCGAGCGCGTGGGCATGCGGTACAACGGCGTGGCCGTGCTCGAGGACGTGACGCTGCGCTTCCCGCGCGCGGAGCTGGTGACGCTGATCGGGCCGAACGGGGCGGGGAAGTCCACGATGCTCGGCATCATGGCCGGGCTGCGGCGAGGGCACGAAGGCCGCTGCCTCATGAACGGGCGCTCCGTCTCGGCATGGCGGCGGCGGGACTTCGCGCGGCTGGTCTCCTTCGTGCCGCAGACGCTGCTCTTTGATTTTCCGTTCACGGCGGAACAGGTCGTGCTGATGGGGCGCACTCCGTACGCCGGAGGCTTCTTCGACAGCCGCGAAGACTGGCTGGCGGTCCATGAAGCGATGGAGGCGACCGACACGCGCGAGCTGGCGCGGCGCGACTTCCGCTCGCTCAGCGGCGGCGAGCGGCAGCGCGTGATGCTGGCCGCGGCGCTGGCGCAGAAGCCCGGCGCGCTGCTGCTGGACGAGCCGGCGGCGTTTCTCGACCTGCACCATCAGCTGATGGTGTACGAGCTGCTCCGGCGGCAGGCGCGGCTGGGGCTGCTGGTGATCGCCGTCACGCACGACGTGAATCTCGCCGCCTCTTACGCCGACCGCGTGGTGGCGCTGCGCGCGGGCCGCGTGCTGGCCGACGCGGCGCCGTGCGAGGCGCTGTCGGCGGAGCGCATCCGGGAAGTGTTCGGGGTCCGGGCCGAATGGCTTCAGCGGAGCGGCGGCGGAGCGTGGATCGCGTATGGGAATTGAGCCGCTCACGCCCGCCCGCGCCGCGCGCGTCCTGCTGCTGGCCGCGGCCTTCGCCGCCGTGGTGATGCTGGTGACGCCGCTCGTGGGCCCTGCGCGGGTGGACCTGTGGAAAGCCTGGCGCGGCGAGTTTCCCGACGCGCAGATGTTTTTCGGCGTGCGCTGGCCGCGGACGCTGCTGGCCATGCTGAGCGGCGGCGCGCTGGCGCTGGCCGGGGTGCTGTTCCAGGCTCTGCTGCGCGATCCGCTGGCGTCGCCTTTCACGCTGGGCGTGTCGAGCGGAGCGAGCCTCGGTGCCGTGCTCATGATCGTGCTGGGCGTGCACTCGCTGTGGGGGCTGCCGGCGCTGTGGGCGGGCGCGGCGTGCGGCGCTCTGGCCGTGCTGCTGATCGTCGTCTCCGTGGCGGCGGAAGGCAGGCGCGTGTCCTCCTTCACGCTGCTGCTGGCCGGCGTGGCCATCAACAGCATCGCGTCGTCGCTGATCATGCTGCTGCACAATCTCGCCACCGTGGGCCAAAGCTTCGCCATCGTGCACTGGCTGATGGGCAACATCGATCCCGTGCCCGCAGGGACGCTGGCGGGGCTGGCGCTGATCGTCCTGCCCGTCTCCATCGCCGCCTGCGCCTACGCGCGCCAATGGAACCTGATGGCCGTGGGAGAAGAGTGGGCGGCGGCGCGCGGCGCCTCTCCGCAGCGGCTGCTGCTGGGCGGCTATCTCGCCGGCAGCCTGCTGGCCGCCGCCGTCACCGCCGTCACCGGGCCCATCGGCTTCGTCGGGCTCGTGGTGCCCCACGCGCTCCGGCTTGTGATCGGGAGCGATCACCGCGTCCTGCTGCCCGCTTCTTTCCTCGCAGGCGGCGCGTTTCTGACGCTGTGCGACACCGCAGCGCGCACGCTGCTGAGCGTGGAGCTGCCGGTGAGCGTGGTGACGGCTCTGGCGGGCGGGCCCGTGTTCATCTTCCTGCTGCGCAGCCGCCGGCGCAGCCTCTGGCTGTAGGGCGGTTTTGCGGGCATCCGGCAGGGTCTAAACGGTAGAATGAAAAATCCGGCCGGAGGCCGCTCGAAAGCCGTTGATCAACCGACTCGTCATTGAAAACCTCAAGCACCGCAGGCTGCGCACCGCGCTCAGCGCGCTCTCCATCGGATTCCAGGTCACGATGATTCTGGCCGTGGCCGGACTGAGCCGCGGCATGCTGGAAGACTCGCGCAACCGGGCCAGGGGCGTGGGCGCCGACATCTGGATCAAGCCGCCCGGCGCCAGCGCCATCTCGCTGACGGGCGCCAGCATGCCTCAGAGCGTGCTGCGGTATTTCCGCGAAGTCCCCCACGTCCGGCACGCCACGGGAACGGCGGTGCAGCCCATCGGCGGCATCAGCACGATCACGGGCATCGACTATGACGAGTTCGTCGCCATGAGCGGTCCCTTCCGCTTCCTCGACGGAGGACCGTTCCAGGGCGACGACGACGTGATCGTCGATCAATATTACGCCGAGCAGCAGAAGCTGAAAGCCGGCGACACGGTGACCATCCTGAACCATCAGTGGCGGGTCTGCGGCGTCGTCGAGCCCGGCAAGCTGGCGCGCCTGTTCGTGCGCCTGCACCGGCTGCAGGAGCTTACCAACAGCGAAGGCAAGCTGAACCAGGCGTTTCTCAAGCTGGACGATCCTTCGAAGACAGCCGAAGTGATCCGCTACCTGAAAAGCCAGCCGGAGCTGACGGGGTATTCGATCTACTCGATCGAGGAATTCCTGAGCATGTTCTCGATGAGCAACGTGCCCGGGCTGCAGGCTTTCATCTACGTCATCATCGGCCTTTCGCTCGTCATCGGCTTCCTTGTCGTCGGCCTGACCATGTACACGACGGTGCTTGAGCGCACGCGCGAGATCGGGATTCTCAAGGCGCTGGGCGCCTCGCCGCTCGACATCGTCGGCATCCTGGTGCGGGAGACCATCGTGCTCGCCATCGCGGGCTGGATCGCGGGCATCCTGCTCTCGCTGGGCGCGCACTGGGCGATCAACACGCAGGTCAGAGCGAATCTGCAGTCCGAGATCGCGCCCGACTGGTGGCCCATCGCGCTGGCGGTCTCCCTGACGGCAAGCCTTCTGGGGGCGCTCTATCCGGGGCTGCGCGCGGCGCGGCAGGACGCCATCGAGGCCCTTTCTTACGAGTAGCAGGACCCAATCGCGTGGAACCGATCATCACCGTTCGCGATCTCCGCAAGATCTACCATGTCGGCGATGTCGACGTGCACGCCCTGCGCGGCGTGTCGATGGAAGTGCCCCGCGGCGAGTTTGTCAGCATCGTCGGTCCGTCCGGCTCCGGCAAGTCGACCCTGTTCCACATCCTCGGCGGACTGACTTCGATCACTTCGGGTCAGGTGATCGTCGACGGGCAGGACCTGTCGCGGCTCACCGACGGCGAGCGCACCCGCCTGCGGCGGCAGAAAGTGGGCTTCGTCTTCCAGCGCTACAACCTGCTGCCGACGCTGACGGCGCTCGGCAACATCGAAATCGCCCGGTATTTCGGGGGAAAATCGGGGCCGCTGGACCAGGATTTTCTGGAGATCATCCGCCTGCTGGGCATCGAGCACCGCCTGCACCACAAGCCGCGGGCGCTCTCCGGCGGCGAACAGCAGCGCGTGGCCATCGCCCGCGCCCTCGTCAACCGCCCGGCCATCCTGCTGGCCGACGAGCCGACCGGCAATCTCGATACCGAAAACAGCGAGGCTGTGCTCGGTCTGCTGCGCAGCCTCAATCACCGCCTTGGCCAGACCATCCTGATGATCACGCACAACCCCGAGGCCGCCGCATTCGCCGACCGCATCATCCAGATGCGCGACGGCAGAGTCGTGCAGCAGGGCTGACTGCAGCGCAAGGCAGGCCCGCGGTTTGAAGCGCTCCGGAGCGCAGCCCGTCACCGGCGCGGCTGCGTCCGTCCCGCCAGATGCCGCGCCACCGCGCCTGCCGTGTCCAGCCAGATGCCGTTGGCGGGGTCCTTCGCATAGGCGGCAATGGCCTCGATGGTCGCCGAATCCACCGACTGGAAGCGGCGGGGTCCGATGTCATGCCCCACGAAAATCACCCACCGCCCCTGCTCCGCGGCGGTCTTCAGCAGCTGCAGCGCCTGCTCCGGCCCCATGTCGTCGAACGGCGTGCCCATCGCCTGCGCGGGATCGAACACTGCCGGATCGTTCGCCGCCTCGTCCATGTAGCCCCGCCCGAGAACGAACCTCTCCGCCACCAGCGGCACGTAGCTGCGCACGTTGCGCCCGCGCCCGACAAACTTCAGGCCGCAGGGATAGGCGAAGCTCGCGGGGGTCACTCCCAGCAGCCGGCGGATGGCCTCCTGCGCCGCGTCCAGGTCCCTGGCCATGCGGGCCAGATCGTAGTCCTCGAGCGCATTGGCGCGCGAGAAGGCGTAATTGCCCGTGCAGGGATGCGTCATCGAGTGATTGCCGATCTCGTGGCCGGCTTCGATGGCGCGCTTCCAGCCGCCGAGCCGCTTCTCGAGGTTGTTCACCGAGACGAAGAAGGTGGCCCGCACGCCCAGCTTTTCCAGCAGCGGCAGCCCCGCATCGATCTGGCTGGGGCGGGCATCGTCGAAGGTCAGGCTGACGGCGGCGCGCTTGCCCTGCGGCCACACGGAGGCGGACTGCGCGGCGGCGATGGCGGGCAGCAGAATCAGGCAGGCGGCTGCAAGGGTCTTCATGGCGGTGCGCGGCCCCGATCCTATCAAAGCCGGCGCCGCGCTTCAGCAGCCGCCGCCTGCGCCTTCCGTCTCCATGAAGTAGTAGGCGATCATGTGGCACACGATCATGTGCCCGTCTTCGATGCGGCCCATGTGCGGATCCGGCACGCGGATCTCGAGCTGCGCGAGCGGGCCGAGCCTGCCGCCCTCGCGCCCCGTGAGGCCGATCGTGCGCAGCCCGTTGGCATTGGCCCACTCGACCGCGCGCAGCACGTTGGGCGAGTTGCCGGAGCCGCTCAGCGCGATCAGGACATCGCCGGGACGGCCGAAGTTTTTGAGCGGCTCGACGAAGACCTGCTCGTAGCTGACGTCGTTGGAGTAGGCCGTCAGCGCGGGCAGATTGTCGTTCAGCGCGAGAATGCGGAAACGCTCCGCGCGCCCGTAGCTGCAGCCTTTCAGGACGTCGCACACGAAGTGCGATGCCGTGGCGGCGCTGCCGCCGTTGCCGCAGATGAAGACCATGCGGCCCGACGCGCGCGCCTCGCGCAGCCATTCGACGGCCTGCGCCACGCGGTCGAGCGGAATCCGCTGCAGCGTTTCCGCCAGACGGCTCTGATACTGAGCGATGAACTGTTGAGGCTGCATTCTGTTTCTATTGTCCCTGAGCTTCCCTGGCCAGCTCGTAGGCGCCCCAGAGGACGCTGTCGTCGCCGAGCTGGGCCGGAACGACGTCGAGCCGCGCGCGCGACCACGGCGTCACCTGGCGGCGCAATTCGGCCCGCAGCGGGACGAACAGCGCATCGCCCGCCTTGCTGATGCCGCCGCCGATGACGATCCGCGCCGGGTTCAGCAGCATGATGGCCGCCTTGAGGCCGCGGGCGAGATCCACGACGTAGTCCTCGACGAACGCCGGGTCCTGCATCAGCTCCTGCGCGCTGCGGCCGTAGTCCCGCTCCAGCCACAGCCCGCAGCACATGCGCTCGAAGCAGCCGTTGGAGCCGCAGAGGCAGGGCGGACCGTCCGGCCGGATGTTGAGGTGGCCGATCTCGCCGGCATAGGAGTCCGCGCCGCGATAGAGGCCGGTGTCGAGCAGGATGCCGCCGCCGATGCCGGTCGACAGGGTCATGTAGAACAGCGGGCGGACGCCGCGGCCCGCGCCGTGCATGCCTTCGCCCAACGCGCCCGCGTTGGCGTCGTTGTCCATCCGCACGGGAACGCCGAACTCGCCGCGCAGCCACCCGGGCAGGTCGAAGTCCTGCCATCCGCCGACGTGGGTCGACAGCACCACCTGCTGCGAGGCGAAGTCCACCGGTCCGCCGAAGCCCACGCCCGCCGCCGTGATCGGCTCTTCCGCCTGCCACGCGCGTGCGATCCCGCGCAGCTGCTCCAGCATCCACTCGCGGCCGCCTTCCCTTTCCGTGCGGCGCGTTTCGCGCCGCGCCATCCGTCCGCCGCGGAACAGGGCGGCGCTGAACTTGGTGCCGCCGATGTCAATGGCCAGAATGCTCATGCCAGTCCCATCCTTCTGGCTGTCATCAGAACTTCCTCCGGCGAAGCCGTGCCCGTGCCTGGCTTCATGATGGTGACGGAAGCCACCAGATGGCCGAACAGAGCGGCGTCCCTCGGCGCGGCGCCCGCGCGGAGGGCCAGAGCCGCGCCGGCCGAGAAACTGTCGCCCGCGCCGCAGATGTCGACAGGGTGCTCCACTTTCCCGGTGGGGATGCGTTCCACGCCCGCTTCGTCCGCCAGCGTGACGCCGTCGCCTCCATGCGTCACCATCATCAGCGGCGCAGCCGTCACGCGGCGCAGTTCGGCATAATCGGGCCCGGCCATGCCCAGCCGCTCGCAGGCCTCGCGCGCCTCCCGCTCGTTGGGCTTCAGGACGAGGCCCCGGAACTGCTCGATATGCATGCGCGAGTCGACCCAGATGAGAAGCCCGCTGCGCCGCAGCGCCAGCAGTTCGAGCTTCTCGCGCATCCGGGGAGTCACCACCGCGCCCGACGCCGTCTCCATCTGGTCGGACACGAGGATCACGTCGAATTCCGCCGCCGCGGCTTCCAGCCGCCGCAGCAGCTCGTCTTCGACTTCGCGCGGCGGGGGGAAGGCGACGAAATCGACGCGGCCCAGATCTTCCACTTCCGTGTATGCGTTGATGAGCTTCGTGTAGGTGAACGTCTGTCCCGGCGCCGTCACCAGCAGCGAGTCGTCGATGCCGCGATGGCGGAGCGCGGCGCGCAGCTCGTAGCCGTGGCCGTCATCGCCGATCGTGCCCAGCACGGCCACGCGCCCGCAGCCCAGCGCCGCCAGATTCGACGCTACCGTTCCGCCCGCGCCGGGCGTGCACTCGGTGCTGACGACAGCGACGCGGTCCAGTCCTGTTTCGCGCGACGGCTCGGTGAGCCGCGGATCGTAACGGCACCAGCGGTCGAGGCAGATGTCGCCGGCCACCAGCGCGCGCAGTTTCGGAATCGCGGCCAGGATCTCCGCCGGGCTCATTGCGCCTCCTCCAGCGCCTGCAGGAACGCCGCGCGCAAGGCCGGAAACGTGGCCCGGTGATCGCCGCAGAAGTAGAAGCTCTCGCCGCCGTCGGCCACCGTGCGCACCAGCATCGTCTTGTGCGGGCGGAAGTAGTAGCCGGGATCGGTCTTCGGCAGCTCCTTGCGGAAGTCTCCCTGAATCGGGACCAGATCAAACACGGCGGTCGTAAAATGTTTGATCTCCCGCCCCTCCTGATGCGCCACGTTGCGCGCCATCGCCAGCGCCTTCAGATACACCTCCGGTCCCATGATCGCCGAGCCGAACGACAGCAGCAGGCCGCCCTCGAGGTTTTCGACGACGCGCGCGAAGATCAGGAAATCCCGGTAGCTGGTTTCCCCCAGCGCCGCGCCGTCGCAGTTGGGGTGCTCGTGCAGGATGTCGTAGCCGATGCCCGCATGGATGGTGACAGGGACGCCGCAGCGCCAGGCAGCCGCCAGCACGCTCCAGTCCCGCCAGGGGAAGTCCGATTCGCAAATCCGCCTGCCGACGTGTTCGCCCAGCCCTTCGCCCGCGTCCGCCGCGTCGCGGATCCAGCCGTTGAGTTCGCCGGTCTCGCGCCAGAGCCCGAACTGGCCTTCGCGGATGTAGCGGGCGACGCTCTCGGTGGTCGCTCCGATCCGCGCCAGCTCGTAATCGTGGATCATCCCCGCCCCGTTCATGGCGATGACGGACAGCGCGCCGCGCTCGAGCAGATCGATGATGTGGCGGTTCGTCCCCGCCCGCAGCAGATGCGCCCCCATCATGAGGATGCGCGCCGCCCCGCGCCGCTGCGCCGCCGCCCAGCGCTGCGCCACGGCCGGCAGGTCCGGGTGCCGGAATTCCGGCGCCGGATCTTCGAGCCGGAGCCAGCGGCTGATGTCGAGATCATGCGCCCGTTCCCCCAGCGGAAGGATCCGCAGCCGGGACCGGTCGAAGAGGGGGTAGCGGGAGGACATCACAAACGGTACAACATTTCAGTAAATCACATTCAGGACCAGAAACGCAGTTTCACATCCAATATTCGAAACGGCCAGTGGCCAGCACCCAGGCGCACAGGCAGGCGTTGGTGACCGCATGGGCCAGGATCAGATCGCCGAGACACTTTGTCCGGACCATCCAGGCATTGTAGGCGAGGCCCGCCAGCAGGCCGACTTCCCAGTACGGGCCGTGCTCCAGAGCGAAGAGGACGGCGGTGATCCAGAAGGCGCGCGCGTGCCAGGAGCCGAGCGGGACACGCTCGAAATCGGCGTTCTCGATCCAGCGCATCAGCCAGCCGCGCCAGAACAGCTCCTCGACGACGGGCACCAGAATCACGGCGCGGGCTGTGCGCAGCGCCACGGCGGCCGGGTCCTGCCAGACGCCGGCAGGCAAGCGGCCGCCCGCCTCGCCGAGCAGCGGGTTGGAAAACAGCCAGTGCGCGCGCCATCCCGGCCAGATCGTATCGGGGGCGATCCACAGCAGGAAGACGCCTGCGCCGAGGGCGATGGACAACCACGGCGCGCGCGCCTCGAAACGCAGAAGCCTGCGGCTGAAAATCCAGACGCACGCCAGTCCGGAAAACAGCCAGAAGGCCAGCTCGGCGCGCAGCGGCAGCGCCAGCTTCGGCAATACGGCCAGGCAGAGGATGAAATACAGGAACGGCGCCACCCAGGGCGCGGCAGGGTGCTTGAGGCTCATAAACCAGCTCAGCCGGCGCGCGACAGGGCTTCCCGGATCTTCTGCTCGTCCTCTTTCGATGGATTCAGGGAAAGCGCCGTCTGCAGGCTCTGGCGGGCGGCGGTGCGGTCGCCTTTCTGCAGCAGCGCGAGCCCGAGGTGGTAGTGGAACAGCGGATTGCGCGGCTGCTTCGCGATCAGGGGCTTGAGCAGGGAGATCGCCGTGTCGTTCAGGTTCTTGCGGATGTAGACCCAGGCGAGGGTGTCGACCACGTCGTCGCTGGTGGGCGCGCGCTGCTGCGCGCGCTGGGCGTAGGTGAGGGCGGTGTCGAGATCCTTGCCCATGTCGGCGTAGCGGTAGGCCAGATTGTTCAGCGCGATCAGATTGTTGGGGTCCTGCTTCAGGATCGCTTCGTACAGGGGCACGGCGGAGCGCCAGTCGCCCAGCGCCTCGTGGGTCAGCGCAAGCTGCATCGCCAGACCGGGACTGGAGGGCGATTTCGCATAGGCCTGCTGCAGCAGATCCCGCGCCGGTCCGATCTGGCCCTTGCGGCGCAGCGTTTCGGCCAGCCGCATGACGATGTCCGTGTTGCCGGGATCGAGCGCGAGCAGGGCGCGGAACTCCTTTTCCGCGGTGTCGAGCTGGTTGACGCGCATCGCCGTGTTGGCCAGCGCCAGCTTCAGCCCGGGCAGCTCCGGATTCTTCTGGTAAGCGTCCTGCACCAGCCGCATGGCGTCGGCCTGCCGGTTGGTCCGCAGCATCACCTCGGCGATGGAAAACAGCAGCCGGAGGTCGTTGGGATACCGCTGCTGGAGGGCGCGGAACTGCTGCTCGGCCTCCTGGTAACGCCGCTCGACGAAATTGACGATGGCGAGCTGGTACCTCAGATCCGGGCTGTCCGGCGTGTCCTTCAGATAGGTGTTGATGTCGATGCGCGCCTGGTTCGTGTTGCCGCCGGCCAGCAGTCCGTTGACGCGCAGGATGCGGGCCGCGAGATTGGACGGATCGTAGGACAGAACCTCGTCGGCGGCCGCGACCGCCTTGCCCGAATCGCCCTTGGCGAGAGCGATCTGGCCGAGTCCCAGATGGGCGGCGGTGAGGAATTTCGAGGCCTTGACCGCCTCCGCATACTGCGTCCGCGCCGCGTCCAGTTCTCCCCTCGAGTGGTAGGCGCGGCCCAGGTTGTAGCGGATGACGGCGTTGTTGGGCTCTTTCGAGATCAGCTGCTGGAGGTCCTTGACCGCCGCGTCGAACTGCTCTTTCGAACCGAAGTTCAGCCAGAGCGAGGCGCGCATGGAGAGCGCGCCGTTGTTGGCTGGATCCTCCTGCACGGTCTTTTCGGCGAGCCTGATGGCGTCCTCCCGCTTCTGCATGGCGAGCAGGGCGGGAATGATCCGGAGGCGGAATTCGGTTTTCTGCGCGGGGAAGCGCTGAATGCCGGCCTCGTATGTCTCGATGGCTTTCTGCGGTTCGCGGAGCCGGGCGTAGGTGTCGCCCACCCGCTTCAGCAGCGCCGCGTCGGTCTGCGGCGAGGAGGCGAGAGCCTCCAGCGCGCGCAAAGCCTCCTCTTTCCGCTGCGTGGCGAACAGGTATTCGGCGCGGTCCACCTTCAGCCCCGGGACCTGCGGGTTGGCCTCGATCAGCCGGTCGACAATCGCGTCGGCGTCTTTCAGGCGGTTCTGCTGCAGGTACAGGCGGCTGAGGAACCAGTAGGCGCCGGCCACGGAGGGAGAGTCCTGGATCACCTCGCGGGCGTACTTTTCGGCCTCTTCGAGCTGGCCCACCTGCGCCATGGTCTGAATCATGGCCAGACGCAGCTCGGGCTGTTTCGGCTTGATGGCGTCGGCCTTCCTGAAAAATTCGATGGCCCGGAACAGATGTTCCTGCGTCTTGTCCGTCGTGTCGGCAAGGTTCAGGAACGCCCGCAGACGGAACGCCTGGAACGAATTGGGGTTCTTGCTGGCAAGCGAGGAGGCCAGATCCTCGACCTCGCGCAGCAGCAGCGGATCCTTTTTCGGCGACAGAACGTAGGCGGCCAGGTAGATGTCGGCCAGTTTTCCGGCGGGCTCTTCAGGGTCGGAATAAAGCTCCACGGCGCGCCGGTAGGCGGCCACCGCCTGCGCCGGCATGCCGCGCTTCATTTCGGCGTCGCCGAGCTTCAGGTACGCTTCGCCGAAGCGCGGGTCGCGCTTCAGCGCGTTGCGGTACATGATGATGGCTTCCTTGAACTTGCCCTGCTGCGCGTAGCGGTTGCCGTTTTCCAGATAGCGGCGCTTGGCCTTTTCCGGATCGCGGCCGCAGGATGCAGAAAACAGCAAGACGGCGGACAACAGAATCGCCCACGTTCTGCTCCGAGTAATCATCTCTTCCATCCTCCAGTCAGGCGCCCGCAGATTGGCCTGCGCTCCCGTTTTCTTTATGAGCATAACCCGGAATCGGGGCCGGCCAAGACCTGGCGTGAAGCAGCCCGGGTCTTCAGAGCAGCGCCGCGTCCAGAGGCTGCGGTTCGTCCTCGGGCGCCGATCCTGCCAGCGGGGCGGGCGCGGGCTTGCGGGGAAGGGCGCCGAGAAAATCCAGCAGCGCTTCGGTGCTGCCGCCAAACAGGGAATCCGTCAGCTCGCGGATGGCGAGGCGGCGGATCTCGTCTTCCGTCACGCACGGCTTGTAAAGAAACGACCGCCCCACTTTGCGCCGGGTCAGCACGCCCTTGCGCGTCAGCCGCTCGAGCATCGTCATGACCGTCGTGTAGGCCAGCGGCCTGCGGGGCTCCAGCCAGCTCCGCACGGCCTGCACATTGCCCTCGCCAAGCCTCCACAACGCTGTCAGGCAGCTCAGCTCCAGCGGAGGAGGAATGGCGCGGGCGGTTCTCGGCATGGCTACTTGCCCCTCCCGTCGTCGAGGGCCGACATCAGCGCCTGAGCGAACGGCGAGGACTTCTGCGGCCTGGCGGCGGCCGCGGCCGGGCGCGGCTGGGGCGCGGGCTGCTGCAGGTATTTCTCCCGGTCCAGAATGGATCGCTCCAATGCGGCATTGTATCCAGTCCAGACGCTGTCGGAGTTCTTCTCCTTCTCGAGCGAAGCCTGCATCGCCGCCATCTTCGAATCCGTCAGGTCGATCAGGTGCAGCAGCATCGCCTCGGGGAAGCAGGGAAGCTTCGGGCTGCCGAATTCGAGCTGCCCGTGATGGCTCAGGATCAGGTGCTCCAGCAGGTTGCGCAGCCTGGGCGGAAAGTCCGCGGGCAGGTGATCGGCGACGATGCGCAGTCCGATCTGAATGTGCCCGATCAGCCCGCCTTCGGTCGAGTAGGAAAAGCTGCGCGAATAGTCGAGCTCGCGGATCTTGCCGATGTCGTGCAGCAGCACGCCCGCCAGCAGCAGGTCCTGGTCGATGCCCGGATAGTGCGACGCGAGAAAACGCGCCAGGGAGGACATGCTGAGAACGTGTTCGAGCAGTCCGCCGATCCAGGCATGGTGGATGCCTTTCGCCGCCGGAGCGCGCCGGTAGGCGTCCGCGATCTCGCGGTCGCTGAAGATCGCCTGCAGCAGCGCCTTCAGATGCGGGTTCGAGATCGAGCCGATGATTTCATTCAGCTCCCTCCACATCTCTTCGGGATCGCGGCGCGACACGGGCAGAAAATCGGCGATGTCGACGTCCTCGTCGGAGATGCGCTGCAGCGAATGCACGGTGAGCTGCGTCTTGCCCTGGTAGGCGACCGTCTGTCCCCGCACGCGGACGAAGTCGTCGCGGTCGAACGTCTCCACGACGTCGGCGATGTTGTCCCACATCTTGGCCTCGACGTCCCCCGAGCGGTCCATCAGGACCAGCGACAGGTAAGGCTCGCCGGTCTTCTTCTGCCGGACTTCCTTCGATTGCACGAGGAACACGCCCTGGACGCTCTGCCCCGGGGCAAGGTCGCTGCACATGGGAGATTTCATGGAGAGATTTTACTTGCTGGATGACTTGCTGGTGTCAGTAATGGAAGTGCCCGGGATGGGCAGGAAATAGAGCAGCCGTTTCAGACGCGCCTGCGCGGCCACTTCTTCCTTCGTCACGGTCTCCGCCCGCAGCAGCGCGGGGTCGTTCCAGTCCGTCTTCTGGCCGGGCACGGCGCCCGTGTCCACCCAGGGCTCGCGGATTTCGATGAAGGAATTCCTGCGCAGCTCGCTGAGATATTCGCGCACTTTCGGCATCATGATCTCGGAGGCCAGCCGGTCGCGGATTTCCGCTTCCACCTCGCTCAGCTCGGCGAGGCCTTCTTTCTGGTGGTCCTCGACGCGCAGGATCAGCCAGCCGGCGGGCACCCGGATGGGGTCGGTGACGTAGCCTTTCTCCTTGTCCCAGACGAGCGATTCCAGCTCGGGGCTGAGGATGCCCTTCTCGAACGGATCCAGCAGCCCGCCCTGCCGCGCGCTGACGGCTTCGGAGTACTCGCGCACCAGTTCGGTGAAGCGCTCGCCCTTGCGCGCGCGGGCGACGATGTCGCGGGCTTTCTTCTCCGCCGCGGCGATGCCCGCTTCGTCCATGCCCTGCGTGCTGACCAGGATTTCGCGCAGAATCACCCGTTCTTTGCGGACGAAGCTCTCCTTGTTCTTCTCGTAATACTCTTCGATCTGGCGCCGCGGGATGTTCACCTTGCTGTAGACCTCCTGCCCGACGACGCGCTGGCTGAGGAACTGATTGCGCAGCTCGGAGCGGAAGTCCTCGTAGCTCATGCCCGTGTTCTCGCGGATCCAGGACTGGAACTTCTCCGGGTCGGCGATCTTGTTCTCCGACTGGATCTGCGCCAGGTATTTCGTCACTTCGTTGTCGACGTTGACGTTGAGCTCTTTGCCGCGCTGGATCAGCAGAAGATTGTCGATCTTGTCCCGCAGCAGGTCCTTTTCCGCCTGGGCGAGGATCTCGGCGATCTGCGCGGGCGGCAGCTGGCGCTGGCGCAGGTTGGCCTCCAGCTCTTTCCGCGCGCGCGCGAGGTCCGAGCGGGTGATGATGTCGCCGTTCACCTTGGCGATGATCTGCTCGACAATCACCGGTTCTCCGGCGCACGCGGCGACGGCGCACATTGCAGCGCACAGGCCCAGCCGAAAGATGCTCATGATTCCATTATCCAAAACAGCGCGCCGCCCGCTCCGGCGGCTGTCAGTTCCGCAGGCTCTCCAGCAGCGTGCGCAGGAAGCCGAGCAGCGCCGCGGCGTCCCCCTGCGGCAGCGGGATGCGGAGCACGCCCGCGGGCGTGAACTGCGCTCCCGCCGTCGATGACACCAGCTCCATCAGCCGCCGCGGTTCGATCGGAGCGCCGGGATGGAACTTCAGCAGCGCCGCGCCCGCCCGCCGGTCGATGGACTCGATGCCGCAGCGCGCCGCCAGCGATTTCAGCTGCGAGAACTCCACCAGCAGCCGCACCGGCTCGGGCGGCGGTCCGTAACGGTCAGCGAGCTCTTCCAGCAGCGCCGCTGCCTTCTCCGGCTCTCCCGCGTCGGCGATGCGCTTGTAGGCGCGCAGCCGCTGCTGTTCCTCGGCGATGTAGGACGGAGGGATGCGGATGTCGAGGCTGAGGTTCAGCGTGGAATGCAGCTCCGGCAGCACGGTCTCGCCGCGCAGCTCGCGCGCCGTCTCTTCCAGCAGCTTGACGTAGGTTTCGTAACCGACGCTGGCGATGTGGCCGTGCTGCTCCCCGCCCAGCAGATTGCCCGCGCCTCGCAGCTCGAGGTCGAGCGCCGCGATCTTGAAGCCCGAGCCCAGGTCGCTGAACTCCTTCAGCGCTGCCAGCCGCTTGCGCGCGACCTCTGTCAGCTCGCCGTCGTCAGGCACCAGCAGGTAGGCGTAGGCGCGGCGGTTCGACCTTCCCACGCGCCCGCGCAGCTGGTACAGCTCGCTGAGGCCGTAGTTCTGCGCGTTCTCGATGATCATCGTGTTGGCCAGCGGAATATCCAGCCCGTTCTCGACGATGGTCGTGCAGACGAAGACGTCCGACTCGCGGCGCATGAAGCTTAGCAGCACGCGCTCGAGTTCCGCCTCGCCCATCTGCCCGTGGCCGACGGCGATGCGCGCCTGCGGCACCAGCTCCTGCAGCATCGCGGCGCGGGACCAGATCGAGTCCACGCGGTTGTGGATGAAGTACACCTGGCCGCCGCGGCCGAGCTCCTGCTCGATGGCGGCGCGGATCAGGTCCGGATGGAAGCGCGCCACCACCGTCTGCACGGCGAGGCGGTCCTTGGGCGGCGTTTCGATGACGCTCATGTCGCGCAGGCCCAGCAGCGCCATATGCAGCGTGCGGGGAATCGGCGTCGCCGACATGGTCAGCACGTCCACGCTCTGGCGGATCTGCTTCAGCCTCTCCTTGTGCCGCACGCCGAAGCGCTGCTCCTCGTCCACGATCAGCAGCCCGAGATCGGCGAAGGCCACGTCTTTCGACAGCAGCCGGTGCGTGCCGATGACGATGTCCACCTTGCCCGCGGCGAGGTCCGCCAGCACGGCTTTGATCTCGCGCGCCGTGCGGAACCGGCTCAGCATCTCCACGCGCACGGGAAACGGCGCGAACCGCTTCCTGAACGTCTCGAAGTGCTGCAGCGCCAGCACGGTCGTCGGCGCCAGCACCGCCACCTGCTTGCCGTCGCCCAGCGCCTTGAACGCGGCGCGCATGGCCACTTCCGTCTTGCCGAACCCCACGTCGCCGCACAGCAGCCGGTCCATCGGACTGGGCGACTCCATGTCGCGCTTGATCTCCGCGGCAGCCTGCAGCTGATCGCGCGTGGGCGCGAACTCGAACGCCTCTTCGAACTCGCGCTGCCACGCCGAGTCCGGCGAGAAGGCGAACCCCTCCGCCATTTTGCGCGCCGCATAGAGCTTGAGCAGCTCTTCGGCCATGTCGCGCATCTTCGCCTTGACGCGCGATTTGGTCCGCGCCCAGGTGACGCCGCCCAGCTTGTCGAGCGAGGGCGCAGCCTCGCCCGCTCCGCGGTACTTCTGGATCAGATCGAGGCGCGTCAGCGGCACATACAGCCGGTCGCCGCCCGCGTACTCGACCACCATGAAGTCCTCGGCGGCGCCGGAGGTGACGATCTGCTTCAGCTCCGTGAAGCGGCCGATTCCGTGCTGCGCGTGCACGACGTAGTCGCCGGGCTTGAGATCCAGCGTCTCCGGCGTGAACAGCGCCGCATGGGACCGCGCGCGCGCCGGCTGCGCATCGTAGACCGCGTCGAACAGATCCCGGCTGCCCACCAGCGCCAGGCGCTGCTCCGGGAGGCGCACGCCGCGCTCGAGGCGCCCCCGCACCAGGCAGACGCCCGCGTTCTCCACCGCCATGAACGCGCGCCCCGCCAGATAGGGAGACACCCCGCCCGCGTCCTCCACGCCGAGCTGGAAGGGCAGGGAATACTCGCTGAAGACATCGGCCAGGCGCTCGAGATCGCCCTGCGTGGGCGCGAAGAACGCCACCTGCCAGCCCTGCCGCGTCAGTTCGCGCGCCTCTTCGATGGCCGCCCGCAGGTTGTTGCGGAACGCCGTGCCGGGCTGCGTGCGGATCTCGACGCTGACGGCTTCCGGAGGGAGCTCGCTTTCCAGCAGCAGTTCGCGCAGCTCGACCTCGCGCCGGGACGGGCGGTGCGCGGCCAGCTCGTTCCAGTGAAAATAAAGCTGCTCCGGCGCCGCCGGCGCCTGCTCGCGCAGCGAGTCGAGCCGCTTCCACAGCCGCTCGGACGCCGCCCGCAAGGATTCGGGCTCGTCGTAGATCACGATGGCGCGCTCGAGGAAATCTTCGATCGAGCAGGCGGGATTGTCCGCCGCCAGCGCGGCGAACTCCCATCCCTGCGCCGCTTCGCCGTCTTCCTCCGTCCAGGCGGCGCCGGCGTTCTGCGTCCGCCGCGGAATCTCTTCCATCGGCAGCAGTGTCACCTCGGACACCGCCAGCACGGAACGCTGCGTTTCGGGATCAAACCGCCGCAGGCTCTCGATCGTGTCTCCGAAAAACTCGATCCGCACAGGCCGCTGCGCCTCGGCAGGAAAGACGTCGAAGATGCCGCCGCGGATGGAGAACTCGCCTTCCATTTCCACCGGCTCCCGCCGCTGATAGCCGATGGAAGCCAGATGCGCCGCCAGGTCCTCCATCGGGACTTCCTCGCCCTTGCGCAGAGTCAGCGCCATCTGCGAGTACGCCTCCGGCGGACGCAGCCGCAGCAGCGCGCTCTCCACCGGCGCCAGCACGATCGAGGCCCGGCCGCGCGCCAGCCGGCTCAGCGCGGCCGCCCGCTGCTCCTTGATCTCGCTGTGCGGCGACAGCCCCTGCCCGGGCAGCACGTCGTAGGCGGGAATCAGCACGGGCCGCGGCGCGGGCGCGCCGTGGCTCAGCAGATCATGAAACGTATCGAGCGCCTCCAGCCATGCTTCCGCGTCCCGCGGCGACTCCGTGATCACCAGCACCGGCTGCTCCAGCGCCTGCCACAGCAGCGCCGTGTAGAGAGCCTTCGCGGAAGGCGTCAGCCCGCTCAGGTACAGCCGCCCGGATTCCCGGGTGGAGAGAAAGCGCAGCAGTTTCTGGAAGGGATCCGTCCGCGTCAGCGAGTGGATCAGATCGCGCACCGCCGGGTGCGTCATGGCGAACTCCGCCGGGCCAGCGCCTGCTCCACGGTGGCCGTCGTCGAATAGCCCGGTTCGAGCGGCAGCAGCACGACCCTGCCTCCTGCGGCCTCCACCTCCTCGCGCCCCGCGACAAAGTGGCTCCAGTCGCTGCCCTTCACGAGCACGTCGGGCAGGAGCTCCGCGATCAGCTCGCGCGGCGTGTCCTCGTCGAACAGCGTCACGGCGTCGACGGCTTCCAGCGCGCCGGCCAGCGCCGCCCGCTCCCGTTCCGGCACCACCGGCCGCGCGGGTCCTTTCATCCTCCGCACGCTCGCATCGCTGTTCAGCGCCAGCACAAGAACGTCCCCCAGCGCCCGCGCGCGCTCGAGCGTGCGGATATGGCCGGGGTGAAGGATGTCGTAGCAGCCGTTCGTGAAGACCACCGTCAGCCCCTCGCTGCGCCACCGGCGGCGCAGGGCGAGCAGCTCAGGCCGCGAGAGAAGGACTCCCATCGAAAGTATCTGATCCCAGTGTAGCGGGCCGCGCAGACACGAAAGGCGCGGCATGCGCCGCGCCTTCCTTTCAACGCCGAAGGATCACGCGAAGCGGTATTTGTCCGCCTTGTGGTCCCACAGGACCTTTTTGTTCTCCCTGTAGCTGAGCACGCTCATGAAGCCCGGCACGGCGGCTTCATAGCCCGCCTGCGGCGGCGCCACGGGCTTTTCAATGCCGCGGATCGCGTTGAACCAGTTCCGGATGTGCGCCTCGACCGCAAGGTGGTCGTTGTTCGGAATCGTGATCGACAGCTCCTTGCGCGCCTTCACCTTGTCCGGCACGCCGGGGTAGGACTCGGGGTAGAAATTCAGCGTCTGGCGGCTGATCACTTCGATCATGCCCTCGTTGCCCAGGAACTGTTCGCCATAGCCGAACCGCGCGTTGCCCAGGTAGCACGAGTAGTTGATGTGGAACCGGTCGCGCGTGTAATCCATCAGCACGCTCCAGGTGTCCGGCACATCGCGGTCGTCGTTTTCCGTCCAGCGGTACACGCCCCCCGTGGCCACCACGCTGTCCGGGATGCCTTTGCCCATCACGAACGCCGTGATGTCGGTCTGATGCACCATGAGGTCCGTGGCGATGCCGCTCGAGTAGTCCCAGTACAGCCGCCACTGGAAGTAGCGCGGCTTGTTGAAGGGCCGCTCCGGCGCCGGACCGAGGAACCGCTTCCAGTCGGTGTTCTCCGGCGTCGCGTCTTCCGGAATCGAGTAGCGCCAGGCGGCGGCGCCATTGGGCAGCGCGTTGCGGTACCAGAAGGCGCGCACGTAATGGCAGTCGCCGATCAGCCCCTGCGAGATCATCGTCTTCGCCATCTGGTACAGGCTGTTGGAGCGGTTCTGCGTGCCCACCTGCACCACGCTCTTGCTCTTCGCCACGGCCTTCATGATGTCCTGGCACTCTTCGATCGTGTGGGCCAGAGGCTTTTCGACGTAGACGTGCTTGCCCGCCGCCAGCGCGTCCAGAAGCATGCGGTGGTGCAGATGCTCGGGCGTGGCGATGATGACGGCGTCGATTTCTTTCTCCGCCAGCAGCTCGCGGTAGTCGACGTAGCCGCGCGGCGTCCTGCCTCCGCGCGTGGCCACCACGTCCTTGCCCTTCGCCAGATTGCCCGCGTAGGTGTCGCAGACGGCTTCCACGGTGAAGCGGCCGCTGTTGCCCTCGAAGCTCCGCTCGATCAGGTAGCGTCCGCGTCCTCCCGTGCCGATCACGCCCATGCGGATCACTTCATTGGCGCCAAGGGCGGGCAGAACCGCGGGCGCGGCCAGCACGGCGGCCTTCCTGGCGAAGCTGCGTCGGGACAGTTCCTGGCTCATGCGACGTTCCTTCCTTTCCGGAATTTCATTGCTGAAACACCAGCATACCCGAAGGCCCTCCGGCCGGGGAATTGTACGATGAGTAGCGATGTCTCCGGACTCGGGCGCGGCCGTCCCCAGGGTGCTCAGCCTCTCCAGCGTGTTTCCGCGCCCGGACGAGCCGCGCTTCGGCATCTTCGTCGCGCGGCGGCTCGAGCACCTGGCGGAACTGGCCCCCGTGGAGGCGGCCGTTCCCGTGCCCTGGCTTGAATTCGCCGGGCGGCGGCCGAAACTGCCGCGCCTGCACGGAGTGAAAACCGTCCAGCGGGGCGCGCTGACGGTTCACTACCGGCGCTGGCTCTATCCGCCCGGGCTCGGGTTCTTCCATCCGGCGTGGATGGCCGCGCAGATGGCCCCGTGGCTGGGCCGCCTGCGCCGCCGATTTCCGTTCAACGTCATCGATGCGCACTTCGGATTTCCCGAAAGCGTGGCGGCGATGCGGCTCGCCCGCCGCTTCGGCGTTCCCTTCACGGCCACGCTGCGCGGCAACGAACTGATTCACGCGCGCTGCCCGCGCCGCCGCGCGCAGATGCAGGCGGCGTTCCGCGCTGCCGCAGCCGTGATGGCCAATTCCCCGCAGCTCCGCGATCTCGCCGTGGAGCTGGGCGCCGATCCGTCCCGCACGCGCGTCATCGGCAATGGCGTCGACACGGGCGTCTTCCATCCGCGGCCCCGCGAAGAGGCCCGCCGGCGCACGGCCATGGATCCGTCCCGCCTTCACATCGTCTCGGCCGGCTGGCTCCTGCTCGAAAAGGGCCACCACCTCGTCGCCGGTTTGCTGCCGCGGCTGCACGCCGAGGGCCTGCCCGCGGATCTCTGGATCCTCGGCGGCGCGGGGCGCGGCGAAGACGCGCGCCCGGAGCTCGCCCGGATCATCGCGCGCCACGGCCTCGAGGCTCATGTCCACATGCCCGGCGCCGTGCCGCCGGAGACGCTGGCCGACTACTTCTCCGCCTGCGACGTCTTCTGCCTGGCCTCGCTGCGGGAGGGCTGGCCCAACGTCGTGCAGGAGGCCCTGGCCTGCGGCGCGCCCGTTGTGGCTGCGCGCGTCGGCGCGGTGGAGCAGATTCTGGAGGTCCCCGCGTGCGGCGAGATCGTCCCGCCCGGCGATGCCGGCGCCCTCTTCGAAGCCCTGGCGCGGGCTCTGCGCCGCGGCTTCGACCGCGGCGCCATCGCCCGGAGGGGCGCGGCCAGAAGCTGGCGGCAGGTTGCACAGGAAGTGCTCGATGTGTTTCAAACAATAGTTTTCTCTTCTGTTAATCGGGAACGCCCATGAACGCCTCTTCTCTTCCGGCTCCCCGCGTCCTGCTCACCGGCGGCGCCGGCTTCATCGGCTCGCATCTGGCCGAGGCGCTCCTGCGCCGCGGCGCCGCTCTGCTGATCCTCGATGATCTGAACGATTACTACGATCCTGCGCTGAAGCGGGCCAACCTCGACGAGGTGCGCTCGGCAGGGCCGTTCGAGTTCGTCCAGGGAGACATCTGCGATGCGCCGCTCGTGGAAGAACTCTTCGCCCGCTTCCGGCCCGGCGCGGTCCTGCATCTGGCCGCCCGCGCCGGCGTCCGGCCCTCGCTCGAGCAGCCCGCCCTCTACCAGCGCGTCAACGTCGAAGGCACGGCCGTGCTGCTCGAAGCGTCCCGCCGCCATGGCGTCCGCCGCTTCGTCTTCGCTTCGTCCAGCTCCGTCTACGGCGCCGCCAGCCGCGTGCCGTTTTCCGAAGACGATCCCGTGCGCGCGCCCATTTCCCCGTACGCCGCCTCGAAGATCGCCGGCGAGGCGCTTTGCCACGTCTACTCGCACCTGTACGGGATGCAGATTGCGTGCCTGCGGTTCTTCACCGTCTACGGCCCCCGTCAGCGCCCGGACCTCGCCATCCGGAAGTTCGCCGAAGCGATCGCCGCCGGCAGGCCCATTCCCGTCTTCGGCGACGGCTCCACGGGCAGGGACTATACCTTCATCGGGGACATCGTGGCCGGCATCCTCGCGGCCATGGAGTTCGACGGGGCTTTCGAGGTGTTCAATCTCGGCAACTCCAGCCCCGTGCTTCTCCGCGACATGATCGCCGTGCTGGAACGCGTGCTCGGCCGCAAAGCCGTCATCGACCGCCAGCCCCTGCAGCCCGGGGACGTGCCCATCACTTACGCCGACATCTCCAAAGCCAGACGCCTCCTCGGCTGGGCGCCGGAGACGCCGCTCGAGGAAGGCGTCCGCCGCATGGCGGAGTGGCTCGGGCTGCTGCCTGCGTAATCGTCCGCTACAGTCCGCCCCAGCGCCGCGCCCACCTCTGCAGGACCAGCAGGTTCCACAGCCAGCGGTCGCGGTTGCGGACGCCGGAGACGTGCTCCTCCAGCAGCCGCGCCGCCTCGCGCCGGTCGATCAGTTCGCCGCCGCCTTCCAGCACCTCGCGCTCGAACACCGGACGCAATTCGCCCCGGAACCATTCTTTCAGCGGCATCACGAACCCCATTTTCGGACGCCATAAAATCTCGCCGGGCACCAGCGGTTCCACGGTTTTCTTGAAGATGAATTTCCCGTTCCGGCCGGAGATTTTCCACTCCGGGGGCAGCGACGCGGCCAGCTCGCCCAGGCGGTAATCCAGCCACGGCGAGCGGCTCTCCAGAGAATACGCCATCGTGGCGCGGTCGGCTTTCACCAGGATGTCGCCGGGCAGATAGGTCTCCACGTCCACAGCCTGCAGCTGATGAAGCGGCGCCAGCTCCCGGTAGGGCTTGAAGCGCTCCTCGTACTGTTTGAGCGTGTCGTAGCCCGCCAGCGCAGCGCGGGCTTCGCCCGTCAGGATGCGCTCCAGCTCGGCGCCCCGGAACACGGTCATCGAGTGATAATAGGCGTCCGCCAGGTCCCGGCTCAGATTGGAAAGCACCGTTTTCGCGCGGAAAATCTGCGGCAGATAATCGAATTTCGGATAAATGCCGCCGGCGATGCGGAAAAACGTGCGCCGGAACCAGCCGGGAAACTTCCGGCGGATCTTCTCTTCAATCATTGCGTGACGGTAGCGGCGGTAGCCGGCGAAGATCTCGTCCGCCCCGTCTCCGCTGAGCGCCACCGTGACGGTCTGCCGCGTCATGCGCGCCAGGTACAGCGCCGGAATGGCGGACGCGTCGCCGAAGGGCTCGTCGAACTGCTCCCCCAGAACGTCCAGCATCTCGAGAATCTGCGGGCGGACCGTCTGCTCCTGGTGGTCCGTCGAGTAGCGCGCGGCTACCATCCGCGCGTAGCGCGTCTCGTCGTACGCCTCGACGCTGAAACCGATGGAAAACGTCCGCACGCGCCCGGGCGCGTGCCGCGCCATGTAGGCCACCACCGCGCTGGAATCCACGCCGCCGCTGAGAAACGCCCCCAGGGGCACGTCGCTCACCAGCCTCAGACGCACGGCGTCGGAGGCCAAACGATCGATCTCTCCGGCGGCTTCCGTCCACGTCCTTCGGCTTTCGCCGAACTCCAGCCTCCAGTACCGGCGTTCCGTCAGGCGCTCCTCTCCCGCAAGCATCGAGCAGCCCGCCGGCAGCTTGCGGATGCAGCGGAAGATCGAGCGCGGCTCCGGGACATAGCTGAATGCGAGGAAATCCGCCACGCTCGACGGCTCCACGCTCCGGTCGACCCCGGGCAGCGCCAGCAGCGCCTTGGCTTCGCTGGCGAACGCGAAACGGAAAGGGCCATGATCCGCGAGGTAATACAGCGGCTTCTTGCCGAACCGGTCCCGCGCCAGGAACAGCTCGCGCTTCCGCCGGTCCCAGATGGCGAAGGCGAACATTCCGTTCAGGCGTTCCGTCATCGCCTCGCCGTGCTGTTCGTAGAGGTGCAGCAGCACTTCCGTGTCGCTGCGCGTGCGGAAGACGTGCCCCTGCCTCTCCAGTTCAGGACGCAGCTCGAGAAAGTTGTAGATCTCGCCGTTGAAGACGGCGATCAGCGATCCGTCCTCGTTCGCCATCGGCTGCGCGCCGCTTTCCAGGTCGATGATGCTCAGGCGCCGGTGGGCGAGGGCCAGATTGTGCTCGACGAAATACCCTTCGCCGTCCGGTCCGCGGTGCGCAAGGCTGTCCCCCATGCGGCGCGCCCAGCTTTCTTCGGCGCGCACGCCGCCCCGCGTCAGGAATCCCGCTATGCCGCACATCGGCCGGTCGCGTTGGACTCCCCATTGTAACTGTCCGCCATCGGCTGCCGGGCTTCCCGCTATCATGAATGCGTGTCCGGTTCCACGGCAGTCCGCATTCCGCTGCTCGATCTGCGGGCGCAATATGAAACCATCCGCGCGGAGATCGAAGACGCCGTGCGCCGCGTCTTCGAGTCGCAGCAGTTCATTCTCGGTCCCGACGTCGCCGCACTGGAAGAGGAAGTCGCCGCCTACTGCGGCGTGCGCCATGCCGTGGGCTGCGGCTCCGGCACGGATGCTCTGCTGCTGGCTCTGCGCGCGCTCGACATCGGTCCCGGCGACGAGGTCCTGACGACCCCGTTCACGTTCTTCGCCACGGCAGGCGCCATCGCCAACGCCGGCGCGCGTCCGGTCTTCGCCGACATCGATCCGCAGACATTCAATCTCGATCCGGTGCGCGTGCGCGAGACGCTGGAACGTCATCCGCGGATCAAAGCCCTGATGCCCGTCCATCTGTTCGGCCTGTGCGCCGACATGGATCCGCTGCTCGAACTCGCCTGCCAGCGGGGCATCGCGGTCATCGAAGACGCGGCCCAGGCCATCGGCGCCGAGTACAAAGGCCGGCGCGCCGGCGGCATGGGCGCCATCGGCTGCTTCAGTTTCTTTCCGACCAAGAATCTCGGCGGCGCCGGCGAGGGCGGCATCCTCACGACGAATGACAGCGCCCTTGCGGATCGCCTGCGCGCCCTCCGCGTGCACGGCTCCCGCGTGCGCTACTTCCACGACGAAGTCGGCACCAATTCCCGCCTGGACACCCTGCAGGCTGCCGTGCTCCGCGTCAAGCTCCGTCACCTGGATGAATGGACCGGACGGCGCGCGGAGCTTGCCTCGCTCTATCGCGAAACGCTCGAGTCTCTCGGCGCCCCCGTCGTTCCGCCGCCCCTGCCGCCGTATCCGGCCCGCCATGTGTACCACCAGTTCGTCATCCGCGCTCCGCGTCGCGACGGGCTGCGCCAGCGCCTGGCCGAAGACGGGATCGGCTCCGAGGTGTACTATCCGTTGCCGCTGCACCTGCAGCGGTGTTTCGCCCCGCTTGGCTACGCGGAAGGCGCCTTCCCGGTCAGCGAGGCTGCCGCCCGCGAAGTGCTGGCCCTGCCCGTCTATCCTGAAATGGGCCCTGCGGCCGTGCGCGCCGTCTGCGAGTCCATCGCCCGCTTTTATTCAGCACCATGAGCCTCCGCGTCCGGCCCGCGCTTCCCGACGACGATGCCGCCTGGAATTCTTTCGTCGACTCGCACCCTCAAGGCACCCCCTTCCACCTGACCGCCTGGCGCGACTGCATCCGCGAGACCTTTGGCTACCAGCCGCGCGGCCTTCTGGTGGAAGACGCCGGCCGCATTCAGGGCGTTCTGCCCCTGTTCCTCGTCTCCTCGCCTCTGTCCGGACGCATTCTTCTGTCGTCTCCTTTCGCCGTCTACGGCGGCGCGTTGTTCTCGCGCGAAGAAGCCCGGCTCGCACTCAGGGAAGGACTCGAGGATCTCGCCCGCGCAGAGAAGGTCCAGTATGTGGAGCTGCGCAACGCCTGGGACTCGCAGTGCCTCGGCTACGAGCGCGTGCGCCGCTACGTCACCTTCACGCACGAGCTCGCCGGCAGCGAGGAGGAACTCCTCTACACGATCCCCAAAAAGACCCGCAACCTGATCCGCAAGGCGGTCAAGTGCGGCCTCGCGTCGCGCCACGCATCCGATCTGGAGCCGTTTTTCCGCATCTACTTCACCAACCTGCGCAGGCTCGGCACGCCGGCTTTCCCGCGCGATCACTTCCGCCGCATCCTGAAAGCCTTCGCCGGATCGGTCTACGTGCTCGAGGTGCTCCATGAAAACCGCCCCGTGGCCGTCATGCTGACCTTCGAGTACAAGGGCGCCATCATGCCCTACTACGGAGCCTCAGACCGCGAGTTCAACCACCTCGCGCCCAACAATTTCCTCTATTGGGACCTCATGCGCTCCGGACTTCAGCGGGGCTTGCGCGTGCTGGACTTCGGCCGCAGCAAGAACATCCCGGAAGACGGCGTCTTCTTTTTCAAGTCGCAGTGGGGCTCGCAGATGCGCGAGCTCCCCTACGAAATCCTCCTCGTCCGCCGCCGCACTCTGCCCCACATCAGTCCCGCCAATCCGCGCTTCAGCCCGTTTCTCGCCGTCTGGAAGAGGCTCCCCCTTTGGGTGACCAACCGGCTCGGCCCCCTGCTGGTAAAATGGGTTCCCTGAGAAATTCGACGCGCAGGAGGCGCGTCCGCGGGCTGCCGCGGACGACCCTCCGGAGAGGGGCCGGACCAGTATCCGCATGACCTTGCACGCCGCTCCTGCAGTGACGGAGAGAATCGGCAACCGCCGGTTTCCCTGGCTGCTGATCGCCTGGTTCAGCCTGTTGCTCGCCGCTCTGTACTACCCCGTGCTCGCCAATATGGTGCGGGACTGGTACAGGGACGAGGACATGGGCCACGGCTTCTTCGTCCCCGCCGTTTCCGCCTGGATCATCTGGCAGCAGAGGGACAGGCTGCTGGCGGCGTCCTACAGGCCCAGCCTTTGGGGGCTGGCGGTGGCCGCGCTTGGCGGCCTCTTCCTCTTCATTGGCACGCTTGCCGTGGAACAGACCGTCATGCGGGGCTCGTTCCTCATCTCCCTCTGGGGCGTGGTCATCAGCCTCGGCGGATTCCGCCTTCTCTACGATCTCGCCTTCCCCCTGTTCCTCCTGGTCTTCATGATTCCCCTGCCGGCGGTCATCTACAACCAGATCACGTTCCCCCTCCAGCTGTTCGCCAGCCAGGTGGCGGAGACCGCACTCAGCCTGATGGGAATTCCGGTTCTTCGCGAAGGCAACATCCTCGAGCTGCCCAGCCAGCGGCTGTCCGTTGTCGAAGCGTGCAGCGGCATCCGCTCGCTGATGTCCCTCACGTACCTGTCCCTGATTTACGGCTACTTCTTCGACGCACGCATCTGGGTCCGGGCCGTCCTTCTGGTGCTGACGCCCGCCATCGCCATCCTCGTCAACGCCGTCCGCGTCACGCTCACCGGACTCCTCAGCGAGTACGATCCCGAGCTGGCCCAGGGCGTCTTCCACAGCATGGAAGGCTGGCTCATGTTCCTCCTCGCTCTCATCCTGCTCGTGGCCGTCCACCGGCTGCTTGGAAGGCTGGCACCCCGCCATGCTCCTGCAAACTGACATCCTGAAGCCCGGCCGCCGCCGCACGGCCGTCCTCCTCAGCCTGCTCCTGGTCTGCCAGGCTGCGGCCTATCATCTCATGCCGAAAACCGAGCGCGACTTCGCCGCCAGGCCTCTCCGCGAGTTCCCCGCAGAAGTCGACGGCTGGCGCATGATCGCCGATTACGAAATCGATCCCGATGTCCAGCGTGTCCTGCGTGCCGACGACAGCCTGAACCGCGTCTACCTTCGCCCCGGTTCTCCGGCCACTGTCAACCTGTTTGTCGCGTTCTTCCGCTCCCAGACCACGGGCGTCGCGCCCCACTCCCCCAAGAACTGCCTGCCCGGCTCAGGCTACGCCCCGCTGGATTCCGGCACCGTCCGCGTCCAGCTGCCCTCGGGACGCTCCGTCGAGGTCAACCGCTACATCGTCGCCCGCGGCGCCTCCCGCAGCCTCGTCCTCTACTGGTACCAGACCCCCGCCAGAATTGTCGCCAGCGAATACGCCGCCAAGTTCTGGCTCGTCGCCGATTCCCTCCGATACCGCCGGTCCGACACAAGCCTCGTCCGACTCGTGGTTCCGATGGAGGAGGGAGCCCCTGCCGAGCAGGAGGCTCTGGCCTTCGCCCGCGCGGTTCTCCCTCAGCTCAGCCAGTTCCTGCCCCGTCTCGACGACGGCCAATGAGCCGGATCAACGTCACCGCCCCCTGAATCAGCAGATAGTGCACCCACACGATCAGCCTGTCCGCGCGCAGGCGCCAGCTCTTCATTCGGCGTCCGGAAATGCGAGGCGGTATTGCCGCTTCGGAAAGAAATCCCGCACCGTCCGCTCCGGCGAACTGCGCGCCACATACAGAACCCGCCCCCCGGCGCGATTCGCCATCTCCCGTGCCACCGCCAGCTCCTGATCCGCTTCTTCAAGCCCGGGCGCGTCCCCGGACTTCAGCCACTCTTCCGTCCACCGGTTCAGGCACCGCTCCCAGCCCAGATCGGCGCATCGCCACTCCCCGTGCCGCAGCACCGCCTTGTGCTTCCCCAGACTCAGAATCACGCCCATCGACTGCCTGCCGGAAATTCCCGTTGTACCACAAAGCCCGCTTCCATCGGAGATTTCTCCGCCACCAAGCCCACTGTTTCCAAGAGTGGCAACCATGGCCGAGCCGTCTTCCGCATCCCCCTGCGTCACCACCTACCGCTTCCCTTTCGGGATCCCCGCTTTCGAGCACCTCACCAGCTTCCGCCTCGTCACCGACCCCGCCTGGGCGCCCCTCGCCGTGCTCGAGAGCGAATCCGAACCCCCCGTGCGCTTCGCCTGCGCCCCGGTGGCGTTGCTGATGCCAGACTACCGCCTCGAACTGTCCAGCGACGAAAAAGCCGCCCTGAAGTGCCCTGAAGACCAGTCCGGACTGCTCCTCTATGCCATCCTCACCTTTCCCCAGTCCGGCCCCCCCACCGCCAATCTCCTCGCGCCCGTCGTCCTGAACCCCGAGACGCGCCTTGGCGTCCAGTCCGTGCAGGCGCACTTCCCCTACTCCCACCTGCATCCTCTCCGCCAGGAGTCCCCATGTTTGTGATCCGCCGCAAAATCGGCCAGTCCATCCGCATCGGCGACGACATCGTGGTCGAGATCCTCGATGCGACGCCGAACCGCGTCAAGCTCGGCGTTCACGCCCCGTCCGCCGTCCGCGTCATCCGGTCGGAGGTGCTCGTCGCCGCCGAGCAGAACCGGCAGGCTGCGCGCGGTCCTCGCCTCGAGTCCCTCTCCGCCCTCGCCGCCCATTTCCGGACCGCCGCCCCCTCCGCCGAGCTGCGCGAGAGCCGCCAGTCCGCCGGCCGGCAACCGGTTCCGGACACCTCGCAACGGCCCTGACACCCCAGCCAGGATCCAAGACTCCCGTACTGGGAAAAACGCACCCCCGGTTTTCATTTCAGGTCTTTACCTGAAATCCGGGATAAGGTTGAATGGAACTGATGGCGCAGCCTCAAGTATCCGCCGGAGTCCGCGGGCAAGTCATCGCACTGAGCCCGGGGAGGACTTTTCTGATTTACGCCTACCTCCAGGCCCTCGATGTCATGACCACGCTCGCCTTTCTGCTCGCGGGAGTCCAGGAAGCCAACCCTCTCGTGCGGCAGGCGATCCACTGGATGGGCAGTCCTCTCGGCGGGCTGCTGGTGGTGAAGCTGGCTGCGCTGCTGCTCGGACTGTTCTGCTGGGCAAGCGACCGGCTGCGCCTGCTTCAGCGGGCCAATGTGTTTTTCGCGCTCCTGGTGGCGTGGAACCTCTGCTGCCTCGTGCTCGGTCTGGGCGGCGTGGCGCGCCCCTGAACCCGGCTGATTCGCTTTCCCGCTCCCCCCGCTGCCATCCGTTACGTCTGCGCGGTCGAGTTTGTCAGGATCTCGGCGATGCGGTTGTAAATCGCCCGCATGGTTGCTGTGGAAGTATAGGGAATCAGCGCCGCGCACGCCACCGCGATGAAGCCGATGATCAGCGCATATTCCACCAGGTCTTGCCCCTTCTGTTCCGCGCGCCCTGACCCCGGCCTCAGCTCCGCCAGACGCCGCCAGAGGAGCCACGCCCTTTCTTTCACCCGACGGTGCATCATAGTCCTCCAACGCCTTCAGTACTAGTTCCATCTTGGTTTTAGTTTGCTCCCCCATCAACCAAGCAAAGGCCGTAGAACGTTGTAAAAGTTAACCTAGTTCCTCCGCTCCGCCGCCGCCCCCCGCACCGGTCTTTTTCCTCGTGTCTCCCCTCGGCCGATTCGACTACACTGTTGATTTGCCCCTCAAGCTCAGCATCCTGATCCCGGTTTATAACGAGCGCACCGTGGTCCGCCGAAGTCTGGAGCAGGTCCTTCGCGCGCCTCTGCCAGAAGGCATGGAACGCGAGCTTGTCATCGTCGACGACTGCTCCCGCGACGGCACGTGGGACATCCTCCAGGAAATCGCCGCCAGCCACCCCTGCATCCGGCTGTTCCGCCACCAGGTCAACCAGGGCAAGGGCGCCGCCGTCCGCACCGCCATCGGCCACGCCGAAGGCGATTTCTGCCTCATTCAGGACGCCGACCTCGAATACGACCCCCAGGAATACCCCATTCTCCTCAAGCCCCTCCTCGAAGGCCGCGCCGACGCCGTCTTCGGCTCCCGCTACCTCGCCGGCGAAAGCCGCCGCGTGCTGCCCTTCTGGCACACGGTCATCAACCAGACCCTCACTCTCATCTCCAACATCTTTTCCAACATCCACGTCACCGACATGGAGACCTGCTACAAGGTCTTCCGCACCGATCTGCTCAAGTCCATCCCCATCCGCTCCAACCGTTTCGGCTTCGAGCCGGAAATCACGATGAAATGCGCCAAGCGCCGGCTGCGCATTTACGAAGTCCCCATCAGCTATCACGGCCGCACCTACGAGGAAGGCAAGAAAATCGGCTGGAAGGACGGCCTGCAGGCCCTCGGCGTCATTCTCAAGTTCTGGCTCATCGACGACCTGTACGCCGACACCCGCGGCCGCGAGGCCATCATCAACCTCACCCGCACGCCCGCCTACATCGAATGGCTCTGCTCCCTCCTCCGCAGGGAGCTCGGCGACAGCGTCTTCGAGCTCTCCGCCGGTCTCGGCACCTTCACCGCCCGCCTCATGGGACGCCGCCTCCGCTACGTGGCCGTCGATCCTGACCCCCTTCACCTGCACGCCCTCCAGAACCGCTTCCTCCGCACGCCCAACGTCGAAATCGGCTGCTGCCGCCCGGATGCGCCCGAAGATTTCGAGCCCTGGGCCGGCCAGTTCGACAGCGCCCTTGCGGTCAACGTGCTCGAAGGCCTCGAAAAGCCCGAGGCCGCATTGCAGGGCATGGGCCGCGTCCTCCGACCCGGCGGCCGGCTCCTCCTCGTCGCCCCGCAGGGTCCCTGGCTCTACGGCAGCGTGGACCGGGCCATGGGCCAGCTGCGCCGCTTCCGCAAGAACGATATCGCCCGGATGCTCGAGCAATCCGGCTTCGAACTGCTCTGGATCCGCGACATCAACAAGGCCGGCGTCTTCGGCTGGTGGCTCGCCTCCCGTCTCTTCCACCGCCGGCGGCTGTCGAAGCTCACCCTCAAGCTCTTCGACAAAACCGTCTGGCTGTGGCGCCTCGCAGACCGCCTCCTGCCCTGGCGCGGCCTCACCATGGTGGTTGCGGCGAAGTGGAAAGGCTCGGACAGCCGGCCCGATCGGTTAGACTAGACAATTGCTTTCATATGGGACAACGTTTCCGCCACGCCATCTGCAATGAGATCTACCAGGGCTGGGATTTCGCCGATGCCTGCCGTCACATGAAGGCGGCCGGCTATGAGGGCATCGAAATCGCTCCGTTCACTCTCTCCGAAGACCCTTGCAACATCCCGGAAGCCGACCGCCGCCAGTACCGCGAAATTCTCGAGGGCGAAGGACTCCTCTTCGTCGGCCTGCACTGGCTGATGGTCGCCCCCAAAGGCCTCCACGTCACCACCCCCGATGACGGGCTCCGCGCCAGAAGCTGGGAGCACATCCGCGGCCTCATCGATCTCTGCGCCGATCTCGGCGACGCGGGCGTCATGGTCTTCGGCTCGCCTCTCCAGCGCGGCACCACCGGCGGCAGCACCCGCGAAGAGGCCACGCAGCGCTTCATCGAGGGGCTCGCTTCCGTCGCGCCCCATGCCGAACAGCGCGGCGTCACCATCCTCGTCGAAGCTCTCCCCAAAAACCAGACCGACGTCATCGGCACGCTCGCCGAAGCCGTCGACGTCGTGCGCCAGGTCAACAGCCCCGCCGTCGCCACCATGTTCGACACCCACAACGCCGTCGACGAGACCGAGCCGCACGACGTCCTCATCGAGCGCTACTTCCCCCTCATCCGCCACGTCCACGTCAACGAGACCGACGGCGGACACTGCGGCACCGGCGACTACGACTTCCGCCCCGTCCTCGCCGCCCTCGCGCGCCTCGGCTACCGGGGCTGGATTTCCCTCGAAGCCTTCGATTTCACCCCCGGCGCCGAACGCATCGCCACCGAGAGCATCCGCTACCTGAACTCCATCATCGAGGAACTATGACGATCCCCGTCGTCACGGGCGGCGCCGGCTTCATCGGGTCCGCGCTCGTCCGCGCGCTGCTGGCCCAGGGCGCCCCGCGCGTCGCGGTCATCGACAATCTGTCCTCGGGCAGGGAAGAGAACCTGGCCGAAGTCCGCAGCAGCGTCGACCTGCACCAGGCCGACATCCGCGATTACGCCCGCATCGCTCCCCTGCTCGCGGGCGCGCCCGTCGTCTACCACCTCGCCGCCATTCCCTCCGTCCCCCGCTCCATCTCCGACCCCGTCCCCTCCCACGAGGCCAACATCGACGGCACCTTCAACGTCCTCCGCGCCGCCGTCGAAGGCCGCGCCGGACGCGTCGTCTACGCCGCCTCCTCCTCCGCCTACGGCGACACCGAAGTGCTGCCGAAAACCGAATCCATGGCCCCGCGCCCCAAGTCTCCCTACGCCCTGCAGAAGCTCGCCGGCGAATATTACTGCTCCGTCTTCACCGCCTGCTACGGCCTCGAAACCGTCTCCCTGCGCTTCTTCAACGTCTTCGGCCCGCGCCAGGACCCCTCCAGCCCCTACTCCGGCGTCCTCAGCATCTTCATGAAGCGCCTCCTCGAGCGCCGCCCGCCCGTCATCTACGGGGACGGCGAACAGAGCCGCGACTTCACCTACGTCGAAGACGTCGCCGAACTCTGTCTCAAGGCCGCCCGCGCTCCCGCCTCCATCGTTTCCGGCAGGGTCTACAACGCCGGCAACGGCCGCCGCTACACCCTCAACGAGACCTGGCGCCTCCTGTGCCGGATGGAAGGCGTCGACATCCAGCCAGAGTATGGCCCGCCCCGTCCCGGCGACGTCCGCCACTCCCAGGCGGACACCGCCGCCGCCGTCCGCGACCTCGGCCACGCGCCCCGCTTCTCTTTTGAAGAAGGCCTCCGCCGCACCCTCGAGTGGTACCGCTCCACTCTTTAAGCCCCGCCGCCCTTCGCCGCTTCCTCCGCCGCCTGCCGCACCGCCGCCCACGTCCGCTGCACGTCTTCCCGCGTCGTCTTGATGTTGCCGATCGCGATCCGCGCCACGAACCGCCCGTCCAGAACATTTCCGGACAGAAATGCTTCGCCCGATCCGTTCACCCTGTCCATCACCGCCCGTGTCGCTGCATCCCCCGCCTTCAGCCGGAAACACACCAGCGACATCGTCACCGGCGCCGCCACCTCGAACAGCTCGTGCGCCCGGATCTCTTCCGCCAGCTCCCGCGCCCAACGGATGTGCTCCCGGATGATCCCGCACACCTTCCGGTAGCCGAAGTGCCGCATCACGAACCACAGCTTCAGCGCCCGGAACCGGCTCCCCAGCGCAATCCGGTAATCCATCAGGTGCACCGCCTTCGGGTCTTCCTGCGACGCCAGATACGGCGGCGTCAGCGAATACGCCTGCCTCAGCGCGTCCGGCCGCCGGCAGAAAAACGCGCTGCAGTCGATCGGCGTGAACAGCCACTTGTGCGGGTTCATCACCAGCGAATCCGCCTCGCCCGCGCCTTCGAGCATCCACCGGTTTTCCTCGAGCATCGCCGCCGCGCCTCCATACGCCGCGTCGATGTGATGCCACAGCCCCTCGCGCGCCGCCACCGCCTGGATCTCTTTCACCGGATCCACGCTTGTCACCGACGTCGTTCCCACCGTGGAAACCACGCAGAACGGCCGCAGCCCGGCTTTGCGGTCCTCCGCCACCGCCCGCTCCAGCAGGTCCGGACGCATCCGGTATGCCCCGTCCACCCCGATCTTCCGCACGTGCTTCCGCCCCAGCCCCAGCGCCATGCATGCCTTCTCCACCGACGAGTGCGCGTGCTCGCTCGTGTAGACCACCATCCCCGGCTTCGCTCCTTCCTCGCGCAGATCCGGGTCCGCAACGGCGCGCGCCGCGCCGATCGCGTGCAGCGTCGAAATCGACGCCGTGTCGTGGATCATGCCGAAAAACGTCTCCGGCAGCCCCAGCCACTGCCGCAGCCATCCCATCACCGCCAGCTCCAGCTCCACCGCCGCCGGACACGAAAGCCACAGCATCCCGTTCACGTTCAGCGCCGCGCTCAGCAGCTCGCCCACGATGCCCGGCCCTGACGCGCTCACGGAGAAATACCCGTGGAACCGCGGGTGGTTCCAGTGGTTCACCGCCGGCAGCACCGTCTTCTCGAAGTCCTCCAGAATCGCCTCCATCGGCTCTCCATCCAGCGGCGCCGCGGCCGGGATGGCCGCCGCAAGCTCTCCAGGCTTCAACCGCGGCGCGACCGGATAGTCGCGGATTTTTTCCAGATACTGCGCCACCCACTCGATCGCCGCAGCGCCATGCCTGCGCATCTCGTCCGCTGTCCAGTCCGCCTGTTGCATCTTCGAGAACTCCTCATGGAACCGCCCCGCGCGCCGCAGGATTAGCCGCGCAGGGCCAAGTTATATACTAATGGGCGGTCGAGGTGCCCTCTCACATGGACAATCAGAAGCAGAACACCAGCCGGCGCTCTTTTCTCGCCGGCCCCGCTGCCGGCGCGGCTTTCACCATCGTCCGGCCTGAACTCGTGCGCGGCTGGGCCGCGGAAAAATTGAGAATCGGCCTTGTCGGCTGCGGCGGCCGCGGCACGCAGGCTGTCGAAAACGCCATGGCCGCCGATCCGGCTGTCGAACTCGTCGCCATGGCCGACGCCTTCGAAGACCGCCTCGAAGGCAGCCTCAAGCGCCTGCGCAGCCTGCCCATCCAGGACCGCATCAAGGTCGATCCCGAACACCGCTTCGTCGGCTTCGACGGCTACGCCAAGCTCATTAAATCCGGCGTCGACGTCGTCTTCCTCTGCACGCCCCCGGGCTGGCGCCCCCTCCACTTCGAAGCCTGCATCGACGCCGGCAAGCACGTCTTCATCGAGAAGCCCTTCGGCGTCGATCCCGTCGGCGTCCGCCGCGTCATGGAAGCCGGCCGCAAGAGCGTCGAAAAGAAACTCTCCGTCGTCAGCGGCGCGCAGCGCCGCAGCGATCCCTTCTATCTCGAAAACGTCGACGCTATCAAGAACGGCAAGCTCGGCGAGGTCGTCGCCCTCTACGCCTACTGGATCGGCACGCCGGTCATCCAGCAGCGCAACGGCCGCAACCCCAAATGGGGCGAGTTCGAGTGGCAGCACCGCAACTGGTACTCCAACCTCTGGCTCTGCGGCGACCAGATCGTCGAGCAGCACCTCCACAACATCGACGTCTGCTGCTGGATCATGGGCGGACCCCCGTCGAGCGTCGTCGCCAGCGGCGGCGCCGCCTGGCGCCCCGTCGGAGACGAAATCTACGGCAACATCTACGACCACATCTCCGCCGACTTCGAGTTCCCCAACGGCGTCCGCATGTCCAGCTACTGCCGCCAGTATCCGCAGGGCTGCTACCAGCAGGTCAACGAAATCGTCGCCGGCAGCAAGGGGCGCATGACCCTCAACCAGACCCGCGGCGGCCCCGGCTATGTCCAGGAGCACGTCAAGCTCTACAAGTCCATCCGCGGCGACGGGCCCTACATCAACGAAACCCAGGCCGTCGCCGAATCCACCATGGCCTGCATCATGGGCCGCGAGTCCGCTTACTCCGGCCTCAAGATCACCTGGGACATGATCATGAACTCCAAACAGGACCTCATGCCCAAGGCCGATCAGTACACCTACGACTTCAAGGCCGAGCCCACCCCGTTCCCCGTGCCCGGCAAGTACAAATTCATCTGATTCTGTTTCAAACACAACGGGCCGGTTCTGGCACCCCGCCGGACCGGCCCGTTCCTCTTCCCCCTCACTTCCTCCAGAACGCCGGCGTCAGCACCACCACCAGCGTGTAAAACTCCAGCCGCCCCGCGATCATGCACAGGCTCAGCGTCCACTTCACCGCCGCCGGCAGGTGCGCGTAGTTCTCCGCCGGCCCTACCGTCCCGAACCCCGGACCGATGCTGAACATCGCCGCCGCCACGCTGCTGAGCGCCGTCAGCAGGTCCAGTCCTGCAGCGGAAACAATCAGCAGCGCCGTCAGAAACACGAACAGCGACAGGTAGATCAGGTTCAGCAGCCCCTGAATCGCCGTCTCCGGAACCGTCTCCCCGCCCGCCCGCACCGCAAAGACTCCGCGCCGGAACGACGTCCGCTTCAGCTCCCGGTCCACCGTCTTGCCCAGCAGCAGCACCCGCGCCACCTTCCATCCGCCCGCCGTCGAACCCGTGCATCCGCCCACGAACATCAGCGCCAGCAGCAGGGCGTGCGTCAGCGGCGGCCACTGCTCGTAGTCCGCCGTGGCGAACCCCGTCGTCGTCCCGATCGACACCACCTGGAACAGCGCCGCCCTGAGCGCCTCCTCCCCGCGCAGAGTTCCGCTCCAGTGCAGCGCCAGGAATACGGCCAGCGCCGCGCCGCCCAGGATCATCAGGTACCCCCGGACCTCGAAATCCGAGAAAAACCGCCTCCCCTCCCGCCGCACCCACAGCCGGTAGTGCATCGTGAAATTCAGCCCGGCAAGCAGCATGAACGCGATGATGATGTACTGCACCGCCGGGCTCGGAAACCCGCCCACGCTCTCTGTCCGCGTCGAAAACCCTCCCGTGCCCAGCGTCGAAAACGTGTGGCATGCCGCGTCGAACGCGCTCATTCCCGCCAGCCTGAGCAGCAGGTACTCGAGCAGCGAAAGCCCCGCATACACCTTCCACAGCGACAGCGCCGTCTCCGCGATGCGCGGCGCCAGCTTTTCCGACCGCGCCCCGCTGAACTCCGCCCGGTACAGCGCCATGCCCCCAGCCCCGATCAGCGGCAGCACCGCGATCGTCAGCAGCACCACGCCCATTCCGCCCAGCCAGTGCGTGAAGTGCCGCCAGAACTGGATCACCGGCGGCAGCACCTCCACACGCGGCAGGATCGTCGCCCCCGTCGTCGTGAATCCCGAAACCGACTCGAAAACCGCGTCCGTCACCGATCCGAAGGCGGGCGTCAGAAAATACGGAACCGCCCCGAACGTGCATCCCATCACCCACAGCAGCACCGTCAGCAGGATCCCCTCCCGCCGCGTGATCTCGTGCTGCGGCGGTTTCAGCAGATACGCCAGCGCCGCGCCCGTGCACGCCGTGATCAGCGCCGCCTGCCCCATCGTCCCCGCGCCCCCCGCGCCGGCCACCCATCCCCACGCCGCCGGCAGCGCCATCGCCCCTGCCAGCATCAGCAGAAAAATCCCCGCAATGTGAAAGAGCCCGGCGGCGTGGATCATCGCCTCCAGAGCCCTCCCAGCCCGGAATGCGCCGTACCCGAAGACATCATCTCTTCCAGTTTCGGCAGCGCCTTCTCCGACGTGAAAAACAGGATCCGGTCGCCCTCTTCGATGACATCATTGCCGCGCGGCACCACCACCTCGCCGTCCTTCCTCAACAGCGCCCCGGCGACCACCTCCCGCGGAAACTCGATCTCCCGCAGCCTCCTCCCCGCGTATTTCCACCTCGGCGGCGCCGTCAGTTCGATCGCTTCCGCCGCCTCGTCGCCGAACGTCGTCACCGACTGCACGTCCCCCCGCCGCGCAAACTGCAGGATCCGGTCCACCGTCGTCAGCCGCAGGCTCACCGTCGAGTGAATCCCCAGCCGGTGCGCCAGCGGCAGATAATTCAGCCGGTTGATCAGCGCCACCAGCTTCTTCGCCCCCAGCCGCCGCGCCAGCATCGCCGCAATCAGGTTCTGCTCGTCTTCGTTCGTCAGCGCCAGATAGGCGTCCACTCCTTCCACGCCTTCTTCCACCAGCGTCGCCGCGTCCGTCCCGTCGCCGTGCACCACCATCGTGTCCTTCAGGATCGTCGCCACCTTCTCGCACCGCGCCGCGTCCCTCTCGAACAGCTTCACCCGCACGCCCTGCTTTTCCAGATGCTCCGCCACCAGAATCCCCAGCTGCTTGCCCCCCAGAATGAACACCCGCTCCACCTGCTTCGATTCTTCCAGCCCGAGGAATTTCAGCATCTCGGGAAATTCGTCCGTCCGCGTCAGCGCATAGACCTGGTCGTGCACCTGCAGCACGTCCGAGCCCCGCGGAATGATCACCTGCGTGCCGCGCAAAATCATCACGAGCAGCGAATGTTTCGGCGGGCCCATCCGCGCCAGCTCGATCAGGCTCTTCCCGGCGAGCCAGTGCCCGCTCTGCAGGAACATCCCGAACAGCCGGATCTTGCCGTCGGCGAAGTCGATGATGTCCGTGATTCCCGGCAGCCCCAGCACCGGCAGGATCCGCCGCGCCTGCTCCGATTCGGGGTGGATCAGAAGGTCGATCTTCAGCCCGATCCGCTGGCACGCCTTCCTCCACTCCTCCACCTCGTGGCTCCGCACGCGCGCCACCTTCACCGGCACCTCGAACTCCGCCTGCGCCGCCAGGCACGCCAGCAGGTTCGCCCGGTCGTCGTTCGTGATCGCGATGAACATATCGGCGTCGCCCAGCCCCGCCGACCGCAGCGTGTGAATGCTCACTGCGTCGCCCTGCACCACCCGCGCGTCCAGCGTGTCGTCCAGGTGCTGGCAGCGGTCCGCGTTCGGCTCCACGATCGTCACCTCGTTGCCTTCGCGCACCAGACGGCGCGAAACCAGCTCGCCGACTCCTCCGCCGCCTGCCACCACGATCCTCATGCTGACTTCTCCTGCATCTGGCTCCTTTCAGCCCTCCGCGCGGACGCCTTCGCTCCCGTACGTCTTCGCAGTATACGGAACCGCGGACCTGCGCGAGCGCCGCCGCTCCCCGCGCCCGCCGCAGTACAATCCTTCTCATGACTCGCCGAGACCTGGTCCTTGCCGCGGGCGCCGCCGCTCTGGCCTCGTGTGCGCGCTCCCGTGGTCCGCAGCCGGAGACCGCCACGCTCTCCATCTCCGAACTCGCCGCCGGCCTTCACGCCGGACGGTGGACCGCGGAGCAGCTCGCGCGCCTGTATCTCCAGCGCATCGACTCCATCGACCGCCGCGGTCCCTCCCTCCGCTCCGTGCTCGCCGTCAACCCCGACGCTCTCAAACAGGCTGCCGAACTCGACCGCGAGCTCAAGGCCAAAGGCCCCCGCAGCGTCCTCCACGGAATTCCGATTCTCATCAAGGACAACCTCGACACTTCCTTCATGCCCACCACCGCCGGCTCGCTCGCCCTCGCCGATTGGCGGCCTCCGAAAAACGCGCCTGTCGTCCAGCGCCTCATCGATGCCGGCGCCGTCATCCTCGGCAAGACCAATCTCAGCGAGTGGGCCAATTTCCGCTCCAGCCGCTCCGTCAGCGGATGGAGCGCCGTCGGCGGCCAGACCCGCAACCCCCACGCCCTCGACCGCAACCCCTCCGGCTCCAGCTCCGGCTCCGGCGCCGCCGTCGCCGCTTCTCTCTGCGCCGCCGCCATCGGCACGGAAACCGACGGCAGCATCGTCAGCCCCTCTTCCGTCTGCGGCATCGCCGGACTGAAACCCACCGTCGGCGCCCTTCCGGGCGAAGGCATCGTTCCCATTGCTCCCTCGCAGGATACGGCCGGCCCGATGGCCCGCACGGTCCGCGATCTCGCCCTGCTGTTTGAAATTCTCGCCGCCGGAAATTCTGCGGCATTTCCTGAGAAATTCGAGATCCATTCCCGGCTCAATGCGGGAGCGCTCAAAGGCGCGCGCATCGGCATCCCCCGCCGCTTCCACCAGCGCCGCCAGCTGCTCAACCGCTTCCTCGACGCCCAGGTGGAGATCCTCAAAAAAGCCGGGGCCGAAGTCATTGACGAAGCCGAACTCCCCTCCCACGGCCAGATCGGCGACGCCGAATACACCGTCCTTCTCTATGAATTCAGGGACTCTCTCAATCGCTATCTCAGCCGCCTGCCCGAGAATTTCCCCGCCCGCACGCTGGAACAGCTGATCGAATTCAACGACAGGCACAGGGACAGGGAAATGCCGTGGTTCGGCCAGGAGATCTTCATCGAGGCACAGAAAAAAGGCCCGCTCACCGAGCCCGCCTACAGAGAAGCCCGCGAGAAGTGCCTCCGCCTCGCCCGCACGGAAGGCATCGACGCCGTGATGGACCAGCACAAGCTCGACGCCCTCGTCACGCTCACCACCGGACCCGCCTGGTTCATCGACTGGGTCAACGGCGACGCGGGCGGAGGCGGCTGCTCCCAGCCTGCCGCCGTCGCCGGATACCCCCACGTCACCGTCCCCGCCGGCTTCATCCGCGGCCTTCCCGTCGGGCTGTCCTTCTTCGGACGCGCCTGGAGCGAGCCCCGCCTGCTCGAGCTCGCCTACGCCTACGAACAGGCCACCCGCGCCCGCCGCGATCCAGCCCTCCGCCCCGGCGGCCCCGCCCCGTCCGCCTGAAACCAGCAACAGGCTTCCCCTCGCGCTCGCGCGAAGGCTGCATCCCAACCGTGTTTCCCCTCGCGCTTGCGCGAGGGCTGCATCCCAACCGTGTTTCCCCTCGCGCTTGCGCGAGGGCTGCATCCCACCCATGCCTCCCGCGCGCTCTCCTGCGGGTTTCCCCTCGTCCTTGGCCGAGGGCTGCATCCCAACGGGCTTCCCCTCGCGCTTGCGCGAGGGCTGCATCCCACCCATGCCTCCCGCGCGCTCTCCTGCGGGTTTCCCCTCGTCCTTGGCCGAGGGCTGCATCCCATCCGTGTTTCCCCTCGCGCTCGCGCGAGGGCTGCATCCCACCCGTGCCTCACGTCGCCTTCTCTCACGGGTTTACCCTCGCGCTTGCGCGAGGGCTGCATCCCAACCGTGTTTCCCCTCGCGCTTGCGCGAGGGCTGCATCCCACCCATGCCTCCCGCGCGCTCTCCTGCGGGTTTCCCCTCGGCCTTGGCCGAGGGCTGCATCCCAACGGGCTTCCCCTCGCGCAAGCGCGAGGGCTGCATCCCAACCGTGACTCCACGGCACTGCGCCAGCGCCGCCACCACCCCTGTTAGTCTGATATCAGCATGGTTCGCGAAAACGTCCGCCCCACCGCGAAGCAGCGGCGGCCGTGGCTGCTCGCCGCCGCCGGAATGGCTCTCCTGGCGGCAGTCTCATGCTCCCCAAGAAAGCCCGCCCCGGCGAAATCCGTCCCGCAACAGAATTTCGAGATTCTGTTCCGCGCCATGCAGGCCGCCTGGAACCACATCTTCACCACGGATGGCGCCGGCGAGTACCGCATGGCGCGCCTCGAATTCTTCGATGGCGAAAAAGAGACCCCCTGCGGCAAAATTTCGCGCGGCCTTCACTACTGTGCGGAAAACAGAACGATCTCGGTCCATAACGGCTGGCTCGATGGCCCCGGCGCCCCGCTGCCGGACGTGCGCGCGTACATTCTGGCCCGCACTCTCGCCCGCCATGTCCAGCACCAGCTCACCATCGACGAGCGCGTCGAAAAGGCCATCGGCGCCAACCCGCGCGAAAAGGACTCCCTGCTCCGCAAGCGCGAACTCCAGACCGACTGTTTCGTCGGCCTCTGGCGGCGCTATCACGAGCAGCCGGAACCCTCCGCCGACGCCCTGAAAAACGCCATGCGCGAGGCAGCCCGGCAGGGCGGGGAAGAACTCCCCAACGCGATCCTCGAAGACCGCCTCCTCTGGTTCAGCCGCGGCCTCGCGGCGGAAGAAATCGCCGCCTGCAACATCTTCGCCGAACCCGGACGCTAGCCGAAATTCCGCTCGAATCCTCGTCCCGGAACCTGGCCGCGCCGCCGCAGCGGCCGTCCGCCGAACAGCCGCTGCGGCTGCGCTGAGCCGAGCGCTCTGAGGAAGTACCAGTTTCGATGGGCCAAAATAGTTTGTGTTTCAGGTCTGGTTGTCTTAATATGGGGCCTCGGAGGATTCATGGAGATCAGTCAGTGGTTCCGGAGGAGCTTCGTGTTGGCCGCCGCCGTTGCGGCGCTGGCGGCCTATTCTTACCATGAGGCTGGCAACAGGCGCCTGACTGCGGATGCGACCGGGCCGCAAGCCTCGGAACGGTCCGTTCCGCCCGCTGTCGAGCCGCCCGCCGCCAAAGCTCTGCCGCCCGGTTTGGCGGCCCTGGCCGCTCGGACGGGACTAGCCGAGGAGCCGGAAGAAGAGATCTCCGCTGATGATGGCTCCAGCGACGGCACTGGCGTGCTGGAAGACGGGCTGATGCTCGTCGCCCGGTTGACGCCCTCCCGTTATCCGGTCCGGCTGAAGCGGATCCGGCTGTACTTCACGAAATTCCGGGACTGGCCGGATCCTCAGGGGCAGAAGGTGCGCCTCGTCGCTTTTGTGGATCCCGAGGGCAAAGGCCGGCCGCCAGCCAATCCACGCCTGGCGGTGGATCAGTGGGAGACGATCCCCTCGATCGGAGGATTCGTGGATTTTTCTGTCGACGGTCCGCTGCTGGAGAGCGGAGACCTGTACGTCGGCTATCAGGCGCCGCGCCCGCACGGCGGCGTCGGCTTCCCTCTCGACACAAACGGCGCTCCGCAGGAGCGCGGATTCTGGTCTGACAACGACGGCGCCGAGTTCTTCGGCCCGCTGGAACTCACCAACGGCCTGCGTCCCAATCCTCTGATGCGGGCCGTCGTGCAGCGGGAAGCGAGTGGCGGCGAGGAAGAGGAATTGTCGGCCGACGACGGCACTGTGGAAACAGGGCTGCTCCGCGATGGCGGCATGTACGTCAACCGGCTCACCCCGTCCCGCTATCCCGCGCGGATCACAAAATTGCGGTTCTACATGGTGAGTTTCTCCGGATATCCTTCGCCCGTGGACCGGAGAATTCGCGTCGTGGTTTTCGCCGATCCGGAGGCCGCAGGCCGTCCTCCGGACAACCCGGCGATGCTGGTGGATCGCGAGGTGACGATTCCAAAGACCGGCGAATTTCTGGAAATCCCCGTCGAGGGGGTCGAAATCGCGGGAGGGGATGTGTATGTCGGCTATCAGGCGCCTTCGCCTCACGAAGGCGTGGGCTTCGCTCTGGACTTCGACGGTCCCGCGCACCTGCGCAGCTTCCGCTCGACGAATGGAGGCAGCACCTTCACCGGCCCCCTGGAAGTGACCTTCAACGGCCAGACCCGCCATGCCAACCTCATGCTGCGCGCCGTGGCCGATTACCGGACCGCTCCTCCGCCTCCGGCGGGCTTCTCCATCATAGCCGACCGCGACGAGATCGATCTGGCAGAGACGGACGGGGTGGAGGAGATCCGCGTCGGGGTGCTGTGGCCGGAGGGCGGCGGGGAAAAAGTGCCTCTGTCCGCCCGGACGGATCCTCCCGGCATTCCCGTCACGATGACGTGGAGTTCGGAAGAAACAGAGCCGGACGGGTACTCGACCCTGCGGATTGAAGGATTGCAGCAGACCGATCAGCGCCAGTTCTTTGTCGAAGTGATTGGCGAACGCAGCGGCAGCGTAGCCACGGCGCGCATCGCCGTCAACTGCTGGCGCCTTCTCGCCGCCCAGACCCTGGACCCGTCAGGAGGCGTGCTGGAAACCTCCGGCTTCCGGATTCAGGCGCCGCCGGGCGCGCTCGAGCAGGCCGCGGCCATCAAGGTGCGCACGGGAAGGCCGCCAACTGGCTTCGAAGAGTATGAGGCCAGCGAAATCTTCGAGGTCGAGGGGCTTCCCGAAACGCTCCTCAAGCCGATCGAAGTCACCGTGCCGCTCCGCGGCGGCCCGTCGAGCCGGACGGCGCGCCAATCCTCCTCCGGTACGGTCGCGGTCATCCGGTATGCACGGACCGATCCCGCCACTGGAACAGTCGCCCCATTTTCTCTCCCGGCGCCTGCCCGAAGCTCCGGGCAGTCCGCGCAGGTGACTCTCCTGCCTGCCAAATCGTCTCTTCTGAAGCGCTGGAGCATCTGGCTGCTGGCTGGCTATCACTCCGCGGAGAGCCCTTCCAGGCGTTTCGTTTTCTTTTACCCCCAGAACTACACCGAGGCGGTTCAGCACCTCGCCGCCGTCCTGGAGAAATCCTGGGACATGGCCGTCAACGAGCAGGGCCTGTCGAACCTGCCATCCCATCTCGACAAAACCTCGATCCAGGACACCGGGATGGTTCTGGAGCATTTTAAGCAGATTCCCGTCACCCTCAAACAGCTCAAAGCCTGTACGAACGGCGAATCAGACGGATCCGCCATCTGGCTCAACATCGACCTCATGAAAAGCTCCGAGGACGTCGCACCTCTGCTGCCGGTGGCCGCCCACGAGTTTTTCCACGTCGTCCAGGCAGCCTATGGCGGCAACTCGCCCGGCAAATTCGGCGAACGCCGGTATGGCTATCCCTGGCTCTGGCTCGATGAAGCCATCAGTACCTGGGCCGAGGGCGCCGCCCTTGGGCGGCCCGATTATGTGCCCAGCACCGTGGCCCCCGGCGGAGCCGGAGGCAGCTCGGCTTGCGGCGGATCGGACAATTATATGTACTTCCCCAGGCTGGGTCTCGGCAACTATCCTGAAACTCGAACCAACCAGCAGGAATATGGATATGGCGGTTCCATGTGGCTGACCCATCTGGCGCGGGAGTGCCCGGACATCCGGATTGCGGGAGATCTGCTGAAGCAGAGGGAACCGGCCGATGACCCGCGCGGCCTTTTTTCCCGGATCGCCGGCGGCGACGACCCTCTCATCGGCCTCTGGCGCAGTTTCGCCGAACGGTTCATCAAAGGACAGGTCTATGAAGGGCGGGACTTCCCGACGCCTGAACTGCTGGTCCCGGGGTCTAGCGCGGACGACTTCTTCGCCTTCAGCGCATCTTCCGTGGACAGCCTGAAGTACTTCCGATGGAAGGACGCCCCTGACCTCTCCTTCAGGATCTTCCGGGTCGGCTTCGACAAGGTGAAAGAATTGCCGGATTTGACCGACGACGTCATCCTCTCCGTCCGCGTCCAGCCGCCGGACAGGCAGATCGAGATCCACGGCATCCTTTACGGCCCGGAGGGCAAAGAGTACCTCGGCAACACTACCGGCGATCGCGAATTCGAGCTTCCTCCCGCGGCCTCGCTCCAGCAGAAAAGGGCCAGGATCCTGTTGCTCGCCTCCAACAACCGCTATGCCGCGTCCAGAGGCCCCGGCGCCTCTGTCACTCTGCGCCTGGATCTGGCTGAACCCTCCGTGCGCATCAAGGGCTACACCGACTTTACGGGCGTCATCGGCCACGAGTACGAATTCACTACCGTCAATCGCAACATTCCCTCCGACGCCCAGTACCTCTGGATCTTCGATAACGGAACCAAAACCGGAAGGACTGTCAAGAATTCTTGGACCACCTCTGGCGTCCACCCGGTGCGTCTCCAGGTGGATTTAGGCAACAAAACCCTGGAAGACAGGCTCGATTTCAGAATCGCAGACCCGCTCCCGCCCACGCAGAAAGAAGATGTCGTGTTCGAGGTCTATCGAACCGTAAAAGTCGGCAATCTGCCGGCGGAAAAGCAGAAATGCAATCAATATCAGATCCGGATTTCCGACCAGCAGGGCAAGGTCGTGGAAACGGGAGAGTCCCTCGGACGGAACGGCTCCTACGAGACGCGGCTTCCAGTGGCCTTTGGGTATCGCTACAACGTGAAGTACGTCTATACTAACGTGTGCGCAGATTCTGGCGAAGTGAGCGGAAGCTTCGACGTCAAGGGCGGCAGGATCAACTACGTGCCCATCGAGACGCCCCGCTGCGAGAAATAGTGCCGGCCCGTCCGCACGCTGGTGCCAGGAGCATTGGCCGCGGCTGGAGTTGACCGAATCCGTTCGTGCCGCATCTGGCCGCCCCAAGGGATCCTCTCCATCTCTGGCAGTGGCCAGCTCCCCAATCATGGGCAGCTTGGTGGGACCAGCGCGGCTCGCAAGCTGGAAGTCATGCGTAGGGGGCGTTTCGCCCACGCCCCCGCTCGATGCCAGAAAATCCGCTGATCAACCGCGCAGTGAGCGCCCCACGGTCAATTCTGCGTACCCTTTTATCCTTCTCGCTCCTGGAGACCGGGTCAGCTGATTGGCCATCCTCCTGCGACTCCAGAAACTCTGGTCCCGTTCCTGTTCGGCATTTCCGGCGCCGATCCAATGTTGCCATCGCCGGGCACCGGACAACCATGTCCCCAAAGCCTGTCTCTGCACTGGTTCACGTCGGCTCGCATCATGCGCCCCGTGTGATGTGCAACACCCGCAAAATCGCGCATCGCAGCCGATGATGGTACACTGAAGAAGGCGTTTCGACGCCTCCCGCCTCCGGTTCGGGCCGTGGCGCAGCCTGGCTAGCGCGCTTGCTTGGGGTGCAAGAGGTCCCGGGTTCAAATCCCGGCGGCCCGACCATCGGATTCTCCGCACTCTGTTCCCCTTCTTCCTTTTTCCCGCAGCTGCGGTGCGGATTCGCCTGAGAGCGCGGCGCAAACACTCGTCCAGGCGGCTGTGATTGGCTCCCCAACCCTCCGTGGACCCCGCCGTCCCAGTGACGCCCATCCCGGCAATCTTTCACCCCAGCCCGCAGTCACTTGCGGCATCACCGTCCGGTTCTGGTCCCCAGCCCGTGCCTACCCTCTCTGCCGGAGAGTCTCTGATGTCCCAGCCACCCACCTGCGGGAAACCCGGGCGATCCCTTGACCCCAGCCTGCGGCTGCACGCCGGCGGCGCCCCTTTCCGATCCGGAAACCACTGCCTCGGAACAGCCCGGAAATCTCAAAACCGCAATTTTGCGAAACGAACCGAAGACGATCCTATCTTGTTCAAAAAGAAAGACTTTGTGCCGCCAGCCCGCGCCCCGCAGCCGACGCCCGATCAGCCCTCCCGCCCGCGCCGCAGACGGATCAGAAGGCCGGTCACCAGCTGTTCGATCTCGTCCCGCACTTCGCGCACAGCCTTCTCGCCCGCGCCCACGGGATCGGCGACGCGCCAGTGCAGCACCTCCACGCCGGCGGGTCCGTTCAAAGGCATGCCGCTCATGTTGACGATCACGTCGTACGATTTCAGGTTCATGTGCACCAGCGCCTTCGGAAAGTGCCCGCTGATGTCGATGCCCTTCTCGTGCATCACGGTCTTCGTGATCTCCGGCACCGCCAGCACGGGCGCGATGCCCGCGCTCTCCGCCTCGACGGCATCGCCGCCGTAAGCCCGCGCGAACCCCTCCGCGATCTGGCTGCGGAACGCGTTGCCGATGCAGACGAACAGAACGCGCTTCCTGCTCATCGCCCTGCCGCCTGTGCGCACGCGGCGGTCTTTTCGAGAAAGCGCCGGTGAATGCGGCCGTCCGCCGTCAGTTCCGGGTGGAACGTCGCGGCCAGATGCAGCCCGGATTCCACCAGAACAGGATCGCCCAGATAGGTTCCCAGCACCGTGCACCCTGCGCCCGCCCGGCGGATGATCGGCGCGCGGATGAACACCGCCTCCAGCTCGCCGCCGCCCAGGCTGTGTTCCCGAATGCGCGCGACGCGGCTGTCGAGCTGCCGCCCGTAGGCGTTGCGCTCCACCGTCATGTCCATCAGCGCAAGCGAAGGCTGCGGCGGGTTCAGCACTTCGCTCGCCAGCAGGATGGCGCCCGCGCAGGTGCCGAAGACCGGCTTCTGTTCTCCGAAGGCGCGCAGCGGCGGCATCAGGCCGTAGTATTCCATCAGCCTGAGCATCGACGTGCTCTCGCCGCCGGGGATCACCAGCCCGTCCAGCCCGTCGAGATCGGCGGCGCGCCGCACCTCGCGCGGCTCGCCGCCCGCGCGGCGCAGCGCCGCCGCATGCGCTTCGTAGTCGCCCTGCAGGGCCAGAACTCCGATGACGGGCATCGTCCGTTACCAGCCCCGCGTCGACAGCATCTCGGACTCGCTCATCGTCCGCACGTCGAGCCCCGGCATCGCCTCGCCCAGCTCTTCGCTGGCTTCGAGCACCGCCTTCGGGTCGTTGTAGTTCGTCGTCGCCTTGACGATCGCCCGCGCGCGGCGCTCGGGGTCGGAGCTCTTGAACACGCCGCTGCCCACGAACACGGCTTCCGCGCCGAGCTGCCGCATGAGCGCCGCGTCGGCGGGCGTGGCCACGCCGCCCGCGCTGAAGTTCGGCACCGGCAGCCGCCCGTTGTCGTGCACGAACTGCACGAGTTCCAGCGGCGCCTGCAGGCGCTTGGCCTCCGCCAGCAGTTCGTCCTGCCGCAGCACGGTCAGCATGCGGATCTCTTTCATCACCGTCCGCATGTGGCGCACGGCTTCCACCACGTTGCCCGTGCCCGCCTCGCCCTTGGTGCGGATCATCGCCGCGCCCTCGGCGATGCGGCGCAGCGCCTCGCCCAGGTTGCGGCAGCCGCATACGAACGGCACCTTGAAATCCCGCTTCCAGATATGGTGCTCTTCGTCGGCGGGCGTCAGCACTTCGCTTTCGTCGATGTAGTCGACTTCCAGCGCTTCAAGCACCTGCGCCTCGGCGATGTGGCCGATGCGCACCTTCGCCATCACCGGAATCGACACCGCCTGCATGATCTCGCGGATCTTGCGGATCGCCGCCATGCGCGCCACGCCGCCCTCCTTGCGGATGTCGGCCGGCACGCGCTCGAGCGCCATCACCGCGCAGGCGCCCGCCTTTTCGGCGATCTCCGCCTGGCGCGCATCAGTGACGTCCATGATGACGCCGCCCTTCAGCATCTCCGCCAGGCCCACTTTCACGCGGAACGCATCGTCGAGATAAATCATCGTTGCCCTCTCCCTTCTTCAGATGAACCCGAAACTCCTGCGGCGGATTCTCCTCACACGATCGCCGGCGCCAGCCCGGCCGAGGCCGAGGCGCGCGCCTTCTGCCACTCGCGCCGGAAAATCCGGCCCAGAATCTGCAATCCTTCCTCGATCAGCGCCGGCTCGAGTCCGGCGAAACTCAGCCGCAGCGCGCCGGTCTCGGCGCGCTGCACGGCGAACAGCCTGCCCGGCAGGTAACTGACGCCCGCAGCCTCGGCTTTCGCCAGCAGGCGCTCGGCGTCGAGCCCTTCCGGCAGCCGCACCCACACGTTGGCGCCGCCTTCGGGCCGCGTGAACCGGCTCCCCGGCGGCAGATGTTTCGCGCAACCGTCGAGCGCCGCGCGCAGACGCGCGCGGCCCGCATCGAGCAGCCGCCGCCGGTGCGATTCCAGACGCCCGCTTTCAAACAGCCGCAGCAGCACGGCCTGCGACAGATGATCCGAGTGCAGGTCGGCGGTCTGTTTCCATTCGGCCAGCCGCCGCACCACTTCGCGCGGTCCGGTCACCCAGCCGACGCGCAGCCCCGGCAGAGCGAGCTTGGAAACGCTGCGCACCTGAATCACCAGCCGGCTTTCGTCCAGCTGCTTCAGCGAAGGCAGATCCTGCCCCTCGTAGCGCAGGCCGCCATAGATATCGTTCTCGATCACCGCCACGCCCGCGCCCCGCGCCAGCCGCAGCAGATGGCGGCGCGCTTCGAGGCCCATCGTCGCGCCGGTCGGATTCTGGAAGTTCGGCGTCACGGCCACGGCGGCGGGAGTTTCCCGTTCGAGCAGCCTGGCCAGCGCGTCCAGGTCGATGCCTTCGCCAGCGACGGGAACGCCTGCCACGCGCGCCCCCGCCCGCGTGAACACGTCGCGCAGGCCAGGATAGACGGGGTCTTCCACGGCCACGGACTCGCCCGCGCCGGCCAGCGTCCGCTCGAGCAGATCGAGCGCCTGCTGGCAGCCGCTCGTGATGATCAGGTCGTCGTCTTCGCGGACCGTGCCTTCCGCGCGCCCCTGTTCGATCAGCCATTCGCGCAGCGGCGCGTAGCCATAGGGAGAGCCCGGCCGCAGAATGCGCTCGATGTCCCCGCGCAGCACGTCGCGGGCGCAGGCGCGGAATTCCTCCACCGGCATCAGATCCTCGCCCGGCCGCGCCGAGGCGAAGTTGATCCGGGCTTCGCCGCCCCAGCCGCGGGCCTCGAGACCCGTTCCCCGCAGCCGCGCCTCCCAGTCGAGCGCCGCCCCGCCGCCGGCCACGAAACTGCCCCGGCCGACATGGCCGCGGATCAGGCCTTCCTGTTCGAGCAGTTCATAGGCCGCCGCGACGGTGGCGCGGTTCACGCCAAGCAGCCCGGCCAATTCGCGGGTTGGCGGGATCTTCTCGCCGCGGGCCAGCGCGCCGGACAGGATGCGCTCGCGCAACTGCGCGTAGAGCTGCCGGTAGAGCGGCTCTTCCGATCGGGGATCGAGGCGCACCGGCGGGAGCATGACATTCCCACGGTAGCGCAACCCGCCCGCGGCGGGCAAGCCAAGCCAGCCAATTTGGCTCAGGCCCCGCGGGTGCGCCGGTTCACTCGCCGCGGTCGAAGGGGATCGTGCGCACGCGCACGCCGGCCTCTTCGAACAGGCGCATCACGCGCGGAAAGTGCTCGTTGTACTGGTCGCTCTTGTACTGCTGGAAACGGCTCTCGTCGGTCACCACCTCGACGATGCCCGCCTGCACGATGGCCCGCGCGCAGTCCATGCAGGGCATCAGGTCGGTGTAGATGGTGCAGCCTTCCAGCGGCGTGCCGGCGCGCGCGGCGTTGTAAATCGCGTTGCGCTCGGCGTGCTCGAACCAGAGGTATTTTTCGGGGCGCTCGAAGCGCTCGGGCGCGTTGTCGTTCACGCGCCGCGGCAGGCTGTTGTAGCCGGTCGAGCGGATTTCGTGCGCGGGGCCGACGATCACGCAGCCCACTTTCGTGGACGGATCCTTGCTGCGCCTGGCCACCACGCGGCAGATCTCGAGATAGTAACGGTCCCAGTCCGGCACCTGCGCCATGTCCGATCACTCTAGCCAAAAAGAAGCCGGAAACACAATCCGCCCCGGGGCGCGCCCGAGCCCCGCGGCCCGCTGTCACGCAGACGCGGCGGAGATTGGAGAAAGGCGAGCCGCGCTCGCGCCGCCTTCCTCAGTGACGCCACCAGGCGGCGGGTTTCCAGAACGGACCTTCTTCGTCATAGAGCGCCTCCAGGCGTTCGAGCAGCTTCGCCTTGCCGGCGGTCTCGGCCCAGTGCATCGGGCCGCCGCGCCAGGCGGGGAAGCCGAAGCCGTGGACGAAGACGACGTCGATGTCGGCGGCGCGCAGCGCCATGCCCTCGTCGAGAATGCGGCCGCCTTCGTTGACCAGCGCCAGCAGCGCGCGCTCGCGGATCTCGCCGGCCGTCCACTCGCGCTGCTCGATGCCGCGCGCCGCGGCGTACTCGCGCAGCAGGCGGATCAGCTCTTCGTCGGGATGGCCTTTGCGGTTCTCGTCGTAGCGGTACCAGCCGAAGCCGTTCTTCTGGCCGAGACGGCCGAGGCGCGGCAGTTCGTCCTCGAAGGCGGAGACCGGAATGTGGCCGGCGCCGCGGCGCAGCGCTTCGCGGCGGATCATCAGCCAGACGTCGTGGCCGATCAGGTCGCCGACGGCCAGCGGCCCCATGGCCCAGCCCCACGAGGTCAGCGCCGCGTCGATCTGCGCGGGATCGCCGCCCTGCTCGGCGATGGAGACGGCCTGCGTGCGGTAGGGCAGAAACATGCGGTTGCCGATGAAGCCGAAACAGTTGCCGGCGGCGACGGGGATCTTTCTGAGCCGCTTGGCCAGGTCCAGGGCCGCCGCCATCGCTTCGTCGGAGGTGGCGCGGCCGCGGACGACTTCGACGAGGCGCATGACGGGGGCGGGGCTGAAGAAATGGAGGCCCAGAACAGATTCGGGCCGTTTTGTTGCGGCGGCGATGTCGTCGATGTCGAGCGTCGAGGTGTTGGTGGCGAGCAGCGCGCCGGCGGGCGCGGCGGCGCCGATCGAGGCGAACACCGCGCGCTTGACCTCCGGGTCTTCAAAGACGGCCTCGACGATCACGTCGGCCTGCGCCGCGCCGTCCATGCCTTCGGCGGCGCGGACGAGAGCGGTCCGCTGCCGCGCCTCCTCTTCGCTCATGCGCCCTTTGCGGACGGCCGCCTCGTACTGTTTGCGGATCGAGGCGAGCCCGCGCTCGAGGCCCGCGGAATCCGCGTCCGACAGCAACACCTCGATGCCCGCGTTGGCGAAGCACATGGCGATGCCGCTGCCCATCGTGCCCGCGCCGATGACGGCGGCGCGCCGCGCTTCGCGGGGCGCTGCCGCAGCCTTCAGCCCGGGGATCTTCGCCGTGGCGCGCTCGGCGAAGAACAGATGGATCAGCGCGCGGGACTGTTCTCCGCGGAGGCAGGCGTCGAACAGGCGCGCTTCGGCGGCGAGCCCTTCTTCGAACGAGCCGCGGGCGGCGGCGAGCACGGCCTCGACGGCCGCCTCCGGCGCCTTCTGATGCGGCATGCGGCGCCGGACGGCCTGTCGGAACACTTCGGCGAGCGACTCGGCCTGGGCCGCGTCGCAGAGTTTGTTCGTCAGATCGCAGGTGCGGCGCACCGGCGGCGCCGTGCGGGCGAACTCAAGGGCCGCTTCGACGGCATCGCCTTCCGTCACGCGGTCGACGAGGCCGAGCGCGGCGGCGTCCCGCGCGGAGACGAGCTCGCCGAAGGCGCACATCTCCATGGCCTTCTCGACGCCCACGAGCCGCGGCAGCCGCTGCGTGCCGCCGGCGCCGGGAATCAGGCCGAGCCTGATTTCCGGCTGGCCGAGCTGGGCGCCGGCCGCGGCGATGCGGTAGTGGCAGGCCATGGCCGTCTCGAGTCCGCCGCCGAGCGCCGCGCCGCCAATGGCCGCGATGACGGGCCTGGGGCACTGCTCGATGCGGTTCATGAATTCCTGGAACGGGACCGGCGGCATCGCGCCCGAGGCGAGCTTGGGAAACATCGAGATGTCGGCGCCGGCGATGAAGTTCTTTCCCGCGCCCGCGACCACGACGGCCGAGACGCCGCCGTCCCGGCCTGCTTCCTCGACGGCGGCGGCGAGCTCTTCGAGAACTTCGCGGCTGAGGGCGTTGACGGGGGGATTGTCGACCACGACGACGGCTGCGCCCTCGCGGCGCTCCTGACGGATGAACGTTGCCATGCTACGGCCTATCCTACACTGGTGGTTTGAAGACGCAAACGCCCTCGAAAGCCGAGATCGGCCGCGCGATGGCGCGCATCTCGTTCAACCAGCACCTGGGGCTGCGCGTGACGCGCGTCTACCGGGACGGGATCGGCATGGAGTGCGTGATCGAGCCGCACAAGCTGAACCTGCTGGGCACGCTGCACGGCGGCGTGACGGCGACGCTGGTGGACGCGGCTGCCGGGGTGGCCATCATCGCCTTTCTCGGCGGCAAACCGGCGACGACGGTGGAGCTGAAGGTGAACTACCTGCGCCCGGCGACGCACGGCAAGGTGCACGCGCGGTCGCGCATCGTGAAGATGGGCAGGACGCTGGCGTTCGCCACCGTCGATGTGAAGGACGATCACGGGCGGCTGATCGCCACCGGTTCGGCGACGTACATGATCCTGGAATCCTGACGGGGATTCGCAGTTTGCCCCACTTCCTGAGGTGGGGCATGTCACCCACCGCGAAGCTTCTGAATCTGCAAACCCATAAAACGGCCATGTCAACGTTGAAGATTTCCACACCTGAAACACTGGCAATGGAATTGCATAGAGCGATGATGTCAAGGAGGGGCTGATGCCCAAAGGTACGGTTGCGATCACGGCCGAGCGTTGCAAAGGGTGCGGCTTCTGCGTCGAGTTCTGTCCGACGCATGTGCTGGAGCTGTCGAGCGCCTTCAACGCGAAAGGCTATCACCCGCCGCACATGGTGGCGCCCGAGAAGTGCTCGGGCTGCAACCTGTGCGGGATGTATTGTCCGGACTTCGCCATCTTCGGGTTCAGGCTGGCGGCCAACGGCGAGTCCAAGGGAGCGAACACGTGATGCACGCTGATCCCCGCTGCGTTCTGACCGGGACGCATTTCATCAACGGCGACGCCGCCTGCTGCGAGGGCGCGCTGGCGGCGGGCGCGCGGTATGCGGCCGGCTATCCGATCACGCCGAGCACGGAAATCGTGGAGCGTTTCGCCGCCCGGGCGCCGGAAGTGGGCGGGCTGTTCATCCAGATGGAAGACGAGATCGCCTCGTCGATCGCCATCCAGGGCATGGTGTGGGGCGGGCAGAAGGCGTTCACGGTGACATCGGGCCCCGGCTTCTCGCTGATGATGGAGCACATCGGGCTGGCGGCCATGACGGAGACGCCGGTGGTGTTCGTCGACGTGCAGCGCGGCGGCCCGTCGACGGGGCTGCCGACGCTGCCGTCGCAGGGCGACATGATGCAGGCGCGCTTCGGCTCGCACGGCGACTACGCGATCATCGCGCTGAGCCCGAACTCGCCGCAGGAGTGTTTCGACCTGACGGTGAAGGCGTTCAACCTGGCCGAGGAATTCCGCGTGCCGGTGATGTTCATGATGGACGAGTGCGTCGGCCACATGACCGAGAAAGTGGTCATTCCGCCGGCCGAACAGATCGAGATCTATCCGCGGCGGCACACGAAGAAGCCGCCGGAAGAGTTCGGGCTGTACGAGCCGGGTCCGGACCTGGTGCCCGAGATGGCCCATGCCGGCGAAGGATACAAGGTGTACGTGACGGGCCTGACGCACGACCGGCGCGGCTATCCGTCGCTGAACCCGGCGGCGCAGAAGGAGCTGGTGTTCCGGCTGTTTGAGAAAATCCGGCGCGCCGCCGACCGTCTGGTGATGGTGGAGGCCGACGAGCTGGACGGCGCAGACGTCGTGGTGGTGAGCTACGGGATCACGTCGCGCGTGGCGCTGCGCGCCGTGCAGATGGCGCGGGCGAAGGGCATCAAGGTGGGCACGCTGCGGCTGATCTGCGTGTGGCCGTTCCCGGAGAAGCTGATCCGCGAACTGGCCGGCAAGGTGAAGGCTCTGGTGATGCCGGAGCTGAACATGGGCCAGGTGGTGATCGAACTGGAGCGCTGCGCCGCGGGCCAGTGCAAGGTGATCAGCGTGCCGCACGCCGGCGGCACGGTGCACGATCCGGCCGAAATTCTGGCCGCCATTGAAAGAGGGGCGCGATGAGCACGACCGATCTTCATGTCCACAATCCCGTCGAGGACCTGCTGCGGCAGGACCGCATTCCGACGATCTGGTGCCCGGGCTGCGGCATCGGCACGAGCGTCAACAGCTTCGCCCACGCGCTGCTGAAGCAGAACATCGACCTGAACAAGACGGCCATCGTCAGCGGCATCGGCTGTTCGGGGCGCGTGAGCGGCTACATGAACCTGGACAGCTTCCACACGACGCACGGACGCGCCATTCCGTTCGCCACGGGGCTGAAGCTGGCCAATCCGGAGCTGAACGTGATCGTCTACTCCGGCGACGGCGACCTGGCGGCCATCGGCGGCAACCACCTGATCCACGCCGCGCGGCGCAACATGGACATCCTGGTGGTCTGCATCAACAACATGATCTACGCGATGACCGGCGGGCAGGCGGCGGCGACGACGCCGTCGAGCAGCGTGTCGACGACGACGCCCTACGGCTCCTACGAGCCCGAGCTGAACCTGGTGCAGCTGGTCGACGCCGCGGGCGCCTGCTTTGTGGCGCGCTGGACGGCCTACCATGTCATGCAGCTGGAGAGGACGCTTGAGAAGGCGCTGAAGAAGAAGGGCTTCCGCTTCATCGAGGTGCTGAGCCCGTGCCCGACGTACTATCAGCGCAAGAACAACATGGGCGACGCGTTGCAGGCGATGCTCGACTACAAGAAGCGGTCGAAGATCCAGCACGGATGTCCCACGTGGGAAACGGCGTTGACGCCGGGCGGGCCGATCATCGTGGGCGAGTTCGTCGACCGCGAGCGCGAGGATTACCTGACGCGGATGCGCAGGCAGCTGGGGCCGCACTACAGCGAGTTCCCGCCGCAGCTGGAAGAGCACGTTTCAGAAGGATGCAGCAAGGAGTGCTGAGCGCGGAGCGCCGCGCCGCACTGTCGAGGTGAATCATGCTGACTGAGATCCGCATTGCGGGCTTCGGAGGCCAGGGGGTGATCCTGGCGACGCACATTCTGGGCCGCGCCGCGGCGGTGCACGAGAACCGCTACGCGACCATGACGCAGAGCTACGGACCGGAGGCGCGCGGGGGCGCGGCGAGCGCGGCGCTGATCGTCAGCGACGAGCCGGTGCTGTTCCCCTATGTGGCGCACCCCGACATTCTGGTGGTGATGTCGCAGGAGGCGTATACGCGCTTCACGCCGGAGGTCAAGCCGGGCGGATACCTGCTGGTGGAAGAAGATCTCGTGCGGCTGGATCACACGGCGCAGGGGCTCAGGATCTACGGCATCCCGGCGACGCGGTTCGCCGAGGAGCTGGGCAAGAAGATGGTGCTGAACGTGATCATGACGGGCTTCCTGTGCGCGATCACGGGGGCGGTGAGCGCCGAGGCGGCGCGGAAATCGGTGGAGGAGAGCGTGCCGGCGCGGTTCCGGGAGCTGAACCTGCAGGCGTTCGACAAGGGCTTCGAGTACGGCAGGCTGCTGCTGGAGCGGGGGCCGCAGAAGCTGGACAATTCGGTGGAAATCCCTCTGGAGACGGAGGTCTGACCGCCGGGCCCAGACGGATCTGAGCCCGGGCGGCGGGGCGGAAGGGATCAGGCGGGCACAGGGGCGGCGGCGCGCCGGGCCAGCGCGCCGGCGATGTCGTCGAGGGGAAGAACCTCGGCGGCGGCGCCGAGGCGGATGGCTTCGCGGGGCATGCCGAAGACGACGCAGGTTTCCTCGTTCTGGGCGATGGTGGCGGCGCCGGCGCGGCGCATTTCGAGCAGTCCCTCGGCGCCGTCGGCGCCCATGCCGGTCAGCAGGACGCCGGTGGCGTGGGCGCGGGCTTCGCGGGCGACGCTGCGGAACAGGACGTCGACCGAGGGGCGCTGGTAGCAGACCTTGGGGCCGTCGTGGAGCCGTGCGCGCCAGCCGCCGCCGGGGATGCGTTCGATTTCGAGGTGGCGGTTGCCCGGGGCGACGAGGGCCAGGCCGTTGGAGAGGGTTTCGCCGCCCTCGGCTTCCCGGACTTCGAGGGCGCAGACTTTGTTGAGGCGCTGGGCGAAGGTGGTGGAGAAGCCGGGCGGAATGTGCTGGGCGATGACGATGGGGGGCATGGACGGGGGCAGTGCGGCGAGGACGCGCTCGATGGCGACGGTGCCGCCGGTGGAAGCGCCGATGGCGATGAGGTGGGTGGCGGCGTGGCCGTTGCGGGGCGCCGGGGCGGGGTGGGCCGCAGCCGGGACGGGGCGGGGCGGGGGCGGGGGCGGAGCGGCGGCGGTGCGCAGTTTGGCGGCGGCGGCGGCGCGGACGCGCTGGGGCAGATCGTCCTTGAGGTCGGCGACGGAGTAGGGGCCGCCGGGCTTGGCCAGCACGTCGACGGCGCCGCGGTTGAGGGCTTCGAGGGCGGCGCGGGTGGAGTTCTGGGTGAGGGAGCTGACGACGATGACGGGCAGGGGGTAGTGCTTCATCAGCTTCTCGAGGAAGGTGAGCCCGTCCATGCGCGGCATTTCGACGTCGAGGGTGATGACGTCGGGCCGGAGGGCGATGATCTTGTCGCGGGCGACGAAGGCGTCCGGGGCGGTGCCGGCGACCTCGATGTCGGGCTGCTGGTTGAGGACGTCGGCGAGCACTTTGCGGACGATGGCGGAGTCGTCGACGACGAGGACGCGGATTTTGCGCTGGATGGTCATGCTTCTTCCTCCCATTCGAGGGTGGCGGCGACGGCGCCCTGTTCGAGGGGGAAATGCAGCCAGCATTGACCGCTGCAGGGCGCGCCGCCGCGGGCGGCCACGGGCGGGGCGATGCGGAGGCGGCCGCGGGGTTCGAGGCGGCTGAGGGTGGCGCCGCAGAGCATATTGGCGAGCTCCGAGGCCATCGAGAGGATTTCGGGGCCGCCGATCTGGTCTTCGTCGAGGCCGAGGAAGGCGGCGGCGAGGCGGGGCGCGGCCTGGCCCGCGAGGGCGACGTGGAGGCGGCCGCGGGCGCTGCCGTCGAAGCGGGCGACGGCGAGCACGGCGCCGTCTTCCGGCGGGCCTCCCTGGAACGGCTCGTCGACGGGGAACTCGAAACACATGGTCTCGAGCACTTCGAGCACGGCCTCTTCGAGGGCCTGGCGGACGGCGCGGGTATCGGGGGCGGCTCCTTTCATGGTCAGAACTCCTCGGCTGCCGGGCTGCGCGGGCCGAGCAGGCCGGACAGCACTTCGCTGAGCCGCTCCGGGGGGAACGGCTTGCGGACGTAGTCGCTGGCGCCGAGCCGGAGCAGGGCGCCGACGCGGTTTTCGGTGGAATCGGTCGACACGACGACGACGGGGATTGCGTGGAGCGAGGGGTCGGCCTTCAGCTCGCTGATGAACTGTTCGCCGTCCATGACGGGCATGTTGATGTCGGTGAGGATGAGGTCGACGGGCGGCGCGGCCGTGCTGGCGCGGAGCCGGTCGAGGGCCTCGCGGCCGTTGGAGGCCTCGAGGATTTCCGACGTTTCGAAGCCCGACAGGGCGACGGTGCGTTTGACAAAGGCCCGCATGACGGGCGAATCATCGACGATCATCAGGCGACTCGGCATTCGGCACCTCCTGCCGGGGCGGCGGCGGGCGCCCCGGCGCGCAGTTCGCGGATGAGGCCGTTCGGCTCGCTGACGGTGCAGCGGCCGGTGGCCACGTCGAGGCGGACGGTGCGCGACACCGACCCGCCCACATCTTCGCCATGGACGAGCACGCCGGCCTTCCACAGGATCTTGCGGACGGCGGCGTGGTTGCGCCGGCCGATGTTGAACACGCCGCCGGAGTCGACGACGTTGGCCCCGCCGGCGAGGCGGACCTGGAGGCGGCGTTTCTCGGCGCCCTTCTCGTAGGCCTGGCGGAACAGCAGGGGCGTGCCGGTGTCGGCGTAGCGGCAGGGGTTGGCGCGGCCCTGGGTTTCGCGGTCGACCGAGCTGTCGGGCAGCATGAAGTGGAGCAGTCCGCCAACTTTGGCGACCGGATCCCAGATGACGACGGCGATGCAGGAGCCGAGGGCGAAGGTGACGATTTCGACCGGCTCGCTGGACACTTTGCAGTCTCCGACTCCGACGACCAGGGTTTTCAAGCTCCCCTCCTGCCGCCGGAGGCGGCTCCGGCGGGCTTGCGGTAAACGGCCGGCCGGACGTAGTCCAGCCCGTGGCGCACGCCCATGAGCCCTTCGCTGTGGCCGATGAGGAACCAGCCGCCCGGCTCGAGCCGGTCCTCGAAGCGGCGGACGAGGCGCTCCTGGGTGGGCTTGTCGAAATAGATCATGACGTTGCGGCAGAAGATGACGTGGAACGGGGGCAGGCGGCTGAAGTCTTCCATCAGGTTCAGGCGGCGGAACTCGACGCGGGCGCGCCACTCGGGCTTGACGCGCACGCTGCCCTCCCAGCGGCCTTCGCCGCGCTGGAAGTAGCGCTGCGCCCAGCCGGGGGGCAGGCCCTCGAGCCGTTCTCTGGGATAAATGCCGGACTGCGCCTTTTCGAGCACGCGGGTGGAGATGTCGGTGGCGAGCAGCTGGAGCTGGCCGATGCGGGCCGGGCCGAGGGCCTCGGCCGCGGTGAACAGGATCGTGTAGGGCTCCTCGCCGGTGGAGCAGCCGGCGCTCCAGATGCGGATGGGGCTGCAACCGGCGAGGGCGGGCAGGATGGCCTCGCGCAGCAGGGCGAAGTGCTGCGGCTCGCGCAGGAAGCTCGTGTGGTTGGTGGTGAGGGCGTTGATGAGCCGCTCGAGCTCTTCGCCGGTGCGGTCGGCCTTGACGGCCTCGACGTACTCCGAGAGGCTGCCGAGGCCGAGCTCTTCGACGCGGCGGGCCAGGCGGGCGTTGACGAGCGCCTCCTTGCCGGGGCGCAGGTCGAGGCCGAAGATGCGGTAGGCGAGCTCGCGGATCTCGCGGAATTCGCTTTCGGTGAGTCCCTGCATCGGCATCGTCGCCACTCTCCGGTCGTCAGTTGCGCAGGGCCGCGCCGGCCTCGCCGGCGATGGCGGCGAGGTCGAGGATCAGCCCGACGCGGCCGTCGCCGAGGATCGCGCCGCCGGCGAAGCCCTTGGCCTCGCGGAAGGCGGGGCCGAGGGTTTTGATGACGACCTCCTGCTTGCCGGCCAGCTCGTCGACCAGCAGGCAGAAGACGCGGCTGCCGCTTTCGCCGACGATCATGAGACCTTCGCAGGGATCCTCGCTGCGCGGGGCGACGCCGAGGCGGGAGGCGAGCCGCACAAGAGGCAGCAGGCGGCCGCGCACCATGACCATTTCGCCCTTGCCCTCGACGGTGAAGACCTGCTCGGGGCTGGCCTTGAACATCTCGCGGACGGCGAAGATGGGGACGATGAAGCGTTCGCCGCCGACGGCGACGATGAGGCCGTCGATGATGGCCAGCGTGAGCGGCACCTTGAGCAGGAAGGTCGTGCCGGCGCCGCTCGAGCTGACGATCTCGATGCGGCCGCGGAGCTTGTTGATGTGCTTGCGGACGACGTCCATGCCGACGCCGCGGCCGCTGACGTCGGTGACCTGCTCGGCGGTGGAGAAGCCGGGCTCGAAGATCAGATGGAAAACCTCGGTGTCGCTCAGCTTGGCGTCGGCCGAGACGAGGCCGCGCTCGACGGCCTTGCGGAAGATCCTGTCCCGGTTGAGGCCGCGGCCGTCGTCGCTGATTTCGATGACGATCATGCCGGCCTGGTGGGAGGCCGACAGGCGGATGCGCCCGGCCGGAGGCTTGCCCTTGGCCTCGCGCTCGGCGGGCGGCTCGAGGCCGTGGTCCATGCTGTTGCGGAGCATATGCACGAGCGGGTCGTGCAGCTCTTCGACGATGGTGCGGTCCAGCTCGACGTCCTCGCCGTGGAGCTCGAGCTCGGCCAGCTTGCCGGACTTGCGGGCCAGGTCGCGCACGAGCCGCGTCATGCGCCGGAACAGCTGTCCGATGGGGACCATGCGCATGGCCATCGCAGTTTTCTGGACCTCGCCGGTGACGCGCGACAGGTGGGCGATGTCGCGCTGCAGCCGCGGGGACTTGACCTGGGCGAAGTCGGGGTTGTGGCGGAGCATGGTCTGGGCGATGACGAGTTCGCCGACCATGTCGACGAGGTACTCGAGCTTGGCGGTGTCGATCTTGACGAGCGCGGCGTCGCTCTGCGGCCGGGGCTTGCCGGGCTCGGCGGCGTCGGCCGCGGCCGGCTCGCGGGGCGGGGCTTCCGCGGGCTGCGCGGGGGAGCCGGACTCTTCGGCCTCGCCGGCTTCTCCGGCCGCGGCGGCCTGGATGCGGGCGATCAGGGCGCCGGGATCGGGCGGCGCCGCGGCGGGCCGGCCGGCGGCGGCGGCTTCGATGGCGTCGAGCCACGAGCGGAGGTAATCGCCCGAGGCGAGCACGACGTCGACCGCAGCGGGGCGCATGACGAGCTGGCCGTTGCGGGCCAGATCGAGCAGCGTCTCGGTTTCATGGGCGACGCGCTGCATGACCGAGTAGTCGAGGAACCCGGCCAGGCCCTTGATCGTGTGGAAGCTGCGGAAGGCCGCGTGCAGCGTCTCCTGCGTATGCACGCCCTGCTCGATCTCGAGCAGGCAGGCCTCGATGCGGGCCAGATGCTCGCGGGCCTCGACGAGGAAGTCCTGGACGAGCTCGGGATCCTGGGCCAGCGGATTCGAGGCCGGGGCGGCGGCCTCTTCCATGCTTTCAGCCAGCGCGCGCAGCCCCTCGGCCGGGTCCTGCCCCGTCGCGCCCGCCGTCTCCGGGCGGTCCGGCGCAGCGGCCGGACCGCCCTCGATTCTCTCCCTGTCCTGCGCCATGGCGGTGACTCACAATTCCGGTTTCGCCTGTTGTGCGGGGCCGCTCAGAAGTCGCGGAAGCCGTCCTCGAGCGGGATTTCCATGCGCGCGGCCGTCTTGACGCCGACGGGACGGGCCGGGAGGCTGCGCGCGGCGGCGGCAACGGCCGGCCGCGGAGCGGGCGCAAGCCGGTCGTCCTCCTCGCCGGCGCCGACGAGCTCGCGCAGCCGCTCGACGGCGGCCTGCAGGTGCTGGGCCTGGGCCGACATCTCCTCGCCGGCCGAGGCGCTCTCTTCGGCGCTGGCGGCGGTGGACTGGGTGACCTGCTGCATCTGGGCCACGGCGCGGGCGATCTGCTCGATGCCGCGGGCCTGCTCCTGGCTGCCCATGTGAACCTCGCTGGCCAGGACGCGGATGCGGGAGGCGTTTTCGAAGACGCGCGTGATGCAGGCGGCCACTTCGTCGAGCCGCAGCTTGCCTTCGTTGGAGCGCACGATCGACTCCTCGATCAGGTCCGAGGTGTCCTTGGCGGCCTGGGCGCAGCGCTGGGCGAGGTTGCGGACCTCGTCGGCGACGACGGCGAAGCCCATGCCGGCCTCGCCGGCGCGGGCCGCCTCGACGGCGGCGTTGAGGGCGAGGATGTTGGTCTGGAAGGCGATCTCGTCGATGACGCGGATGATGCGGCTGATCTTTTCGCTCGAGGCGTTGATCTCCTTCATCGACTCGATCATCTGGCCGAGCTTCTCGTTGGTCTCCTTGAGCAGCTGGTCGGCCTTTTCGGTCTCGCCGGCGGCCATGGAGGCGTTCTCGGCGTTCTTCTGCGTCATCGAGTTCAGCTCTTCGGTGGAGGCGGAGGTCTCCTCGAGCGACGCCGCCTGTTCGCTCGAGCCCTGGGCGAGCGCCTGCGAGCTGCTGGAGACCTGGGCCGCCGCGCTGGCCACCTGGCGGGCGCCGTCGGCGATTTCGGCGGCGATGCGCTTGAGCGTGCGGTCGGCGCGGCGCATGATCCACATGGCGGCGGCGGTGACGGCGGCGGCGGCCAGCAGGACGAGGACGGTCAGCCAGACCGACATCCGGGCGTGCGAGGCCGCTTCATCGGAGCGTTCGCCGAGCCGCTTCCTCTGCATCGAGACGAGATCGGCCGAGGCGTTCTGCATCTCCTGGATCAGCGGGCGGAAGACGGCGGCTTCCATTTTGGTCGCCTCGTCGAAGCGCTGCGCCTGCAGGTGGCCGTCGAAGACCTTCGCCTGCCGCATCCACTCCTGGGTGGCCGTCTTCATGCGCTGCGCGGCCTGGCGGCCCTCGCTGGTTTCCAGAAGCGGCTCGATGGCGGCCAGCGCCGATTCGATGTCGCGGCCGGCCTGTTCCATGCGGTCCTGACCGGCCTGCGCGGCGGCGGCGTCGCCGGTCATGCTCGACAGCAGCACGCCGCGCAGGGCGGCCTGACCGGCGGCGACCTGCTCGCTGACGCGGGTGGCGAGCTCGATTTTCTTCGACTCCCTGCCGACGGCCGACTCGAGCAGCGCGCGCAGGTTGGAGACGCTGTAGATGGACACGCCGCCCACCAGCAGCAGGAACGCGCCGGTCAGCCCCAGGCTGAGATACATCTTGCTGCCCAAATTCCGTTTCGAAAACGACATCGCTTGCTTCCTTCCTTGCATTGGTGAAACTGGTTCCATTGCCCCTTGCGCCGGAGCGGACTCAGGCCTCCGCCGGCGCGGCCTCCTCGCCCAACGGCAGCAGCTCGAGCCCGCCGAGCTCCTGCGCCGTCATCACTTCGTCAATGTCGAGCAGGATCTTGACCCGCCCCTTGACCTTGGCCATGCCGAGGACGTAGGGCAGGCGGACATCGTCGCCGAAGGACGGCGTGTCCTCGATCTCCTGCTCCTGGATGGTGAGCACCTCGCTGACGCCGTCGACGACGACGCCCATGAGGAGGGGCTCGCCCTGGCCGCCGCGGCGCTGCACCTGGAGCACGACGATGCAGGTGCGGGAGGTGGATTCGCCGTCGGGCATGCCGAACTTGCGGCGGAGGTCGACGACGGGGATGACTTTGCCGCGGAGATTGATGACGCCGCGGACGTAGTGCGGGGTCTGCGGCACTTCGGTGATTTCCTGCAGCCCCATGATCTCGCGCACCTTGAGGACGGCCACGGCGAACTCTTCGCGGCCGAGGTGGAAGACGAGGTATTTGCCCTGGCGGCCGCTGCCGCCGCGGGTCTGCCTGCTCAAAACGCTCTGCGCGTCCATGCGTCCGACGATCCTTCCGGATGGCGGCCGCGCCCCGTTTCCCGCGGAGGTCCGCCGGGGGCGCGGCTCTCACCGCACATATCGGACGGGCGGGGAAGAATCGCAGAGAAAGTTGGCGGTTGTGGTATGCTCGGCGCAAGTCCGCGCTCTGGCGCGGAACTCGACAAGGAGGCGCAATGCGCACTGGGATTGCATTCCTGCTGTTGGCGGGGCTGGCGCTGGGCCAGCCGGCGGCGCCGCCGAAGACGCATCTGAAGCCGGGCGACGAGGCGCCGGATTTCCGGCTGCGGACGACGGACGGCAAGGAATTCCATCTGGGCTCGCACCGCGGGAAGACGGTGGTGGTGGCGTTCTTTCCGGCGGCGTTCACCGGCGGTTGAACGAAGGAGATGACGGCGTACCAGGCTGGTATCGCGGAATTCGAAAAGACGGGCGCCGTGGTGATTGGCGTCAGCACGGACAATCTGCCCTCGCTGCGGCACTGGGCGCAGGAGGTGCTGAAGCTGAGCTTTCCGCTGGCGAGCGATTTTGTGCGGCGCGAGGTGGCGCGCGCCTACGGGGTGCTGAACGAGGCGAGCGGGATCGCCAACCGGGCGACGTTCGTCGTGGGACCGGACGGGCGGATCGTGCACATCGACGAGGGCTCGGCGGCGCTCGACCCCGAGGGCGCGCTCACGGCGTGCCGGCGGACGAAGAAGCCGTAGGCGCGCGGGCGGTCAGGGCAGTTCGCGGATCCAGATGTCGCGGAACTGCATGTGGCCGTCGCCGCCGGAGTGCAGCTGCAGGGCGATCGTGCCGGTGAGGAACGGCGCGCGGGGGTCGGTGAAATCGACCATCTGCACGCCGTTCAGGCGCGAGATGTAGCGGTTGCCGTTGACGGTGACGAGCATTTCGTTCCACTCGTTCTGGCGGACCACCGTTTCGTTTTCCGGCGCGGGCCAGACGATCCACTGGCGGCCGAAGCCGTAGACGCCGCCCGTGTGGCGGCCGATGGCGCAGTCGATTTCGAACTGCGCGCCCTGGCTGACGTCGGCGGTGCCGGGCTTGAAGCGCGTGTGGAAATAGACGCCGGAATTTCCCGTGCCAATGCACTTGAATTTGAGGGAAAGCTGGAAATTGCGGTAGTCTTTTGCGGTTTCCAGGTACCCGTATTCTTTTGTGACGGCGCGGCCGATGAGGACGCCGTCGGAGACGGTCCATTCCTCCTTGCCGACGACGTTCCAGCCGGAGAGATCCTTGCCGTTGAACAGTTGCACCCAGTCCTCGCCGGGCGGGCGCACGCCTTTGGGCAACTGGGCCGGCAGCAGGGCGGCTGCGGCCGCGCAGAGAAGGGCGGTGCAGAGGGAACGCTTCATGGGTTTCAGCTTATCGCCGGGGGAGGCGGGTGCGCCAGCGGAGGGAGGCGGGCGGCCTGAAGACCGGGCGGGAGGGGGGCTTTGCGCGGACGAGGCAAGCACGGTTGGGATGCAGCCCTCGCGCAAGCGCGAGGGGAGATCCGTGGGGGAGGGTGCGAGGGGCACGGTTGGGATGCAGCCGCCGCCCAAGGGCGGCGGGAAACCCGTTGGGGGGGTGCGAGGGGAAGCCCGGGGGGATGCAGCCGCCGCCCAAGGGCGGCGGGAAACCCGTTGGGGGGGTGCGAGGGGCACGGTTGGGATGCAGCCCTCGCGCAAGCGCGAGGGGAAGCCCGGGGGGATACAGCCCTCGCGCAAGCGCGAGGGGAGGTCCGTGGGGGAGGGTGAGAGGAGCACGGTTGGGATGCAGCCGCCGCCCAAGGGCGGCGGGAAACCCGTTGGGGGGGTGCGAGGGGCACGGTTGGGATGCAGCCCTCGCGCAAGCGCGAGGGGAAGCCCGGGGGGATGCAGCCCTCGCGCAAGCGCGAGGGGAGATCCGTTGGGGAGGGCGCGGGGGAGGACTGGTCGCGCGCTGCGCGCGCGATGGGACGGTGTTGGCCGGTTGGAGAGGTTTGGTCGCCGCTTCGTCGCAGCCCTCCGGGCTGTTCGTGCGCGGCTGTGATCAGCGCTGTCAGATGCCTGGCCAGGAGTTGCAGGCGCGGATGACGGCATCGACCTCTTCGTCGTGCAGATAGGGATGGATGGGGAGGCTGACTTCGCGGCGGCAGAAGAGGCGTGCGGGCGAGGGATCGCCGACGATCTCGTAACGGGCTTCGCGCAGTGCGGGCTGATCAAACATGGGCAGCGGATAATGTTCCGCCGTCTGGACGCCGCATCCGGTCATGTGCCGGCGGAAGGACTCTCTGGCGCCGTCGGGGACGAGGACGGGGAACAGGTGCCAGACGGATTCGGAGCCGGGCGGGGGCGGAGGGATTTCGATCTGCGGGTGGCGGATGCCCTCGATGTAGGAGCGGGCGATCGAGCGGCGGCGGGAGGTCCATGCGGGAAGGCGGGGCAGGCCTGCATCGGAGAGAAAAGCAGCCTGGAGTTCGTCGAGGCGGCTGTTGAGTCCGGCGACCGCGTGATTGTACTTGCCCTGCTGGCCGTAGTCGCGCCAGCAGCGGGCCAGGGCGTCGAGGTCCGCATCCCGAGTGAGGAGCGCGCCGCCGTCGCCCATGGCGCCGAGGTTCTTGGTGGGGTAGAAGCTGGTGGCGGCGACGCGTCCGGCGGATCCGCAGGGGCGGCCAAGGAAGCGGGCGAGGATCGACTGGGCGCAATCCTCGACGATGTGCACGCCGCGTGCGGCGATCGAGTCGAGTTTTTGAAGGTCGAGGCAGTGGCCGTAGAGGTGGACGGGGAGGAAGAAGCGGATGGAGGAGTCCTGGCCGAGGATGTGGGCACAGGCATCGAGGTCGGCGAGGCCGTTGGGGGCGCAGGGAGCGAAGACGGGCACGGCTCCGGCGCGGAGCACGGCGAGGGTTGTCGCGAAGGCGGAGACGGGGGCGACGAGGACGCGGTCGCCGGGGCGGCAGCCGAGGATGCGGAGGCCGATTTCGAGGGCGTCGAGGCCGCTGGCGACGCCGGCGGCATGGGGCAGGCCCCACGCGGCGGCGAGGTTCTGTTCGAAGCGCTCGACTTCGCGGCCGAGGATGTACCATCCGGAGGCGCCGGTGCGGTCGAGGGCGCGGCGGAAATCCGGGGCGGTTTCCTCCCATTGCCGGCGGAAATCGTTCATCAAAATCATCGAGTTTTTCCTGAATTCCGGACATTGTTCCAGAAATTCATCCGGAGATTGCCGGGAACATCCGTCCGGGAGCGGCGGCGCCGCCGGGGCGGCCCCCGGCTGTCAGTATAGCCGCAGGGGGCTGGAATCGGGGGCGCGCCGGTGCTAGGTTGTGGCCAAGAAAGAATGGAGGTGAGACATGGCGCAAGGCCGATGGCTGGGAGCGGCGGCGCGCCTGGCCGGCGCGCACATTCTGCGGGAAGCGGGCGACCCTCCGGTGCGGATCGTCCTGCCTGACGGCACGGCGGTGCAGACGGCGGACGGAGAGGCGCGGTTCACGCTGCGGATCCTGACATGGCGGGCACTGGCGGCGATGGCGGCGGATCCGGAGACGGGGTTCGCCGAGAAATACGCGGCGGGCGCTGTCGAGGTGGAAGGCGCGCTCGAGGAGTTCTGCGACACGATTTACAGCCACTGGCCGCGGAGCGGGAGCAGCGGCCTGGCGGCGCGCCTGCTGGCGTGGTATCTGGACTGGACGCAGCGGAGGTCGCAGCGGGCGGCGAAGAAAAACATCCGCAGGCACTACGATCTGGGCAACGAGTTTTACCGGATGTGGCTGGACGAGGAGATGCTGTACACGTGCGCCTTTTTCCCGAGCGAGGAGGCGACGCTGGAAGAGGCGCAGGCGGCGAAGATGGAGCGGGTGGCGCGGAAGCTGGGGCTGGAGGCGGGCGAACGGGTGGTGGACGCGGGCTGCGGATGGGGGGCGTTTGCGCTGTACGTGGCGCGGGCGCATGGCTGCCGGGTGCGGGCGTTCAACATCAGCGAGGAGCAGATTGCGTGGGCGCGGCGGCGCTGCCGCGAGCTGGGGCTGGAAGGGCGGGTGGAGTTCGTGCTCGACGATTACCGCAACATCACGGGCACGTATGATGCGTTTGCGTCGATCGGGATGCTGGAGCACGTGGGGAAGGAGCATTACCGGGATCTGGGGGAGGTGATCCGGCGGACGATTGGCGAGAAGGGGCGCGGACTGCTGCACTTCATCGGGCGGTCGCGTCCGGCGCCGCTGAGCGCGTGGATCCGGAAGAGGATTTTTCCGGGCGCGTACGCACCGGCGCTGAGCGAGATGCTGCCGCTGCTCGAGGCGGGCGGCTATCATGTGGCCGATATCGAGAACCTGCGCTCGCACTATGCAAGGACGCTGCGGTGCTGGCGGGAGAGGTTCGAAGCGGCCGAGCTGCAGGCGCGGGCGATGTACGGGGAAGAGTTCGCGCGGGCGTGGAAGCTGTACCTGGCGGGTTCGGAGGCGTCGTTCCGGAGCGGATCGCTGGAGCTGTATCAGGTGCTGTTTGCGGGACCGCGGTGCGGGAAGAAGCTGTGGACGCGCGAAAACTGGCAGAATGTGGCGATACGGGCCGGTGAGCACGCATGAGAACCTATGACGCGATCATTATCGGAGGCGGGCCGGCGGGGTCGGCCTGCGCAGGACGGCTGAAGCGAGGCGGGCTGGATGCGCTGGTGATCGACCGGGCGCATTTTCCGCGCGACAAGCCCTGCGCGGGGTGGATCACGCCGGAGGCGCTCGAGCGGCTGGGGCTGAAGACGGAGGAGTATGCGCGGCACGGCCGGATGACGGCGATCACGGGATTCCGGGTATCGCTCGCGGGAGGCGCGCCGGTGGCGGTGGATTACGGGGCGCCGGTGAGCCATGCGGTGCGGCGCTGCGAGTTCGACACGTTCCTGCTGCAGAGGAGCGGGGCGGCGGTGCGGACGGGGACGGAGGTGCAGACGCTGGAGCGGCGGGACGGGCGGTGGGTGGTGAACGGGGAGTGGGAGGCGCCGGTGCTGGTGGGGGCGGGCGGGCACTTCTGTCCGGTGGCGCGGCATCTGGGTGCGAAGCCGGCAGAGGAGACAGCGGTGGCGGCGCAGGAGGCGGAGTTCGAGATGACGGAAGCCGAAGCGGCGCAGTGCGCGCTGCCCGAAGGGTGCGCGGACCTGAGCTTTGCGCGGGACCTGGACGGCTACGGGTGGTGCGTGCGGAAGGGGCGGTGGCTGAACGCGGGGTTCGGCACGCTGCGGCACGGGGATCTGAAGCGGCTGCTGGAGGGCTACCAGGAAGGTTTGCGGCGGCGCGGGATTCTTCCCGCAGGGCGGCAGATGACGATGCACGGGCATGCATATCTGCTGCGGAGCCTGGCGAGGCGTCCGCTGTTTGGGGAGGGCGTGCTTCTGGCGGGGGACGCGGCGGGGCTGGCGGAGGACTCGAGCGGGGAGGGGATTCTGCCGGCGATTGTCTCGGGGCTGCTGGCGGCGGAGGCGATTCTGGCGGCGGGGCTGCGTCCGGAGCGGCTGGACGGGGCGGGGTATGCGGCGGCGGTGGAGAAGGAGCTGGGACCGCGGGGGAAGGGAAGGAAGGGCGCGTCGTGGCTGGAGCGGCTGGCGGCGCCGTTCGCGTTCCGCTCGGCGGAATTTGTCAGAAAAGAGATTCTTGAAAAGCGGTTTTTGCGGCGGAAGGGGGCGGGAATCCGGTAATCATTCCGGGAAAAGGCAGCGCTCGAGTTCGTCGAGGCAGAGGTAATTGGGAATGATATAGTCCGCGCCGACGGAGACGAGGCGGTTGCGTTTCCACTCGTCGACGCGGAGGCATTCGGGCTCGTCGGTGGCGACGCCGACGGCGACGCCGCCGGCGGTCTTGACGTTTTCGATTTCGACGTAGCCGTCGCCGAAGCCGAGCAGTTCGTTGCCGGCGCACTCGGCGCGTCCGATGATGCGCTCGATGAGGATGCGCTTGGAGAAGCTTTTGTAGTCGTCGAGGGCGCCGAAGACGCCGCCGTCGAAGTATTCCGTCAGGCGCAGCAGCCCGGCTTCGCGGCGCATGAAATCCTGGTCGGTGCCGGAGGCGAGATAGAGTTTCAGACCGCGGGCGCGCAGCCTTTCGAGGAGGGCGCGCGAACCGGGGACGAGGTATTTTTCAGGCGGGGCGGCGCCGGTTTCGAGCTCCTCGATGCGGTGGCGGATGCGGGCGTGGAGGCGGTCGAGGTAACGGTATTTGTAGACGAGCGGGTCCTCCGGCTTGCCGCCGCGGAGCTCGACCTGGCGGGCGAGTTCGATCATCTGGTAGATGGTCTGCTTGCCGGTGAGGCGGTAGACGAATTCGCGGACGGTGCGTTCGAGTTCCTCTTCGGATTCGCCGGTGCGGAGAGAGGCGAGCACCTCGACCATCATGGGGACCATGACGTCGAACCATCCGGCGCGGATGAGAGAGAGCGTGCCGTCGAAATCGAAGAGAGCCACTCTGGCATGCGAGGCCGTGGCGCCGGTGAGGATCTCGACCGCCATCAGGAGAGAGCCTTCCTCAAGCCTTTGGCGATCTCGGCTGCGTAGTCGATCATCATGGAGGGCAGGACTTCCTCGATCTGTTTGGTGAAACGGGCTTTCGGCATGGACATGCTGATGGCGGCGAAGACTTCGCCGCCGGGCAGCTGGACGGGGGCGCCGCAGCAGATGCCGCCGAGGACGGTTTCCTCGCGGTCCCACGCGTAGCCGCGCTCGCGGACGGCGGCGAGGTCGTCCTGGATGGCGCGGAAATCGGTGAGGGTGTTCGGGGTGAGGGCGAAGATGCCGTAGGTGTACAGGAGGCGCTGGGCGACCTCGGGCGTCTGGAAGGCGGTGATGGATTTTCCGAGGGAAGAAGCGTAGGGCTGGAGGATGCCGCCGCGGTAGTTGGACATGCGGATGTGGTGGGTGCTCTCGATGACTTCGACGACGCGGATGACGTCGTCGAAGAGGAAGGCGAGGGCGACGGTTTCGCCGAGCTCGGCGTTGAGCCTGGCGAGGACGGGCATGGCGCAATGGCGGAGCGCGTTGAGCCGCATCTGCTGCTTCATGGTGGGCCACACGCGCTCGCAGTAGTAGTTTTCGTGATCGTCGCGGTGGATGTAGCCGAGTCCCTGGAGCGTGCGGAGGAGGCGGAGGGTGGAAGCTTTGCCGAGACCGATGAGGGAGGCGATGTCTTTGAGGGGCAAGGCCTCATCGCGGGAGGCGAGGGCTTCGACGATCATCAGTCCCTTGGCGAGGGAGCGGGACTCGACGGAGGCGGCGGGCTGTTTGGGGGCGGCCTTCGTGGAACGGCGTTTCAATTTCTGGTTTGACTGGCTCAACATCTTTGTATACCATACAAAACAGCGTTCATCCGGAGAGACAGGCTGGTACGGGCCTGCCGGATTCAGGAGAACACCATTATGTCGCGAAATTCGCCGCCCGGTGGCGTCATTGCGGCGGTGCTGCTGCCGCGCGATGAGGAGGGACGCCCCGAGTGGGAAGAGTTCGAGCGGCTGGTGGCGTTTCTCTGCCGGTGCGGGGCGACGGGCGTGTGCGTCAACGGCGCGACGGGCGAATACGCCCGCGCGACCGCAGAGGAGAGGCGCACCGCCGTCGCCGCCGCACGCAGGGCTGCGGGGGGCGGAGCGATGGTGATCGCGGGCGCCGGGTCGGCGTGCACGCGGACGACCATCGAGCGGATGCGCGAGGCTGAAGAGGCGGGCGCGGACGCGCACCTGGTGCCTCCGCCGTTCTTTTTCCGCTACCGCGACGATGATCTGGAGCAGCATTATCACGCCGTGGCGGCGGCGGCGGAGCGGCCGATCCTGATTTACAACCTGCCCTCGTATCTTTCGCCGGTGAGCTGTCCGACGGTGGTGGAACTGCTGCGCACGGAAGAAAAGGTTGCGGGGATCAAGGACAGCAGCGGGCAGCTCGACATCCTCGAGCACCTGACGTCGGATCCCGCGCTGGGCGCGTGGCGGTTTGTGGGCAACGACTGGGTGCTGGCGGAGGCGTGCCGGAGACAGCTGGCGGATGGGGCGATTTCGGGCGTGGCGTGCGTGCTGCCCGAGCTTCTGGTTGCGCTGTGGGAGGCGGCGCAGCGGGGCGATTGGGAGGCGACGGGGCGGCTGGAGCGGTCGCTGGCGGAAGCGCTGCAGTGGATTGATGCGTGGCCGGCGCCGATGGGGCTGCAGATTCTGGCGGAGGCGCGGGGGCTGCGGCGGTGCCTGCCGGCGGCGCCGCTTTCGGCGGCGCGGATGGAACAGGCCAAGGCGATGCGCGAGTGGTTTGAACCGTGGTGGGAGAAACAGCAGGAGACGCTGGCGGCGCCGCTGCTGTTTCACGGTTAGCGGAGGGCCGAGCTTCCCGGGGGACGATCGAACGAGGGACCTGAGGACGGCTGTCTCAGGTCCCCCGCGCCACCCACCGGCGGCTGTGGCACCCCCGCCGGAGGCAGGTCCGCTCCTCCACGAGACCTGCTCCGGCCCGCCCGAAGTGATTCGCGGGGCCGCGGCCGACAGCGGCCCCGCTTTCCTCCTCCCGGTCCTCCGCGCGGTCCTCCCTGGCGACTGAAGGCGGGGAGGCAGGCCGGACGCCGCCGCTGGCATCCGGCGCCACCATCTGCGCGGGGAACCTGCACCGGGAATTGCCGGCGGCATCGCCGCCGCCCGCATCTCCCGGGCAGAGCCTGCTTCGCTTTCGTCTGCTCTCAACCTGAACAACGGAATCCGGTGCGGAGTTTTCACCAGTACCTGCATTTTTCGGGTACCGGGCGGGGGAAGGACTGAACCAGGGCGGGGGCGGCGGTTCAGAGCGACAGAGCGGGCCGGATTCTGGCACGATGAGTTTGTGCCTGAGAAGGGGCAGCGCTGGGGAAGGATCGCAGCGGCGACTGTCCTGCCGCTGCTGCTCGCCGGGCTGCACTGGGAGCTGCTGGCGGGACCGCGGGCGGTGTGGTTCGCCTCTGAGGACAACGCCTATCAGGTGCTGCCGTGGCTGGAGGTTCAGGCGCGGGCGTGGCGCGCCGGGGAGCTGCCGCTGTGGGATCCGTATCAATGGATGGGGCAGCCGCTGCCGGGACAGGGGCAGCCTGCAGTGGCATCGCCGCTGAACTGGCTGCTGGGGCTGAAGCCGGAGGGCGCCGGCGGGTGGCTGTTTCTGAACGTGTATTTTCTGCTGATCCGCTGGATCGGGGCGGCGGGGATGTACCGGCTGGCGCGGGCGCTGGGGGCGGGGCGGACGGCGAGCGCGCTGGCGGGGGTGGCGTATGCAGAGGCGGGGGCGTTTGCGGCGGCGATGCGTCCGCAGATGGCGATGGGGGCGATGTGGGCGCCGTGGGCGCTGCGGCATCTGCTGAGGGCCATGGAAGCGGCGGGAGGGACGGGCGGGTCCGTGCGGCAGGCGGCGCTGGGCGGGTTTTTTCTGGGATTGTGCTGGCTGGGCGGGCACCATCAGACGCCGCTGTTCGTATCGCTGGGATTCGGGCTCGCGTGGGTGATTGCGCTGTCTGAAAACTGGCGGAAAATTGCAGCGGCGGGCGTGTTTTTCGCGATGGCGGCGATGACGGCGGCGGTGCAGATGCTGCCGATGCTCGAATACGGACGGAGGGCGGTGCGGTGGGTGGGCGCGGAGGCGCCGATCCGGTGGCGGGAGAAAATTCCGCTGGACATTCACCAGCAATTCAGCCTGAAATGGGAGTCGATTCCGGCGATTTTCGTGCCGGGATACGGGGGGAAATTCGATGCTTATCACGGGGCGCTGCTGCTGGGGCTGGCGGCGGCGGGAGCGCTGCTGCTGCCGCGGCGGCGGGCGGCGCTGGCGCTTGCGGCGGGGGGCGTGACGGGCGCATGGCTGGCGCTGGGACCGGCGGGAGGACTGCACCGGGTTCTGTACGCGACGGTTCCGCACTTTGACAAGGCGCGGGCGCCGGAGGCGGCTTTGATTCTGCTGAGCCTGGGCGTGCCGGCGCTGGCGGCGGCGGGGGCGGAGGCGCTCTTCCGGCGCGAGTTGAAGGGGCGGGGGGGATGGGCTGTGTTCTGGATGGTCATTGCAGCGGCTGCGGGCGTTTCCGCGTGGCGCGGCGGACCGGGCGTGTGGACCGCGGGAGGAGCGCTTGCGCTGGGACTGCTGGTCTGGCTGGGCGGCTGGAGGCGCGTGCCGGCGTGGTCCGCGGCGTTGCTGGCAGCGGGCGCGGTTGTTGCGGAGATGCAGCCGATGCGGGAGCGGCTGATGCCGCGGATCGATTCACCCGAAGCGGCGCGGTATGTTGGCATGCTGAGCGCGCATGGCGGCATCGCGCAGTGGCTGCGGGCGCAGGGCGGGCAATGGCGCGCGGAGGTGGATGACTCGGCGGTTCCCTACAACTTCGGCGACTGGCATGGCGAGCAGCAGCATCAGGGGTATCTGGCGAGCGTGACGGAAAACATCTACCGGCACGAGCTGCACACGGAGCACGCGCAGCGGCTGTTCGGGGTGCGGTGGCGCGTGGCGCAGACGCCGTCGGCGGGGCATCCGAAAGAGGTGTTCGCGGGGGCGGACGGGCTGCGGGTCTACGAGGCGGAGGGGGTGCTGCCGCGGGCGTTCATCGTGCACGAGGCTTTCGGGATCGACAACCGGGCGCACGCGGCGGGAGAGCTGTACCGGATCCGGGAGGAGATGGCGGTGAAAACATTTCTGCCCGGACCTGTTCCGGAGCTGGAACGGTGCGGGGGAGGGGAAGAGGCGCGGATCGCCGAGTACGGACTGAACCGCGTGGTGGTGGAGGCGCGGCTGGCGTGCAAGGGGATGGTGATCCTGACCGACACGTGGTTTCCGGGGTGGAGGGCGCGGGTGGACGGGCGTCCGGCGAGGATTCATGAAGCGTATGCGGCGGTGCGGGGCGTGGTGGTGGAGGGGGGCGCGCACCGGGTGGAGTTCGTCTACCGTCCGGGGAGTGCGATGGCGGGCGGGGCGCTGACGGCGCTGGCGTGCCTGGCGGCGGCGGTGTGCGCGCGCCGCCGCACGCTACACTAGGGAACACGATGGGCTCCGCTGCGCCTTCACTGCCTGAGGTGCACTCGTCGGTTCCGACGGCGCACCCGTCGCTGTGGAAGCGGATGTTCGCCTTCGCCGGACCGGCGTACCTGGTGAGCGTGGGCTACATGGACCCCGGCAACTGGGCGACGGACATCGAGGCGGGGTCGCGGTTCGGCTACCGGCTGCTGTGGGTGCTGGTGGTGTCGAACCTGATGGCGATCCTGCTGCAGACGCTGAGCGCGCGGCTGGGGATCGTCACCGGGCGGGATCTGGCGCAGGCGTGCCGGGAGGCGTATCCGCGTCCGGTGAGCCATGCGCTGTGGGTGCTGGCGGAGATCGCGATTGCGGCGTGCGATCTGGCGGAGCTGCTGGGGGCGGCGATCGGGCTGCATCTGTTGTTCGGGCTGCCGCTGATGGCGGGGGTGCTGATCACGGCCGCCGACACGCTGCTGATCCTGTGGTTCGGGCGGTTCGGGATCCGGCTGATCGAGTCGATCATTCTGATTTTCATCACGGTGATCGCGGGGTGTTTTGCGATCGAGATTTTTCTGGCGCGCCCGGCGTGGGGGGAGGTGGCGGGAGGGCTGGTGCCGCGGCTGGATTCAGAGAGCCTGTACGTCGCGGTGGCGATGCTGGGGGCGACGGTGATGCCGCACAACCTGTATCTGCACTCGTCGCTGGTGCAGACGCGGTCGTTCGGGGCGGACGCGGACTCGAAGCGGGCGGCGTGCCGGTTCAACCTGGTGGATTCGGCGATCGCGCTGAACGGGGCGCTGTTCGTGAACGGGGCGATCCTGATTCTGGCGGCGTCGACGTTTTACAAGAACGGGCTGACGGTGACGGAAATCGGGCAGGCGCACGCGATGCTGACGCCGCTGCTGGGGACGACGCTCGCCGGGGCGGCGTTTGCGCTGGCGCTGCTGTTTTCGGGGCAATCGTCGACGATCACGGGGACGATGGCGGGGCAGATCGTGATGGAGGGGTTTCTGAATTTCCGCATGCAGCCCTGGCTGCGGCGGCTGATCACGCGTGGGGTGGCGATCGTGCCGGCGGCGCTGGCGATCCACTATGCGGGCAATGAAGGGGCTTACCGGCTGCTGATCCTGAGCCAGGTGGTGCTGAGCCTGCAGCTGCCGTTTGCGATCGTGCCGCTGGTGCGGTTCACGGGGGACCGGCGGCGGATGGGCGAGCTGGCGAATCCGGGATGGGTGAAGGCGCTGGGAGTGGTCTGCTCAGCGCTGATCGTCAGTCTGAACCTGTGGCTGGGGTGGGTGGAGCTGAGCGGGCTGCCGCATTGGGCGGCGGTGGCGCTGATGGCGCCGCTGGCGGGGCTGCTGGTGTATGTGGCGACGGCGCGGCTGAGGGATCGCGCGGCGGCGGTGATGCCCGAGGCCGGGGAGCTGCGGTTCGCCGAGCCGGCGTACCGGCAGATTCTGGTGCCGGTGGATCATTCCGAGCTTGACCGGGTGGCGCTGGCGCATGCGGTGGCGTTGGGCAAGCCGCACGGGGCGGTGATTCACCTGCTGCACGTGGAAGAAGGGGTGACGAGCCAGGTGTATGGCGATCAGGCGCGGACGGCGGAGATCGAGCTGGGGCGGCGGTATTTCGAAGAGCTCGCCGAGGCAGTGGCGCGCGCGGGGCTGGAACCGCGGCTGGTGATCCTGCATGGGAAGGAGACGCGGAAGCTGATCATCCAGCATGCGCGGGCGCTGAAGCCGGACCTGATCGTGATGGGTGCGCACGGGCACCGGGGAGTGATGGATCTGGTGTTCGGGGCGACGATCAACGAGGTGCGGCACGGGGTGCAGGCGCCGGTGCTGGTGGTGCGGGCGGAGAGCTGAGGCGGGGCGGGACCGGGTGGGTCAGGTCTGCCCCAGACTGTGTCAGGGCGACGCAGCCGGGCGCCGGGCGGTTTCGGGAAGTCGTTGATTCTGCTGCGGCTTCATCGTGGCAGGCAGTTTGCTCCACAGGCTGTGGAAATCTGTGATGCGCCGTTGTGTGTCCGTCCTGATGCTGGCTCTGGCTGCCGCGGCAGCCTGGGCGACGACGCTCGAGAAGCTGAGCATCGAGGAGATGGTGCAGCAGTCGACGGCGATCGTGCGGGGGCGTGCAACGGCGGCAGGCTCGGTGCAGCGGGGATCGATGATCTACACGGTGTACCGGCTGCAGGTGTCGGAGGTGCTGAAGGGCGCGGCGCCGGCGCCGGCGGAGGTCTATGTGCCCGGGGGCACCTACGGGCGGTACCGGCAGAGCATTGCGGGGGCGCCCGTGCTTGAGCCGGGCGTCGAATACGTGCTGTTCCTGTGGGCGAGTCCGCGGGGGCTGGTACAGGTGATCGGGCTGAGCCAGGGGGTTTTTCAACTCAAGACGGCGGGTGAAGGGGGCGAGGCGCTGTTCCGGAGCAAGATCGAAGCGGAGTTCGTGGACCGGCAGGGGCGGGCGGTGGAGGACAGCGGGGTGAAGCTGTCGCTGGCGGGGCTGCGGGAGCTGATTTCGAAGCTGGCGGCGAGGAGGGAGGCGCAGTGACGGGGCGCAGGGCAGCGGCGGCGATTCTGCTGCTGGCGTTGCCAGCCTCGGCGTACTACCACTTCGTCCGGTACAGCTCGGCGCAAGCGCCGTTCGTGCCGATTTACGAGAAATTCGATCTGCGCGCGCTGCCCGGAAAAACGGTGCCGTACTTCATTTCGATGAACGGTCCGTTGACGCTCGCCGAGGGGGATTCCGAGGCGGCGGTGATCAGCCAGATCCGCGCGGCGGCGGCGGTGTGGAACGGCGTGCAGAGCGCCGAGATCCGCCTGGCGTTCGGAGGGTTCCGCGAGGCCGGGGCGGAGATGGGCGCGCCCTACATTCAGGTGGAGTTCACGGACGAGCTGCCGCCGGGCATCATTGCGCAGGGCGGGCCGATTTCGCGGCTGGATGCAGAAGAAGGACCCGAGGGGCGGTTCACGCCGATTGCGCGCTCCGTGCTGCGGCTGCCGAGAAATCTGGCCGCGCGGCCAAGCTGGACGGAGCGGTTCTTCCTGACGGTGGTCCATGAGTTCGGCCATACGCTGGGGCTGCAGCACACGTGGACTTCCAGCGTGATGTCGACGGAGATCACGCGCGCCACGACGAAGGCGCGGCCGCTGGCGCAGGACGATATTGCCGGGCTGTCGGTGCTGTACCCGACGGAGGAGTTCCGGCGGACGACGGGATCGATCCAGGGTCGGGTGCTGATGAACGGGCGCGGCGTGGCGCTGGCGTCGGTGGTCGCCTTTATACCGGGGCGCGACGCTGTGAGCGCACTGACGGCGCCCGACGGAAGTTACCGTATCGAGGGTTTGCCGCCGGGACCTTATCATGTGTACGCGCACCCGCTGCCGCCGGCGATTTCCGGAGAGCCGCAGCCGGTGAACCTGGAGCTGCCTTCAGGTCCGGCGGGGCGGATTCTGCCGGGCGGCGCGTTTGATGTGGCGTTTTACGGGGGGATCGCGCCCGGGATTCCCGTGCAGGTGCAGGCGGGGGCTCCGGCGGACGGAGTGGATTTCAGCGTGATTCCGCGGGCTTCGGTGAATCTGCACTCGGTGCAGACGTACTCGTTTTTCGGGCGGAACGTGATCAAGCCGACGGTCGTGCAGCTGGCAGGCGGCAACAGCAGCACTGTCTTTACGGGATTCGGGGCGACGGCTGCGACGCCCGGTTTTTCGCTGTCGATTCTGAACGCGCCGGAGACGGTGATCGCCGGCACGCTGAGGCCGTATGCGTCGGGGTATCTGATGGCGGACATTTCCGTGTCGCCCGTGTCCGGCGAGGGACCGCGGCACCTGCTGTTCCGCAACAACAACGAGCAGTATGTGCTGCCATCGGGAATTCTGATTGCGCGCAGCACGCCTCCTTCGATCGACTCTGTGGCGCAGGATGAATCGGGGCGGCTGGTGCTGCAGGGCAGGGGGTTGTCGGAGACGACGGCGGTGTGGGTGGATGGAGTGGCCTGCGTGACGCAGTCTCAGGATGGGAAGCTGCTGGCGACGTTGCCGCCGGCGCCGAACGGGCACCGCGGAGTGCTGGTGGCGTTCAACCGGGACGGGCAGAGTTCGCTGTTCTCGCATGGAGACGCTTCTCCATCCGTCTGGTATGCCAATGCTCCCGAGCTCTCCGCATCCATGGAAGATGTGCAGATTCCGGCGGGAACGGAGATGGCAGTGGAGTTCACGGTGTCCGGGGCGGATCTGCGGAGGTGGACGCCTTCGCTCGGAACAGGAACGAGCGATGTGGCTGTGCGGAAAGTGTGGGCGACCGGAGAAGGCACGGCGATCGCCTGGCTGGCAGCGCGGGAGGCTGCGATTCCAACCGTCGCGCCGGTGACGGCGACGGTGGGGCTGGCATCGTTGAGGATGGCCTCTACGGTGACGGTGCTGCCCGCCAACGGAAGGCTGTTTGTGCGGATGTCGGAATTGCAGGAGCAGTATCTGCACCCGGGCGCGGCTGCGGTCTTGACCGTGCCGGGGCTGCCGCCAACGGTGCAGCTGAGCAGCGTTGCGGCGACGCTCGGCGGAGTGACCGCGAGTGTGCTGAATGTTTCGGAAGGGCGTCTGACGATCCAGATTCCGCCGCAGCTGAGGGCGGGCGCGCATCTGCTGCGGCTGAGAGTGGGCGGCGTCGAGGCGCTTCCTGCAGCCCTGGAAGTGCGCCCCGTGCCGCCGAGCGTGATCTTTGCGCGGAAGCTGGACGGGAGTCCGGTGTCCACCGCCTCGCCGGCGCGGGCGGGCGAGATCGTGATTCTGGGGGTGGGACCGCTGACGGAGCAGGATCCGATGCTGGGTAGCATCCGCGTGTTCACGGGCGCCGTGGAGCACGCTGTGACGGCTGTCCGGCCGAATCCCGAACTGCCCGGCACGTGGCTGGTGGAGATCCGGCTGGCGGGCGTGGAGGCGGCTGGCGCGACGATTCCGCTGACCGTCACGCAGGGAGCGGCCCGGTCGATCGTCCCGTTCCTGCTGCCGTATCAGCCTTAGCAGAGATCCGCTGAATCCGGACACAGGCGCGCGGGGCACGCAAGGGGCGTCCGGATGCGGAACCGGGTTGCCGGCGCGGGGCGGGGTGCTACAATGACAGCTTTGTCGAATGGCATCCGGGTACGCATCATTTCCCTCCGCAATGAGCTGTCCTGCCGAGTATCCTGCAGGGCGGGGTGCGCCTTCCTGCTGGTGCAAAGCGCGACGTGAGGGGCGGTCCGCGGAAGCCCGCATCCCAGGGGAAGAGAAGCCGCCGAGATGAGAGCTGATTCGCTTCCGCTGCTGCTCTTTGGACTGCTTCTCGGGCTGTCGGGCTTTGTGGTTTTTTCCGTTGGTGCAGCGGCTGATCTGGCGCTGCGGATTGCGTCATGGTCCGGATCGCACGCGTGGCTGGAGCAGGTCTATCTGTGGAGCGGCTGTTCTGTGTGGGCGGGAGCGGTGCTGGCGTGCATCGATCTGTTCGTGCTCCTGCCCGTGAAGCGCCATGACCGGCGGGTGGAATGGAAGCCGCCCGCGAACCGCAGCCTGACCGTCGTGCTGACGGCATACAACGACGAGGAAAGCATCGGGGCGGCGGTGCGGGATTTTGCGTCCCATCCGCAGGTGAAACGGGTGATCGTGGTGGACAACAACAGCGCCGACGGCACGGCGGCTGCAGCCGTGGAGGCGGGAGCGACCGTCATTACCGAGACGAGACAGGGTTACGGATGGTGCGTGTACCGCTGCCTGACGGAGGGCTGCGCGCAGCAGGACACGGAACTGACGCTGCTGTGCGAAGGAGACATGACTTTCCGGGCGTACGACATCGACAAATTCCTGGCCTACATTCCGCATGCGGAGATCGTCAACGGGACCCGGATTGTCGAGCAGCTCCGCGAGCGGAGAACGCAGCTGACGACGTTCATGTACTATGGGAATTTCTTCGTGGGCAAGCTGCTGGAGGCGAAACATATCGGGCGGGGAACGTTCACGGACGTGGGCACGACATACAAGCTGTGCCGGAACGAGGCGCTGCGGAGGCTGCTGCCGCATCTGAATCCCGCCGTCAACCTCGAGTTCAACGCCCATTTTCTGGATGTCGCGCTCGCTCGCGGGTTCCATGTCGTGGAATGCCCGGTCACGTTCCACAACCGGGTAGGGGCGAGCAAGGGAGGCAACCGGAGCAACTGGAGGGCGCTGACGGTGGGGCTGCGGATGATCGCGGGGCTGGTGGCAGGATGGCCGGCGCGCAAGAAATGAGCTACTTCGAATCCCGCTTCCGTTTCGACCCCCGGCGCGAAGTGCTGTGGAAAGCGCTCTGCGACTACTATTTTTCGGCGCTTGTGCCGCCGGGGGGGCACGTGCTGGAGCTGGGCGCGGGCTACTGCCACTTCATCAACAACGTGCGGGCGGGCAGAAAAACCGCCGTGGAGCTGTCTCCCGTGGCGGCGCAGCACGCCGCGCCGGGAGTCGCGGTGCATACGGGCAGCGCGACGGATCTCGGCTTTCTGGAAGACGGCTCGGTGGATCTGGCGTTCGCGAGCAACCTGTTCGAGCACCTGACGCAGGCCGACTTCGCGCTCTGCCTGGAACAGGTCCGCGCCAAGCTGGCGCCGGGGGGGCAACTCGTGATTCTGCAGCCGAATTACCGGCGTGCGTATAAAGAATATTTCGATGATTATACGCATATCGCCGTGTATTCGGATATCAGCCTGTGCGATTTTCTCCAGGCGAACGGGTACCGCATTCTGGAATGCCGGCCGGGATTTCTTCCGTTTTCGATCGTCTCCCGGCTGCCCGTGAACCGCCATCTGATCCGGTTGTATCTGATGTCACCATGGAAGCCACTCGCCAAACAGATGCTTGTCCGGGCGGCGCCGGCGCGGCCGGCCTGAGTCTGAAGAGCTGGCCGGCGTGGCTGGCGGCGGCCGCGGCCGTGATCCTGTTCGCCATTCCGGTGGCGAAGCCGCTGTACCTCGACAACATGGACTTCCCCGCGGTGGCCAAGGCCACGGCGGAGACGGGCCTGCCGATTTATTACCGGGGCGAGGAGAACCCGCGCCACTCGGGGCTCTATCATCCGCCGCTGTACATTTACAGCCTGGCGGCGTGGTTCCGGCTGTGGGGACCCGGCGAGGCGCAGGCGAGGCTGTTCGGCCTGGCGTGTCTTTTCCTGCACGGATGGGTGGTGCTGTACGGGCTGAGGCTGCTGTATGGAGAGAAGGCGCGGGCGGCGGCGCCGTGGTTCTGGGCGCTGTTCCTGCTGAATCCGTTCACGCTGCAATGCGCGGCAGTGCTCGACATTGATACGTCGATTTACGGTCCGCTGCTGACGGCACTCCTGGCGGCTGCGCTGCGCATCGGCTGGCGGGATGGGGAGCCGCGGCGGGATGAAGTGAAAGCGGCGGAGTGGATCCTGGTGGCGGTCCTCATGGCGCTGTCCATGTGGGCCAAGCTGACGACGGTTCTCTCGGTTGCGCCCGCGGCGGTCCTGCTGCTGGTTCCGAGGCTTGGCTGGCGGAGGGCGCTGCTCAACGGCGGCGGGGCGCTGGCTGCGGGAGCGGCGCTGTTCCTGGCGAGCTACTTCGTCTATGGGCGGGCTACGGGACAGGATGTCGGCTACACGTTCCGGTTTACGCTGGCGAGCCTGACGCAGCGCAGCGGGGCGAGTTCCGGCTGGGAGTGGCTGGCGGGGCACTGGCGCATCTTTCTGGACATGTCGAACTGGCAGGTTCGTTGGTCCGGGCTGCTGCCGTGGGCGGGCGCCGCGGGCGCCGCAGCCGGGCTCGTGTGGCGGTGGCGCAAGGGAGACAGGCGGAGCCGTGATGCGGCGATCGTGCTGCTTTGGGCGCTCGTGGTGAGCGGATTCTACCTCGGGCTCACGTACACCTTCGGGCGGGCGCCGTTCAAGTACGTGTTTGTCGGCTGGGGAGTGATCGTGGCTTGCGTGGCGTTCTGCGCCGCAGCCGGGTGGCGGCGGATGGCGGAGCTGCGTCTGGCATCCCCCTGGTGGAGTCTGCTGGCGGCAGGCAGCCTGTTTGCGGTCTGCTTCGTGATTTCGGGCAAGTGGCTGCGGGACCGGATCGTGCTGGAGGCTGGAATCAGCCGCGGCGAAGCGCTGGCGCTGTGGCTGCCTGCCGCGGCCCTGCTAGCCGGGCTGGCGATGGGGCGCCGCAGGCTGGCAGCCGCGCTGACGGCTGGAGGCGTGATCTCCTACGCCGGTCTGATGGCGGGAATGGCGCTGGCCATGGCCCGTGCGCCGTACTCGACGACGTACAACTACGGGCAGGAGGGGTTCGAGGAGACGGTGTGCTTCATTCAGCAGCACACGCAGCCTGGCGACGCGATTCTTTCCATGAAAGATGTAGGGTTCCGCGCGGGGAGGCGGTACTTTGAGAATTACGGCTACATCTTCGGGGGGGCTGAGAGGGCCGAAGCCGCGCGGCGGATTCTGACGGAAGGCAAGGCCCGCTACGCTGTCTTCACGGAAGGCAACGGGCCGGATTTCCTGGGGCTGAATCCGCAGCTGCAGGAAGTGATCCAGAGTCTTTGCGTGCTGGAGAGGAGTTACGGCCACTACCGCATCTACGACTGCGCGGGCGCGCCAGCGGGATCCGCTGAGCGCGCCGCGCGCTGAGCGCGTCCGGCTTCTTCCGAAATCGTGCGCTGAGCGGAGCAGGGTTGGGACCGCCTGCTCGCGCTTGCCAGGCAGGCGCAGTTGGGATGCAGCCCTCGCGCAAGCGCGAGGGGAAGCCCGCAGCGGAGGGCGCGGGCGACACGGTTGGGATGCAGCCCTCGCGCAAGCGCGAGGGGAAGCCCGCAGCAGAGGGCGCGGGCGACACGGTTGGGATGCAGCCCTCGCGCAAGCGCGAGGGGAAGCCCGCAGCAGAGGGCGCGGGCGACACGGTTGGGATGCAGCCCTCGCGCAAGCGCGAGGGGAAGCCCGCAGCAGAGGGCGCGGGCGACACGGTTGGGATGCAGCCCTCGCGCAAGCGCGAGGGGAAGCCCGCAGCAGAGGGCGCGGGCGACACGGTTGGGATGCAGCCCTCGCGCTTGCGCGAGGGGAAGCCCGCAGGGTAGGGCGCGGCCGACACGGTTGGGATGCAGCCGCTGCCCTGTGGTTTTGCGGATGGCGTTGTTGCAAGGGCGCCTGCGGGCGATCAGATCAGCTTCAGCAGCTCGCGCATGACCTCGAAGGCGTCGGCGACATAGACGACGTCGGCTTTGCCACGGACCCAGCCGCAGTTGGGGTCGAGGTTGATGGCGCGGCGCTCCTGGATGAAACGCCAGCCGACGACGTGCGGCTCTTCGCCGTGGCAGCAGGTGGCCAATCCCTTTTTATGGCGCGGCGAGGAGCCGGTCTGGCCGACCTGGTGCAGGTGCGTGAGGAAGGGCAGCACCGCCTGGCCTTCGCCGGAGAGATCGACGAGGGACTTCGACGATCCGAGCGAGCACTGGGTGCGGCGGACGAAATCGAGGATCAGATTGGCGGCTTCCTCGACATGCACGGCGCCGTCTTTCTGCTTCTTGGTCCAGCCGGCGCCGGCGACGAAGAGCAGAGGCGCGTCGGGGCGGATGGTCTGCTCGCCGGCGAGCGGCGTGGAGAAGCCCTCGATTTTGGTGCGGGTGTCGCAGGAGACGCTCAGAATTTCGGGTGCCGCGCCCGGCTGAGGCGCAGCGGCGGGTTGCGAGCCGGGCTCGACAAGCAGGATCCACGGGCGCTGCGCGCGCCTGAGCGAAGCCTCGATGCGCTGGCGGTAGTACCAGCGCTCGACGGCGCCTTCGGAATTGAGAGAGACGACGTGCGTGTCGATGGCTGCGCTGAGGCGCTCGGCGACGCCGGGCAGGGCGCGGTGGAAACGCATCGTGTCGGGCGCAAGGATCAGCGGAGCGCCGGAGGCGCGGATGAGGGCTTCGCAGGCGGCGGCGTCGGTGGCATAGCGCGAGACGGCGAAGGCATCGCCTTCGACGGCCAGCACTCCGGCAGCGCCGCCTGAAATCTGTTGCGCGGCCGAAGCGGCGCCCGCGCCCAGAACGGCGAGGTCGAATTCGCCGCCGAGACTTTTCGCCAATCCCAGCGTTTCCAGGCCGGCCTGCGGGACCTGGCCATCCACGGTGTGCAGCAAAACGAGAGTCTTTTCCATGGACGTTGCGCTCCTTATTGCCGGATCCATTCAGCGATTTCCCGGGCGATTTCCGCTGCGGGGACATCCTTGACGACGCGGGTCTGGCGGATGACAGACGGCAGCGCCGTGCGGAGGAATTCGGCCGCCGGTTCGAGGGCGACGGGTTTGGCTTTCTGCAGCGCAGGCATGATGACGCGCATGTTGGCCATGCCGGTCTGCGGGTGGTTGGGCGGCTCGGGCAGGTTGCCGGTGGCCCAGGCGAGCATGACGGGCGGAGAAGAGCAGCGGGAGATCTGATGGCGTCCGCCTTCGATGCGCTCCTTGACGAGCAGCGAACCGTCCGCTTCCACGGAGAGTTCGTCCACGGCGAGGAACTGCTCGGTGATGCCGAGCCGCTCGGCGACGCGCTGCATGACGGCGCCGGCGCCGCGGGTGGCCGATTCCCAGCCGCCGAAGAGCAGCAGCCGCGAGCGGTCGAGGTCCGGCATGGCGGCGATGGCGTCCGCGAGCGCCGCAGCGACGGCGGCGGCGTCGGTGAACCCGCCGCCGGGACCGTCGAGCGCGACGAGCTCGAGGGGAAGCTTCTGGGCGACGGTCATCATGACCTGCTGGAGCTTGGCTTTGGGAGCGAGGCTGACGACGCGCACCACCGAGCCGGGATGCTGTCTGGCGAGATGCCCGGCTTCATAGAGCGCATGGGCGGCCCAGGGGTCGAAGACCGCGGGCAGCATGAGTTCGTTCTTGAGAGAAGGCCTGGCCGGGTCGAAGACCGGCTCGAGGGTCTGGAGCGGATCGGGCGCGAGGCCCCCGCAGACGATGATTTGGTACGGCATAAAAATGTCTCAGTTTTCCGCGGAATGGAGGCCGCCCGGGGCGGCGCAAAACTCGATATTGGACACGGGACAATTCCACAAACACGCCCCGCAATGGACGCATTTTTCCCGGTCGAAAGCCGGAACACCGGCTGGATTTTCGGGCGAAATCCGGATGGCTTCGCCCGAGCAGATCTCGACGCACAGATGCGCCTCGCACTGCAGGCAAAGCTGCGGGCTGCGGAAGACGACGTGATCGGGGAAATCGGCGGGCGCCTGGACCTTGCCGCCCATCAGCAGGGCGTCCTGATGGGAGACGAGCAACTGGCCGTCGTACTCGACCGGCGGCCAGCCGCACAGGTCCATCAGGATGTCGTGCAGGGGGCGGGCTTCGGCTTCGGCGCGCCGGCGGGCGCGCTCGATTTCGGAGCGCGAGAGGCGCCCGGCGTAATAGTCGGCAAGTTTTTTCGGATGGCGGTCTTCGCGGGGACGGGGCAGGGAGAGGCGGCCGCCGGTGAGTCCGGCCAGCGCCATGCCGAGGAAGCCGGGCAGCAGCCCCCACTGGAAGCCGTTGCGCGCCCTTTCAGCCGTCTGCGATTCGCGCTCGAGCCAGGAAGCGCGGCGGCGCGCGACGTAGGTGTTTTCGAGATTCTCCCGGGTGAAGGGTTTGCCTTCGCGCAACAGTTCGAGGACGGCTTCGGCGAGTTGCGTTCCAGTAAGCCACGCTTCGTCGACACCCGAGCCGGTGAGCACGTTGGTGGAGCCGGAGCACTCGCCGATGCGGGCGTAGCCGTGGCCTGCGAGGAAGGGTTCGCCGCGGCGGCCGGATTCGAGAAGAGACTTGGCGCCCCAGCTCCGGAGGCGTCCGCCTTTGAGGTGCCGCCAGAGATACGGGTGCTGGATAAAGTGCTGGAGGTAGCGGTACGACGTGCGCACCGGGCTGTCCATCCATGAGGGGACAAAGATGCCGGCGCTGGCGATGCGGCCTGGATGGACGTAGAGGAAGCCGAAGATCTCGGGTTCGGGAAATCCGATGGTGTGCCAGACCGTGCCCTCTTCGAGGGTGCAGGACTCGGGCAGGTCGATGACCATCTTCATGCCGACGGCCCACTCGTCGCGGCGGTGGCCGGCGGGCATGCCGAAGTGCCCGTCGAGCTGGCGGCCGACGGCGCCGACGGGACCGTCGCCGACGACCGTGAGCGCGGCGCGCACCTCGCTGCCATCGGCGGCGAGGCGGACACCGGCCACCCGGTCCTCTTCGATGAGCGGGCTGGCGACGGGCGTGGCGGGCCAGATCTGCGCGAGCCCGGACATCATCACCTGCTGGCCCACCCACTGATTGAACTGGCCGAGCGAGAAGATGAAGCCGTCCTGCTTGTGGAGAAACTCAGGCACCCAGGGCAGTGCGAGACCTTCATGGGCGACGCCGAGCACGCCGGAGAATGCGCGGCAGAGCTGGTCGGCCAGCCGCATCCACGCGGGACGGCGCGTGACGCCCCAGGGATCCAGCAGGTAGATGAGCTGCTCGTCACGCACCCGGGCGGCGAGGGGGATTTCGGCGGGGTCGAGGCCGGGAATCGAGTTGCGGATGGCGCGGGCTCGCGTGACCACGCCGGAGACGCCGAAGGAGATGTCGTCGGCGCGCTCGTAGCAGACGATCTGGGGCGGCAGGCCAGGCATGGCCTTCGATTCGACGCCCGCCATTTCGGGCTTCTGGAGACCTTGCGTGAGAGTCCGGAGGAAGCCCGCCACGGCGGGGCCGAAGCCCGTGCAGACGATGTCGGCGTCGAGCGGCTGCGCCTGCGGCTGATCCGTGAGTTCTTCGTGCATGGCCGTGAAGGGGGCTTACTGCGGATAGTCGAGCGCGGCCGGGATCATGACTTTCTGCACCGATTCCGCGGCGCGGTCCTTGGCCAGCAGCGCGCCGGCGAGGCAGCCGTCGAGCTTGGCGCGCAGGCGCGAGAAATCGGCCAGCCCCGGCGCGCGCACGCAGGGTCCGGCTTTGGTTTCATGGCCGCCGTCTTCACGGAAGTAGTCGCCGGTGAAACCGCTGGCGCCGGGGACGACGCTTTCGATCTGGCGCAGCTCGGGTTCGTTGAAGCAGCAGGCGGCGCACTGCGGGTCGTCATCCCAGGAGGGATGGCGCAGGAAGCCGAAGACGAGCTCCGTGCAGATGCGGGCGGCCTGTCCGGCTGCATGCGCAGCCTGCACGTGGCAGAGATCGGTGAGGAAATCCACGGTGCCGCGGAAGCCCTGCTGGATCACTTCCGCGCCGTGGCGGCGGAGATGTTCGACGTCGAGGATCAGGCAGCGCGCGGCGAGCAGCCAGCAGAGCGCGTCGGCCATGGGGAAGGTGACGCCCTGGCGGTTGGACTGGTAGAGCTTCTGGCCGTTGGAGTCGGTGGCGTGCTGCAGATGGTTGAGCGTCCACTGCCAGAGGTGCATGGCGCTGGCCAGGGTGCAGGCGCCGGTGCCGGGCTCGATCGAGGCGATCTGGCGCATTTCGTGAATCCAGTTGCGGAACTGCGCCTGGAAGACTTCGTTCGTCATGGTGAGCGACAGCTGGCGGCGCTGCACGGCCTCGGGGCCTTCGTAAGTGGCTTCAAGTTGCGAGTCCATCCACTTGTAGCCGAGGAAGCCGGGGCAGTCCTCGGTGATGCCGTAGCCGCCCATCAGGCTGACGGCTTCGCGCATCATGACGCTGCCGTGGCCGGTGTTCCAGAGCTTGGTGGCAGGGCAGAGGACGTTGGCCTGGGCGTCGAGCACGATGTACTGGATCACGGGGTCGGCGGCGAGGCGCTGGAAGCGCTCTTCGTTGCGCAGCGCGGCGTTGTGCGCCTGCATTTCGATGAACTCGAGCGCCTCGTGCTGGCGCTTGCGCAGGGCTTTGACGGCGGCCATGCCGCCATGCACGCCCTGTTCGGCGAGCACGCGGTCTTTTTCGCGCTCAATGGGGTCGAGCTGATCGAACAGGCGCGCCGTGGCGAAGCCGAGCGAGGCGCTGGCCTCGCCCGCCGCCCAGATGTCGATGAGGCGGTGGGTGACGTCTTCTTTCTGCTGCAGGCCGAGCTCATAGCGCGGCGAGCCGGGCGAGACGGCCTCAGAGCCGCGGAACCGGTCGCGGTGGTAGCGGATGAGCGGCTCGATGGAGGACAGCAGCTTGGCCGAGGTCATCAGGCCGACGGTGACGCGGGTGCGGCGGAAGACGGCTTCGATGATCGAGCCGTGGTCGTAGTTCGGGATGAGGACGCCGTCCTTCACGGTGTAGCCGCCGACGATGCGCGAAGCGGGGACGCGCAGCTGGAAGACGGGGTCGTTGGTGGCGGAGAGCTGATGGACGAGCTTGCGCGTCGGGGTGCCGCGGTCGAAGACGCCCGGATCGGTCTCTTCGAGAATCACCATGCAGGAGCCCTTGATGCGGGGATCGTCCGAGTCGACGGCGGCGGTGACGAAGTTGGCGAACGCCATGTTGGTGATGAAACGGCCGCGCTTGGAGACTTCGAGGATGGGCTCGCCGCCTTCGGGCCACTCGGCGATCCGGACCTTGCCGCCGAGCATGCCGGTTTCGACGCCGACATAGGGGATGGGCTCGGTGAGGGCGAAAGCGGCGCGTTTGGGCTCGCGGTCCGGCGCGGGAGCGGCGAGGCTCATGTAGTGGAGGCGCTGCTCGGGGGTGCCGCGCTCGTGGATGGGCGCCAGGCCGAGATGCGTGGCCAGCGAGCAGGTGGCCGCGCCCGCATCCACCCAGGCGAGCTCGAAGGCGATGAGCGCGAGCGCGAGGTTTTTCGGGCCTTCCAGAAAGCCGCCCTCTTCGGGCTCGAGATACGCGGCGGTGATGCCTGCGGCATCGAACTCCTTCAGCAGGGCGTGCTTTTCCGGCGTCCAGTCGTGGGTGTGGCGGCCGCCTTCGGCCACCAGCCGCGCGACGGGACCGCGCGCGACGGCGCGCGTGCTCTGCACCAGCATCTGGAGATCGTAGCGGTCGGCGAACCGCCACATGACCTGCCGGACATCGTCGCCGGGCAGGGTTTGCAGGTGTTCGCGGGGCGAAGCGGAAGTCGAGGACGCCATGCTGAGAGAACTCCTTGCGCCCGGATATGCAATTTTCAGTCCATGCCGGGCAGCGGCCCGAAGCCCGCAAAATTGCGGAGTATCAGACCGAAGAGTCCATTTTACATGGGGATTATGCCCCACCGCAGAGACGCTAACTGTACGTGCGCGTCAAATCACCCGGCTGCCGAGGCCGCCCCATTCGCCCGCGAGGTTGGTGCGGATGCCGATGCGGGCGAGGGCGCGGCCGACGGTCTGGTTGACGATGTCGTCCACGGTCTGGGGGGTGTTGTAGAAGGCGGGCACCGGGGGCATGATGATGGCGCCCTGTTCGGCGGCCATCTGCATCAGGCGGAGGTGGCCGCGGTGGAGGGGGGTTTCGCGGACGAGCAGCAGGACGGGGCGGCCTTCCTTGAGCTGGACGTCGGCGGCGCGGGCGATGAGATCGGCGCTGTAGCAGTTGGCGATGGCCGAAAGGGTCTTGATGGAGCAGGGCGCGACGATCATGCCCATGGTCTCGAACGAGCCGGAGGCGATGGTGGCGCCGATGTTGGCGTTCGGGTGGACGACGGAGGCGAGCTTTTCGACATCGCGCGGCGCGAGGTTGGTCTCCGCGCCGATGGTGGCGCGGGCGGCGGCGCTCATGACGAGGTGGGTTTCGATCTCCGGCATCTGGCGCAAAGCCTCGAGAGTGCGGATGCCGTAAATGACGCCGGAGGCGCCGGTGATGGCCACAATCAGGCGTTGCGGCAAGGCTGAGGTTCCTTTCCGGGAAGCAGAGGGCGGAGTCAGCGGCGTGGCGGAAGGGGTGGGATTCGAACCCACGAACGGCTTTCACCGTTGGCGGTTTTCAAGACCGCTGCCATCAACCGCTCGGCCACCCTTCCAGCGCTCTTCATTTTACTGCACCCTTTCAAACAGATGCCGGCGCGGGCCCCGTGGATGGAAGCGCCGCGCCGGCTTCCTGTCTCCTCCGCAGAGGAGGAACGGATCAGGCGAACGACCAGCCCTTGCGGAAGGTGGGCTTGAGGTATTTGTTCGCCTCGTTGTTGTTGGTGAAGCGCATTTTCACGGGGTCGTACTCGAGCTTGCCCTCGACGCGCAGGGCGATGACGCCGAGCAGCATCCATTCGGTGAACGGCGCGGCGACTTCGAAGTTGGAGCAGGCGGGCTCGCCGCCCTTGCAGGCGCGGATCCAGTCGCGGTAGTGGCCGGGCGAGCGCGTCAGCAGCGGGGCGGGGAAGCGGTAGTCCTTCATCTTCTCCGCCGGAATGAGCCGGGTCTGCTCGCCGTACGTGCCGGTAGTGATCATGCCCTTGCTGCCGACGAACAGCGCGCCATCGGGCGGCGGGAAACGGAGCTTGTCGGGCTCTTTGCGCATGGCCTCGTACTGCTCCCAATCGAAGAGTCGGCCGACGTAGCCGGTGCGCTGCGCCTGGCGCGGCGGGCCTCCCTGCTGGCCCTGGCCGCCGCCCATCAGGAAGGGCATGTCGCCGAGCCACTCGCCTTCCGGCACGCCCTCGATCCTGGGCGTCTCCTTGCAGCCGTCATACCAGTACAGAGTGACGGGAGGCATGTTGCCGCGGGCGGGGAATTCAAACCTGATCACCGACCGCTCGGGGAACATGAAGGGGGAAGTGCCTTCCTTTTTGATGCACTCCACGCTCTTCGGCGGACCGAGCTGCAAGGCCATGTTCGGCGCGCCGAGGATGTGGCAGGCCATGTCGCCGAGGGCGCCGCAGCCGAAGTCGTAAAAGCCGCGCCAGTTGAAGGGCTGATAGAAGTAGCCGCCGAAGCGGTTCGGGTACTTGCCCGTGTCTTTGCCGGACGTGAACGGTCGCATGTCGGCGATGCCGAGCCACAGGTCCCAGTCGAGCGTGTCGGGGACGGGCTCTTCCGGCGGAATGGAGGTGAGCCCCTGCGGCCAGATGGGGCGGTCCGTCCAGGCGTGGACTTCGCGGACTTCGCCGATCTCGCCAGCCCAGATCATTTCGGCGACCTGGCGGGTGCCTTCGTTCGAGTAGCCCTGGTTGCCCATCTGCGTGGCGACCTTGTATTTGCGCGCCGCCTCCAGCAGCTGACGGGCTTCCCAGACGGTGCGGGTGAGCGGCTTCTGCACGTACACATGCTTGCCGCGCTCCATGCACCACATGGCCTGGATGCCATGCATGTGGTCCGGCGTGCAGACGATGACGGCGTCGATGTTCTTGTCTTCTTTATCGAGCATGCGGCGGAAGTCTTTGTACTTCGGCACGCTCTCGAAGCGCTTGTAGGTGGCCGCAGCCTGGCGGTCGTCCACGTCGCACAGGGCGACGATGTTCTCCGTGGGCGCACAGGCGGCGATATCGCTGGACGCTTTGCCGCCGGCGCCGATGGAGGCGATGTTCAGCTTCTCATTCGGCGACTTGTAGCCGGCAAGTTTGAGCGAAGGCGTGCTGCCGAAGCCGGCAGCGGGCACGGCTCCGGCCAGGAGCGAGCCCAGGAAGAAGTGGCGTCGGTTGGTCTCAAGAGCCAAGGTCGTGTACTCCCGCAAACATCCTATCCAAGATGGAGCCGGCGCAGGACGGGGCGCCGCTCTTCCACAAAGGCGCAGGATTGAATACTCTGGTTTCAGGTTTGATGATCGGAAAATTCCGGACTGCTGCGGAGGCCGCCGGGGCGGAGGTGGTGGAGGTGCGCTCCTGCGATGCGGCTCTTGCCGCTGTGGCGAGGCTCCTGAAGGAGGAGGGCGCCGGGCAGGATGGCCGCACGGCGGTGTGGGCGGACGGACCGCTGCGCTCGATGTTCCATCCGGAGCTGCTGGCGCAGATGTTGCCCGGGCTTGTGCTGGAAGTGACGCGGGAGACGGCCGCAGCGGCGCATGCCGGCATTACGGAATTTGACTACGGCGCCGCGGCCACGGGGACGCTGGTGCAGGATGCCTCCGCCGCGGCGCAGCGGCTGGCTTCCACGCTGCCGCCCGTCCATCTCGCGCTGCTGCGCGCGGACCGGATTGTCGCCGACATCGGCGCAGCGCTGAGGCAGTTCAATCCGGCGCGGAGCGCTTTTCTGGCCCTGGTGACGGGCCCGAGCCGCACGGCTGACATCGAGCGGGTGCTCACCATTGGGGTGCATGGCCCGCGGCGGCTCATCATTGTGATCTACGAACCGGAGGCGTCTCATGCCCGCTGACCATCGCGAGCAGGTCCGCCGTGCTCTCGAGCATCCACACCTTTCCGCCGCGCTGACGCGTTTCAGCGAAGATTACCGGGCGAGCCGCGCCCGCGCCTACCAGGGCCTTGACTTCGAGGCGCTGCGCGAGCGGATCGCGGAGCGCAAGGCGCATGCGGCCGAGCGGCTCGACAGGCTCGCCGCGCGCTTTCTGGAGGCCGCCGCTGCCCGCGGCGCGCGCGCCGTGCGGCTCCACACGCCAGCCGATGTGCGCGCCTACATCCTCGACGTGGCCCGGCGGCGCGGGGCGCGCCTGATCGTGAAATCCAAATCGATGGCCACCGAGGAGATCCACCTGAATGCGGCGCTCGAGCAGGCGGGCATCGAGGTGAAGGAAACTGATCTCGGCGAGTGGATCGTGCAGCTGGCGCGCCAACGCCCGTCGCACATGGTGCTGCCGGCCATTCACCTGACGCGCGAGGACGTCGCCGAACTGTTCAGCCGCGAGACGGGCGAGCGGCTTCAGGCCGAGATTCCTCGCCTGGTGCGCGTGGCGCGGGAGCAGCTCCGCGAGAAATTCCTGCACGCAGACATCGGCATCACGGGCGCCAACATCGCCGTGGCGGAAACGGGGAGTCTGGTGCTTCTCACGAATGAAGGCAACGCGCGGCTGGTGGGGACGCTGCCGCCCGTGCACATCGCCGTCGTCGGAATCGAGAAACTCGTGGAGCGGTTCGAAGATATCGAGCCGATCGTGGCGGCCCTCCCGCGCAGCGCCACGGCGCAGCAGATCACCAGCTACGTGTCCATTCTGACCGGGCCGGCGGAAGCAGCCGAAGGCGGCGCAAAGGAGATGCACATCATCCTGTACGATCACCGCCGCATGGAGATGTCGGAGGATCCGCTGTTCTGCCAGGCGCTGCAGTGCATCCGCTGCGCCTCGTGCCTGAACGTGTGCCCCGTGTACAGGCTGGTGGGCGGGCACGTGTTCGGCAAAGTGTATACGGGCGCGATCGGCACGGTCCTCACGGCGTGCATCGAGGGATGGGAGGCCTCGCGCGGACTGGAGCAGCTCTGCATCCAGTGCGGCGCCTGCCGCGATGTCTGCCCGGCGAAGATCGATCTGCCGGAGCTGATTCTTGAAGTGCGCCGGCGGGCGGCGGCAGCGGCCCCGCAGCCGCTGGCCGCCCGCGCCGCGTTCTCGATCGTCTCCAACCGGCGGGCGTTTCACGCTCTGCTGCGCGCCGCTTCGCTCGCACAGAAGCCGCTGGCCGATGGGCCGTATCTGCGGCACCTGCCGCTGTGGCTTTCCGGGCGGGGCAAGGACCGCCGCCTGCCAGCACTTGCGGCGGAGCCGCTGCGGGACCGCTTGCCGAGGCTCGAACAGCCGCGCTCGGACCGCAAGGCGGCGCTGTTCGCCGGCTGCCTGATCGACTTCGTGTATCCGGAGATCGGAGAGGCGATCGTGAGGCTGCTCAACCGGGCGGGAATCGAGGTTGTCTTTCCCGAGAAACAGACCTGCTGCGGCGCGCCCGCGCACTTCAGCGGCGCCCTGGATGCGGCGGCAGCCAACGCGCGGGACAACGCGGAGGCGTTTTCGGGCATCGAGGCCGAGGCGGTGATCTCCGCCTGTCCCACCTGCACGGTCGCGTTGCAGCAGGATGTTTTACGCGCGCTGCGGGAGACCGGCGGGGAGCAGCATCTGGCCGAAGCCGAGCAGCTCGCCGGGAAGACGGTCGACGTGGCGACCTTCCTGCAACGTCTGGTTGCGGAAGGAGCGCTGCGGCTGCCCGAGGGAAGGCAACTGCCGGCGCTGACGTATCACGATTCCTGCCACCTCAAGCGCACGCTGCACGCCGAGCAGCCGCCGCGCAAGCTGCTTTGCGCGACCGGATACGAGGTGCGTGAGATGGCGGAGTGCGATGTCTGCTGCGGCATGGGCGGTTCATACTCGCTGAAGATGCCGGAGGTCTCCTCCGCCATGCTGGCGCGCAAGCTGCGGATGATCGCGGCCACCGGGGCGGAGGGCGTGGCGCTGGACTGTCCCGGCTGCCTGATGCAGATCCGCGGAGGCAGCGCGGCTGCGGGCCAGCCTGTGCGAGTCCTGCACACGGCCGAATGGCTCGCCCATCTGCTCGACGCCGAGCATTGAGCCGGCTGCAGCGGCACGATATGATGTCTTTCCCGATCCGCGCGAGCGTGCGCGGGCCGAGATCACTGGGGAGGATCCTGAATGTCGAGCCGATTCTCGCGGCGGCGCGCTCTGCAGGCGGCCGGAATGATGGCTGCTGCGCCGCACGTTCATGTCACCGGCCAGGCGAGGAAACGGGCCTGGCCGTTCGAGGAGGGGCCGGACACGCCGAAGCTCTGCCTCGAGATCGCGTGGAACACGTTCACCGAGCGCGATCTGCGCCGCATCCGCCAGCTCGGCATCACGCACGTGCTGAGCGCATGGGGCCGCATCCCGTGGGACGAGGCCGAGCTGCGCGCCAAAATGGACCGGATCCGCCAGGCGGGGATGACGCTTTACAACCTGATGATTGGCGGCTTCGACAAGACGATCTACGGCCGGCCCGGGCGCGATGAGGAGATTGAG